>NZ_CP021744.1:0-731666 GCF_002192455.1 Streptomyces albireticuli
GGGCGGGTGTAGGCGGGATGACCAGGCTGGCGGTCTTGTGCTGGAGGGTGGGTGGTTTGCGCAGGGCGCGGCCGAGAGCCTGGACAATGCGGCGCACGCTCGCGGTGCGGTCTGCGAAGACAATGCCGTCTACGGCGGGCAGGTCGACGCCTTCACTCAGGACCTGTGCGTTGGTGAGGATCGCGCGAGGGGCGTCTTTGAAGTCGTTGAGGATGTCGGTGCGTTGGCCGGGGGTGTGGGTGCCGTTGATCGACTGCACGACCAGGGTGTCGGCCCAGCCGGGGCGTTGGTCGGTGGGGAGGGTGCGCAGGGTGTGAGCGAACTGGCAGGCGAAGTCAGAGGCGTCGGCGATCTGCTGGAAGTAGACGATCACGTGGTGGAGGTCGTGCTCAGTCATGGCCTTGAGGACGGCCAGGTGCAGCGCCGCCGTACGGCGCGCGGTCGGGGCAAACCCGGTGTGAGCGTCCATATCAGTGAGAGCGGTGCGCAGCACTGTGTCGGTGACCGTGGGCACGATCAGCTGGTAGTCCGCGAGGACGCCCGCCTCGATCGCGTCCGCGTGGGAGTAGGTGTGGAGGCGGGGGCCGAAGGTCTTGGTGTCCGTCATCGACGCGATCAGGGACGGGGTGTCCCATTCCGGGGCCGTGGCTGCGGTGCGCCTCAAGGCCGGGCGGGTGGTCGGCGGCTCCGTCAGACGCGGCGGCTCCCACTCGTAAGGGGTGGCGGTGAGGTAGAGACGGCGGTCGGCCGGAATCCGGGCGTTGTCGTGCAGGGCCGTCCACTCCTTGGCCCAGCTGCCGGCAGTGCGGTGCGCCTCGTCCACGACCAGCAGATCGAACACAGGTGCCGGATGAGAGGTGTGAGCCGCCTGCTCGACCTTCGGGAGGGAATCCAGCGTCACGAACACCGTCGCCTGTTCGTTGCGGGCCAGCCACGACGCCAGGAACCCCGGGCTGTTGGTGCTGTGCACCCCGGCACCCGCAAGAACCGGATGCTTGGCGGCGTTCAACGAGGAAACCGCCATCAACGCCTCGGTACGGCCATCCGCACGGGCACTCCGGGCCCACTGGGCGATCAAGTCCAGAGACGGTACCGCGATCAGCAGATGACAGGCGTCCAGGGCCTCCGCGGTACGCAGTGCGATCAAGGTTTTCCCGGTACCGCAGGCCGACACGATATGCCCACGGGTGTGCGGGCGAGCCAGATGACGTACCGCCTTAGCGACCGCCTGCTGCTGATCCGGGCGCAGCACACGACGAGGAAGGGCAGGCCGGGAAGCGGGGGTCGCGACCGCGGGCTCAGAGGTGGGCGACATGGGCGGAACCTCGGCAGACGACGGAAGCGGACGGCTTTATCTTCCCGCGCGGGAAGGGGGCGAAGGGACGGATATCTCGGCCCGCCGTCCGTGCACTCTGATTGAGCTCCGTGGAACACCTCGGCCCCGCCGACGACCTGGTCGCGGACGGCCTGGGAGAGGTGCCGCAGTGGGTGGCGTACTTCGACGCCACCGAGCGTGCTGGCACCTGCGGCCTCTCCCGGACGGGCCCGGCCGCAGGCCCGTGAGTCGCCACTTCACTGACGCCCTCGCCCTGCGCAGGCCCGGCTTCGACCGGGTCAAGGTCATGGACCGCGTCGGGCTGGCCGCCGCCCTGTTCGACGAGGGCGAGCCGGAGCAGGGCGCCGCCGCGGCCCGGCAGGCCCTCGACGATGCTGCCCGCCTCGACTCCACCCTCGTCGCCTCCCGACTGAACACCTTGCCGGCCGCCGCCCACCCGTACGTCACCACCGCGGTGGAGGAGGTCCGCACCCGGGGGGCGGATCTCGCGGGTTCCCGCCCGACGGCGGTCGCGGCCTGAGAGCATCGCCTCCATGGGCAAGCACTCCCGGCCCGGGCCGCCGAACCAGCCCTCCCGCGCCGTCCCCCGCCTCGACGCCGACGACCGGCTCGCGCCGTACGACAAACGGCGCCGCCCGCCGCTGGACATCTACCGCCGCCACCGCCCGCTCCACGGTGGCGCCGGCCACCTCCGCCCCGGCGAGCCGAGGGCTCTGGAGGAGTGGGACGGGTTCTCCTTCGTCCCTGCCGGGACGGCGGCCGACCTCGCGGCGGCCCAGCGGTGGGTGGAAGAACGGCTGTCCGGCGCGTAAAGAGGCGGGCGGGGCGGAGGTTAGGGGCTTTCGGATGAACGACCGGGAGAGGCTCGCACAGATCTTGCCGATGGTCGCTGCCGAGCTTTCTCAGGCCCCTGCGGAGGAGTATCAGGTGGTCGTCTATCCCGAGCCCGAGGCCCGGGGCTTCGAGGACCGTCTGATCGCTGAAGTCGGGCCCGGTGACCGTGGCGAGGACGTGATGACGCTGATGGTACTGATCGACACCTGATGACCACCGGGGCGCCCCAGGGCACTCATGCGGGTTCGGGCTGGACGCGGTGGCGCAGGTACACGCAGGATTTCAGGCTTGCCAGTGCCGGGCGGTCCAGGATCTTCTCCAGTTTTCCGCTCAGGCCGGTCAGCACCAGTCCGAAGTGGCCGGGTACCAGGTGCGCCCACATCGCTTAGATCATCTTCAGTGCCACGGTCTGTAGTTCGTGGGCGCCGAGCACCACGACCAGGCGTGGGGTGTGGGCGAGTTCGGAGACGATCAGGTCCTCAGCGTCCGCCAGACGCCGGGGCCGTGGGCCGTGGACGCCTTCGAGTTTCAGCGCGTTGTACAGGTCCTGGACGGTGGACGACCGGTCTCCGGGCTGGTGGACGTCGACCCGCAACATGTCCGGTCCCTTGTCCGGCAACACCGAGCACGCCCGGGTGGCTGTCCCTGTGTATCCGAGCGCGTTCGGTCCGGTCACACACATGATCGCCTTCAGCCTGGCGGTCTCTTCCAGATCCTCATACGCAAGACCGGACATCACAGCCCCTTTCATCGCCCGTCGGCTCTTGGGGGACAGTCTGTCCCCGGCTGCACACCGGCAGGGCGGTAAGCCGAAGCCACGCGCAAGAGACCACCGGCGCCTACGCTTCCCCCACTGATGCCCGGACAGGAACCTCACTCCCGGCAGCCGCCCTCCTGCCCGTACTCGGCGCCGATACCGCTCGGGCGTGCCGAGCCGGGCGAGGGCACCGGCCCAGGGTGGGTCCAGGACGCCCTGAGCCTGCCGCTTCCCCCCAGCCATAAAGTGACGGCACGCCAGTTGACCGGCCGTGACATGGGGGGGAGGGAAGCCATTCATGAGGACGATCGTGCCGCTCGTCGCGCTGTGGGCGGCCACGGCGGAGGCCCTTCATGGACCGATGCCGGCGGTCCGCCACGCCGCGAGAGCCGACCCCGCGCCTCGTGGGGGTGGGTCGCATGCCCGCGAACGCGAAGATCGGGAGCGTCACGCGCAAGCGCTACGACGAGCTGGTGGCCCGGGAGCTGGTCCTGGAGGAATCGAAGAGCTGTCCCCCGCGTCCCGAGAATTCCCAGGTGAGTGACCCCGTTCGGGCCGCCGTTCGACGCCGGAGGAAAAAGAACAAGCTGGGGCGGAGTGGGACGGCGGAACCAGCCGCCGCCCGCCCCCCCTCTCTCTTCTGCTCGACGTTCACCGGGGTACGGCATCCGCGGCGGCGGTCGGCGCGGATGCCGGTTCCGTCCCCTGCCCCTTGTCCGGCTCCGAGCCGCCCAGCATGGCGTAGATCGCCACGGACAGGGCCGCGCAGATCGCCGCGCTCACCCACAGCACCGTCTGCCAGGCGTCCGTGAGGCCCTGGGCGACGAAGTCGCTGAACTCCGGGCGGCTTTCCGACGGTACGGAGGTCAGCGGCCCGGTGAGATCTCCCGCGTTCACCCGGTTCGCCAGTTCGTCCGCGCCGTCGCCGTAGGCGGGAAAACGGCTGAGGCCCTCGCCCATCCGTCCCCGGGCCAGGTTGACCAGCGCGGAGCCGACGGCCGCGATGACCACGGCCTCGCTGCCGAGCCGGAGCGTGTTGAGGAAGCCGGCCGCCGTCCCGGTGGCCGAAGGTGCCACCACGGTCAGCACCGCACCGTCTACCAGGCCGAAGTTGAGGCCGAGGCCGACCCCGAGGGTGACCAGCGGACCGGCCAGCGCGCTGAGGCCCACGTCGGGCCGGAGTACGACAGCCAGCCATCCGGTCCCGGCGGTCAGGCACACCAGGCTGAGGCCGAACACCCCCCGCGTGGTCAGCCCCCAGGCCATCAGCCTTCCGACCAGCAGCGGAGTGACCAGAATCGGCAGGGTCATCACCAGCATGGTGGTCCCGGCCGCTCGGCTGGAGGAGCCGTTCGCCACCACCAGGTAGTTCGGCAGCAGCGGCAGCAGCACCACGAACGAGAAGGTGACCACCACCGGGATCAGGCACAACGCCATGAACCTGGCGTTGCGGAGCAGCTTCAGGTCGAGCATGGGATGCCGCACGCGCCGCTCCACCATGACGAACGCGCCCATCAGTACCGCCGACCCGGCGAGCAGGCCCAGCACCTCGGTACTGCCCCAACCCCAGTGCGGCCCCTCGACCGTGCCGAGCATCAGCAGGAACAGAGCACCGACGAACGTAGCCGTACCGGCCCAGTCCACCCGGGCGGAGGACGCGCCGCGCGACTCGTCGATCAACGGGACGGCGAGCAGGACGAGCAGCATCAGCGCGGCGTGCAGGGCGAAGAACGACCGCCAGCCGAAGGCGTCCGTGAGCGTGCCCGCCGCCATCGCCCCCAGGGCGAGACCGGCGCCCGTCACGATGCCGATGGCGGCGAACGCCCGGGTCCGCGCCGCTCCTTGGAAGGCCGCGGCGAGGATGGAGCTGCTGCTGGTCAGCAGGGCGGCGGCGCCGACGCCGGCGAGGGCCCGCATCACGTCGAGCACGAGCACGTCGCTCGCCAGCGCGCTCGCCAGCGACGACACCGTGAACAGCACCGCCCCCGCACCGAACATCCGGCGGCGGCCGAACCGGTCGGCCAGCGAACCACAGGCCAGCATGAAACTGGCGAACGTCAGGTTGTAGCCGTGCACCACCCACTGCAGCGCGGCCAGTGACGCGTCCGTGTCCCGGCCGATGTGTGGCAGAGCCACTCCCGACCCGGTCACCGACGTCGGCAGGATCAACAGGGCGAGCAGGATCGCAGCCGGCGTCATGATCCGTCCGGGACCGCGCCTGGCGGGTGTCGTCGCCGTGCTCATCGGGCGACGGGCACGCAGCCCAGCAGGCCACCGTCGATGACGAGGTCCTGGCCGGTGATGTAGGCGGCATCGTCGGACACCAGGAACGCGACACCGGCCGCGATGTCATCGGGGTGTCCCAGCGAGCCGAGAGGCACCTCCGCCGCGTTGCGGGCCTCGGCGCCAGGATCCGGGTTGGCCTCGCGGTACATCTCCGTATCGATGTAGCCGGGGCTCACGGAGTTGACCCTGATTCCACGCGGTGCGAGATCGGAGCCCAGCGTGCGGGCCAGATTGTGTACGGCGGCCTTGCTGGCGGAGTACACCGATGCGGTGGGCAGGCCGCGGTGCAGCGTCCAGGAGGCGTTGACCACGACGGCGGCTCCGTCGCGCAGCAGCGGCAGTGCTTTCTGGACGGTGAAGAAGAGGCCCTTGAGGTTGGCGGCGACGGTGACGTCGAAGTCCTCCTCGGTCACCTCCGCGCTCGGTTTGAAGATGCCTACTCCGGCGTTGGCGAACACCGCGTCGAGGCCGCCGCGCCAGGTCTCCACCCGGCGCATCAGCGTGTCGAGATCCGCGGTGACCGACACGTCCGACGCCACCGCCAGCACTCGCTCGGGGGCGGCGGCGAGACGGGTGACGGCAGCGTCGAGGCGCGTGCGGTCGCGTCCGGTGATGACGACGTACGCGCCCTCGTCGAGCAGTCTGCGTGCGGTGGCGAACCCGATGCCGCTGGTGCCACCGGTGATCAGGGCGGTCTTGTTGGTGAGTCGGTTCATGCCTCAGATCCTCCGGCGGCTCCCGCGCCGGGGGGAGTGCGGGACGAACCTGGGTCTGTCACCACCACCTTCGGCTCAGCCGGGGACCGGTCCTTGTCTCGCCGACGACAGCGCGGACACCCTGGACGCGGTCTCGGTGTCCGGCGCGGGCGTGTAGAGCAGCAGTCGGTGGCCGGGCAGGTCGGACACGGGAAGCGCGGTGTACTCGAAGACCAGCTCGCCCACCTCGCTGTGGTGCAGGGCCTTGAGGCCCTGGGTCGCGCCACCGACGGGGTGTTCCGCCCAGATCTCGGCGAAGGCGGGGCTCACGGCACACATGTCGGCCGCGAGTCGGCCGAACTCCGGATCGTCCGGGTAGCGGGCGGCATCGGCACGGAACTGGCCGACGATGTCACGGGCCGCGTCGTCCCAGCGGCAGATCGACGCACGGAAGTCGGCGTTGGTGAAGAAGCTGACCAGGCAGTTGTGGTCGCCCTCGCCGTACCCGAACGCCAGACGGGCGGCGCTGTTGACGGCGACCAGGTTCCAGTGCCGGTCGATGACGTACGCCGGGCGCGGCAGCCAGCCGTCGATCACCCGCCGCAGCCCGGGCGAGACCTCCCGCTCCGCTGGGCGCCACTGCGGGGGATTGAGCCCGGCCAGCAGATACAGGTGCTCACGCTCCGCGGGTCCGAGCCGCAGCACTCGTACGACGGCGTCGAGGACATCGGCGGACACGTTGATCTCCCGGCCCTGCTCCAGCCACGTGTACCAGGACACCCCTACACCGGCCAGGACCGCGACCTCCTCCCTGCGCAACCCCGGCGCCCGCCGCCCACGCCCGGCGGGCATGCCCACGTCCTCGGGCGTCAGCCGAGCCCTCCGCGACCGCAGGAACTCGCGTATCTCGGCACTACGCCGCTGCCGCGCGTCCGCGGGAAGCCGGGAGGTATCCATCCCTCCATTCTCACGTGCCCCGCGAGGGCGCCGGTTGGGGGGTGGGGGCCGGGACCGAGGCCAGGACCGGATACAAGACCGGTTGACCAGGGGTTTTTCTATTCGAACGCCGGTTTGCGGTACCAGATGACCACCGGGAACGAGGTCAGCAGGACGGCCGCGGCGATCACCAGGAAGCCGTCCCTCCGGTGAGGCACCGACCGGTGCCGACCGGCTCTTCGCCATCACGGAACCCGGCGATACGGGCGAGCCCGTCATGACCTTGATGCTCCCTCACGAGAGGTGAACGCGAGCGGCCGGCCAGCCCGAAGCCCAGTCACATGAGGAGGGCCCGGATCCATATGGATCCGGGCCCTCTTCAGCAGTAGCGGGGACAGGATTTGAACCTGCGACCTCTGGGTTATGAGCCCAGCGAGCTACCGAGCTGCTCCACCCCGCGCCGGTGATCCCCACCGTACGCCATCACAACGGGCACCGGAGACCACCCTTCTGCCGAGGGGGCTTCTACGCGGCGAAGCCGATGTTGGTGACGTACTCGTACTGACCCCACTGGCTTCCCAGGTCCGGCAGGACATCGGTAGTCCACGCGGCGTCGAGGCCCTGGTGGTCGCCGGCCGCCCAGGAGCCGACGATGCGGTCCCAGCGGCGCACGTTCATCGTCCGGTACTCCACGACGCGCTGAAGCGGCCGGGCGACCTGGGGCTGCGTCCGGCTCCCACCATGATCACCCAGGAAACCACCAGCGAGCATCAGCCAAATGGCCCCAGATATCCCGAGCCGCCCCGCTGCTTCCTCCCCGGGGGCCCCTGTCAGGTCAGGTCACGGCAGGTCGGTACGTCCCAGCCATGCCGGTCTCACCGGCACACCGTCCTCGTCGCGCTCCACCGACGGCGGAGGCGGGGGCGGAAACTCCGGCGTCGTGGCGAGCGGCTCGTCGCCAACCCGTTCCGCTGGTGCAGGGCGGTCGGTGTCGTCCATGAGTTCGGCAGCGGAGAAGCGGGTGGCGTGGGACTGCCACGCACCGTCAACAATCAGCAGAAATCCATCACCGTCGCGGAAGAGGCGGCGACGCTTGGGGCTCCTGGGGTGCTCCGGCGTGTAGGCACGCGCTCGCCTCTCCAGCTCCGCCAGAGCCATCTCACGCTCACCTTCCACCTGCGCTATCACGTAGGCCTCGGTGTGTTTGCGCTCCCCCAAGCCGACCGTTGTCTCCAGGATCAGTCCCCACGTCGCCATGACTGTCTCGCCTCCCTATTTCCCTTTGAGCAGTGGCAGCACGAGTTGTGGTGCGTTGCCGCGACTGGCCTTCCTCGGCAGCGGGCCGCGAGGTTCCCCCTCGGTCTCCTTCGCCGCGGTTACAGTGTGGGGCAGCCGAACGTGGCCCTTGCCTCCTTCGTGCGGCGGCGTATCCCTGCCCGTGCAGAGACGACCACGCCCCAGGGCGGGCCAGGGGGCGGGGTTCGGGAAGCTCACCAGCCCAGTCAGCCGGTCAGCCCTACCCGGCCGGTGCCCGCAGAGGGCGGCCGCGGCAGGCCTCGCCCAGGGCCACCTCCAGACCCCGCCGGCCACAGCCGGGGGCAGCCCCGATAGCGGCCGTGCCGCGGTGTCCTCACTGACACCCAGCACCGCGCCGACTCGCTCGGGGAGCTGATCCCGAAGGCGAGACCGGTCCTTCTTCTTGCGATGGCGCACCGTCCGCGTCTTTCTCCCAGGGTGGGCAGTCGCCCACCGGCCAGACCTTCCAGGCGGAGGGCTGACCATGGGCGCGGCCGCTCCCGGTGCGACCGGGAAGCCACAGGAAGTGGCGGCCCGTCAACAGCACGTGACCTTCCCCGCGTACGTGCTCCTCGCCGCGCGGATGGCGGCGGGAGCGGAGGGATGCCGTGTCGTGCGTGACGAGGGGTGCTGAGGCGCGAGTTCCACACCTACGGTGCCTCGTCATGGACACCACACGGAGAACGTTGCTGAGGGGCATGGCCGCAGCCCCCTTGGTCGCCGCGGCCGGGGGACTGCTCGTGCCCTCCACCGCCGAGGCGGTGGGGCTTCCGGCCTCCCGCTTCACTCTCAACCGGCGCAACGCCCCGTCCTTCGCCCCGCGTTACCCGTACGACGGGGCCCTAGGGCGCCTCAGGCCCTACCTCGGGGAGCCCCTGCCGCTCTCCACGGTGGCGGCGAGAGCCGACAAGAAGGCCGACCGCGTCACCCGGTGGCCGAGATCGTCGAGCCACCCCAGCCGGCCCACGCGCCCCGACGTGGAGCCCGAGCGGCGCGTCCCCGGGCACGCGTTCAGGTGGGACTCCGCCGACTTCACCGGCAGGAAGTGGCGGCCCCAGGGCATCACCCAGGACTACGACGCGGACGGAAGGAGTCCCGCGAAGACGCTGCTCGTCTCCTGGTACGACAACACGGGCAACCAGGGTGCTCGGCTCTCCGTCGTCAACTGGAGTACGTCCGGGGAGATCACGTACCGCCACGTCCTGCTGGTGGAGCCGTACTCGCAGCGGGACGATCAGGGCGAGCTGCGGGACAACATCGCCGCGCCGGACCTGCACGCGGGCGGCATCGCCTGGTACGGCCATCACCTTTACCTCGCCGACAGCATGTACCGCGCCGGAAGGCCCACCTTCCCGGGGATCAGGGTCTTCGACCTGCGGCAGTTCTTCAAGGTCACCAAGGGAGGGGGCATCGGGCGTCAGCCGGACGGGAGGACGTTCCACGCGCACGGGTACGAGTACGTCCTGCCGCAGACCCACGCCTACGACTGGAGCGGCCGCGCACCCAAGCTCGTCATCTCGCAGGTCTCCGTGGACCGGACGGCCAGCGGCCCCGGGCTCCTCGTCAGCGAGTACGACAGGAGCGGCAGCCCGCGGCTGGTCCGCTGGCCCTTCACGGCGGCCGGCGCCCTGCGGACCGGGGCCGAGTGGGCGCACGCCGTACCGCGGGGCACGCACACGCAGGGCGCGGTCAAGGTCGGCTCCACGTACTACCTGACCACCAGTCACTCCTCCAGGAGGCCCGGTGAGCTGCGCAGGTGGAAGCAGAACTGGGCGGCGGGCCCCCGGCACAGATCCAGCCTGAACATCGGCGTCGAGGACCTCACGTACGACGGTTCCGGCTCCGGCGCGCTCTGGACGCTCGGCGAGTACGCGAACGACGAGGGCGGCTCCGACCCCAGGGCTCCCTTCAGCCGGTACGTGTACGCCGTACGGCCGTAGCCCGCGGGCCCTGCCCGAGCCGGCCGACGCTCCTCCCGGCTCGGGCGGCACGGCCCGCCGGGCCGTAGAGCGCGCGGACACCGCTGGCGGCCGACGCCGGCGTCACGCGGCCCGGGTGCGCGCTGCCCCTCGGGGCGGGGCCGGCTATCGGAGCGAGCCGCTGCCAGCGAACTCAGCGGGGCGTCAGGGCGACGTCAGCGCTCCGTTAGCGAGCCGTTAGCCGGCAGCCGGTAGGTTAACGGGGTGTCAGAGCCCGGGCCTGGAGCCCTGTCTCGCATAGGTCATATTCAGAGAACGGGATGCTCAGGTTGAAGAGATTCAAGGCCGTCGTTGTCGCCCTCGCCACCGTGGCAGGACTGGCCGTCGCCGTCACGCCGGCCCAGGCAGCCGACACCTGCACCGCGGGGGGCGGCGGCAAGTACATATGTGATTACGGCGTGACGGACCACAAGCTTCCGAACGGCGAGAAGGAACAGTTCCTCGTCGGCCTCGACTATGCGGTGTGGACGCGCTGGACCGTCAGCAAGCAGTGGACCGGATGGGTGTCCATGGGCATGCCCGATCCTCTCGGTAATGGCCGCGCCGCGAGCAAGATCAACGTGACGGATGCGCAGTGGCAGGGCGAATTCGCAACGTACATCGCTCTCCTGAACAGCAACGGCGCCACCGTGGGTAAGAAGCGCCCCGACCTTGGGACGAACTGGCAGCCCTGGGACTGGCCCAAATGCTGCTGAGGCCATTCTCTTCGAAGGGTGCCGCAGTTCAGCCGCGTGCCCACGGGTGAGAGATCCGCTTGGTGTCCAGGACGTACGCCTGCGCGCCGTGGTGGAGTATCTGGCAGGTGATACAGCGCAGGGTCACCGACTTGCCGCCGCCGGCGGAGGCGTTGACCAGGATGTGCGGGGACTCGGCGTCCAGGTCGACGGAGACGGCCCGGCCGCCGGCGCCGATCCCGATGACGGGTGCGGACTCCGGAGCGTTGGCCACCAGCTCGCGCACCGTGGGGTTCTTGAAGAGGGCCTTCACCGGCGGGCGGCGGGTCTTCTTCACGAGCACGTACGGCCTGGCTCCGGCCGGGTGCCAGGAGAACGTGACGCCTTCCAGGGCGAGTTTCTGGGTGATGAGGTCGGCGACCATGTCGCGGGAGAAGCGCAGGTGCACCGGCAGGTCGACGCGTATGGCCGCGTCGTCGTCGGAGAAGTTGCGCGGGACGTGGAGGTAGCGGCGGGGGGCCTGCTGCTCCGCGATACCCAGCGGGCCGACGAGCGTCTGGTGGAGGGGCTCCACCCACTCTCGCATCAGCTCGCGGCGCGCGCGGGTGAGGATCCCGTACGCGAGACCGCCCGCGGACGCCACGGAAGCCGCGCCGATCCCGCCGGTCTCCAGGGCAGCCAGGGTGGCGTCCTGGCGCTCCCACAGATCCCGGGCGGTCCGCACGGTGGTGTCCGGGTGTCAGCCGAGGGGGTAGCTGCCGTCCCCTGCCGCGCCCAGGCAGCTGATGCGGAAGCCAGGCGCTGCCACCCGGCCCGGTACGACGAGCGGGCACGCGGCCTTCCACCTTCGGCAGAACCCAACGCCCGGCGCGGAAGAACGTCGCGTCGGTCCGCCTGATGCCGTCCATGTCGCGGCCGGCCAGGAACCGGCCGACAGCGAACGCGAGCGCCTCGGCGGTCTCCTCCACCTGCTTGTCGAACTTCGTCTGCGACATAGCCGTGCCCCTTAGGTCGCTTGCGTCCAGGCACCTCACGCCCGGAAGCGGACACCGACCATAAATCAGCTGACTTGTGGGTATTTTTCGCAAACAAGACGCATCCTTGTGGACAAAAAGTGCCACACAGCCCGGGTGTATACGCGGAGTGAGGCGGCTTCGACGCCTCACCGGCATCAACCGTCACGGATTCGCTCAGCAAGACCCATCATGCGAGGCCCCTGTCCGCCCCGGGCCTCACACGGGTCCGTCCCCGTCACTCTGCCGCGACGGCATTTGGCGCGCTTCGCCCGCTTCTGACCATCTGTCAGTTGCTCTCCAGTGCGGCTGACCGCAACCGCCATCGACCGACCCCTGCAACCGGACCCAAGAACAGCTGAACGCACTACGAAAACTCGGCATGACGCAGGCGGCCGGCCCGACGTTAGCCCGGCCGAGTGATTTCCGGGGCGTTTCATGTAGTCAAGCCCGGTATTGGTGCATCAGGGCCTAGGCAGAAAGGGGATTGTCCGGTTCCGTGATGGAACCTGCTCCCCTTCTCGCGATGGGAACGCGTTCATGAACGCAGCGCAGCACACCCCGGCCCGCAGCGCGCGCCGCCGCACCGCCCGGCTGGCCGCCGCGGCGGCTCTCCTGCTCCTCCCCGCGACGGCTCCGGGCGCCCTCGCCGTCCCCGCGCAGGCGGCCTCGTCCTGCACGGTCAACGGCGTCCCGCAGCCGGGCCCGGTCATCAACGGCACTCCCGGCAACGACACCGTCATCTGCTCCTTCCTGGACACGGGGCATGTCATCAACGCCCTGGCGGGGAACGACACCATCACCTTCAGCGGCGACATCCGCGGGCGGCTCAACGCCGGTGACGGCGCGGACGCCGTCACGACGAACCGGGGCTCCCACCTGTTCCCCGAGGGGGACCTCGACGGGCAGTTCGGCCGCGACCGGATCACGATCAGCGGCACGGCGGAAGGAAAGGTCCGCGGCGGTCAGGACAGTGACCAGATCGACCTCGACAACGCCACCACGGCGCAAAGCACCCTGGTCCGCGGGGCCCGGGGCGACGACCGCGTCACCTTCCACTCCGGAGTGGTGAACAAGGGATCGGTCGAGGGCTTCGACGGCAACGACGTGATCGTCGTGCCCGACAACCAGGGTGTGGTCGACGGCGGCGCCGGCGTCGACGTCTGCCGCGTCGGCGGCAACCCGCCGCTCAACTGCGAGGTGCGGCGGCGCTGACCAGCCCTCCCTGTCCCGTTCCTGCTCGATTCCCGTCACGGTGGGCGCATCCGGCTCTTGATCCCGGTACGGGCGAGCGGCTCGGCAATGAGGCGGCAGTGGGGATGGGCAGTGAGGGCACTGGGACGGCCGGTAGGCCGAGCCGAGTCGGCCGGCGCGTCCAGGCGGTATCGCGCTGGGGGCCGCGCGCGCCGGGTTGTTCCCTCTGGCGACCGGTGGTCCCGGCCCAGCGCAAGGCCCGCCGCGGGTACGAGAGCCGGGTCAGCGCACTCGCACCGTCCGGACCGTGATTGTTTTCACCGAATTGTTTTCACCGATAACCGCTGTACCGATGTTCCCCGGGACCGGATGTCCTCTGTGTTCCCCACCGCGCTTGGGTCGTCGTGGCCCGCTGCGAAGGCGGATGCGACGGGCTCCCTGACGCGACGCCGGCGGTTCGGGGGTCGTGGCACCGGACGCGGTCGCTCCGGGAGTTGGTGTGGATGATGTGACGCGTGACCGATACTTCCCGCCGCGCTCTCCTCGGCGCCCTCGGCGCCCTCACCGTCTCGGCCGCGGTTGCCCCGGCCGCCGCGACCACTTCCCCGGCCCGCGTCACCCACACACCCACCACGCCCGCCACGCCCGTACCGGCGGTCGCCACCACGACCGGCCCGCGCTCCTCGATGACCTTCACCGGGACGCCGTACGACACGGCGGCCTTCGCCCGTGCCTCCCTCGGCGAACTGAGCACGACGGTGCTGCCGGGCACACCCGTCCGCACCGAGGTCCTGCACGGGCAGCAGCGGGTCGCCGTGCTGACCAAGGGCGCGCGCACGGTACTCGTGTCCGGGCCGGAACGGACCTTCACCGAGAACAAACAGCCGTTCACCGACGCCTTCGTCCGGCTGGTCCCCGACCCGGCGCTCGAACCCGGCCGGCGACTGAAGCCCGGCTGGGGCAACTCGCCGGCCGGCGGCACCTGGAGCGTGTACGGCGGGACGCCCGGCGACGCCGACTTCGCCGTCCGCAAGGGCGCGGCGACCATGCTCCTCAAGGACACGGAGGCGGGCCGCTACGCCACCCTGACCGACGACGGGATATCCGACGCCGACGTCACCTGCGAGGCCGCCTTCGACAAGGTGCCCACGGGCAACGCCTGTTCGTTCGCGCTGCTCTTCGGCTACCGGGGCGGCGGCACCCACTACCGGGCCCGGCTCTCCTTCACCACGAAGGGGGAGGTCGATCTGCGCGTCGAGAAGGTGACGGACGGCAGGACGGCGGTGCTCGCCGAGGCCGGTCCGCTCGCCGCGGGTGTGCGGGCCGGTGACGCGTGGCGGGTCCGGGTGCGCCGCAAGGGGGCGAAGGCGCAGGTCACGGCGTGGCCGACGGCCGGCGTGGAACCGGCGCGGCCCACCGCCGAGATCGAGGACTCCGATGCCGGGTTGCGCAGCGGGCGGGTGGGTGTCCGCGGCTTCGCCTCCCCCGGCTGTGCGAACCTTCCCGTCACGTTGACCGTCACCCGTTTCGAGGTGACCTCGGCCACCTGGGAGACGCCGCCCTCGGTCACTCATCGCGACTGGGTACGGCTCCTGGACGCGCCGTTCGACGGTGAGTGGACACCGGCCGTCGAGGCCACCGTGCGCGGCTGGGCCGGTTCGATGGCCCCGGACGTCTTCTCGTACGCGGCGATGTTCCTGCCCGGTGCCCCGCGTGTGCGGGGCGGGGATGCGCGGGTGGCGGGTGCGGACGTGCTGGGCGAGGCGGGGTACGGAAAGCCCGACAGTCAGGGGCTGCTTCCCGTCGGCGCGGATTTCCACGACTACATGGAACGGCCGTGGACCTTCCCGGACGCCACGAAGCGGCCGGAGGAGGGCCAGCGCGGGCACCTGGACTGCTCGGGATACGTGCGGATGGTCTACGGCTTCCACATGGGCGTGGGCATGGTCGCCGGGAAGGACCCGGCGAAGAAGGCGCTGCCCCGCAAGTCCGGGGCGATGGTGGACTTCGCGCCCGGGGTCCGCGTCGCCCAGCGGGCGGAAGGCGGCGGTTCCGCGCCGGACCTGGGGCAGTTGCAGCCGGGCGACCTGCTCCTCTTCGACGTCAACGACAGGGAGGGGGACCCCGTGGATCCGGACGCGTACGCCGTCGACCACGTGGCCGTCTACCTCGGCCCCGACCAGGCGGGGAAGCGGCGTTTCCTCTCCAGCCGGAAGAGCGCCGACGGCCCGACCATGGCGGACGTCTCGGGTGCGTCCACCCTGGAGAGCCCGGGGATCTACGCGGACTCCCTGCACACCGTCCACCGCGTCTGAGCCGTTCGGCGCACGCCGGCGACGGGCGTGGGGCAGGGCAGACCGGCGAGTCCGGTGAGCGCCCCGCCCCGCGCCCGTTCGGCTACGGCGGGAACCGGCAGATCAGGTACCGGTGGCTCCACAGTCCGCGTGCGCCCTGGCTTGGGCGCCTGGTAAGGGGTGGTCCCTGGGCCTCGACCGCCCGTCCGGTCATCGGCGGCTCCGGCTTCCCGACTATCCGCAGGAGCGGCGCATCGGCAGGCGGGGCACGGCGGTCTCGTTCCCATGGCGCCAGACGCTGGGCGTGCTGAATTCCGCCAGCTGCCGCGCGGTCGCACTCGGCCCCCCGCTTGCCGCCGGCCGGTCTGGAGCCCTGGACAGGCTGTCCGGGCCCCTGTGAAGGTTCGACGCCGTGCGCGGCCGGACCTCGGACCTGTGCTGTTGCCATCCGCTGGTCGGCAGGTTCTCGAGGCCGGGAGCCATGCCGTTATCCTGAATTCTTTTGCTGGGAGGCATTGGGCAGATGGAATTCCGGTTGCTCGGAGCGGTGTCAGTCGTCCCCGAGGCCGGCGATCTGCCGCTCGGTCCCGTCAAACGGCGCAGTCTGCTGGCCGCCCTGCTGTTGCGCCCCAATTACCCGGTGATGGTCGATCAGCTGATGGCCGCTCTGTGGGAACAGGAGCCGCCGGCGCGCGCCCGCGGTGTCATTCAGGGGCATGTGTCGCGGCTGCGGACCTTGCTGATCAGTGCTGACGCCGGGGCATTCGGGGTCGAGTTGATCACTCAGGGCACGGCGTATGTCCTGCGCATGCCGAAGGCCCTGCTGGACGCGCACCGCTTCGAGGATCTGGTGGCTCGGGCCCGTGATCAGCGCGGCCCGGCCGAGGCTGTGGCGATGTACCAGGAGGCCCTGTCGCTGTGGCAGGGGCCCGCGCTGGCCGGCGTCTGTCCGAGCCCACCGCTCCAGGCCGCCGCGCAGGCGCTGGAGGAGCTCCGGCTGGCCTCGGTGGAGCAGCTGGCGGCGGGCTACGTGCAGTTGGGCGAGCATGCCCGGGCCGCCGCTGTCCTGCGCGCCGAGGCGGTTGCCCACCCGCTGCGTGAATCGCTGTCCGCCGCCCTCGTGACGGCGCTTCACAGGGCGGGCCGCCGGTCGGACGCGGTCGACTGGTTCCACCGCACCCGGCGTCTGCTCGCCGACGAACTGGGGATCGGCCCGGGCCGCGAGCTGGCGGACGCCTACGTGATGGCCCTGCGCGAGGAGGCCGACGACGCGGCGACGGAGGCAGCGGCCCCGTCCCGTGCAGCCACGGTGGACGCCGCGCCTCTCCCTCCCGTAACCCCGGCCGCCTTCCACTGCGGCGCGGCCGACCTGCTCCCGCGCGTGCCACGTGGCTTCCACGGGCGGGCGCGGGAGCTCGCCGCCCTGTCCCGGGCTGCCGCGGGCGAGGGGCCTGTCTGTCTGGTCACCGGGCCTGCCGGGGTCGGGAAGACAGCCCTCGTGCTGCAGTGGGCGCACCACGGCCGTGCCGGTTTCCCCGACGGGCGGCTCTACGCCGACCTGCGCGGCTTCGGCGATACGGGCGAGCCGGCCCCCGTCGAAGTGCTGCGCGAGTTCCTGCTGGCGCTCGGTGTCGCGCAGCGCCGGATTCCGGAGTCGGCGAACGGCGCGGCCGCGCTGTTCCGGTCGCTCGCCGCCGACCGCCGGCTCCTCGTCGTACTGGACAACGCGCGTGACTCCGAGCAGGTCAGGCCGCTCCTGCCGGGCGGTCCCCGCTGCGTCACCGTCGTCACCAGCAGGCACCGGCTGCCGGGGCTGATCGTCACCGACGCCGCCCGGCCCGTTCCCGTGGACGTACTCACCCCGGAGGACGGCACTGCGCTCCTGGCCGGGGTGCTCGGCGAGGAACGGGTGCGTGCGGAGCCGGTGGCCGCGCGACGGCTGGCGGAGCTGTGCGACGGGCTGCCGCTCGCGCTCCGGGTGGCCGCCGCCAGGCTGGCGCAACGCCGCGGCTGGTCGCTGGGCGCGATGACCGCCGAGCTGTCCGACGAGACGCGCCGGCTGAGCCTGCTGGACGTGGAGGACACCGGCGTGCGAGCGGCGCTGCGCCTGACGCTGCAACAGCTCCCCTGGCATGTCGCCTGTCAGTTCGCTCATCTCGGCCGCCACCCCGGCACGCACGTCGACCGGTACGCGGCGGCGGCCCTGGCGGACACGGACCCGGCAACCGCCGAGAGGGCCCTGGAGCGGCTGGCCGTCGCGCACCTCGTCACGGAGACGGCGCCCGGCCGCTGGACGCTGCACGACCTCGTACGGCTCTACGCGCGTGGCCTGGACTCCGGGCCTGATGCGCTCAAGCGCGTGCTCGACCACTACATCGCCACCGCCCTCGCGGCTGTGGCGGCGGCCGAGCCCGGCAACGAGGAGTGCTTCCCTATGCCGGCGGATTTCCAGCCGCCCGCCGTCGTACGGGAGTTCGGCGACCGGTCCGCCGCCGTGGCCTGGTACGCGGCCGAGAGGGACGACCTCACGCTGGCGGCGGCCGCGGCGCGCGCCGCCGGGCTGCACAGCAGGACCTGGCGGATCGTCCTGACGCTGTGGCCGCTGATCGTATGGCGCGTGCGGGACGGCTGGGCCCCGCTGCTGGAGACCGCGCTCGAGGCGGCACGGGCCGACGCCGACCAGCACGGCGAGTCGCGGATACTGAACGTGCTCGGCTGGGTGCTGATCGAGGAAGGACGCATCACGGAGGCGCTCACTCACCTGGAGGCCGCCTCCGCGCTCGCCTCCCGGGCGGGCGACCTGGTCTCCGAGGCGAACGCGCTGATCGTCCTGGCCATGGCCCGAGCGGCGCTCGGCGGCCCGGACGAGGCTGCGCAGGGATGCGAGCGAGCTGTGGAGCTGGCGCGCAAGGCCGGCGACCGGACCACCGAGAGACTGGCCATGCAGCATCTCGCCCGGCACCGGGTCGACGCCGGGAAATGGCGCCCGGCCCTCGACACGGCGACCGAGGCCCTCGCCTTCGACGATCGATCGGGCACGGCCGACGTGCCCCGGATACTGCTGCTCATGGTGAGGGGAGAGGCGCTGCTGGGGCTCGGGGACGAGGCCGAGGGCATCCGGCAGCTCGACCTGGCGGCCCGGGAGGCGGAGTCGTCCGGCTACGAGGACGGCGTGGTTCGGGCGCTCGGCGTGCTGCTGCGGGTATCGGCGGATACGGGACTCCAGGCGCGATATGACGCGGCGGTTGCGCGACTCACGACGCGAACCTGAACCGTCGCCCGCGGCCCGGCAGCATCGGCTGGCGAGCAGCAACCGAACAGCAGCAGCTCTCAACGTGTGGCGGCGCTACCCGGGGAACCGAGGGCTCGACCAGTTGCACGGCAGCATGCCGGCCCGGGTGCCGGGCCAGGGACTGTGGCGTGGTCCTGGCGACACGGTCGGCGCCGGCTGCCTGCAAGAACCCACCTTCACGACCTGGTCCCCAGCGCATCACCGTTCCAGGGACCAGGAGGGAGGGTCCTCCTCTCCAGCACGACGGCCGCCGAGGACGCCGGCGAGGCGACCGGGGGGTGCCTCACACAGGCCGGACCGCGGCCAGGCCGCCGAGGTCCAGGCGCGGACAAGGTCCTCGGCGAACGGCAGGAGTGCGGGGAACGGCTGGTCGCTTTCGGCTTGCCTGGTCAGGTTCGCCGGCGGAACAGGCCGTGGCGCCTGACCGGTTCCCGGCCGCGGTCCTCCTCCGGCGATCGGCCGGACTCGTCCTGTCCCTCCACTCCCCGCTCCAGGATCCTGTGGCGTGCAAGGTACGCACGACACGCGCCCGTTCCGAGCGAAGGGAACAGGAACGATGAAGAAGTCTTCCCGGGTGATGACAGTGCTGGGCATCGGCGGCCTCCTGGCCGGCTGCCTCCTGACGGCCTCGTCCGCGTCGGCGGGCTCGGGCGGCACATCCGTTGTGGCCGAGCGGCACCTCACGACCTCGCAGGACGTGGTCAGACAGACCTCGGCCGGGGTGCTTCTCAGCGCCTCGGGCGGGGTGCCCACGACCGTGATCTCGGAGACGGTGCCCGCCGGTTCATGGGTGCTGTCCTCCAACGCGACGCTGGTCAGCTGGGAACCGAGCGACTACACCCGCTGCACCCTCTACGCGGGCGAGACCGCCGTCGGCGGAGCGACCAGCATGATCGGCAACGCCTCCACAGGCGCGGGCAGCGGGGTGTACGCGGCCACGATCGCTGTCCAGGGCGCCTTCTCCAGTGCGGGCCCGACGACCGTCAGCCTGCGGTGCGCACACGACACCACCCGGAACCGGGCTCCCTACGTGGATCCGGGCGCGACCCTGTGGCTCCACCGGAGCGACGGTCTGGGCCAGCCCAAGCCGTAGCCGCTCCCGGCCGGCCGTGTTCTCACCAGCCAACCCGTCCACCTCTCGATCGCGTCGGCCGCACGCGGCAGCGCCGACGGCAAACGCGCCCCGTCCGCCGTGACATGGAAGCGGATGATGCTGTACCGGGGCCACTGGCGCCCTGCCGCCCTACGCCTGGCGCCAACCCATCACCCGCTGACCCACCCGCGGCCCAGCACCACCTGACCAGACACCAGGGGCCCGCACCCCCGTCCGGGGTGCGGGCCCTCGGCAATGCCGCCCTCAGCGAGCGATCGGCGCGGCGGTCACGGCTTCCCCCTATGGGCCACCCTCACCTCGTCAGGTGGCGTTCTCCAGCTTGCTCGCGGAGCAGGTGTCCTTGATGACCTTCTTGGAGCCGTACTCCCCCAGGCAGACCTTGTAGCGGATCCACCCGCTCTCGGGAAGGTTCAGGTTGTGGTCGACCTTCCCGTCGCCTTCGGAGCCGGAGTGGTTCCACAACTCCAGCGGCAGCCCGTCGGACCGCTCCCCCGTGACGACGACCGAGTGCCCGTCAGCCTTGTTGTCCCAGATCAGCATGTGGTCGCCCTCCTTGATGAAGGACGCCGACCCGGCACACGTCGTGTAGTTGTCGCTGGTGCACCGATCGCCTATGTGCCGGCTCTCGGCCTGTGCGATGGCCGGGGGGACACCGACCGCGACAGCGGCGGTGAGCGCGGAAACCGCTAAGGCCCATCTCCTGGCGTTCATCTGATTCGCCCTCCTGCGATGTTGTTCAAGGGGCGGGTGGCATGTGGTGCGCCTCCCGCTCGTCGGTAGTCCTGGGACCTGTCCACGTGAGATCGAGACATCTCGCGACGTCTGCGCAGAGCGTGCCGTCAGCGAGATTCAGAGCGGCTTCAGCGCGGCTTCAGGGCCGGTTCCGCTCTCGCGACGCCGTCTGCGCGGCGGCCCGCAGTGCGTTCCGGTCCAGGGCCGCGTACGCCGGTACCTCCTCGTCGTGCGCGGCCTTGTCGGCTTGTTCGGCCGTCTGCCGGGACAGCGCGGAGGACATGGCCGGCGGGAAGACGCGTAGGTGGCGGAAGGGTTCGGCCAGGGCTGCGGGACGGCGAGAGCCGCTGCCGTTGCTGCCACAGTGCGGAACGAGGGCTTGCGGTGTGCCCTCACAGGCGTCCTTGGTGCGCTTCAGTACGCCCTGCGCGGACGGACGAGTGCGCCGGGCCTCGGGGCGACCCTGGCAAGGGAGGCAGAGATGGGACTGTGGAAGAAGAAGGCCAAGGACACCGGGAAAGACTCGAAGAAGGGCAAGAAGGCCAAGAAGGGTATGGGGGGCTTCGACGCCCTCTTCGGGCACGACGGGGGCGGCTCCGACGGGGGCGGCGGCTCCGACTGCGGGGGCCACTCGGGCGGTGGAGGTGACTCCGGCGGAGGCGGCTGTTCCTAGCGAAAGGTTAGAACCGCCGGTCATACCTGAACCATCGTCACGGCCCAGGACCTTGCAGCCGCCGGCCCTCTTCCGGCTGCCGTCTCACCACCATGCGGTGTGCTCCACGAAGCCGCGGGAGTGCTCCGTCACAGCCCTCGCGCCCGGGCGGGACGGCGCGGTGGAGGTTTTCCTGGTGAGGCGGGTTCCGCTCACGGCAGTGCCGACCCTGGCGTTCCGCGGCGCGCCGGCCGTCGCGGCCCGGCCCCGCCCGTGGTGTCGCCGATGCCGGCCAGCAGCAGGGTGCGCAGCACCATGGAGGGCATGGAGGCCGACGAGGAGGGCAGTCCGTCGGTGAACCGGGTGACCAGCGGGGTGTCGGTGTAGGCCGCGGTGAGCCACTCGTCCGGGTTCGCCGGACGGTCGCAGGGCCGGTAGCCGCCTTCGCCGTCGCGCAGCCACAGCCGGTCGGGCAGGAACAGGTGCCGTGGGACCGCGCGCAGCGCACGCGCGTACCCGGGCGGCAGTTGCCGGTCGAGGAGGTCGGTGACGTCGGTCAGCAGCCGGTCGATGTGAGCGGCGGGCGCGGCCGGGAAGGTCTTCACGGCGGTGGTTACTTCTTCTCCGGGGGTGGTAGGGGTGGGGGCCGGGGGGACGGGTCGGTTGGGCTGGTGCCCGGCGTCTCCGATGGGCGAGCGGTGTTTTGCCTGCGCGATGTCCACGTCTGCCTCCCCGGGTCTCCCGCCCCACGGTAGAGGGATACGGCGGGCTTTTGCGGGGCTTCCGGCCTGTCGCGGAGCCTGTATTCCGGACAGGCTGCCATCAGCCAGGCGGCAGCCTGACAGCCTGCCAGTGGAGAGCGGCCATCCCGACCGGGGCTGGGGGCTCGGCGGGTCGTCGTCGTTGTCCATGGCGTGGGGGCCGCAGTGGAGGAGGTCCGCCGGGGCGCGGGGTACGGGACGGTGGTCCTGGTGGGGGCCAGCGGGGGCGGGACGACCGTCACCGGCGTGGGCCACGCGGTGTCCGGTCTGGTCAGCCGGATCGTGTACGCCTCGGCGTGGTGCTGCGTCGGGCTGCCGAGTGTCGCCGACTACCTGGAGACCCTGGGCATCAGGGGCCGCGCGACGCCGGGCGCGGCGAGCGCCCGGCGGGAGTGAGACGCGCACGGCGTCGCCACCGGCAGTGGCCGGGCCGGAAGGCCGGCACCGACCCCGTACGGGGTCGGTGCCGTGCAGCGGCCCACCGGGCATGCCCTGGCTAGAGGGTGGCGGAGCGGTAGGCGAAGTAGAGGTCGTCGGGGTTGGGGGCGGTGATGGCGGGGCCTGAGAGGCTCACCACGGTGGGGGCCTGGTAGTAGTCGGTCCAGCTGGTGCCGTCGAAGTGGGCGTAATAGATGTTGCTGTCGCAGCCGCGGATGGCGCAGAGCAGCTGGTTGCCGCGGACGGCCAGGGCGGGTGCGTCGAGGGTTCTGCCGCGCAGGTAGGCCGGGGTGTTCCAGCGTGTGGCGTCGTTCATGGTGACGCCCACCCTGCCGCCGCTATCGCGGTAGGCCAGGTAGAGCTTGTTGTCGAGGGTGGCCAGGGCCGGCGCGTGGCCGGTGGCGAGCGCACCGAGGCCGGTCACGGCAGCAGGCGGATGCCAGGCGGTGCCGTCGCCGGAGAAGGTGATGAGCATCTGAGAGCCGCGGCTGAAGGCGTAGTGCAGTGCGTTGCTGCGGACGGTCAGGGCGGGGCCGGTGGTGCCTGCGGCTGCCACGCGTACGGGCTGGGACCAGGTGGTGCCGCCGGTGGAAGCGCTGACGTAGGCGTAGCCGTCCTTGCCGGTGTGGGCGAGGTAGAGCTTTCCGTCGAAGGAGCACAGGGCCGGGGCGTATCCCGTGGCCTGCCCCCAGGAAACCTCCGTGAAGCGTGTCCAGGAGGCGTTGTCGCGGCGGCTGATGAAGATCCGGTCGTTGAAGCCGCGCACCGCGCAGTACATCTTGGCGTCGTGCATGGCCAGGGCGGGCGCGGACGGGGTTGCGCTGCCGGGCCATGCCGGGACCGGGGGCGTCCATACGCCCTTGCCGCCGGAGAAGATGTTGATGGTGTGGCCGGGGGTGGCGCCGCCCCACTTCAGGTACAGGCGGAAGATGCCGCCGTCGCCGACGAAGTCGAGGGTGCGGGTCTTGTCCGGCCGCGTGGCCAGCAAGGTGAGGGCCGTTCGGTCGAAGACGAGGGTGTGTTCCTGGATGAAGTCGTCGTCGTTGCGCAGCCAGGCGATGAGGTCCGCGATGAGCCCTGCGATGAGGGCGCCGAGCTTGATCCATTCGGCCGTGCTCTCGAACTGGCCGGGCGGGAAGGGCTCGATGAAGGCGGCGAACTGCCACAGTTCCTCGGAGATGATGCGCAGCTTGCGGTCCATCTCGTTGTAGAAGCCGCTGGTGCTGTCGTCGGCTTCCCAGCAGGCGATGTGGCAGCCCACGGAGGTGGTGACGGCGCCGTCGAACAGGGTGCGTTCGTGGGCACGGAAGGTGTGCCAGTCGCCGGTGCTGGTGGCGCCGTACTCCCCGGTCCGCTGGGCGTGCTTGTCCCCGCCGTCGGCGCCGGAGCTCATCGCCCAGTAGATCTCGTCGCGGCCGGGTTCTCCGTTGGTGGCGTCCACACAGTGGAACTTGTCCATCAGGATCCGGGCGTGCAGGGCCCCGCTGGGCTGCTGCCCGGCCGGCGCCGAGGACGTCACCAGTGTGATCCCGTACCCGGCCGCTTCCACCGCCCGGCCGAACTCCTCACCACCCAGATTCTCCTCCCCCTCGCCGGCGCCGATGTCGACCACATTGATGTTCGGCTGTGCGGAGACGTCCTCCATCTGCGGGAGGTCCTTCACCAGGTCCGCGGTGGAATACCCCTCGGCCAGCGGACGCGCCACCAGCGTCTGGGGAAAGACCTGGGGCGCGTGGCGCACCGAGGACTCCTCTGTGAACACCCGCCCCACCTCGCGGAGTTCCTCCTCACTGAACATGTGCCCCAGCGGCGCCAGCAGCCGCGCTTCCAGGTCGGTCAGCTCCATGCCCGCATCCAGCCGGGCGGCACCTCGCAGCAGTGCCCCGAACAGCAAGGCCGAATCCCGCGGCGCCGCCGCCAGCCGCCGCCCCCGCTCCGTGGCCGCGCCTCCCTGCAACCGCACACGCAGCCGCTCTACACGCTCACTCTGTGACAAGGGCTCAGGCGCCACGACAACTCCCTAGGGACGAGACACCCCCGACCTGGAAGGGCCGAGGCACAGGCCCCGACTCTGCCAAGCCCGCCACTCCAGGCAATAGATCGTTTACGGACAGCTCTCACCTGGTCCCGTCCCCTGGCGGAGCTGCGGTCCTCCGCGGCACCGACCACTCGATTCCCCGCTCCGGTCCGGGTGTCCCGCAAAGGGCAGGGCACCGTTGTCCCGGGCATGGGTGTCCACGTGTTCGCGCACGCCGGCTCCCGGCACGACGCTCGGCAGGCGGGTGCCGGAGTGTCACGGCTGATCCCCGGGGCGCGGTGGTGGCGGGCCGCGGTGTCGTCGCCGGCGCCCAGCGCCGCGCTGATCTCCGCCCAGCCGTCGGCGGCGACGCCGGAGGAGCGGGAGGGCTTCGCCGCGGGGCCGAGAATGGCGTAGCCGACCATGAGCTGGACCGGTCAGCCTGCCAGTCGGGCGAGGGCCAGCGCGTGAGCGCGGTCGAGGGAGTCGGCAGCGGCGCAAGGGATGTCCGGCTGCACACCGGTGCCCTCCCAGTTCGTGCCGGAGACGGGGTTGACGGCGCGGCCGACGGGGACGGTGACTTCCAGGTGCGGGTGCACGGTCCAGCCGTCGCACGGATGGGCGCCGCCTCGGGTGCGCTCGCCGACGACCAGGGCACGGCCGAGCTGCTGGAGGTCGTACGCCAGCTCCTCGGCGGCAGAGAAGGTGCTGTTGCTGGACAGCACGTACAACGGCTTGCTGCCGCCGAAGCGCGCGCCGGGAACGTGCGGCAGGCTCCAGGACTGCTCGCCGCGCTCGCCGCCGCGCCAGTACATGGTGTTGAGGTGGGTGCGCTCGTCGAGGAGGTAGCCGCAGACGAAGGCGACCGTGTCCGGGTCGCCGCCCCGGTTGGCGCGAAGGTCCACGATCAGCGCCTGGGCGCGGGAGGCCAGGGTGAGCGCGGCGCTCAGCGGTTCGGCGGCCCACTCCAGCGGAAAGAGCATCGGTGCCAGCTCCACCACGGCGACCCCTCCGTCGAGCAACTGCGCCCGGGGCGCGCCGCCCAGCGAGGTGTCGAATTCCCGGCGCATGGCGTCCCGGGTGGCCGCCCCCTGCTTCGGGGGGACCGGGTCGGCGTGGTGCTTCAGTCTCAGGTGCCGGTCGCCGTTGACGGACTGGAGGTCCGCGGTGACCAGCTGGGCGAGCTCCTCGGCGTCGTCGACGTCGTAGGCGCCCTCGGCCAGGCGTCGTCGCAGCAGGCCGGCGAGCTGCTCGGCTGTCTCGGGGAAAACGTAGTGCTCGGTCAGCAGCCGGGCCGTCTCGTCGATGACAGGGGCGGGCGCAAGGTTCGTCAGGGTCGTCATGGCAGGGAGTAGAACACTGCCCTTGCGAAAGCGTCAAAGAGTTTAGACACTTTCGGTATGCGTGATCAGCCTTCCCACCTGCCACCGCCTGAGGATGTTCTGGAGATCGGGGCGCCTGAGCAGTTCGCGGCGCTCGCCCACCCGTTGCGCCAGCGGTTGCTCTTCGCCCTGGGCCACCGGCCCGCCACCATCAGGCAGCTCGCGGCGCAGCTCGACGCGAAGAAGGGCAACGTGGCCCACCACCTCAAAGTGCTCCGCGACGCCGGGCTGGTCCACGTCGCCGAGACCCGCCAGGTACGCGGCGGCACCGAGCAGTACTACCAGCGCACGGCCCGCCGCATGGTCGTCGCCGAACCCCAGGCGGCAGGCACCGCCGCGATGCTCGCCGCGGTCGCCCAGGAGCTGGACCGCTCCCCCGCCGAGACCCACCTGACACTGCGCCACCTGCGCCTCAGCCCCGCGAAGGCCAGAGAACTCGGCGAGACCCTCACCCGGCTGGTCGACGAGGCCGAGGAGCACGCGGAGGACCAGCCCGTGCACGGTGTGCTGGTGGCGCTCTACCAGCAGGCCCTGCCGCCCAGCACCACCGGTTCCGCCTAGTGGGTCTCGGGCGGCCAGGTTCATCCCCGGTAGGCCCTGGGTGTCCACGGCGATGAGGCGTGAGCGGCCGGGCCCGCAATGCTGTTCAGGGCCGGGATGTTCGGGGCGAACGGACCCTGGGATGTGGGTGCTTGAATCGCTTCATATACAGTTATCCGCTGTTATTCCGTATCCCTACGGGTCTGTGTGATCCGAGATCTGGAGTGGTAGACATGAGCCGACGTATATCCGCGCTCGCCGCCTCCGCGGCACTGGCCGGAGGCCTCCTGTTCACGGCCGTTCCTGCGCACGCCGCGACCTCCGGCGACGCCGCAGCGGTGACGGCCCGGGCCGCGATCACCTGCAACAAGACGGAGTTGCGCAAGAAGATCAAGGACCTCACCGACCTGGCCAACAAGAACAAGCGACTCGGCAACCCCGAAATCGCCAAGAAGAAGTTCGCCGAGGCCGCGGCGATGAAAAAGCAGCTCGCGGCGTGCATCAAGGCTGACAAAGACAGCAAGGGCCCCTTCTAAGCGGTTCACCAACCGATCCGGGACTGCCCTGTAGAGAGCGTCGGATCGGGACCAGCGAACGGAAGGTCCCGTCCGGCAATCCCCTTGCCGGACCGGGACCTTCGGCCGGCCTGGTACTCCGATCATCAGTCGTCGCCTTGGCCGGCCGCCGGCCCCGGTGCCGGGCGCCAGGGTGGGGCCCGGCATGAGCCGGGGGCGCCCACTGGGCAAGGTCGGCCCTGTGCGCGGCCTGCACGGCATCGACGGTTTTATCGGTAAGGGTGGCCGGCGTCCCCCCGGTCAACAGGGCCCAGGTCAGCGGAAAAGAGAGTCTCCCCTTGAGGGGGATTGGGGTGGTGGGAGATCGGGGCGGCAGACCTCACAGGCTCCGAGTCGGGCCTGGACGTCGGTGCGTGGGACGGACTCGGCGTCATGTGTGTCGTGTCCCTTCCACCGCGCGTACCGCTGTCCGTCCCGAAGCCCCTCGCAGTTCGGTGTCCGGTGGTAAACGCTCCCTCCCTTGGTGACGTACACCCTTCGGGGAAGGTTGGAACGCATCATTCGACAGGGGTCGCACTGGGAGGTTGGGAGACACATGACTTCGCAGTATTCGTCAGCCATAGCAACCATTGTCGCGCCTTTGGCTTGTCACGACCATGCTCTTCCGGGCCAGCGATCGTCGAGAAAACGACTTGGCAGGATGGTTTCTGACTACCCGATAACTGGCGGCGAGCGCAGCTCGTTGACGTGGGTCTGAAGAGCTGGAGCGAGCTTCCTCAGGACACCGTCCGTAACTCAACCGTCCCTATTCGTATTCCGCTAAAGGAAGGCGGAGTATCGGTGATCCAGCTCGAGAGCATCAGATTGATCCCCTGGTACCCGAGGGGCGGCTGCCCTGCCACACCTTCTCCCCCTCGGTCGAGCCCGGCGGCCGGCCGGTCGGCATCCCGGCGCCGTCCGAGCACGGCCCGCAGGGTGCGAACACCCACTGCCTGGTCTACCGCACCCCGTCGAGGCCGGACGCCGAGGGCTTCGGCAGCCCGCGCGTCCGGGCCGGCACGCTCGCGGACGTCAAGGCTCTGTACGACCACCCCGAGGAAGGCTGCTGGAGTCCGTCCGGCCTCTGGGCCCAGGAGCGGTCCTGGGCCCTCTGCACGGACTCGACCTGTGGGCCACCAAGGTCGCGGGCCCCGTCCCGCTCGTCGAGGCCCTACGACTGCCCTGGGCACTCCGATCCCGCGGCTCTCCTCACCGCCGGCCCGACCGCTCGTCAGCAGGCCGAAGGGCCGACGGCCTCCCTCACACCTCACAGCCGCACAGCGCGCCTCGTCCATCTGGGAGAACAGGGTGTGTGGCACACAGCGTCAGCAGCCGGGCGGCAACGGCCACATGACGGTGCCGTGCAGGGTGGGCGCGGCGTCCCAGCGGCCCGGATCCGGAGGAGGCCACGCTTCGCCTCCCTCGCGGCCCGGTCCGGGAGCTTCACCCGTTTCGAGGAACCGGCGGCCGGCTACCCGTCACGGCGGTGGGGCGTGTCCTCACGACCGGCCTGGCGTACAGCCGCCCCACCCCTCACAAGGTGGGAACCAATCCGCGGCGCGTTGGGCAGACATCAAGTGAAAGCGGAAATTCCGTCTTCGTTGATCCTGAGCCGGCCTGAAGTGCCCGAGGGTTGAGGGCTGCACCGGGAGATCATCCGGGGGCGCGATATTTCGGCGGTGTCCTTCAGATGGCAGGAAATGCCCTCCCGCGCTGACATGTCTGATGACAGGCTGCCTGAGGTCGGATTCTGGAATTTCCCGGAGTTCGTGTCGGAAAGGGGAAGGTTCTATGCGTCGTGCCATTCCGTTCGCCGTGGCGTCGGTGATCGCTCTCAGCACCGCTCTCATCGCGCCCAGCGCGGTCGCCGCCCCCGGCGGAGAGTCCTCCGCACTGGGCTATCCATGCTCGCCTGGAAATTTCTGCATCTTCTCCGACTGGAACGGCGGCGGGGAGAAGTGTGAGTGGTCCGTGAGCAAGAAGGCCAACACCGCGGACGACTGCGGGTTCATTCAAAAAGGATGGAACGTCCGTTCCGTGCGGAACAACTCCGGTCACCGCGTGCAGTACTACACGCAGACCAACTACAAGGCGCGGGTGGGCTCCACCCCGAACGGTGGGGAGGGAAACCTCCAGGGGAGCTACCAGATTCGCTCCTTCAAGCCGCAGTAACCACGGCCCGAGTACTCCGCCGAGGCCAGTAGCGCGAGAAAGGATGCCCTGCCCGGTATCCGGATGCTGCTGGTGAATCCGGGCCTGCGTGACGACGGTCTGTGCGGGCCCGTTGGGGTCGGTGCAGACCGTCGTCGTGTTCAGGGGTGGGCCAGGCGGCCGCCGGTGGCTCCGTGGCCACGCCTCGCCGTTCCCGACCTACCCGCGCCCCCCCGGCGGGCCCTTGGACCGGGTTCTGCCGGCCACCCTTTGGTGGGTTAGGTCGGGGGTTTCCGGGGGTTCGGCGCGGCCTGGTGTCGCGGCCGGCCGTGCTGATTCAGCGAGGGGGTACCTCATGCCCGGTTCCGAACAGTCCGCGGGAATACTGGCGCTGTGGAGTGCGCCGCGTTGCCGGTCCACTGCTTTCTTCCGCATGATGATCGAGCGCGGTGACTTCACCACCGTGCACGAACCCTTTGCTTATCTGACCGAATTCGGATTCTCCGAAGTGGGCGGCGTGCGGGCCACGGAGGAGCGGGGAGTACTCGACGCGCTGCGCGGTCTCGCCGGGCGCGGCCCCGTCTTCTTCAAGAACACCATGGACGAGCGCTACCCCGGGGTTCTGGCCGACGCGGGCTTCCTGGCCCGGGATGCCCGGCACGTGTTCCTGATCCGGCATCCGCGCGAGACGATCGCCTCGTATTACGCGATCGATCCCGGGGTGAAACTGCGCCGGATAGGCTTCGAGACGGAGTACGAGCTGTTCGAGGCGGTACGGCGGCAGACCGGTGAGCCGCCTCTGGTCATCGACGCCCACGACCTCATGGCCGACCCGGAAGGAATCATTCGGGCCTTCTGTCTCCGGGTGGGCATCGACTTCAGGCCCAAGGCTCTGGCGTGGCGGCCGGAGTCGCGCGGTGAGTGGCAGCCCTCGCGGGAGTGGCACCACGATGTGGACGCCAGCAGCGGCTTCCGCGCCCCGGAGAAGGACGAGTACGTGGACGTGGAAGGGCACCCGGTCCTCAGCGGTTACCTCGCGTACCACCTGCCGTACTACAACGCACTGCGCACCTGGCGCGTCCGGCTGTAGGAGCGCCGACAGCAGGTGGTTCAGCTCGACGGGTGGAAGGGGCGTCGAGGCCGACGAACAGCGCCCCGGGGAGCCGGGCCTGAGGCCTGCCCGGCGGAACGGGCGGCTGGCCCGCCGGGCGCGCGCCCTAGTCCGGTGGCTCGGCGCCGTCCCGTGCCGTCGTCTGCGCCTCAGGCGTGCTGAACCGCCGGTCGCCCGCGCCGGCCACCGTGATCGTCAATGCCGCGACGCACGCGCCCGTCAGAAAGATCATGGGGTAGTCGCCGCGCTCGGCCGGACCGGCGGCGAGGATGGGTGTCACGCCTCCGCCGACGAACATGCCGGTGGCGTACAACGCCACCGCTGTTCCCCGGGCTTCCGGTACGACCGCTGTCGCCCAGGAAGCGAGGGAGACGTTGTTGAAGATCCAGCCGCCGCCGAGCAGGACGGCCGCGATCACGACGGTGACAAGGTGAGGGCCGGTCGCGGCGATGAGCAGGGAAGCGGTGGCGAAGACGCCGCCGAACGCGATCAGGATCCAGCGGGGCACAGGGCGGCGGGAGAGGCCGTTGTACACGGGGGCCCAGGCCAGGCCCGCGAGACCGAAGACGGCTGTGATCAGGCCCGCCACAGATGCCGAACTGCCATGTCGCTGGAGCATGGAGGGCAGAAAGGTCACACAGCCGACGATGACGCAGCCCATCAGGAAGCCTACGGCGATCACCAGCAGAGCCCAGCGGGAGCGCAGTACCGTCGCGATCTGGCGTGCGGGGTTCGCGGACGGGGCGTGACCGGATTCGGGCAGCCGGAGCAGCAGGAGAAACAGCACGGCCGCGGCGGCCATGGGCAGGGCGAAGGCGAGCCGCCAGTCGGCCAGGCCCGCGAGGACGCCGCCGAGCGCGATTCCGGCGGCGGTGCCGGCGCCTCCCGCCGCGTAGAACGGTGACAGCACCTGCTTGACGGCAGCGGGGGCGACCGTATCGCCGACGTAGGTGACCACCGTGGGGTTCACACCGCCGTAACAGGCGCCCGTGACGCAGCGCGCTACCAGCAGGACTGCCGGCGAGGGGGCCATGACGGACACGGCTCCGCCGATGGCCGAGCCCACCAGCGCGGCCCGCAGGACGCACACCCGGCCGAACCGGTCCGAGAGCATTCCCCAGACGGGCTGCAGGCAGCCGTAGGCGAGGAAATAGCCGCTGGCCACGGCGACGGCCTCGGAGAGCCGGGCGTGAAAACTTGCGGCGATGGCGAAAAGCATCGGGGTGACGACGAACCTGTCAAAGGCAGACCAGAAAGCAGCCGTTACGAGCGGGAATGGCATTCGCTCACGCTCACGCCGAGACGTAACCCTCTGACCGGTTTGCGTCATTTTTTTACCGTAACCCAGTTCAACCGGGAACTCATCTCCGCCCTATGACGCCACTCCGGGCACCCTGCGGGAGGCGCCCCAGCGGCCAGGCCCTCGTGGTCCTGGACGTCACCACCGCCGGCGTGGCCGCCGCTCCTCCGGCACGCCGCCCGGCCCTTCTCCAGATGCGCGGGCGGCGTGGCGAGGGCTCGGCCAGGCCGGCCGGGCGCCGGGGCGCGAGCGCGACCCGCAGGGCGGCCCCGGCGGTCCCGCCGGCCCCCGTGCTCCCGTGCTCCCGTGCCCCCGTGCCCCCGTGCCCCCGGACACCGGGCCGGAGCCCGGCTGCTACGGCGGTGAGGCAGCCGCCAGGAGAGGCTGCCTCACCGTCCCTCAGACGACCTTGCCGTTGCTCACCCTGAATTCGCTGCCGAGCAGGTTGCAGTCCACGAGCTTCTTCTTCTTGCTCTCGTAGGTGCATGTCTTCACCCAGAGCGTGCTGTCCTCGTAGAAATTCTTGTCGCAGTAGGACCAGGTACCGGCGCCGTGGCTGTTCACGCAGATCCCCGAGCGGTATTCCTTCCCGTTTCGGTAGTTCGCCCATACCATCGCGACGGAATGCCCGTCTTCCAGTCCGTCCATGACCCAGAACTTGTCGCCCTTGGACTGGAAGGCGCCGAGCCCGCCGTTGTGTCCCATCGTGCCGGAGCCCTGCCACCACCACCCGTCGCTGGTGTAGCGGGGGTCGACTGTCGTGAACGTGGCCGAGTCCCTTTCGTAGTCGGCCGCCGCGGCCGGAGAGGCGAATGTCACTCCGAGCGCCAGGCTGAAGATTGCCGCACCGATGGCGCCGGTTACGTTGCGTACCTTCATGGACTCCCCCAGATCTTGGCCCTTCAGGGCCTTCCCGTGTTTTCTGCGCCAGGCTGCTTTCACCGCCCTGACATACGGTCATGGGTCAGGGCGGTGAAGACCGGCGATGCGAACCCGACGAGAGCGTGCCGTCAGTGGGTTTCAGAGCGGCTTCAGGGCGGCTTCAGAGGCGGTCCCGCTCGCGCAGGACAGTCAGCGCGGCGGCCCGCAGTGCGTCGTCGTCCAGGGCGGCGTACGCCGATACCGCCTCGGTGTAGGCGGCCCTGTCGGTGTGTTCGGCTGCCTGCCGGGACAGCGTGGTGGACATGGTCGGCTGGAAGACGCGCAGGTGGCGGAGGCGTCCGGCCAGGGCGACCAGCCGCGTTCCCGACCTGGTGCGGTGCGCGTCGCCGGTGCGCGGGCCGTGGTGGAGGTCGGCCATGCCGAGGGCGAGCAGCAGCGCGCCGCACAGCGGAAGGTCCGTGAGGTCCCTGTCCGGCCGGGGCGGCGCGGTGGTGCGGGGTGACAGAAGGGCCGGGAGCCTGTTCCGGAGGGTGGTGGTGAGGTCCTCGACGAGGTCGGGGCGGCCGTATCGCGCGTGTGCGGTCACGGCGGCGGCCTGGACCTCCAGGGCCCAGGGCTCCAGGTCCAGTTCGAGGTCAAGGTCGAGGTCGAGGACCGGGGCGGCGCCGGCCCGTACTCCTTCGGCGGCCCGGCGCCACAGGCGCAGCCCGGTTTCGGTGTCGCCGCGCGCGAGTGCGATCTCGGCGCGTACGCCGAGGCCGGGCGAGTGGATGTCCGGTGTGTCCTGGGGCTGGGTCAGTATCGCCTGGGCCACCCAGTGCTCGGCCTCGTCGAGGTCACCGGTGTGCAGGTGGGCGAGTGCCATGCTCCAGCGGATCCCGATCGGGTCGCCGTGGACGCCGAGCTCGTCAAGGACCTGTAGTGCCGACCGCAGGTGGTGCAGTGCTTGGTGTCCCTGCTCGGCCCGGAGGCACAGTCTGGCCGTCCGGGCGGGAGCCAGGACCTGGATCCACGGGATGCGCAGTCCTTCGAAGGCGTCGAGCATCCGCTGGGCCGCCGACAGTGCGCGGTCGGGGTCGTGGGCGTTCTCCCAGACGAGGCTGGCCGCGCAGTTGGCCGCGCCGGCGAGCAGTGGCTCGTCCCGGTCGCACAGGGTGTGCAGCACCGAGTGGTCGGGGCGCAGGAGTTCGGGTATGGCGCACAGGACGGTCGAGACGGCTCCGACGAGGGTGTGCGGCGGGGCCGGGGGCAGTTTGCGCAGGGCGGCGAGGGTGCGTGCCGCTCCGGGGGCGAATCCGAGGAACAGGCTCGTGGCGCACATGGCCGCGGCGGTCCGGGTGACCTCGGTGAGGTCGGGCCGGGGCCGGAAGTGGGAGAGCAGGGGGCCGGTGTCCTGGGCGAGCGGGACGAGGCGGGTGTAGTTGGCCTCGGTGGTCCACAGGGTCGCGAGCACGGCGGTGGTGGCCGCGACGGTGGCGCCGTCCTCCTGGGTGAGGCCGAGCCGCAGGGCCTGGACGAGGTTGTCCTGTTCGGCTCTGATCCGTTCCCAGGCGCCGAAGGGGTCGGTGCCGAAGAGCGCGTCGTGATGCCGCGTGCCGAAGTCGCGTGCCCAGGCCAGGTACTGGTGGGTGACGTGGTCGTCCTCGCCGGAGCGCGTCCGCTGGGCTGTGCAGAATTCCCGGATGGTCTCCAGCATCGCGAACCGTGCGCCGGAGGGTGTGTCCACCACTTTGAGCAGGGACTGGTCGGCCAGGTCGGTGAGTACCTCCAGGACTTCGGTGTCGTGGGAGGGGCCGTCGGGGTGTTCGCCGTCATCGAGCAGGTGCCGGGCGGCGTCCGCCGTGAAGCCGTTGGGGTAGACCGACAGGGCGCGCAGGGCTGCCTGGGCGGCCGGGTCCAGGAGGTTCCAGCTCCAGTCGACGACGGCGTGCAGGGTGCGGTGGCGGTGCGGGGCGTCGCGTGCGGTGCTCCGCAGCAGGGCGAACCGGTCCGCGAGCCGGTGGCTGATCTCCTCGGCCGTCATGACTCTTATCCGTGCCGCCGCCAGTTCCGCGGCGAGCGGCAGCCCGTCCAGGCGGCGGCACAGTTCGGTCACCGGCCCGGTGGGCAGTGCGGCGCCGGGGCGGGCGGAGCGGGCGCGCTGCCGGAACAGTTCGACGGTTGTCGGCAGGTCCAGTTCCGGCAGCGGGTACACCGATTCGGCGGAGATGCCCAAGGGAGCCCTGCTGGTGGTGAGTACCCGCAGGTCGCTGGTCCTCGATACCAGGGCCTGCACCAGGTGCGCGACGCCGCGGATCACGTGCTCGCAGTTGTCGAGGACCAGCAGCGCGGGGCCGGGTCCGAGCGCGCCCACGATGCCGGTGAGCAGGTCGGCGGGGACGGTGGACGGGAGTGTCCGGGGGCGCGGCGGTTCGCCGGCTCCGAGGGCGGAGGCGACCTCGCCGGCCACGTCCGCGTCGCTGGTGATGCCGGCGAGTCCGACCAGGTGCACCACCCGTTGCTCCGCCTCGCGGCTCACGGCGTGTGCGAGGCGGGTCTTGCCCAGTCCCCCGGGTCCGGTGATCGAGGTGACCCGGGAGGTCCGCAGCAGTTGTGTCACGGCGGCGGTGTCGGTGTCGCGGCCGAGCAGGGGGTTGGGGTCGTTGGGTACGCCGCGGCGTACCGTGGGGGCCGTTTCCCGCAGCAGTTCCTGGTGCAGGGCCCGTAGGGCGGGTCCTGGGTCGGCGCCGAGTTCTTCGCGCAGTGTGCGGCGGTAGCGGTCGTATGCGGTCAGGGCGGCGGCGGGTCCGGCGGTGGCCGCTTGGCAGCGCACCAGTTCGAGGAGCACTTCCTCGTCGCGGGGTAGCTCCCGTGCCAGGTCGGTGAGGGGTTCGGTCGCCTCGGCCCGGTGGCCGAGGCGTGCCAGGGCCAGGGCGCGGGTCCGTACGAGCGACCGGTACGCCGGGGCCCGTTCCGCGCGCAGCGCGGACACCGGGTCGCCGGGGGTGTCCTGCTCGCACCGGATGCCGTCGGTGCTCCACAGTGCCAGGCCCGCCTCGGCCTCCGTGAGGGCTTCCGTCAGGTCCCCGGCCCGTAGCCGTTCGCCGCTTGCCGCGGCGTGGAGCAGGACGGCGGAGGTGTCGACCTGCTCCTCGCCCAGCGCGAGGCGGTAGCCGGTCGTGGTGCCGGTTATCAGGTCGGCGCCGAGGAGGCCGCGGGCACGCGCGACCAACGTTTGCAGTGCCTTGGCGGGGTGCTGCGGCTTCTTGTCCGTCCAGAGGCCGTCCACCAGGGACGTCGTGCTGCGTCCCGTGCGCGGCTCGCCCGCCAGGAGGGCGAGCAGGCCGCGCAGCCTGGGTGCGGTGACTTCCTGGTCGCGGTAGGAAACCCGGCACAACAGCGTCAGTTCAATGGCCATCGAAACAGTCAAGCAGCCGTTCCGCGGGCGGCGGCGTGTTCGGCATATTGTGATCATCCGGTGCCGGTGGAGGTGTGCTGGGCCTGCGTGCCGGGCCGGCCGCCGGGGATCGGTATGGCGAGGTCGCGGTCCGCTGCGGAGCTGCCGTCCGGACCGACGCCGTCGTCCGTGGCTGCTGTCGTCCGTGGCCACGCTCGCGCCCCGATCACCTGGGCGGCGACAAAGCGTGCTCGTCCCGCCGGAATCGCCGGTACCTGCGGCGTCGGCAGATCAAGCCCACCATCCCCGAACGCAAGGACCAGCGGGCCCACCGCCGGCGCCGCGGCAGCGCGGGCGGCAGGCCCACCGGCTTCGACAAGACGATCTACAAGCGCCGCAACGAAGTCGAGCGAACGATCAACATCCTCAAGGGCTTCCGCGCGGTCGCCACCCGATTCGACAAGAGGGCGTACATCTTCCACGGCACCGTGACCGTCGCTGCCCTGCGCCTCTGGCTCCGCTCATGACCTGCCGGACAGACCGTGGTCCCCTATACGAGGGAAGTCTGCGCCGGCCGCACGTAACCGCCGACCGCTGGGGCAGTGGTGAGCTGATAGGCGACCGCCTGCCGACGAGACGGAGCAGCGATTGCGCACGCGCGGCACGTACGAGGCAGCCCCTTCTCCGGCGAACGGCTCCATACCGTCACTGGGTTACGCCCTGTTCGCCACCCGCTGGCTCCAGGCCCCCTTGTACTTCGGGCTCGTGGCTGCCCAGGCCGTCTACGTGTGGGAATTCTTCGGCGAGCTCCGCACCCTCATCCACGGTGTGGTCACTGGAGCTTCGGACGAGAACATGGTGATGCTCGGCGTCCTGAAACTGGTCGACGTCGTCATGATCGCCAACCTGCTGATCATGGTGATCATCGGTGGTTACGAGACCTTCGTCTCCCGTATCGGACTCCAGGGCCACAAGGACCAGCCGGAATGGCTCTCGCACGTCAACTCGAACGTGCTCAAGGTCAAACTCGCCATGGCGATCGTGGGCATCTCGTCCATCCACCTGCTACAGATGTTCGTCAACATCCACCACACCTCCCGCCAGGAACTACTGTGGGGGACGATCATCCACATGGCTTTCATCGCCTCCGCCTGCCTCCTCGCCTACATGGCAGGCCCCATGGAAGCCAAGGCGACCCTGCTGGAACAGCAAAGCCACACCATCCCCCCGCAGCGCCCCCACAACCCCGCTGACAGCCCCGCACCCCCAGCTGCCAGCGAGCGCCCCGAATAGCACCAGCAACCGCATGCCGCACCGACCCGTCGGACACCCCCCTAGCCGAACTTGACGAAGGTCGGGAACGGAGCCGCGTAGTCGGCCGATTGCCGGGAGCCAAGGAACCTGCTGGTGGAGGTGCAGCTGCTGTTCGTGTACAGCCTGGCGTCGGTGTCGGTGTCCTTGAGGACGTGCTCCGCCCCGCCGGGGATGGGGCATCAGCCGGGCCCACCGGTCCGCCGCCTCGGGGTGCGCGGCGGTCGCAGCGAGAAAGGCAACCGGGCGGGGCGGCAGATCGCTACGGCCCGCAGCCTGACCACCCGCCCCTCGGACCTGTGCGGTCACAGCGCTAGCACTCGGGATCGTGCTCCGCCATCCCCTGTGTTGGGCATTGGCACGGCGCCGGTTGACCGGCGCGACGCTGAGCCGTTCAAGCGTCCTTTGGAGGCAGCGATGAACAGACGCGGCACCGGTTGGCGTGCCCGGCGCTTATCCAGATGGTTCGTGCCGGCCCTGGCACCGGCGACGGCCCTGGCGGTTTCGGCTCCCGCGCATGCCGGCACGGTGGTGCACACGAATGGCTTCGAGGGCCGCCAGCTCGACTTCTGGGACCGCCAGACGGGCGGCGACGGCAACACCGGATTCGAGCTCGGCCTCGGAACCGCCAACAGCGGACAGAACAACGGCTGGCTCTACGCCAGCCAGGGCTGGGCACGCGAAGGCACATGGGCGGCGATCAACGGCACGTCGGCGAACTCCGTCTGCTCCGCCCGGGTCCACGCCAGGCCCTTCCAGGACCTGGAGTTCGCCCTGCGGATCTGGGACGCCCGCGGCAACAAGCTGGCCGATGCCACGACCTGGCTCACGGCCAACGGCCGGTACCAAGCCGTCTCGACCGCCACGTGGTCCCCGTGGGGATACACGAACGTGTTCGCCGAAGCCGTCATCGGCTCGTACGGGGCGGCCAAGACGGTGCGCGTGGACGACCTGACGGTGCAGTGCGGCACCGACAGCTCGCCGCAGCGGGCGAGCCGGCACTGACCCTCTTCCGTTCAGTGCCCGGGCAGTGTGCTGCTGAATTGATCCCCCAAGAAGTGAGCACGGTTTCCGGAGTCCCGGTCCGGTCCGTTCCCGGGGCTCCGCTTTCGTGCGCGCGGCGCGCTCAGCGGTGCTCAGTGGTGCCGGATTCCGGTGCGGATACGAGCCAGCAGCCGTACGCACAAGGGGAGTTGGCCGAGCGGAGATGTCCGGTACGGCACGGCGGCTCCCGGGGCTCCTGCTGTTATTGTGACCGGTCGATTCAGTTCGCGGGTCAATGGGGGAAACTGTGCCGAAGTCGCGGCGTGTCATAGCCTGGTTCATCGATTTCGCTCTGGTGGTCGCGGCAGCGGCGCTGCTCGCGGTGTTCACCTTCCAGCGGATCTCCGGTCTCCTCACCGACGTGCCCGAGCTGGCCGCCGGGGGCAGCTGGCAGTTCCTGACGTCCCAGGGTGACGTGACCGTAGCCGCGCAGGGGCTCGGGGAGTCGCTGTGGAGAAAGGCCGTGGGCTATGTCCAGCAGGCTTTTGTGCTGCTGGCGGTCGTCACGTTCCTGTACCAGTGGGCCTGTCTCTCCTTCGCCGGACGGACTCTCGGGAAGGCGCTGACGGGGCTGCGCGTCACGCCCCGTACCCCGCGCCGCGCGGCACTGCGGGCCGCTGTCACCACGTCAGCCGACGTGGCCCTGTACGCCGTGGCCTGCTGCCTGCTCGTGGAGGGGCTGTTCTTCCTGTCCGTCGTGTGCTGGGCCGCGGCCGTGGCCCTCTTCCTGCTCAACGCCCTTCCGGTGGTCACCCCCTCTCGCCGCTCCCTGGCCGACCGTGTGGCCGGCACGTCCGTCGCGGGAGTGACCCTGCCCCGGCTGGCGCGCCCCAGCTGGTGACGAGGTGATCGGGTGTGCCGCGGCTTTTGCCGGTTCGGGCAGCCTCACCGCGGTGGCGTGGACCCGCTCGTCACCGCGGCACGACGGGCGGCGCCCCGGAGTGAGCGCAGGGCCAGGAGCAGGACGCCGATGTCGTCCAGGTAGACAGGGTCGGGGATGAGGTCGACCGGGGAGACGAGGTAGAGCAGGGCTCCCCAGAAGACCAGCTTGTTCGTCTCGGGCACGCCCACCTGGCGCAGCAGCCGCCGGGCCCGGACGAGCCGGACCGCCACGAGTACGGCGGCCGCGGCGGCCGCCACCAGCAAAAGGGTCGCGCCGCAGATCAGGGCCCAGGATCCGATGCTCATACCGAACCGTGTACCCCTTGCCGTCTCCCTACCGCTCACTCTTGTGGGCCGTCCGCCTCATCGTCCACCGGTGACACCGGCGTCCCGGCTCCTCGGGGCCGTGGCCGTGCCGCCGGTGACGGCTTGGCCGATGCCGCGGTCGCGAGGGGGCGAGCCTGCCGTGCATGCCTGCCCCCGGGCGGGGGCGCAGCAGGGCCGGCTGGTGGTCGGGGGCGAGGAGGGGCGGCGGTGGGCTGGCCGGGTGGCTGCTGTTCGCGCTTCGGCTCGGTGGGTCGGGCGTCGGTGTCGTCCGGGACGGCGGCTATCCGGAGGGTACGGGTGAGTAAGCCCCTGTTTCGGTCAGAACGTGGCCTGCCAGCCTGGCGGCCGCGGTTTCGTCATGATCGTGATGACTCCGGATGATCCCGGCTTCGCACCGGTCGGTCGCCGTCCGTGCGTACAACGCCGTAGCCGACGCCGGGTGGCCTGCCGGTCCGCCGGGGTTCGTGCGCAAACCGTGCGGATGAGTACCGACGAAGGCGTACAACCTTTCATCGTCCATTTAGGTTCCCACCGCACCTATCGCCCGGACATCATGCGTGGGTCCACCAAACGGAGAGGAATACACCATGAACATAGCCAGACCGGTAGCAATCACGGCCGCGGCGGCTCTGCTCGGCGGCGGGCTTCTGCTCGCTCCCTCCGCCACGGCCACGCCCGCCACCGGCACCCAGGCCGCTCCGACCGCCGAGCTCCTGAGCTGTTCGCACTCGTGGTCCAACAAGGACGCGGACAAGGAGAAGGTCACGAAAAGCGGCGTGCGGTACCGCGTCGGCCCGCATACGAGCTGTGCCGCCCTCGGGCAGATCGACAAGGGGGCCACCGTCTACTTCCACTGTTACACCCGCACCCAGGACGACGGGACCTGGTCGCACGTGAGGATCAAGGGCACCGACCGCCAGGGATGGGTGAAGGACACCCTGATCGACGGCGGCAGCCAGAAGCTGTGCTGACGGCGGCCCGCTAGAGGGGCGGTTCAGGGGCACCGGGGCAGGCCGGGGACGGGGCTGTCGTTGTCTCCGCCGCTGAGATAGACGACGGAGACCCAGACGCGGCGGTGACCGCTGTCGTCGTCGGTCAGCCCCCAGTAGTGGTTGTAGTAGCGGCCGTCGGAGTAGTAGCCGCCCCAGATCTGGCAGAAGAAGTAGTTGGTGCCGGCGTTGAGGCGCCCGACGGGCCGGCCGGTACAGGAGTCGGTCTGGTCGGTGGTCGTGCACTCGTAGGACGGAGCGGTCTTCCACACCCGGCAGTTGTACTTGCCCCCGCCGGCGCCGGAGCAGCCGGCCAGAGCCGCGCCCCGGGCCTCGGCCGCCCCGGCGGACACCCCCGCCGCGGCGGCCGTACGGTGTGCCACGGACGCCGTCGCCGTGGCGGGCACGGCCGGGCCCAGTGCTCCGAGCAGGGCGAGGACGACGACGGGGATTCCTCTCGTCTTCATGTCACTGATCTCCCTTCCCTCTTCGCGCTGACGTGGTGCCCGTGCTCCAGGAGCCGGCCGCGCCGCCGCGCCTTGCGGTCCGGGCATGCGGCCGAAGCGCCGGCCCCGCGGGCGGCCGGGGGCCGACCGGGCAGGGCGCGTCCCCGGCACGGTCAGCGGGTGACCGGGGCAAAGGGCGACCAGGGCGGCCCGGTCGCCCTCGCCGCCTCGGGGCTCAGCCGTCGAGGAGGTTGGTGATCAGCTTGCGCAGCCGCCCCTCGGCGACCGGAAGGACACCGTGTACGAGCTGCGCGCCGTAGACGACGGCGGTCCCGGCGGGCGGGGCGCTGGTCCAGCGGGTGCGGGGGACGGCGCCGAGCCACGCGTTGTGCGTGCCGCCGTCGTCCGGGATGTCGCGCGCGAAGCGCGTGCCGGGGGCGAACGCGCTGCCCGGGCCTGCGGCGCGGTCGGTCCACAGGGCGTCGGAAGAGCACGTGTCGACGAAGAACTCGCCGCCGCGTGCGGCCTCCTGGAGGTGGAAGGCCACCCGGGCGACGCGCTGGGGCCGCGCGCCGGGGTCGGGCACGCCGTGGAGATGCGGATCGATCCGGTCCCCCGGTGCCAGGTCGTGGTAGTTCCAGGGGGTGCAGGCGGCCACGGACGGGAAGACCCGGCGGATGCCCGGAAGGGCCCGTCGGAAACCGGCTTCCAGGATCTCCTGGGCGGTGTCCGGTGGTACGAGGGCGGCGCTGGGCCGCTCGGGGACCCAGCCGGTCGCTTCGAGGTGCTCGTCCAGCACCTTGATCAGCGAGTGCCTCTCGTCGGGGGTGAGGAACCCTTCGACGGTGTGGACGGCCAGGGTCTCGGTCATGTGAATCACGCGGTATCTCACACCTCTCACGTCGCGGTAGTCGGTGTGCGGCGTCCCCGTCAGGCGCATTCCAGCGAACAACGACCGCGTTGACAAGCGCCGGATCGCGCCCGGTGGAAGCGCGGGGGTGCGCACGCGGGCGCATTCGGTGGGGCGCGGATACTGCATGCCGCGGTTCCGCGGTACTGGGGCGAGGTGCGGCTCGGCAGCGTTGCGGTCTCTCGGGCGGCCTGTGCGGGGTGGGCCTGGTGGCAGGTGCCGGCGGCGATGACGGTGAAGTCCGGTCGGTCTCGCTCCCGGATCAGGAGCCTCTCGGCGTGCGCCGTCGTCCGACGCCGCCGAGGCATCTGACACATCGACCCCACGGTTCGAAGGCGTGGGTGGGAATTCACGAGGAGGCCCCGGGCTCTCCCACCCGGCGCCTCGTGCTGAGCCGCCCCTGGACGGCTAGGGCGTGTCCGGTGAGTCGTGAATCGATATGGGGTCCTCATGTGGTGCCGGTTGCGGGCGGGCGGTCTCTCAGGGGTGAACCAGGGGTTCGGTCAGGGGGATTACTGATAGGCAACGGTGGCCGCGCACAGCAGAGTTGATCTTGTTTCCAAGGTCCGTCGATGATGTTCTGGAGGAACCTCCGTGCGTAAACGCCTCGCGCTCACCGCCCTTGCCTTGGCCACCGCCGTCACCGCCGGGGTGGCGGTACCCGCAACCGCCGCGGGTCCAGACCCTGTGCGACAGGGACTGGAGACACTGGTGCACTCCGACGGCGCGCCAGGCGCGCTGGCGAGCGTGCGGGATGGTGCCGGGCGCGTCCGCTCCTATACCGAGGGGGAAGGGGACCGTGACACGCACGCGAAGGTGCCCCGGGACGGCCAGGTGCGGATCGGTAGCGTGAGCAAGACGTTCACTGCGGTGGTCGTGCTGCAACTGGTCGGCGAAGGCAAGATCGGCCTGGACGACAAGGTGGAAAAGCACCTGCCGGGGCTCGTGCGCGGGAAGGGGATCGACGGACACCAGATCACGGTGCGTCAGCTCCTTCAGCACACCAGCGGACTTCCCGACTACGAAGAGGACGTCACCAGCGACATCCTGGAACGCCGCTACGTCTCACCCCGCACCGCCCTGGACATCGCCCTCCGGCACGAAGCCGCCTTCACACCGGGAGCGAAGGGGAAGTGGAGATACAGCAGCACGAACTACCTGCTGGCCGGGCTGATCGTGGAGAAGGTCACCGGACGGCCCTTCGCCGAGGAGGTCACCAGGCGCGTCATCCAGCGCGTCGGGCTGCGCCATACGTATTTCCCCGCCCCCGGTGAGACGACCATCCGGGAGCGCCACCCCCAGGGCTACCGCCAGGACCAGCCCGGCGCTGTACGCGATGTCACCGAGATCGACCCCTCCGCGTCCTGGGCGGCAGGCGCGATGGTCTCCACCAACTCCGACCTGAACGCCTTCTTTTCCGCGCTGCTGGGCGGCCGTCTCCTCGACAAGCCCCAGCTCGACGCGATGCGCACCACCGTGCGGATGAGGGAGAACGACCCGGACCACAACGCCGGGCTGGGAATCATCACGATGCCGCTGCCGTGCAACGACGACCAAGGCCGCAAGCGCGTCGCCTGGGCCCACAGCGGCACCATCCCCGGCTACGGGACTTGGACCGCGGCCACCGACGACGGCCGCGCCGCGAGCGTCACGATGACCCTGGAGATCACGACCAACGAAGCCGTGGAACACCTCCAGAAGACCGTGGCATCGGCCCTGTGCCGCTGAACCACCGCTGCCCACTCTCGCGGACGTACGCTTCTCCGCGGCCTCCCCGTCGCACCGAGTCCCGTTTCATGAACGGCTGAACCGCAGGTTACCGACGTAGCCGGAGGCGGAGGGAAGCGACCGTCACGGTGCCGTGGAAAACGTAAGCCCGCTTATCGAAGCGTGTCGCCACAGCCCGGTTCGTTTTCAGCTTACTGATCAGTCGCTCTACTTCATTCCGGCGCTTGCAGACCGACTTGTCGAACCCGGTGGGCCGACCGCCCTCGCTTCCACGGCGTCGTCGGTCGGCCCGCTGATTCTCCGGCTCCGGGACAGTGTGCTTGATCTGCCGACGCCGCAGACAGCGGGGTTTGCGGCGGGAGCTGTACGCCTTGTCGGACACGCCCTAAGGCGCGGTGGAACCGGTTCATGGCTGGGCCTTCCCTGTGGAAGTGCGTCACCGCGGCGGGCGCCTGATCCCGGGCGGTCGGGGCGTCACCCGCGCCAGAGATCCGGAAGGTGTCTGTCCGTATGGTGATCGGGCGAACGTCCGGCAGCCGGCGCACTGATGCGTGGTGTGTCACACCCTCACCCGTACGCTCCCCATACGCCCTCCGCACGCTGTTGCTCTGCCGGCAGTCGTGCACGTCCTCTTCGCCCGGGCCTCTGCCGGTCTCCGAGCGCCGGCCGGTCTCCGGAACAACGACAGCGGCTGCCGGGGCAGGGTCCGGGCTAGGCGGCCTCCTGTCCTGTCGCGCAGACGCGGCAGCCACGGCCTTTGCGTACCGCGCTGAAGCGGAAGCGGCTGAGCGAGCCGCACTTCGCGCACTCGGCGGCCCAGGGGTTCTGCGCTCCGGGGTAGGGGTCCAGGGGGATGAGGCCGGCGCGCCGCATGTCCGCCTTGGCCGCTTCCGCGGTGAGCCGGAGGCGCTCCGGGGTCGGGGTGGAGGTGCCGGAGCGGGGTCTGTTCCTCTTCACCGACTCCTCGTGGGCCTGGACCCGTGCGAAGGCGAGTGTCCATTGCCAGAAGTCGTGCGGTGGGATCTTGCAGGCGGTGAGGAACGCCTGCAACTGCCCGGCCGACCGCGGCAGGTAGGTGCGGTGGATGACGCGCCAGGCCGTCATCCGGCCCATGCGGCCGAACTGGGAGGCGGTTCGCTGTGCCCGCTTCTCCATCGTCCGCAGCGAGGGCCGCCCGTCCTCCTCGTAGGCGCGTACCAGGACGGCCGCCAGGTCCGCCGCGTTCCGTACGAGGCTCAGCCTCGGTGCCTGCGTGGGCGTGGTGCCGCGTGGGGGGCCGCCTGCCCTCTTCCACAGGATCTCCGCCTCGGTGAGGTCCGCCCCCAGGGCGTCGGTGAGGGCGTGGGTCACCGGCCAGGTGGGGCGGGTCCGGCCCGCCTCGGCGCGCTGGATGGTGGAGACGGACACGTGGATGAGCGCTGCGGCCTGTTCGCGGCTCATCCCTTTGCGCAGCCGTGCTTGGCGCAGCGCGCCGGCCAGTCGGCCGAGCCGGTGGTCGGGCAGGGGTTTCATGGGCCGTCCCTTGCGCGGCACCGTGGTGCCGCCGCTCACCGCTGCTCGGTGGAGGGTGGCGCCAGCAGGGCCTTGCCGGCGCGCTGGAGGGCGCGGGGGGCCAGGCGGGCCGCGGTGGTGAGCCTGACGGCCGCTACCGCGATCACGGCGATGCCGCCGGTCAGCATCAGTACGTCGGTGACCGTCATGCCCGTGACGGCCAGGAGGGTGGCCGAGAGGGTGATCGCGGTGACGACGGCGGCGTCCGCCGCGCCCATCGCCCTGGGGGTGGTGGTGCTGTCGTGCGTCACCGGCAGAGGTGTGGTTAACACGGTCCGCTCCTTGCTCGCGGGCACCCCGCATCTTTCTTCGAGGGCAGCGGGATGCCCTGACTCAACTGGCTCCAACCGGGGTACCGCGGGCGGTTGGCTCCGCCCGTCGCGGTGGACCAGATCGTGCCAGTGTTCCGGCCCTGCCCACACCGCGTCGGCCTCGTTGATTCAGGGTTGTCACCTGATGCCGCAAGCCCGTGAATTGGCAAGTGCCCCTGAAGCGTTGGCCAAAGCCAGGGGGCGGTCTTGCCCGCGGATCCGTGCCGACCAGTCGTTCCGGCGCCGGCAGCCACCGGTGGGGGAAATTCCGGTTCGCTCCGGCCCGGCTTTCACCCGACCTTGGCACACTCCCGCTTGCTGGCGCCGTGTCCCTCCTGCGACGATCCGCCCAGCGCCTCCCCAAAAGGCGCGCGCCCCTGGCTCGCTACTGGCTCCAACCACAACCGGACAGGGCCCCGCGGGACCACGTTGGCTCGTGCCCCGCACCTGATGGGACGGCGCCCCAGGCACCGTCCCATCAGGGCTGAGCGCGGCGGAGGAACCGGGCGTGCGTCTTCTCCCGTAGGCGGTGGTCTCCCCCGCGCGGTCGTGGCGGTGGCCGGCCTCGGTGATCGGCTGCGGCGCTCCGTACTGCCGGTGCGGTGGCATGAGGCCGGCCTGCCGGGTGTGTTCCCTGTGCCACTGACAGGCCGTACTTCCCGTCCTCGTCGTCCAGGTCCGGGGCGGACCGGGTCGCCCGCGGCCGGGCATCACAAACCACGCAACGCCTCGAATAGGTTTTCGCCGTAGTTCGACCAGCAGATGATGCTGCCGTCATCGTTGAGGCTGCCCATGTACCAGTCCGTGTCGTCGGCGGACTGCACCAGGCACAAGGTGTGGAACCCCAGGACGATCGCGGGGCGTATCACCTCGCCGGCAGCCTCTGGGGAGTCGTACCACCTGACGGTCCGGCCGGTGTGAAGCGGGACGGCCTCCCGGTCACCGGACACGTCACGGATCTGCTGAAGGGTCCACCCTGCGGGAAGTCGCGCGTCGGCCATGCGGCAATGATCGCAGCGTCGGCAAGCGGTTCCCCGGGCTGGAGACCGGCGAACTCCTCCTCGCCCCTTGCGACCCGCCGGCCGGTCGCATGAGGCACCGCACCCGGCGTTGCGCCGTACCGTGCGCGCTCATCCCTGGCGGTACGTGCGGTGGTGTGGCGGGCCGCTACGGGGTCGCGACCGGGGTGGCGCGGGGGAGGCGTCGTACGGCGTCGGCCAGACGGCGGCCGTAGGGGGTGAGATTCTTGCCGTCGGCGGTGGTGAGTGGCCGGGGCGCCGCGAGCCAGGCGGGGACGGCGCCGGGCCGGAGTACGGTGCCGGGCCGTGGCATGCCTGCCACGAGGCAGTCGTCGGGGCCGCATTCCAGGAGGCCGGGGCCGTCGTGCCGGCGGGTGAGGTTCTCGTTGCCGTCCAGCCGGTAGACGTCGCCGGCGGGGACGGCGTCCACGCCGGTCGCGGGTCCGGTGTGCCCCTGTTCATGCTCCGAGCGCGAACGACGCCCGTTCATGCCACGTCGTGCCGTCGTACACCATGAGCTCCACCGACGAGACGCGGGAGACGAAGGGGAGCTTGTCGGCGAGGTCGGCCTCGATCTTCTCCAGGACGGCGTCTTCCTGGCCTTGAGCGATGGTCAGGTGAGGAACGATCTCGGCGAACCGGCCACCGTATGGCGGGGCCTCAGGCCAACGATCAGCGATCGCTTCCGTGAGATGCCGCAACCGCGTGTCGGGGTCGGGTACGAGATACAGCACCCCCGGGAGCCGTCCGCATCTCTCGAACCGCAGGTCAAAGGCCCGGTGACTTCCCAGCACCTCTGCGAGGGCGGAGCGGACGCGCGGATCTGTCCGGCTCTCGTCGAGGAACGGGAAGAGCACGGTGACATGTGCGGGAACCCCGGCCCGGGCGGAGGGGGCGTGGCGTTCACGCCACCCGCGGACGGCCGGCTCCGCCTCCGGGATCCTGACGATGAGTCCCGTTTGGCCCGCCTGAAACGTACCGGTGCTGTCATCTGCCATGCCACCGCATGGTGTCACCTCTGCCGCAGACAGCACGCCTCCTTTTCCGGGGCGAGTGGTGCTGGGCACCGCCGGCGCCTCGCTCGCCCTCGGCGCGACGGCCGTCCTCGCCCGGCCCGCCCCGCAGGCGAGCCGCCCTGCCGGCCCGTACCGTGCCCAGTGGCCGCAGGGCCGGTCGGCGTCTGCGTGCCGGAGCTAGCATGCGCGTTATGCGTGAGTTCTTCACAGTTGATCAGCGGCGGTTGTCGTTCCTGGACTTCGGCGGTCCGGGGCTTCCGGTGCTGGCGTTTCACGGGCATTACAACGAGGCGTCGGTGTTCGCTCCGCTGGCCGAGGCGCTGGCGCCGCGGTGGCGAGTGATCGCTCTGGACCAGCGTGGGCATGGTGAGTCCGACCGCGCCCAGAGCTATCACCGGGCCGATTACGTCGCTGACATCGCGGCTTTCCATCACCATCTGGGACTTGGTCCGGTGGCGGTTCTCGGTCATTCCCTGGGCGGTGTGAACGCCTATCAGTACGCCGCCCGGCACGCGGGCCGGGTCACCGCTCTGGTCGTCGAGGACGTCGGCGCCGTGGTGGACGCCGACTGGTCGCTGGCCGCGCGGTTGCCTCGCCGTGCGCGGTCCCGTCAGGAACTGGTCGCGGCCATCGGCCCGACGGCGCCCTATCTCGAGTGTTCCTTCCGCCGGTTCGACGACGGCTGGGGGTTCTCGTTCGACATCGCTCACACGGTGCTGTCCCACAAGGCCCTCACGGGTGACCACTGGAGCGACTGGGAGTCGGTGACCTGTCCGACGCTGCTGGTCCGGGGAACGGACAGCGTTGTGCTGGCGCAGGACCATGCCCGGGAAATGGTCGCCCGCCGGGCCGGTCAGGCGCAGCTGGTCGAACTTCCGGCCGGGCACGTCGTGCAGCGCGACGCTCCCGATGAGTTCGCCGCCGCTGTGGACACCTTCCTCTCTCAACCACCTGCGGCGTAAGGGGAGTTGGCGGCGATACCGGCCAGCGGGAGGGCGGGCTGCCGGAGCCGGTCGGCCGAGGGGCTACGGCCGGTTCACGGGCGGGGTCCGAGTTCGGCGGTGAGGGCGCCGCGCAGGAGTTCCCGGGCGCGGTCCAGGGGGAGGGTGCCGCTGAGCCAGCGTTTGCTGAGGCCCTCGACGAGGGCGGTGAGGCGGTCGGCCGCGTCTTCCGCGGAGGTCCCGGGCGGGACGCTGCCGTGCCGCTGGGCGCGGTCGATGAGGTCGGCCGCGTAGTCGGTCCAGCGCGCGGTGGCGGTGTGCAGGTGTTCGCGGAGTTCGGGCTGGAAGACGGCGGTGGCGCGGAGCTCGCCCCAGGCGGTGCTGTTCTCGATGACGACCGGGGTGTCCTGGAGTTCCAGCAGCAGCATCTCCTCGAGGTGGCCGCGGGGGTCGGTCTCGGGGTCCGTGGCGGGTTCGGTGTACTGCTCGGCGCGGGTGCTGATGAACTCCAGGGTGTGCGTGAGCAGGCCGGCCCGGTCCTGGAAGTGGTAGTAGATCAGCGAGGTCGACACGCCGGCGTCCTCGGCGAGTTCCTCCACGCGCAGGCCCCTGATGCCGCGCTGGGCGACGGCTCGGGCGGCGGCCTCCAGGATGACGGTACGACGACGGGACATGCACTCACTTCCGGGGGTTCGGTTTCACGGGCCACGCCACTGCTCGCACCTCATGTTACCTTCCATTCCTGACTGAAATTTCAGTCAGGAAATGCCGGGAGCGCCGGCGGACCCCCTCTCCGCCGCTCTCGGTAACGGGGCTGTCGCCCTGCGCGAGCCGCGGCCGAGCGGCCACGCGGCACGGAACCTTCACTGTTCGCCTCGGCACTGGAGTCGCCTTGTCCCCCCACTTCCTGTCCCGCCGTACCGCCCTGCGCGCCTTCGCCGGTGCCGGCGCGCTCGCCGCCGGGGCCCTGGCGGCCTGCCGGTCGCAGGACCCGCCGCGGTCCGGCCCCGCCGCTTCCGCCCGCCCGGCCTCCCCGCCGGGTGCCGGCCGCCGGTTCCCGGCCGAGTGGGAGAGCCACGCGCGTACTTTCATGTCCTGGCCCGCCCTGCGGCGGGTCTGGAGCCTGGACCTGGGCTATGTGCGGGAGGACATCGCACGGGTGGCCCGGGCCGTCGCGGAGTACGAGCACGTCGTGATGCTCGCCCGGCCCGGCCAGCAGGACGCCGCCCAGCGGGCCTGCGGCTCCCAGGTGGAGGTGATCCCGCTCCCGGTGGACGACCTGTGGGCCCGCGACACCGTCCCCGTCTTCGTCGAGGAGTCCGGCCAGGTCGTGGGCGTCGACTTCAACTTCAACGGCTGGGGAAACAAGCAGAAGAAACACGACAGCGACGCCGCGGTCGGGCGCGCCCTGCTGCCGAAGTACAAGATCCCGCGCAGCACCGCCCCGCTCGTCGCCGAGGGCGGCAGCTTCGAGACCGACGGCCAGGGCACCCTGCTGGTCACCGAGAGCTCGGTCGTCAACGACAACCGCAACCCCGGCAAGAGCCGGGAGACGGTCGAGACCGAGCTCAAGCGGGCCCTGGGCGTCAAGAAGGTGATCTGGCTCGCCGGAGTGCGCGGCCAGGACATCACCGACGCGCACGTCGACAGCCTCGTACGGTTCACCGCACCCGGTGTGGTGCTGCTGGACAAGGCGTTCCCCGGCTCCCCCGCCGACGTCTGGTCACGCTCCGCCGACCAGGCCAGGTCCGTCCTGGCCAAGGCCACCGACGCCCGCGGGAAACGCCTGGAGGTCATCGACCTGCCGCAGCCCGACCCCGGCCGGATCACCGGCACCGGGGACGACTTCGTCTCCACGTACGCCAACTTCTACGTGGCCAACGACGCCGTGTTCATGCCGGAGTTCGGCGACAAACGCGCCGACGACCGGGCCCGCGGGATCCTCAAGGAACACTTCCCCGGCCGTGACGTCGTGCCGGTGACCATCGACACCATCGCCGCCGGTGGCGGCGGCATCCACTGCTCGACCCACGACCAGCCGGGCAAAGCCCCGGCCCGGTGAGCGGGCGTACCCGTCACGACGGGTGCGCGGCGAGGGCGTGGGGCACGGCACCGCCGCGACGGACCGGGCCCGCCTCCGTTCGAGCGCGCCGGTCCGCCAGACGCCTTTCGCCGCCGCGGCCCGGCATCCGGCGCAGGGGGGAAACCAGGTCGCGGGGGTCGTGGTGAGGTCTGTGCCGCCCGGCTGTGGCCGGAGGGTCTGTACCGCCCGCTGTAGCCGGATCGCGGGGGCCGCCGGTTCCCACGCTCAGTCCTCCCAGGGCCAGTGGGCGTCCCGGCCGCTTTCCAGCAGCGGCACCATGCGGAACGCCGCGTCGGTGAGGCCGCCGAAGGTGTGCCGGTCGGCGGATCCCGACGGGCCGTGGCCGGGGCGGTAGCCGGCCAGGTTCCAGGTGTAGACCGGGATGCGGGCCGGGACCTGCTCGGTCGGGTCGCCCGCGCGGTGGTAGGAGGCCTGTTCGTCGGTGACGATCAGGACCCGGTCGTGGCCGCGGTAGTGCCGGCGTACCGCCTCGGTGGTGTCGGTGCCGCCGAGGCTCCCGAACCGCTCGAGCACCTTCAGGACGGACTCGCCCGCGCGGTAGGTCACGGGGGCGCTGGTGGTGCCGAACTCGACGAGGTCGGCGTCGGCGGCGCGCATCGCGACGGCCGTGCCGAAGATGGCGGCGGCGTCCGCGCGGTTGAGCTGGGAACGGTCGGACAGCGGTGACCACATGGAGCCCGAGCGGTCGACCAGGACCAGGGTCCGGCCGGGCAGGCGGGGCACGTTCTCCAGCGAGTGGGCCAGGGCCCGCTCCAGCGGGTAGGCCCAGCGCAGCGAGGGGGCGTGCTGGTAGGCGGCCAGGTAGCGGAAGGGGAACTGCCGGGAGCGGGCGACCTCCTCGGGGTCGGCGATCCGGGCGGCCACCTGCTGGGCCGCCTGGTCGGACACTCCGGCCTCGTCGAAGTTCCGCAGGTTGCGGACCAGGGCCATGGTGCCCATGGAGGGGATGACGGCTTCCCAGGCCGCCGCGTCCATCGGGCCTTGCAGCCACCCGGCCAGCGCCTCCCAGGTCATGCCCGCCGCGGCGAGCCGCTCGGCGCCGCCGGCGCCGGTGACCACGGCCCGCCGCTCCGCCACGGGCATGGTCATCAGCGCGCGGTGCGCGGTGAGGGTGCGGTCGGCGGCGGGCGGGGTGGCGGTGTCCGGGTTGTGGCGGCGGTCCAGGGCGTACTGGAACAGCGGTCCCTGCCACGGCTTGTCCGGGTCGGGGGTGAGGTGGACGAGGTTGAGGACGTCGCCGAAGCGGTAGCCCTTGGAGGTGGTGTCGTACTTCAGGAGGTTGCGGCCGGTGTACAGGCGCTTGACGGCGTCGGCGATGCCGCGCTTGACGGGCTTGGGTACGTTCCGGCCGTAGGCGGAGGTCCAGTAGGCCAGCATCTCGCCGGGCTCGTCCGCGCGGCGCAGTACGGAGTCGACGACCTGGCGGTTGGCGGGGCCTTCGGTGGTGCCGGCGTCGAGGCGGGCCTTGACGTATTCGGCGGCGCCGACGAGGGAGGCGGTGCGCATCCGGCCGTCGCCGCGCAGCCACGCCAGGAGGCCGGCGGTCCAGGCCGGATCCTCGACGGCGAGCTTGCGCACGAGCGCCGCGAACCGGTCGTCACGGCCGGTGCCGCTCTCGTGGTAGGTCTGCTGGGAGACGAAGTTGGCGACCGCGAGCAGGAACAGCTCGGAGCGGTCGTCGCGCGTGTGCCCCTTGCCGCCGAGGTGGGTGCGGGTGCGCCCGGCCGTGGTCACGGGCGAGACGGGCCCGGCCGCCTTGGGGGCCCGGGTGTTGAAGCGTGCCATGGTGAATTCCCCCGAATTCGTCCGGGGAAGCACGGCACAGGGGCGTCCGAGATCACAAGGGTCGGCGACGGTACAGACAGCTGCTCTGCCTGACTGAGCTACACCAGCCGTAGCTGGGACGGGATTCGAACCCGCGACCGGCCGTTCCAGGAAGTAACCGTCACCTGCGCACCGGACGCCCCGGTGCCGCGCCTCCCGAGTTCAAAGTGGCCACGGCATGGATTCGAACACATCGAAGTAGCCGTGGCCCGCGCACCGGGAGGTGCGTGAAGCTTATGTGTCCAGAGTTCACAGCGACGGAACCGACAAGGTGCTCTGTCCCCTGAGCTACACCGGCCTGTGTGCCGGTGGCGGGATTCGAACCCGCGGCCTCCCGATTGAGAGTCGAAGTAGGTCCCGTCTTCGCACCTGGACGCCGCTCACTCTAGGAGGGCGGGTGTACCGGGCGCCAAGGGTTTTTGTGCCGGGCTATGTCCTGGGCCGAGGGTGCCGCCCAAACCGGTGACAGGGCAAGGGGAACGGGCATCTAGGACACTCCCTGTCCACGTTGGTGTCCAGCGTGGCCGGTGAGCGCGCCCCGGTGACCGGTAGGGCGGTCCGTTTCGGGGCAGCGGAGCGCGTGGCAGGGCCGCACGAGCGGCCCGCGCGGTCCGAAAGGTACATGGACGAGCACGACGACGTTGATCACTGGGGCGAACAAGGGGCTCGCCGGTGACCGGCCGGGGAGAGGGGCTGGAGCCTCCCGGCCGAGGTGGCGGGGGCCGCCGGCGCGAGGTGCGGCATCACGTGGTCAGCGTGCCTCCCGCCACATCGACCACAGGGTCGGGCCGCCCCCGGGGACGTGGATCTCGCCGCGCACGGTGAACCCGAACCGCTCGTAGAAGCCGATGTTGGTCTCCTTCGACGATTCGAGGTGGGTGGGCAGTCCGGCCGCGTCCGCCTTGGCCAGGCCCGAGAGGAGGAGGGCGGCGCCATGGCCGTTGCCCTGGGCCGCCGGGTCGGCGCCGAGCACCGCGAGGTACCAGTGGGGTTCCTGGGGGGTTTCCTTGCCGACCAGTTCCAGCATTTCTCCCAGCCGGGCCATGTTCTCGCCCAGCAGCCCGTTGATGCGGGCCAGCGTCTCCTCGTCGGGGTGCTGCTCGACGGTGCCGGGCGGTGTCCAGAAGGCGGCTGCGGCGTCGGTGCGTTCGCAGTGGCCGAGGGGGGCGTACTTGTGCGTGAGCATGACGTCGAACCACTGGGCGAGACGGTCCGCGCGCCCTTCCTCGTCGGGGAAGAGCCACAGCATCATCGGGTCGTCCGCGAAGGCGCGGGCCAGGGTGCGTGTGATCTCGAGGGTGTCGCCGGTCTTGATCGGCTTGGGTGTGTTGGGTGAGCGCATGCGGCCAAGGTAGGTTCCAAGATCTTTCCGGCGCATCGGTCGTTCTACCGATGCCCGGGGTGCTCGGGGCCGGCCGTTGCACGGCACGGTCAGCGCGGGATGAACCCCCAGGCGGCGACAGGAGCTGCTCCGTCTCCCGGCCGTCCCCTGGCCTCTGTCGCACCGGGGCAGGGAGGCATACCGTCCGTTGATCCTGGAGAACAGCTGCCGGGCGTTCCCGGGGCCAGCCCGGTTCACCCGTAGGGCGCGCTTTCGAACAGGTGCGAATGCCGTGGGTCGCCCGGGCAAACGCCGGGCGGGGCAAGGTCACTGCATCGGGGTAATATTTATGGTTTTTCAGGGGCTGCTGGGCGTAGGGCCGTTACTGTTCCCCAGCCAGGATCTGGACGGATTGCCGGGCATTCACCCGCTTTTATCCTCTTTCGCCAGTGACGCGTACTTACGCCGATCGCCGCCCCTACGAAGGAGAGCACACCTGTGAGCGTTGGCACCGGTCCGAACGCGCGGCTGGAGCCGCCCGGGCCGCCCGGCCCGGGGGCGCCGGCCGTCCGCGGCCGCCCTGCCGCCACGGTGAGTCCGCCCCGAGGACCTGCGCGACGGCCATGACAGCCCGGCCGCGCCCGCCCGACCGGGCGTGCCCGGGATCACCCCGCGTCACCGAGGAGTCAAGGAGCTACGGATGCCCGATCCCAGGCCTTCCCCTCCGCCGTCGAGCCTGCCGGCCGCCGACGGCGCCCGGCCGCCCGGCCCGCCTTCCCTGACCGTCCTGCCCTTCCTCGCCGCCCCCGGCGCGGAGGCCGTGGCCGCGCCCGAGGACGGCCCGGGTGACGTACCGGCCTCCGAGCAGGTACGGGAGAGCACCGCGGCGGTGGGGCGGCCTAGCCCTGTGCTGGAACGGATCCTGCGCGGGCCCAGCGGTCTGGGCACGGCGGGCCTGCACCTGGCCCGGCGCGAGGAGCCCGCGCCGCCCGTGCCCGAGGCGCCGGAGGCGGCAGAGACGCCAAAGGCGGGCAATCCGATCCCGGGCCTCTACCACCACCCGGTCGCCGAGCCCGACCCCGTACGGGTGGAGGAGGTCAGCCGCCGGATCAAGGCCTGGGCGCTGGACGAGGTCGAGCTGTACCCCGAGGAGTGGGAGGACCAGTTCGACGGCTTCTCCGTCGGGCGCTACATGGTGGCCTGCCACCCGGACGCTCCCACCGTCGACCACCTGATGCTCGCCACCCGGCTGATGGTCGCCGAGAACGCGGTCGACGACTGCTACTGCGAGGACCACGGCGGCTCGCCCATCGGCCTCGGCGGACGCCTGCTGCTGGCGCACACCGCCCTCGACGCCCTCCACACCACGCAGGAGTACCAGCCGCAGTGGGCGCAGTCGCTCCACGCGGACGCGCCGCGGCGTGCCTACCGCTCCGCCATGGAGTACCTGCTCCGTCAGTCCAGCCCGTCCCAGGCCGACCGGTTCCGGCACGACATGGCCCGTCTGCACATGGGGTACCTCGCCGAGGCGGCCTGGGCCCAGACGGAGTACATGCCCGAGGTGTGGGAGTACCTGGCGATGCGGCAGTTCAACAACTTCCGCCCCTGCCCCACCATCACCGACACCGTCGGCGGCTACGAACTCCCCGCCGACCTGCACGCTCAGCCCGACATGCAGCGGGTCATCGCGCTCGCCGGGAACGCCACCACCATCGTCAACGACCTGTACTCCTACACCAAGGAACTCGCCAGTCCCGGCCGTCACTTGAACCTGCCCGTGGTGATCGCCGAACGGGAGGGCCTCTCCGAGCGGGATGCCTACCTGAAGGCGGTCGAGGTCCACAACAGCCTCATGCGCGACTTCGAAGCCGAGGCCGCCGCGCTGGCCGCGGCCTGCCCCGTCCCGAGCGTGCTGCGCTTCCTGCGGGGAGTGGCCGTGTGGGTCGACGGCAACCACTACTGGCACCAGACCAACACCTATCGCTACAGCCTGCCCGATTTCTGGTAAGGACGGTACGTATCCGTGACCAGCACCAACCACGTCGCTCCCGCCGCCCCCGTGTTCATCCCCGCCCCGGCGACGCCCTATCAGGGGGACATCGCCCGTTACTGGGACCACGAGGCCAGGCCCGTGAACCTGCGGCTCGGCGATGTCGACGGCCTCTACCACCACCACTACGGCATCGGCGACATCGACCGGGCCGCCCTCGGGGACAGCGAGGACAGCGAGTACGAGAAGAAACTGATCGCCGAGCTCCACCGCCTGGAGTCGGCGCAGGCCGAGCTCCTCCTGGACCACCTCGGCGCGATCCAGCGCGAGGACACCCTCGTGGACGCCGGCTGCGGCCGCGGCGGTTCGATGGTCATGGCTCACCAGCGCTTCGGCTGCCACGTCGAGGGCGTCACCCTGTCGGCCAAGCAGGCCGACTTCGCCAACCGGCGCGCCGGCGAACTGGGCATCGAGGACCACGTCCACGCCCGCGTGTGCAACATGCTCAGCACGCCCTTCGAGACCGGGCAGGCCGCGGCCTCGTGGAACAACGAGTCGAGCATGTACGTCGACCTGCACGACCTCTTCGCCGAGCACTCCCGCATCCTCGCGGTCGGCGGCCGCTACGTGACCATCACCGGTTGCTGGAACCCGCGTTACGGCCAGCCCTCCAAGCGGATCTCCCAGATCAACGCGCACTTCGAGTGCAACATCCACTCCCGCCGGGAGTACCTGCGCGCCATGGCCGACAACCGTCTCGTACCGCAGGCCGTCATCGACCTGACGCCCGCGGCCCTGCCCTACTGGGAGCTGCGGGCCACGTCTTCGCTGGTCACCGGCATCGAGGAGGCGTTCATCAACTCGTACAAGGACGGCTCCTTCCAGTACGTCCTGATCGCGGCCGACCGCGTCTGACCGGCCACCGGACGGAAAAAGGGCCGGGCCCCTCGCCTGAGGGGCCCGGCCCTTGGCCTGAGGGAGCCGCCCCGGACGTACCCCACGTCCCGGGAGCCCAGGGGGAACCCGGGACGGGACGTACCGGCCCGGGCCCTCCGTGAAGGCGATGGGCAGCGGGCGGCCGGTGCCGGCCGGTGAGTGGCGCAGGGGCGGGAGGGTTCATCCGTACGGCCGGTGGTGTCGTGGGACGCGTGGGCATGGGCCGCTGTGGCTGGGGCGCGCATTGTGCGCCGGGGGGTGTCCGAGTGCGTCGGGGGGTGGCTGTCGGCCCCCGGAGGCGTAGGGGCCGGGGTGGATCCGGTGCCGCGTCCGGGTAGCCCCGAAAGGTGGGGCGAGAGTGGTGAAAAGGGGGTGCCGCTTGGGGTCTTGCTCCGGGGCCGGGCACCCGCGGGAGGCTCGCCGTGGCCGTACTGGACACGATCACCCGGTATGCCGCCGTCGTCATCGCCGTGTTCACCGGCGTCTACAACGTCTCGCTTCTCGTCCTGGGCGTCGTCCTCGCCCGCCGCGCCGACGGTTCCCTGCGCGGGCAGCTGAGGCCGGCGCGGGGGCGGCGGCCGGTCGCGCTGCCGGCCGGCTGGAGCGTCTTCGTCCTGGTTCCGTGCCTGAACGAGGAGCGTGTCATCGCCAACACGCTGCGCTGCCTGCTCGAAGGGCAGCCGGGGGTGCGGATCGTCGTCGACGACGGCAGTGACGACGCCACCGCCCGCCTCGCGCGCGCCGTGGGCGGTGGCCGTCTCACGCTGGTCCGCAGGACGCCGCCCGGCGGGGCAAGGGCGCCGCCCTCAACGCCGGGCTGCGCACGGTGCGCGAGCACGCCAGGAGGGAGGGCCTGGACCCGGGGAGGGTGCTGGTGTGTGTGCTGGACGCCGACGGGCGGATGACGCCGGGCGCCGCGAGCCGGGTGACGGAGCGGTTCCTGGACCCGGCGGTGGGCGGGGCCCAGCTGGCGGTGCGCATCCGCGGCAGACATCGCTGGGCGTTGCGGTTGCAGGATCTCGAGTTCTGGGCGCTGAGCGCGCTGACCCAGTTCGGCCGGATCGCCACGGGCACGGTGAGCATGGGCGGCAACGGTCAGTTCAGCCGGCTCTCCGCCCTCGACAGCGTCGGGCCGTGCCCCTGGTCGGACTCCCTGACCGAGGACCTCGACCTGGGCATCAGCCTCGCGGCCCGGGGCTGGACGGTCACCTCCACCACCACGGCCTTCGTCTCCCAGCAGGGGCTGACCTGCCCGCGGCGCCTGCTGCGTCAGCGCACCCGCTGGTACCACGGCCACATGAGCGCCATCAGGCGCCTGCCGGAACTGTGGGCCCGGCCCTCGGTCGGCCTGGCGGGCCGCGTCGAGCTCACCGGCTACCTGCTCGTCCCGTACCTCGTCACCCTTCCCGCCTCCCTCGTCCAGAACTACGCGCTCGCGCGCGCGTGGTGCGGGGACGATGCCGGGATGCCCCGCCTGGTGCACGGCGCGGTGTGGCTGAACGTCCTGGCCTGGCAGTCGCTGCCGTTGGCCGCCTACCTGGTGTCGATGGTGCTGTACTGGCGCCGCACCGACGATCTGCCGTTGTGGAAGGCGGTCTGCTGGTCCCCCGCCGTGATGGTGTGCATGTACCTCGGTTTCGCGGCCGGTTGGTGCGCTGTGTGGCAGATCCTCGCCCGGCGCAGGCACTGGGCCAAGACCGAACGCGCGGTGGAGGGGCCCGTCATGAGCGGGGCGGCCGCGGGCGGGCGGGAAGGCGGTGGGGGGCTGTCCTGACGGCTGGGCGGGAGCGGTCCGCGGAGGCGTGGGTGGCTTCATGCGGCCGGAAATGCGGCAGGGCCCGGATCCGTCCGGATCCGGGCCCTGCTCCAGCAGTAGCGGGGACAGGATTTGAACCTGCGACCTCTGGGTTATGAGCCCAGCGAGCTACCGAGCTGCTCCACCCCGCGTCGGTAGTCCCCACCGTACGCCATCGCGGCGGGTACCGGAGACCACTTTCCGCTCGGGTGAGGCGCTTCTTGCGGGCGAGAGGGGGCTGAGCACCGGCTGCCGCCGTCGTGGGCGGGCGTGGCGCGGGGGTTCTACGCGGCGAAGCCGATGTTGGTGACGTACTCGTACTGGCCCCACTGGCTGCCGAGGTCCGGGAGGACATCGGTGGTCCAGGCGGTGTCGAGGGCCGGGTGGTCGCCCGCCGCCCAGGGGATGACGATCTTGTCCCAGCGGCGGATGTTCATGGTGCGGTACTCCACGACCCGCTGGAGCGGGCGGGGGACCTGGGACTGGTTGAAGGGGTGGATCTCCACCCGTGTCCCGCCGTTGGCGTTGAGGCGCTTGAGGAGGTGCCGGGCGACGTTCTGGCGGCGCACCGCCCGGTAGGCGGCGTCGATGCGCTCCAGGTTGGCCTTCGTCGGGCGGCGCCTGCCCTCCAGCCACGCCTTCAGGGTCCGGTCGGTGACCGTCAGGCCGGCGTTCCTGGCGGCCTGACGGCTCTTGGCCGACTTCGTCAGGTAGTGCAGGCGCGCGGTCAGGCCGCGCTTGGCGGTGACGGGGGTGGCGATACCGCCCGCGAGTTCGTCGAGCTTGCGGGCGACGGCCTCGCTGCCCTTGATGCCCCGGGCGCCGAACTTCCCGAATTCGATGTTCTCCTGCGGCACTACTCCTCCCCCTCCCCCGCGGTGCCGGCGGTGTAGGTGTCCTTGACCTTGACTTCGGTAACGCCGCGGCCTTCGGGGAAGACACGCCGCCAGTCGCCGATGACGTGGAGCTCGTCGGTGCCCATCGCGCGGACGACCGTGAGGCCCTCGTCGTGGGCCTTGAGGGCCTTCAGCCACAGGTTCGCGAACGCCTGGGAGCGGATGATGTGCATCCAGTCCGGGCGGTAGAGCTCCCGGTTGTAGTTCGACTCCCCCATCGTGGAGACGAACTTGGAGTACATCGCCTTCACGTATTCGAGTGTCACCTCGTCGTCCCGCTCGATCGCGGTGTCGCGGGCGTCCTTGAGCGCGATGCGGAACTTCTCCAGCAGGTTCTCCGTCGCCCCGGAGGTGTACGACTCGTGGACCTCCGGCGGGGCGCACAGCCCGTACCTCGGACCCGACAGGCGCAGCAGGAGGCGCAGGGTGGGTTCGGTGACCCACAGCGGGCCCGGCTCGTCCCGGTTGCCGACCGGGTTGGGCAGGATCGCTTCGTGCTCCCACGCGGGTGGGGTGATGAGGTGGACGCCGGCGCGGCGGCGGTCGTGGGTGAGGCCGGTGGAGTGCTCCAGCTGGCCGAGGGGGAGGTGGGTCTTGAGGGCGGAGAGGTAGGCGCCGTTGATGTCGAGGGCGGTGACCTCGTGCCGGCCCGGCGGCAGGTCGTGGCGGGTCCACTTGGGGCGTGCTTCCCAGATCTGGTCCGGGCCGCGGGAGGTCTGCTTGCGGAGGACGTCGGGGATCCAGGGGTGGGCGACGATGTCGTAGCGGGCGCCCTTGCGGGTCTCGTCCAGCAGCCGCATCGCGTCCGGGATCGCCCGCTTCAGCAGAGCGGCGGTCGCGGCGTCGACGTCGCCGTGGTGCTCGGCGAGCGCGCCCTGGACGGACTCGCGGATCAGGTCGGCGGGCCCGGCGGCTTCCTGGAACGCGCGGCGGGCCGGCCCCTGGGAACGCCCGGACGGGCGCGCCGGGGGCTTTCCCGTCTCAGGGGCGGCGGGCCGTACGGGCGTCGTGGCGGGGTTGGCGGGCGGCGTGGCGGTGGTGGCTGCGGTCCGGCAGTCGGCCGGGTCCAGGTGCTGGGCGAAACCCTCCACCTGGTGCCTGGCCGGGTGGCCGCACAGTACGCACGGCTCCGGGGTGGTGAGGGTTTCCACGTCGTCGCCGCTTTCCACGGGGCCGGCGGGCCCCGGTGAGGGGGCGTCGGTCAGGGCCGGGGCCTCGCCGGCCGGTGGGGCGGGTGGTTCGTCGGTGGGTGCGGCCTCGGGTCCGGGGGCGGTTTCCGGTGCGGTCTCGGCAACGAGCTTCGCGGCCAGGCCGTCCAGCAGGTAGGCGTACTTGGTGCGGGTCTCGTCGGCGGGGTCCCGGTCCTTCTCCCATCCGGCGACCGTGCTCGGGCTCACGCCCAGAGCCCGGGCGACCTGAGCCTTCGACAAGCGGGCGTACTCGCGCAGCTCACGCCGCCGCTCCGGTGCCGGGAGCGCGGCCTGCGGGCCGACGGCGGCGAGCAGCGAGTCGATCGCGTCGAAGTCACTCACCGGAGCGGCCCTTCTGCGCGGGGGTGCCGCGGCGGCGGGCGGCGGGCAGTGCCTCGCACGCCCGGGTCGGGCCCGCGAGCAGGTCCAGCGCGGCGATCTGGTAGTGCGCGGCGAGCACGTCGGCGTCACGCAGGCTCCACGAGGTGGCTCCCGCCTGCCGGCGCGAGATCTGTGTCTGCGTCAGCCCCAGCACGGCGGCGACCGCCCGCTGCGACTCCCCCGTCGCCTGCATCAGCGCGGCCACGGTCAGCCGCAGCGATTCCTCCAGACCCAATCCCATGGCCCCACCCTACCTGCACGGGATACGTCACTCGCATTGATGATGCGGTTTTCTAATCAGAAATGCACGGGCGTGGCGTCGTTCGGCAGTCGAAGCGGTGGGCGTAGGGCATGCCGGGGCAGGCGGGGCAGACGAAGAAGTGCATGCCGCCAAGGTCGCCCATGTCCATCTCGTGGCCGATCGCGTCGACGGCCGCGGGGTCGGCTTCGGGGCGCCACGGGGGTTCGTGGCTGCCGGGAGGTGTTCGTCGGCCGGGAGCCGGCGGCCGCTGACCGGTTCGGTGGCGGTGCGCGGGGAGGTACGGGCCCCCTGCGGCGCGTCACCCGCGGTGAGCCTGCTCGACGTCGTGAACGGGCGTGGGCTGCCCGGCTGTGCCGGCGGCGGCTTCGCGCGGGGTGCGGGTGGCCGGTTCGGGGTGGGGGCCCGGGCCGGGGGGTGGGGTGGGTTCGGGCCAGGGGTCGGGGCCGGGTGGGGGTGGTGGCGGGGGCGGCCCGGGTTCGGGCCGCGGTGGTCGCGGGGTCACGGGGTCCGGGTGGCCGGGGCCCGGGCGCGGGGGCGGTGCGGGGCCCGGCCCGGTGCCGGGTGACGGTGTGGGTTCGGGCGGTACCGGGACGGGCGGGGTCCTTTGCCTGTAGACCTCGTACACCTCGTACATCTTGTGCATGGCGTTCAGCGTCCCTCCGGTCCGTACGGCTCGCGGCCGTGCCGGTCACCCCCGCCAAGCTGGCACACCCGCTCTCCAGGGGCCTTCGGTCCGTGCTCCATCCGGACCAGCGCCGATGCGCTGTGTCGGGGGCGTGTTCCGGGGTAGCCGCACACACGTGCCGACACATACGACCGACATCCCCGAGGAGGACACCCATGGGGTACCCGGACACTGCCGGCCAACGGCCGGAGAGCGATGACGTCGTGGCCCTGCTGACGGGTCAGCACCAGGAGATCCGGACGCTGCTCGACGAGGTACTGGAGCGCACCGGCGAGGAGCGGCGGCATGCCTTCCGGCATCTCGTCCACCTGCTCGCGGTGCACGAGACCGCCGAGGAGGAGGTCGTCCACCCCTATGCCCGGCGGGCCGCGGAAGGCGGCGAGCACGTGGTGGCGGACCGGCTCAAGGAGGAGGACGCGGCCAAGCGGTCGCTCAAGCGCCTGGAGGGCCTGGACCCCGACGGGCCCGCCTTCGTCGAGGAGTTCACCTCCCTGCGCGAGGCCGTGCGCGCCCACGCGCGGGCCGAGGAGACGTACGAGTTCACCCGGCTGCTGGAGGCCGGCGATCCCGCCCGGCTCCGGACGCTGGCCAAGGCCGTGCGCGCGGCGGAGGCCGTCGCGCCGACCCGCCCGCACCCGGGGACGGGATCCGCTGCCAAGAACGCCGTGCTCGGCCCGCCGGCCGCCGTGGCGGACCGCGCCCGTGACGCGATGCGCAAGGTGCTGGGCAGGAGCTGAGCCCCCCGGCCCCCGATCGGCGGCCCCGGTCCCGCGGTGGGCCGCCGCGGGTGGGGCACGGTGAGTGCTGAACGGGACGGGAAACGACCGGACATGGCCTCCCGCAAGGCAGGGACGAAGGCCGGGACGTCCGCCGGGCGCCGGCCGCGTGCCGCCGCGGGCGCGGCTTCGCCAAGACCGCTGTACCGGTGGCACGGGCCGGCCGGGCCGCGGTGGCACCGGGCCGCCGTCGCCGTCCTTCGGGGGCTGGTCAGTTCCCCTCGCGTACCGCTTCCTTCACCTCGTCTGCGATCTCCTTGTCCAGCGCGGCCCGCACCAGGGCGGCGGCGAACGCGGGTGCGTCCTGACGGCTGACCAGCCGTGCCAGCGCGCCGGATCCGCGCGGCAGCCCCAGGTGTGCGGCTCCCTCCGCGGCCTTGCCGTCGAAGCACGGGTGGACCTGCGGCCACACGCCCTGGACCTCCCGCAGGAAGATGTCCGCGCCGGCCGGGCCGAGCCCCGGGAGCTCTTGGAGCAGCTTCCGCAGCCGCCCCGCGTCGCCGTCCGCTGCCTCGCGCATCCGCCGGACGTCACCGCGGTAGCGGTCCAGGAGGAGGCGCGCGCCGTCGCCGAGCTGGGTGGCCGTGCGCTCGTCGTAACGGCGGTAGCCGCCCTTGCCCAGCGCGTCCACCCGCTGCTGCCAGGTCGCCTCCGACATCCGCCGCGGATCCTTCATCCCGGCCTCGGCCAGGCAGCGCGCGGCCTCGACCGCCACGGACGCGCGGATCCGCGCGCTGAGCAGGCAGGCCAGTACCAGGAGCCGGTACAGCGGCTGCGGGGTGTCCCGCAGCCGGATGCCCGCCTCCTCGGCGTACGTCCGCCCGTACATCCGCAGCAAGGTGGCCGCGGTCCGCTGGTCGCCGGTGCTCATACGGCGAGTGTGTGCTGCCGCGGGCCCGTCCGGGCGGCGGGCGCCCCGGCGTCGCGTCACCCGCCCCCGTTCGGTCACCCGGAGGGGCCACCTGGGGGCGGGGCCGCCTATCCCCTGGTCACGGCCGCTGCCCTGTTTGTGGGGCACCGCCCCAGGAGAACCCCGGGGGGGCGGCCGTCCGCCTGCCCGGCGAGAAAGCACCGGGGGCCGGCCGTGCGGCGGACCGGCGATGCCGCTGGCGGGGGTCGGTCGCCGCGCGTGCCTGCGTCGACTCGTGCGGCGCGCGGCCAGACGGGGCGCGCGGATGCTGCCGCGGTCCGCCGGCCGGGTGCGTCGGCGGAGGCCGAAGGGCGGAGGGTGTGCGGGGCGAACGGGTGGTTGTGCACCGCGGGGGCACGGTCGCGGGGCAGGCCGGTGGCATGAGCGAATACGAGCGTTCCCGGACGATGCCCGCGCTGGCCGAGCATGTCTTCGACCAGGCCGGTGACGTGAACTGGCTCGGCAGCTGGTTGCCGGAGGAGCTGCACGTGCGGGCGGAGCGGCTGCCGGAGGTGACCGTGCACGAGGACCGCACCGGCCAGGACGAGCCCGCGCTCTTCCGCGCCCGGACCGACCGGCTGCGGCTGGAGTGGGGGACGCGGGAGAGCGGCGCCTATACCGGCTGGCTACAGGTTTCCGGCACCGGCGGCGGTGCCAGCGAGGTGACGGTGCATCTGGCCTTCGCCGACGAGCGCCACGACCCCGGCGAAGAGGTGGTGCTCGCCTCGCTGGAGCGGAGTCTGGAGCGGCTGGAGGAGCAGGTGCGGCTGCGGGTGGAGGACGCGGGGTAGGGCGGGGCGCTCCCGGTTCTTCCGGTTGCTTCCCGGTGCTTCCGGTCGCCTCTCGGGGTGCCGGGGTCTGGGTCAGGTGCTGCCGGGCCGGGCATGTTGTTCTGCCGCGTCTGCTGCGGGAGCGGGAGGCGGCGGTCCGAGGTCCGGCGCTCCGGTCTCGCGGCGGTTTCCCGGCGGCCTCCGGCTTCAGTCCGGGGGCTCGTCCTCGTCGCCTTGCGGTTCCCCGGTGCCCGCCGTCCCGCCGGCATCCTCGGCATCCTCAGGGTTCTCGGTGTTCTCGGTGCTCTCGGTGTTCTCCGGGGCCCGGGGATTTCCCGGGCCCTGCGGGCCGTACTGCGGTGCGCCGCCCGCCTGCTGGTCCTGCATGTCCCGGGGGACGGCCTTGCCGTGGCCCGCGGGTTCCTCGCCACGCCGGCCGGTCATGCCCGGGCCCCCTTGCCGGGGTCCTCAGCGCGCGTTCGCTGTGTACGGCGCGGGGCGTTCCGTTCGGGTGCGTCGGTCATCGTGTCCTCCAGGGGGAAGCGGTTCTTCGACAGCGCGCGTTTCCGGCCCGGGCCGGCGAAAACATGCCGGGCTCCCGGGGCGCCCCTTCCGCTCCCGCCCCGCCAGCCTAGGCACCGGCCCCAGGGGGCGCGCGGCAGGGAAGGACCGGGCGGGATCCGGTCCGGGCGCAGGCGGGCGGTTTCCTGGCGCGTGGGCAGGCCGGCCGACGGGACCGGCCGTCACCGAGGGCTCCCTCATGCCTCGCTCCCCCGGTCGGCAGGCCGGCCGCCGGCAACCGGAGCACCACCCCGTCACCACCAGCATCGAAGGCAAGATCACTTTCTTTCCTTCACAACGAAGACGCCAGGGCGCGGAGGCGCCTTCGATACCCGGGGAACTCGGCGGCATCGGGGGTTAGGGTGAGGTGAGTGGGGGCTTGCCGTGGGGCCGGCCGGCCCGGGTACGGGCGTGTCCGGGGATGAAGGGGTGGGAGGCCGGGTGAGCGAGCGCGTGCGCCGGGCGCCGTCGGCCGCCGTTGCCACGGCCCTGGCCGGGCTGTGGGCCCTGCTCCTCGTGCTCCTGGCCGGCCCCACAGCCACCGCGGCCGCCACCGCGCCGCCCTCCCGTTCCGCCGTACCGGCCGTCACCACAGTGCCGTCCCCCTCCGCCGTATGGCCCGTCGCCTCGGTGCCGTCCCTGTCCGCCGCCCCGGTGGGCGGCCTGGACGGGCGCGCGCAGGCCCACGGGGAGCCGGCCGGTGTCCACTGGGGGGTGGACGGCCTTTCCCGGGTCTCGGCGCCGCAGGCGCACGCGGTCCTGCACAGCCCGCGGCCGCACACCCTGCCGGTCCTCACGCAGGGGCCGGTCACCGGGCCCCTGGAACTCCCGCTGCGGCCCGGCGAGATCGCCGGGCCGCGGCAGGAGCGCGCGCCGCCCCCCGCGGTCCTCACTTCACGCCGCACACGCGGCCCTCCCTTCACGCGGAGCAGCTGACAACCCCTTCAGGCGCCGGCCCGCCCCGCTCCCCCGGCATGCCCGCACGCCCTCACGGCAGGCAGGCAGCCGGCCGGAGCGTGCCCGTGGCCGCGGCGTCTGTCCCGCGTATGCCGTGAAGTGGAGAACCCATGTCGTCCCGCGCCTCGTTGTGGCGTGCGCTGATCGCGCTCGCCGTCGTCGCCGCGTCCTTGTACTTCGCCCTGACCACCCCCGCCCGCCTCGGCCTCGACCTGCGGGGCGGCACCCATATCGTGCTGGAGACCGGGGACTCCCCCGGTGCCCGCGCGGACTCCGCCGCCACCGACCGGGTCCTGGAGGTGCTGCGCCAGCGGGTCGACGCGCTCGGTGTGGCGGAGCCGTCGCTCACCCGCTCCGGGGAGCGGCGCGTCATCGTCGAACTGCCCGGTGTCCATGACCCCAAGGAGGCCGTCGAGGTCATCGGGCGCACCGCCCAGCTGTCCTTCCACCCCGTCCTCGCCTCCACCGCCCCCACGGAGGGGGAAACGGCCCCCGGTGTCCGGGTCCTGCCCGATCCCGACGCCCCGGGGAGCGTCCTGCGCCTGGGCTCCCCCGCTCTGACCGGGCGTGAGGTGAAGGACGCCCAGGCCGTGCTGGACACCCAGTCGGGTGGCGGGTGGACGGTCGCGCTGTCCTTCAAGGGCAGCGGGGAGAAGGCCTGGGCGGACGTCACCGGCGCCGCCGCGTGCGCGGCGCCGGGCGAGGCCTCCCGGCGGGTGGCCATCGTCCTGGACGACCGCGTCGTCTCGGCCCCGGCGATGCAGCGCGGCGTGCCCTGCCGTACCGGGATCACGGGTGGCGGCGCGCAGATCAGCGGCGGTTTCGGTGCCGCCGAGGCCCGGGAACTGGCGGCGCTGGTCAAGGGGGGTGCGCTGCCGGTGCCGGTCGAGGTCGTCGAGCAGCGCACGGTGGGGGCGACGCTGGGGGCGGAGGCGATCCGTGCCAGTGCCTGGGCGGCGGTCGTCGGTCTGGCCGGCACGGCGCTGTTCGTCATCGCCGTCTACCGGCTGCTGGGTGTGCTGGCCACCGTCGCGCTGGGGCTGTACGGGCTGATCTCGTACGCGGCGCTGGTGGCGTTGGGTGCCACGCTCACGCTTCCCGGCCTGGCCGGGTTCGTGCTGGCCGTCGGCATGGCCGTCGACGCCAACGTCCTGGTCTTCGAGCGGACCCGGGAGGAGTACGCGCGGCTGCCCGCCGGCCGGCGGGGGCCGGCGGATCCGCGCGGGCCGTTGCGCAGGGGTTTCGGGAAGGCGTGGAGCGCGGTCCTCGACTCCAACGTCACCACGCTTCTCGCGGCCGGGCTGCTGTTCTTCTTCGCGACGGGCCCGGTGAAGGGCTTCGGTGTGACCTTGTCGGTCGGTGTCGCGGCGTCCATGGTCTCCGCGCTGGTCATCACCCGGGTCCTCGCGGAGAGGGCGCTGCGGTGGGAGGGGGTGCGGCGGCGGCCGGGGCTGGCCGGGGTGGCGTCGGGCGGGCGCGTACGGGCGTTCCTGGCGCGGTGGGCGCCGCGTCCGATGCGGCGGCGCCGTACCTGGCTGGCCGTCAGTGCGGGGCTGCTGGCGCTGGCGGTGGCCGGGATCGGGGTGCGGGGTGTGCAGCTGGGGGTGGAGTTCACCGGCGGGCGGCTCACCGAGTACGCCACCAGCCGTCCGCTGGAGGTGGAGAAGGCGCGTACCGCTGTCGCTGAGGCGGGCTTCCCGCGCGCGGTGGTGCAGAAGGCGGGTGACGGGGACATCGTCGTGCGCACCGGTGAGGCGACGGACGACGACCAGCGGCGTGTCCGGGCCGCTCTGGAGGCGCACGGCGGGGCGGTCACGGTCGAGCGTGACGAGCGGATCGGGCCCGCCCTGGGCGGTGAGCTGCGGGGCAAGGCCCTGATCGCGCTGGGGGTGGCGGTGGCGGCCCAGCTGGTCTATCTCAGTGTCCGGTTCCGCTGGACGTTCGCCGCGGCGGCGGTCGCGGCGATGGTGCAGGACGTGCTGCTGGTCCTGGGGCTGTTCGCCTGGCTGGGCAAGCCCGCCGACAGCGTCTTCCTCGCGGCGCTGCTGACCGTCATCGGGTACTCCGTCAACGACACGGTGGTCGTCTTCGACCGCGTCCGGGAGATGCGGCGGGCACCCCGTGGCGGGCGGTCGAAGGCGGCGGGGCGCGGCTCGCTGGCGTCGGTCGTCGACGACGCGGTCGTCCAGACGCTGCCGCGGACGGTCAACACGGGCATGGGTGTCCTGTTCGTCCTGGCGGCGCTCACGGTCCTGGGCGGTGATTCCCTGGCCGACTTCTCGCTGGCGCTGCTGTGCGGCGTCGTGTTCGGCATGGCCTCGACGGTGCTGACGGCCGCGCCGCTCGCCGTGACCCTGGAGGGCCGCCGGCCCGGCGGCCCGGCGCCGGTGCGCGCCCGGGCGGGGAAGGGGTCGGGCGCGGTGGTCTGAGCCGGGTGCGGCGCCCGGCCGGTTGTTCCACCGGCCGGGTGCCGCACCGGTGCGCCTCCTCTGGGGGTTGCCCCCGGGGCCTGGTGTGCTGTCGGCGGTCCGGGGCGGGGGCCGGCCTCGCCCGGCCGTGACGGGCGACGTGCCCGGGGCGCTGTTGCCGCGCAGGACCGCGAGCCGGGTCTCTTCGGCGCCCGCCTCGGGAGACCACCGGCCGGGCGTCCCGCGTGGTGTGATCGTCGAGGGAAAACCACGCCTTCGCGGGCGTCGCTGTGATGATGTGGTCTTCCGCATCCGTGCCCGCGTCCCGGGAGGCCGTCGTGTCCAGAACGCCGCAGGAGATCTTCCAGGCCTATGTCTACGCCGGTTCCATGACGCGCGATGCCGACGCCCTGGCCGAGGCCTTCACCGAGGACGGCGTCTTCGAGGCGCCGCTCATGCCCGCCGGCGCCGTGTTCCCACGGCGGCTGGTGGGCCGTGAGGCGATCCGCGGCGCGATGGCGGCGTATTACGAGCGGCAGACGGCGGACGCCCCCGGGCCGAATCTGGAGAAGTCCGGGTACGTCCTGCACACCACCTCCAGCCCCGATGTGTTCATCGCCGAGATCGACACGGTCTTCGACGGGGACGGGGACGGGGGCGGGGGCGGGGAGGACACGGTCGTCTCCCTTGTGCAGATCTTCCGTATCCGTGACGGGAAGATCGCCCGGTTGCGGGACTACTTCGCGCCCGGGCTGATGAGTTGAGGCAGCCGGGAGCGGCCGGGGGCCCCGGGTGCCGGGGCTGTGGGTGACGTAGGGCGGTTTGGAGGGCGCGGTCAGGTGCCGGTGCTTTCCCGGGGGCGTCGGAGGCTGTTCTTCCAGTCGGTCAGCGGGCGGGGGCCGGTCACCTGCTTGTCGGTGCGGGGTGCGTCGGCGAGCTCGATCAGCGCGTACCGGTCGCCGGAGAACACCCAGTACTGGTTGCGGTCGTCGGGAGTCCGCATCACCTCGTCGGGGATCATCGGCTTCGGTTCGGGCGGGGTGGCGGTCGCCGCGTGCTGTGTCTTGTGGCCCGTCATCAGGTACGCGGTGGTCGCGCCGGATGCGAGGAGGAGGACGGCCAGCGGCACCGCCGCCCGGCGCGGCCGCCGGGGCTTGCGTCTCGGGGGGAGGGTGGGTGCCCGCAGGGTGTGTGTGCGGGTGGCGGGTCCGGGGGTGAGGACCTCGCGCAGGGCGTCGGCGGCGTCGGGCGCGGAGAGGCGTTCGTCCGGGTCCTTGCGCACCAGGCCTTCGACGAGGGTGCGCAGCGGGCCGGTGCAGCCGGAGGTGTCGGGCTGCTCGTAGGCGACGGCGTGGAGGGTGGCGGCGGGGGTCGGGCGGGCGAAGGGGGTGCGGCCGCAGAGCAGGACGCAGAGGGTGACGCCCAGGGAGAACAGGTCGCTGGGCGGGCCCGCCGGCCGGCTGTGCAGGCGTTCGGGGGCGATGTAGTCGAGGGAGCCCATCACCTCGCCGGTGCCGGTCAGTGATTCGCCGTCGGACAGGGCGGCGATGCCGAAGTCGGTCAGTGCGACGCTGCCGTCGGCGCGCAGGAGCACGTTGGCGGGCTTGATGTCCCGGTGCAGGGCGCCGGCGGCGTGTACGGCGGTGAGGGCGTCGAGGAGCTGGAGGCCGATCTCGGCGGTCCGGGCCGGGGGCAGGGGGCCGGCGGTGGTGAGGTGGTCGGCGAGGGAGGGGCCGTCCACGAGTTCCATGACGATCCACACCTGGTCCTCGTGGGCGACCAGGTCGTAGATGCCGACCACGTGGGGGTGGGAGACGCGGGCGATGGTGCGTGCTTCGCGCAGTGCGCGCCGGTGGCCGTCGGCGCCGAGGTGCAGTTCCTTGACGGCGACGGTGCGTTGCAGCAGCTGGTCGGTGGCGCGCCAGACCGCGCCCATGCCTCCGCGTCCTATCAGGTCGGTCAGGAGGTACCGGTCGGCTATCAGCCGCTGCTTGTCGGTGGGGGTCACGCGGTCAACCTACGTCACGTGCCGTGGCCGGGTGCCGGTGCCGCGGGGTGACGGCCGGGCGGGGCCGGGCGCCTGGTCTCGCCGCCGGGTGGGGTGGTGGCCCGGGCGGGGGCGGCCGCAACCGCCGGGGGTTCGGGCCGCGCCACCGGGGGGCGTCAACTCCCCTGAAACTGGCCCGATTTCAGGTGCGGGGGCGACAGGGAAGGCGCGCCCATGGTGCGACACCGGAAGCCGAGAACGCCTGTCCGCTGGGACCGGGTGAAGTCCGCGGTACGAACAGCTGCACCTTGGGTGGAGCTGTTCGTCACCGTCATCGGACTGATCATGGTCGTGACGGGCAAGGGGTGACCGGCGGGGCCTATACCCAGTAGGCCCCGAACGGCCACTCTTCTCGGTCCGCCCGTCGCGGTTTCAGCCCCCGCGGCGGGCGTTCCCGTTCACCGGCCGTCGCGGCCCGGTGTCCGGGGTGACTCTGCCACCACCGTGGCGCACCGTGCCGCACTGGGGGTGGGCCTGGAGGACGTCCCCCAAGGGTGCTCCCCCACACGGGTGTCGGTGCTCGCCCGGGGGGGCGGGACACAGGAGTTGGCGGCGGTCTTCCGGTCCGCCAAGAGGCCCTCGTACCGGGCGGTGCGGCCGGTGGCGCCGCCGCGCGGGACGGCCGAGGGATGGAGGGTCGCCACGGGCAGGTTCTGGCCGGGGGCGCCCTGGCGGGAGGAGGCAGTCCCACGGTCGTGCCGCGCCGGGGCACGCGGAAGGAGGAGCCGGGTCTCGCATTCCGTCCCGCGGGATGCATGCGGTGTGCCACTGCGCACAACGGCAAAGCGGGTGTGCTTCGAGCGCCGACAGTGAGCGCCTTGCTGACCCGCGTGGCATCCGTCAGCATACGCGTAGAAACTGAAGGCGTTTCAGGGAAGAACTCGCGGCCGGATACTTTCCGGATCGCCCGGGAGAAACCGGCATCACGCCAGCAAGATTCCCGCCCTGGCAAGGTCATCGATTCCGAGCTGCAATTCAGCGCACTCTTTGTGGCCAGGTCCCTCCGCAGCGGCTTCGGCAAGACCTCGGTGCGGCCGCCCGGCCACTTCCCGTTGCCCGGCCGGCAGTCGCTCACGACGTCAGGAGACTCCCTGTGTCCAAGCCCATGCTGTTCGAAGACACGCATGAGCAGGACATGGAGGCCATGACCCGCTACCGGATCCCCGAGTACCGCATCCCCTGGCCGGTCGCCCTGAACCCGGACCACGCACTGGCCGAGCAGGAAGCGCGGAGGTGGTCCGAGAGGTTCGGCCTGCTGAACAGCGAGGCGGCGCGGCAGCGGATGACCGACATGCAGTCCGGGCTGTTCTCCGGCTGGTGGTGCCCGCGCACGGATACCCTCGGCGCTGTTCTCCAGGCCAAGTGGGTGGCATGGCTCTTCCTGTGGGACGACATGTTCGACGACGGGCCGCAGGGCCGGAACCCGGAAGTCTTCCTGCACGGAAAAGCCGAGCTCGACTACGTCTTGAGCGGGAAACCGCCACCGCCGTCGGACGACCCCAGGATTTCCCTCCCGCACGCCCGCGCCCTGGCCGACTTGTGGGGTGATTTCTTCCATTACTTCCCTGAGCATCCGCGCAGGCGCTTCGCGGATCACGTCAGGCAGTATTTGTGTGCCATGCGGAGGGAAGTCGACAACCGGTCGGCAGAGGAACTCCAGGGTGTCGACGCATACTTGCGCCTGCGTCTTGTCAATGGTGCCACCCGCCCCAGCATCGACACTCTCGAAGGCTTGCAGGGAGCCAACATCCCCGATCACGTCCACCGCGGCCTGTTCTATGAACTCCGCGACATGGCGGCCGAGTTATGGCTGTGGTCGAACGACACCTTCACGGTCCGCAAGGACCTTCATTACCGCAACCCCCACAACCTTGTCCTCGTGCTGCGGCACGACCGGGATCTCAGCCTTCAGGAAGCCGCGAACCACGTCGCGTACATGGTCGAGCAGCGCCTGCGTGACTTCACCAGGGTCGCCGACCGGCTGCGGAGGCTGACGGGCGTCCCCGAAGACCCGCACGCGGCCTGCAAGGACGACGTCCTGCGCGGCATCCGGATTCTCGAGGACGGGCTGTCCGGCTACTACCGCTGGCAGGAATCGTGCCTGCGCTACAAACGCAGGGAAGGGTTTCTCACTCCCGCTGTCGACGGCGAACGACCGGAAGGGCGGTGACAGATGCGCAAGAAACCACCCCTGCGAGTCAACCGGTACCCGGACACGGTCCTGCCCGGCGACAAGAGCGGACCGCCGGCCCTCCCCTACCCCGACGGATGGTTCTGCGCCGGGTTCTCCGACGCGTGGCAGCCCGGCGCTACCCACACCGTTCCCTACATGGGAGAGGACCTGGTCATCTACCGCACGGAGAGTGACACACTCAGGGCCACCCGGCCTTACTGCCCGCACCTCGGCGCGCACCTCGGATTCGACGGGAAGGTCCTGGGCGAGGAATTTCAGTGCCCGCTCCACAACCTCCGCTACGCAACGGACGGGACTTGCGTCCACAGCCCCTACGGCCCGGCCCCGAAGCTCTCCCTGCCCATGCTTCCGGTCCAGGAAAGGTGGGGAATCGTCTGGGTCTGGCACCACCACGAGGGAGGCGCCCCGACTTGGGACGTAGCCGCCGGCCTTACCGGCCTCGACAACGCCCGCGATCCCGTCTACCAGATCACCGACCTCTGCGGGTACCCCCAGGACGTCTCGGAGAACGTCGTGGACTACCCCCACCTCACGTACCTGCACGGGCTGATCAACCTCGAGGTCCTGACTCCCCCGAAATACGAAGGCCCATTCGGCTGGGTGACCATGAAGGCCGGGCGCAGGATCGGCCCCGCGGTGGTGGAAAGCGAGTTCATCAACCAGTTCCCGGGGCTCGCGGGCGCCAACATCAACGTATCCATGCCCGAATTCGGGCTCTACTCGGTCAACTGGCTGCTCGCCACACCGACCGGGCCCGGCCGCATGCGTTACAGCCTGGCGTCCAGCCTCGAACTCCTCGATCCCCCGCACCACCGCGGCCCGGCGTATGAATGGCTGAGCCACAAGGCGCTGCGCGCGCTCCAGTACGCCATTTTCTGGCAGACCAAGAAGGACGCGGCCCGCGATCTGGGGATCTTCCACCACAAGCGCTTCGCCACGCCTGCGAAACTTGCCTCCGGGGACGGCCCCATCGGGGCCCACCGCAAGTGGTCCCGCCAGTTCTACCCCCCTGCGGACAGCCAGGCTCCCGACGCCTACGACGCCCACCGCAAGCTCTGAGGGGATGTCCCGCCCCGCCTCAACAGAATGCGGGCGCGGGCAGGCGATGACGGGGCAGCGGTCCGCGGGCTCCGGCCCGGCGTGACCCCGGGTGCCCGCGGCCGTGCCGACGGGCCCTGCGTGACCGCCTGGCACAACGGCGCCGGGCCTCCCGCCTGCCCGTGCGTGGCATGCCGCCCGGGAGCACGCCGGCCCGCCCCCGGGATACGTCCGGGCCGGGCGCCGAGGCCGGCTCAGCCCACCCGGGTGCGGGGGGTGAGGTGCAGCAGGAGGCGGCGGGGGCGGTGGACGGCGGAGAGGGGGGCGGGGCGGATGTCGGTGCCCGGGGCGCATTCCATCCGCCATCGCTGGGCGAGGGTGGCGAGGGTCAAGGTGGCCTCGGCGACGGCGTAGGTGTCGCCCAGGCAGCGGCGGGCGCCGGCGCCGAAGCCGGTGAACTCGCCTCTGGGCGGCAGGCCCGGGCGTTCCTCGCTCCAGCGGTCGGGGCAGAAGTCGGCGGCGCGGGGGTAGAGGGCGGGGTTGTGGTGGAGGGCGGGCGGGCTGATGACGAGGGTGGTGCCGGAGGGCAGGTAGCGGCCGGCGAGGTTGAGGGGGCGGGTGGTGATGCGGGTGAACAGCCATGCGGGCGGGTACAGGCGCAGGGTTTCGCTGATCATGTGGCCGGTGCGGGGCAGGTGGGGCAGGTCGCGGTGGGCGGGTGGGCGGCCGGCCAGGACGGTGTCGACCTCGTCGTGGAGGTCGTGGGCGACGCGGGGGTTGCGGGTCAGGGCGTACAGGGCCCAGGTCAGGGCGGCGGCGACGGTTTCGGCGCCGCCCAGGAGCATGGTGATGACCTGGTCGTGGAGTTCGCCGTCGCTGAGGGCGGTGTCGTCGTCGCGGGCGGCGATGAGGGTGGACAGGAGGTCTTCCCGGTCCTGGGCGTGGTGGGTGTCGGGGCTGGTGTCGGCGCCGGTGTTCTCGTCGGTGCTGAGGTAGCCGGCGATGAGGTGGTCGACGGAGCCGTGGAGGTCGGCCAGGGCGCGGGCGTAGCGGCGGTTGGCGGGGAGGGGGAGGTGCTGGAGGGGGGCGGGGACGAAGATGCGGCGGAAGAGGCCGGCGAGTGCGGTTTCGAAGGAGTGCTGGAGGCGGGCCACGTCGTCGTCGCCGACGCGGGAGGAGAAGAGGGTGCGGGTGACGGTGCGCAGGGCGAGTTCGAACATGGCGGGGAAGGCGTCGACGGTCTGGCCGGGCTGCCAGGTGGCGCTCAGGCGCAGGGCCTCGTCGGTCATGACGTGGGCGTAGGTCTCGATGCGGGTGCGGTGGAAGGCGGGCTGGAGGAGGCGGCGCTGGCGGCGGTGGTCGCGGTGGGGGCAGCTGCCCAGGCCGTTGCCGACGAGGTCGCGCAGGCGGGTGAAGAGGGGGCCGCCTTTGTCGTAGGTGCGGTCGTCGGACAGGACGCGGCGCAGGAGCTGGGGGTGGCAGGGGACGTGGGCCCGGACGCGTCCGAGGCGGATCTCGACGAGGTCGCCGTATTGCGGGAGGGAGCTGAGGAAGGGGATGGGGCGGTGGAGCAGGGGCCAGGCGTGGCCGACGAGGGGGAGGGCTCCGGGGGCGTTTGCGGCGGCGTACGTTTCGGGCATGGGCGGTCCCTCGGGCGGGGTGGTCTGCCGGTGGTGGGGCGGTTGGGTGCGCGGGGTGGTGTGGAGCGGGTGGGAACGCAGGGATCGCGCCGCTAGGTTTTCCGCCATTCCGGATGACCAAACTCGGGATTCTCCCGTTTTCTCCCACTCGTTACCTTCGGGAGACCGTGGGGTGCACTCTTCTCACTTGCGGCAACTCCCCTGCTGCGGGGGGATTTTCGCGGGCGCTCGCCGGGCGTGCCTCGCGCCCGGGCGGTGGGGCGGTGGGAGGGGGTGCGGGCCGCCTCTCCCCCGGCAAGGGCCGCCGGCCCTTCTTCGGGGGCGGGTCAGCCCGTGGCGGGGGTGTTCTTCCTGGCCCGTGTGTCGGTGACGGCGTAGGGCAGGCCGGGCAGGAGCAGCAGGGCGGTGGCCCACAGGGGTGTGGTGAGCAGTGTCGCGTCGCCGGCGAGCCGGTTGGCGAGCAGGAGGACGGGCAGCGCGACGGCGAGGGAGAGTGCCCAGCTCTTGCCGAGGCCCAGGCTGCCGCGGCGTGTTTCCCAGACGACGGTGACCGCGGTGAGGACGGCGTAGAAGGCGACGCGGTCGGCGGTCACGGCCAGGTGGGCGGTCCACTGGATCAGGTGCGCGAACAGCAGCAGGCAGCCGAGGACGGAGCAGGCCAGTGCCGTGGTGCGCAGGGCCCGGCGGGGAAGCGGGGCGCGGGCCCGGGCCCAGGACGCGGCGAAGGCCCGGACGTCGCCGCCGACGACGTCCCGCGCGGTGCGGCCGGCGGCTTCCGCGTCGCACAGGTGGTGCGCGAGCTCCTCGAGCATCTCCCGTACGGAGGCGTCGTCGATCCCCCGGTACTCCCAGTTGCTGCGGCAGACCGCGAGTATGCGCTCGTGGGTCATGGTGTGCCGTCCTCTGCGGGTCGGGGGCCGGTGTCGGTCAGGAGGTGGTCCACGTGTCCGGTGAAGGCGTGCCACACGGCCCGGCCGCCGGTCAGTTCGGTGTGTCCGGCTTCGGTGAGGCGGTAGTACTTGCGCGGGGGGCCGCCGCTGGCGGAGGGGGCGCGGTAGGAGGAGATGAGGCCTGTGCGTTCCATCCGGGCGAGCAGCGGGTAGATGCTGCCGTCGCTGACCAGTTCGAGTCCGCTGCGGGTGAGGGCTTCGGTGAACTCGTAGCCGTAGCGGGGGCGTTCTTCGATCAGCGACAGGAGGCAGAGGTCGAGCACGCCGCGCAGGAGCTGGCTGCGGCGCTGGTCACCTGTGGCGGGCAGCCCCTTTGTCATGCGGTGCATGGTAGTGAGGGACTGTCATGCGGCGCAAGGTAGTGGGTGAGGAGTCCGCGGCCGCCCGCGGCGGGGCTGGAGCGCGGACCGCCCGGCCGGGCAGCCCCGTACCGTCGCCGGTCCCTGCGCCGTGCGGCCGCCCGGCCGCCCTCGTCGGCGGCCGGGCGGGTCAGGGTTCGTCGTTCGTGGTGCGCTCGCCTTCGGCCTGGGAGGGGGTGGTGCGGGTGGTGTCGGGGTGGTGGTGTTCCTTGGCCTGGGACTCGTCCTCGTCCTCCGGCAGGCGTTCGCCCTCGGCCTGGGACGGGGTGGTGTATTCGCTGATGACGCCTCCTCACGGTCGGTGCGGGTGCACGCGTTTCGGAGCGTAGCGCCTTGGGGCGGGGACACCGGGGAGCGTGGGGGCGGTGTGGTCCGTTCAGGGGCGCACGCGGCGGTACCGGGCAGGTGGCGGGTGCCCGGCCGGCGGGCCCGGCCGGCCCGCCGTACCCGCGCGGGCCGCGGGCGGCGCGGGTACGGCCGGGCCCGGGACACCCGTACGCACCGTGTGGGCTGCGTGGCGTGTCCCGGGCCCGGCCTGCGGGGCCTTGCCCTCCGCTGTCAGCGGTAGGTGTACAGCCACCACTTGTGGTGTTCGTTCTTGCAGGTGAAGTGGTGCCAGCGACCGTGGTCCTGACCGTGCTTGCCCGCCTTGTGGCAGGCCTTGTAGGAGGAGTACGGGCCGTACTTGCCGGACGGGCGCTCCTGGAGCACCGTCGCGCTCGTGCCCGTGGTGTCCTGCTGCGGGGCGGCGAGGGCCGTTCCCGCCGCGCCGCCCAGCAGGAGGCCGGCGGCGGCCAGGGCGATCGCGGGAGCGGTCCGCAGGGTTCGTGCGTTCATGAGGGGGTTCCTCTCGCGTGCCGGGCTCCCGGCCCCGCCGGTGTGCGGGGCGCCGGTGGTGGAGCGCCGGATTCCCAACGTAGGAGGGCCCGTGTCCCGGGCGCATGGGAGCGCGGCCCCATCGGGGTCCCGCCGGGGGCCCGCCGGTGACGCGGATGGCGTAGGGCGTGTCGCGTGTCGCGCCGGGCCGAGCGTCGTTGACCGTGACGAGGCTTTCGCCTCATTTCTCCGTCATCGAGTGATACCGAGATAAAGGATCAGTGATGCGTCTTTTCCGTCCTGTGATCGCCGCTCTCGCGGGCCTCGCCCTCGCCGTGGCCCTGCCCACGGGCACGGCGGTCGCCGCGAAGGGGTCGTTCTCCTGGGTGGGCCCCAAGGGCAAGCCCTTCTTCGTCGACAACCCGCCGGACGGCAAGTGCCTGACGATGAGCCAGGAGGCCCGCGGTGCCCACAACGGGACGGGGGTGCAGGCGACCGTCTACCGGGGGAAGAAGTGCAACGGCACGGCGCTGCGGCTGGCGCCCGGGGGGCAGGCGCCGCGCAGTTCCTCGTTCGGGAGTGTGAAGTTCGGCCGCTGAGGGACGGCCCCCGGCCGCCTGCCTCTCCTGGGCGGAGGGACGGGCGGCCGGGCGGGCGAGGGGGGCGGTGACGCGAGGGGGCCCCGGGGGCACCCCGTCATGCGTCAAGCGCAAAGTTGCCATGGATGTAATATTTACTCCATGAGCACCGAACCGACAGGACTCCGCGAGTCCAAGAAGCGCGAGACCCGGCAGCTGATCTCCGACCACGCGACCCGCCTCTTCCTGCGGCAGGGCTTCGAGCAGACGACCATCAGCGACATCGCCGACGCCGCCCGCGTGGCCAAGAAGACCGTCACCAACTACTTCCCGCGCAAGGAGGACCTGGCCTTCGACCACCACGAGGAGTTCACCGCCGGCCTCGCCCGCGTCCTGGCCGGCCGCGCCCCCGGGGAGACGGCGCTCGCCGCCCTGCGCCGCGCCTTCCTCGACGCCGCCGGGCGCCAGGACCCCGTCGCCGGGTTCGCCGGCCCCGACTTCACCCGCATGATCGCCGACAGCCCCACCCTCACCACCCGCCTGCGCGAACTGCACGACCTGCGCGAGGAGGCGCTCGCCCGCGCCCTGGCCGAGGCCACCGGCGCCGCCGCCGAGGACATCACCGCGCGCGCGGCCGCCGCCCAGCTCGGCGCCGCCCACCGCGTGCTGTTCCAGCGCATCCAGGAACTCACCCTGGCCGGCCAGGCACCCGAAACCATCGCCGCGCGCGTCACCGAGGACGCCGCTTGCGTCTTCGGCCTGCTCCAGCCCTCCCTCGGGGACTACGCGCCCGCGTGAGACGCGGCGGGGGCCGGATCCGCCCCCACGCCCCGGCGGCCCTTTCAGTCCCAGCCGAGCTCGTAGTAACTGTCCTCCAGCGTCAGCCTGAACGCGTAAGGGTGCCGGGCCCGGATGCGGGCCGTCTCCGCCTTCTGGTCGACGGGCCGGCACTCCCCCGCCCGCACCCGGGCCGGTACGGGCCCGCCCGTGCTCTCCTGGCAGAAACCGCCGCTGTCCGGGGCGGAGAGGGAGAAGCGGGCCTTGTCCTGGAGCGGGTCCTCCCAGTCCACCCGCGCGGTGAAGGTGTTCTGCGCGCCGCCCCCGGCGGACCACCGGTAGGTCAGCGACGGCGCGGACCCGTCCTCGCCCCGCGGTGTGTAGTAGCGCAGGGCCGCGGCCGCCGTCTCCGTCGGCCGGTCGGTGCGCGGCGCGTCGCCGGTGCGGGCGCGGACCACAGCGGTGACGGCCGCGTCCACCTCCCGGATCCGGTCCTCGACCGTGCCGTCCGCGCCGAAGTACAGCAGGAGCGTGCGGGTGCAGCGCAACCGGTAGGTGTCGCGGCCGTGGTTGAAGGTGTCCTTCTCCCCCGCCGCGCACATGTCCCGCTCCGCCTGCCGGTGGAAGGCCAGCGCGGGCACGCGCCGGCGGAAGGCGTCCGCGGTCGCCGTGGTCTCCCTGGCGCCGGCGGCCCGGGCCTCGGCGGCGGGCGGGGCGGACGCCTGGGTACGGGGGTCCGCCGCGCCCGGGGAGGCCGGGGCGCCGGCGCAGCCGGCGGTCAGCCAGAGCGCCGCCGCGGCCAGGGCCCCGTGCGCGGTGCGGCGGGAGTGTCGTCGGGACATGGCCGCAACGCTAGTGCGCGCCCGCGCGCGACCGGGCGGCGGGCCCCCGCATCCCCGGGCCCCTGGCCGCCACTTGCGCGAAGGCGGCGGGGATGATGCCTGCCATGAGTTCCGGCGGCGCCGGTGGCGGCACGGAGGAGGCCGTGGCGGGCGTTCGATGCCAGGCCGGCGGGTGTCTGTGGTCAGCGGGTGAGCGCCGGCCGGAGGCACTTATTCTGCGGGGGCGCCGCGCTCGATGATGATGCCGACCGTGTGCCCGCCGCTGTTCGGCCGGGGTTTGACGAGCTCCAGCCGCAGCCGGCGCACGGGGAATTCGTCGAGGACCGTCCGCGCGGTCCGCTCGGCGAGGGTCTCGACGAGCTGGAACGTGCTCGCGCCGACGAACTCCTTCAGGCGTCGTACGACGGCGCTGTAGTCCAGCGCGTCGCGCAGGTCGTCGCGGGCGGCGGCCGGTGTGATGTCGGTGGTGAGCTCAAGGTTGATCACCACGATCTGCCGCACCTGCCGTTCCCACGCGTCGACGCCGATGAGGGCCGGGATCTCCAGGCCGCGGATGAAGACGGTGTCCGTAGAGGTCATGGGAGGGGCCTTTCTGCGCGTGGCTGCCGGGGCCGGGCGGGGACCTGTCCAAGGCCCGTGCCCGGGGACAAGGGAGGTGGTGTGCGCCGGGGTTCAGCGCGGGGCGGGGGCCGGGGCGGAGAGCAGCGCGTGGGCGGTGCGGTAGGCGTCGAGGAAGTGTTCGCGGTCCACCCAGGGCTTGGCCAGGGCGTGGCGGCGCCAGTCCTGGCGGGCGTCGAGGAGTTGCTCGGTGCGTATGTGGAAGTAGCGTTGCCGGCACCACAGCCCGTCGGCGCTGATGGCCCACTGCTCGTTGGGCAGTTCGATGAGCCGGCCGAGGTCCTGGCGTTCCTGTCCCGTGCGGGCGGCGATCGCCGTCCGGAGGGTGGCGACCAGCAGGCGCAGCAGTGCGTCGGTGTCGCGCAGGGCTGCGGCCGCGGGGCCGGTGGAGGCGGTGCCGGTGCGCCGGGCGGTGAGCCGGCGGGCCGCGGCGGATGCCTGCTCGTCGCGTGCCCAGGTGGTCGCGGAGGCCGCGGTGCCGCCCCGGTCCTCCAGTGTCAGGTTAAGGGCCGCTTCGGTGTTCCGGGCGGGTCGCGGCGGGTGGGGTGCGGTGGTGGTGCGGCGCAGGTCCAGGCGAAGCCACAGGTCGGAGCCGGGCAGCCGGGTGCGTATGCCGGCGTCGTCGACGGCCTGGAGGCCGGCGGCTTCGTCGAGCAGGGCGGCCAGGCGTGGTGCGGTGGGGGCCCGTTCGGCTTCGCGGAGCAGTGCCTCCCGCCGCCGGTGGCGGTCGAGGAGGCCGTCCCTGCTGGTCTCGCCGAGGGTGTCGAGCCGGGCGTGTGTGGCGCGCATCTGGGCCTGGATGTCCGCCAGGTCGCTGGAGAGGGCGTCCTGTGTTCTCTGCATCCGGCGTTCGAACACCCGGCCGAGGACGATGAGGGGCACGATGAGGACCAGGGAGCTGCCGAACTGGAGCAGCAGTCCCGGCGTGTAGTCCTCGCCCTGCATCAGCCATCCCCACATCACCAGCGCGAGGCCGCCCAGGGTGGCGAGGGTGAGCACGGCGATGTCCTTGGGCGGCCGCAGGCGGCGCGTCCAGGACGGCCGCCAGGGCAGTCTTCCGCGATCGGTCACCGTCCGCCTCCCCCGTACGCAAAGGTGCTCCATTGCGCGTACCAACTGGTAGTCCGGCTGCGATAGTTCAGGGTAAGGGTTCGGGCGCGGGGCGTAGCCGGTACGGACGAAGTCCGGGGCGCGCGCCGGTCCCGTGGCCGGAGCCCGAGTGGTGGCCCGCGGATTGTCGAGGGGGAACTATGCGGGGACGCACTGCGGATCCCGGGTGCCGGGTCATCGGCATGCCGGTCGCCTACGGTCTGGAGACGTTCAAGGACCGCACGCGTGAACGGGCCGAGGTCGTGACCCGTCTCGGCGACCCGCGGGCCCGCCTGGTGGCCGTCATCGGGCGGCGCGGGATCGGCAAGAGCGCGCTGGCCGCCAAGGTGGCCGAGCAACTGGCCGGCGGCGGGGAGGGCGGTGCGTGGGCGGGGATCGTCAACGTCAGCAGCCGGACGTCCGGGATCTCCCTGGAGCGGATCTTCCATGACTGCGCCAGGCTGCCGGGCCCAGCCGTGCTGGAGGACCTGCTGGAGGTGTGGACCAGCCAGCGGGGCACGCCCGACAAGGTGGCGCAGCTGTTCGCCGCGCTCTCCGGCGGGCCCTACCTGATCCTGCTGGACAACTTCGAGGACCGGCTCGACGACCGGGGAGAGCTGTGCGACCGGGAACTCACCGATTTCTTCGACGCCTTCTTCAGAACGCGGCACGGGGCCAGGATCCTGATGACCACGCAGGTGCCCCTCGCCCTTCCCCCGGAGCTGCGCCGTTACCAGGCCCGTCTCTACCTCGACCAGGGGCTGCCGGTGCCGGACGCGGTCGAGCTGTTGTGCGAGCTCGACGCGGACGGGGAGACGGACATCGTGCGCGCCTCCCGGCAGGATCTGGAACGCGCCGTGCGCCGTGTGCACGGGGTGCCGCGGGCCCTGGAGCTGATCGCGGGTGCGCTGAGCGAGGACTATCTCACGCTGCCCACGCTGGACGAGGTGCTCGATACGTTCGTCGAGCGCGGGGACGTCATCGCCTACCTCGCCCAGGACCGGTTCCAGCGGCTGGACGCGGAGAGCCGGCTGGTCCTGGAGGTGCTCGCCGCGTTCGGCCGCCCGGTCGCGCGGGACGCCGCCTCGTGGGTGCTCGGGCCCCTGGCACCGGATGTCGACGTTCCGGCGGCTCTGGCCCGTCTCGCCTCGCACGGCCGCATGGTCACGGTCGACCGCGCCCGCCGGATGTTCGCGCTGCACCCCATGGACGCCGACTTCATCTACGGGGAGCTGCCGCGCGAGGGCCTGCTGGGCTGCCGTTCCCTCAACCGCCGGGTGGCCGACTGGTACGCCCGGCAGAAGCCGCCGCGCGAGGAGTGGCGGTCGGTGGAGGACGTACAGCTGCACCGCTACGAGTTCGCCCACCGGATACGCGCCGAGGACTACGAACCGGCCGCGGCGGTCCTGGACGAGATCGACTACTTCCTCACCTGGCGCGGCTCCGTGGGCGCGGCGAGGGAGATGCACCAGCAGCTGTCCGGGCGGCTGGAGGACGACGCGACCAGGATGGCCCACCTGGTCGGCTTCGGGGTGGCGCTGCTGGTCGGCGGCCCGCACCGCCAGGCCGCCCAGGTCCTGGAGGAGGCCGCCGGGCTCGCCGAGCGCCTGGGTGACCAGCACCGCCTGGGGCAGGCGCTGTTCGCCCTGGGCGACACCTACCGCCAGCTCAACCAGCTCGACGAGGCCATCGGCCCGCTGCGGCGGGCGGTGGAGCTCGAGGAGCGGCTCGGCGACCCCGAGCGTCTGCTGCGCGCGCTGATGAGCCTGAGCCTCACCCACAGCTACCGGGGTGAGGTGCGGGAGGCGCTGGAGGTGGCCGACACGATGCGCACCAGGGCGCTGGAGCTCTCCGACGGCCTGGGCCGCGCCCAGGCGGACGACTCGGCGGCCTGCGCGCACCTGGCCTCCGGCGACTGGCGCCGCGCCCTGGCCATGGCCCGGGAGGCGATCGCCCTCTACGAGGAGGTGGGCGTGACGGAGGCGCTCGGGTACGTCCACAACGTCCAAGGCGTCGCCTTCCTGGGGCTGGGGGACGTGGAACGGGCGGAGGCGGAGTTCCTCCAGGCGCACACCGACGGCGCCGCCGTGGGCTCGCCCCGCACCGAGGGGATCTGCCTGTACAACCTGGCCTGGGCCCACTGGACGGTCGGCCGGTACGCCGAGGCCCTCTCCGCCGCCCAGCGTGCGCGGACGGCCTTCGAGCGGGCGGCGGCGACCGGCGCCGAGGTCGCCGGCCTGCTGGCCCGCGCCGCGGGGGCGATGGTCGCGGGCGAGGCGGGCGAGGCCGCCCGGCACCTGCGCGGGGCGGCCGAGAAGTCCCGGGGGAACGCGGACTTCGTTCCCCCGGCCTGGCTGGTGGCGGAAGCGGAACGGCTGACGGCCGGGAGCACCGACTGACCACGGCCCGACCGCAGACTGATCGCGGTCTGATCGCGGTCTGATCGCGGTCTGATCGCGGTCTGATCGCGGTCTGATCGCAGCCCGACCGCGGTCTGATGGCGGTCCGGCCCGGAGCACGGGTCGCTGCCGTCTTCGGTGGGAAGGATCCTCCCCGGGCACCGTGTCCCTCCGGGCCCGGGGGGGGGGATCCAGGCCCGGGGGGATCCAGGCCCCGGGCCGTACCGCCGACCGCACGCCGAACCGCACGCCGACCGCACGCCGCTTCGACCCGGAAGGTGCGCATGACCGCCGCTGCCTCTGGCCCGCCGCCCGGCCCCGCCGGCCACCGTGGCCTTCAGGACTGCGAACGGGCCCTGGTGGCGGCCGCGGCACGCTACGGGCGGGAGCCGGGCGAGGAGGTCGTCCGCGCCTGCATCGCCGTCCTGGAATCCCTCGACGCCCTCGGCCCGGTATCCCACGGCACCGGCGCCGACAGCCTGCGGGTGCGCACCCTGCGCGTCCTGCTGTGCGCGTCCGAGCTGTGGTGGCGTGACGGCGACGGGGACGGCACCGTCGGCATCGAGCCGTGGCCGGCCGTGCCCGTGCACACGCTCGTCGCGCGGGCCGAGGCGGCCGCCGCGCGCACAGCCGACCGGGCGCTGCGGGCGGCCGCCCGGCACATGGCGGGCCAGCACCTGGTCGTCACCCACAGCCTCGACGCCGCGCTCGCCGCGCTCACCGAGGCGGTCGGCCTCGCCCGTGCGGCGGGGGACGTGTTCACCGAGCTGGAGGCGCTGACCGATCTCGGGCACTGCACGGTCGGCCGGGACATGAAGCGCGGCACCGGCATGCTCGAACGGGCCGAGACACTGGCCGCCCGTTCGCCGGGGGCCTTCGTCCGCCCCGAGGAGGCGGAGCTGCTTCCCCTGACGCTCGCCCGGCTGACCGGCCACATCGGTGTCGCCGCGTTCGACCGCGGTGCCTTCGACACCGCCGAGAGCCGGCTGCGCGCGTCCCTGGACCGGCTGTCGCCCCGGCACACGCCCGGCCCGTACGCGAAGATGACCAACTTCCTCGGCCAGCTGCTGACCGCGGCGGGACGGTTCGAGGAAGCCGAAGCCCTGCTGACCGAAGCGGTCGGCCGGCTCGCGCCGCGGGCGGCCGCCAGCACCCACCAGGGCTACAACCTGGGGCTGCTCGGCAAGCTGTACCTCGAATGGGACCGCCCCGGCCAGGCGGCGCCGCCGCTCCTGGCGGGCTGGGACCAGCTGCGTGCCACACCGCACGTCTCGCTCCTGCCCCTGCTGCGGAACTATCTGGGCGAGCTGCTGATGCACCCCTCCTACGGCCTGCGGGACGTCGCCCGCGCCTGCGAGCTGTTCGCGGAGACGGTCCAGGAGTGCCGCCGCACCGGGTTCCAGCGCAGCGAGATCGCCGCGCTGATGCTGGGGGCACACGGCGCCTGGCGGCTCGGCGACGGGCCCTCGGCACTGGCGCTGAGCGAGGGGGCGGTGGAGCGCCTCGCCGAGACGGGCGAGATGCCGGCCCTGCGCTCCGAGGAGGTGTACTTCACCCGTTACGAGATCCTCCTGTCGGCGGGCCGGGCCGGGGACGCCGGGCCCTGGCTGGACCGGGCGCGGGCGGTCCTGCTGGCCAAGGGGCGCACGATCGCCGATCCGGCCGCGCGCGACGTCTTCTACACCCGGGTGCCGACCAGCCGGTCCATCCTGGCCGCGAGCGGGCGGCGGGGGCAGCGGGGGCCCACCCCCTGACCGTTCCCCCACCCTGGCCGGCGCGGTGCCGGCGGGGCGTAGGGGGTACGGTCGGCCGATGGGTGCGGAGGTGTGGAACCACAATGTGCACTACCACCGGCTGGTGCTCGCCGCGGTGCCCCCGGGGTGTGCGGCGGCCCTGGATGTGGGCTGTGGGGACGGGCTGCTGGCGCGCGCTCTGGCGTCGCGGGCGCGGGTGGTGACGGGGGTGGACCGCAGCGGCGAGATGATCCGCCAGGCGCGTGCGGGCGGTGGGCGGTGGCCGTCGGTGAGGTTCGTGGAGGCCGATTTCCTCGACCCGCCGCCGGGGGTGCTGGAGGAGGGCGGGTACGGCTTCGTCAGTGCGGTGGCGGTGGTCCATCACGTCGCGTTCGCCGAGGCTCTGGGGGCGATGGCCGCTCTGCTCGCGCCGGGCGGGCGGCTGGTGGTCGTCGGCCTGACCCGCCCGCGGACCGTGTGGGACTGGGTCGTCAGTGGTGCGGGGGTGCCGGCGGCGCGGGTGCTCGCCCGCCGGCACGGCGGGAAGCGTGACCCGGCGGGGATGCCGGTGCGGGAGCCGGTGATGAGCTGGGGCGAGGTGCGCCGCCAGGCGCGGTGGCTGCTGCCCGGGTGCCGGGTGCGCAGGCATCTGCTGTGGCGGTACTCCCTCGTCTGGGACAAGCCCCTGTGACCTGCGGGTTTCCTTCCCCTTCGTGGTGGGGGCCGTGGATTGGCGCGGGGCGTCAATCGGTGCGGGCCCATGGTGGCGGGGCAGGCACGATGGGGGCATGAGCGTGAGCATCGACATCGCGGGGCTGCCGCCCGAGCGCATCGTCTTCGAGACGTCGCCGCTGGCGGAGCTGAACCTGGCACTGCACGCCCTGGCCGAGCCCGGTCACCACCCGGGGCTGCGCGGCTGGGCCTCGGCGACGGCCGCCTCGCTCGGCCGGGACCTCGCGGGCCGGCTCCACGAGGCCGACTTCCTGTGGCGCAACACCTTCTCCGACCTGTTCATGCCCTTCGCGGGGGTGCGCGGCGGTGACCGGCGGGCCGGGGCGACGCTCGCGGAGGACCTGGACCTGCTGGACCGGCTGGACGACGAGCAGTTCGTCTCGGCGGCACTGGAGTTCGCCTCCCTGGCCACCTACGCCACCGGCGGCCCCTCCCCGCTGACGGACGCAGCCACCCGGGCCCGGGCCCTGGAGCTGGCGGCGGCCCGCGGCCCGCAGCAGTGGGAGTTCACCGGCCGTCTGCTCAAGGACCCCACCGCCGTACGGGCGTGGGTGCGGCGGCTGGTCGAGGACTGCGACGAGGCCTTCTTCGCGGACGTCTGGCAGCGGGTGCGGGGGGTACTGGCCGCCGACGTCCGGCACAAGACGGAGCTGCTGCGCCGCAAGGGGCTGGCCGAGGCGCTGACCGCGGTGTCGCCCGCGATGGTGCTGGAGGAGGACGGGCAGGGGCGGCGGATCCGGGCGGACAAACTGGCGGAGTGCCAGGCCACGGCGGTCGACCCGGCCGTGGGGGTGGGCCTGACGTTCGTCCCCTCGCACTTCGCCTGGCCGCACCTGATGATCCTGCACCGGCCGGGCTGGCGCCCGGTCGTCCACTACCCCGTCGGCTCGCCCGAGCTGCCCGCCCCGGCCTCCGTCGAGGTGCTCAAGCTGCGCCTGGAGGCCCTGGCCCACCCGGTGCGGATGCAGCTGTGCCGCAGCACGGCCCGCTCCCCGCACACCACGGGGGAACTGGCGAACATCCTCGGCATCAGCGCGCCGGAGGTCTCACGGCACCTGGCGGTGCTGAGGAAGGCGGGGCTGATCGTCACCCGGCGCCGCGGCCGGTACGTGCTGTACCAGCTGGACGTGCGGGCGGTGTCGCGGCTGAGCAGCGATTTCCTGGAGGGCGTGCTGCGCTGACGCCCCGGGCGGGGGTGTCAGATGTGTCAGATGTATTCGTCGGGTTCGCCGCCGTGCTGGTCCATCGGCCAGGCGACCCGGCATTCCAGGCACGTCAGCCGCCATGCGAACTGCCCGGTCCGCGGGTTCTTGGCGTGCGTGGTGATGACGGTGATGCCTTTGCACTTGACGCAGCGCACGGGAGGATTCGGCCTGCCGCCGGACCGGTAGGCGTCGGGGCCCACGATGTCGCCATTGCTCATGGCACCCACTGTGCCAGGGCACCGGCAGCGGCCTGCCTCAACTCGGGCATGGCGTCGACGACTTGAAGCCCCCTTTTCGGGCCGCCCGCCCGGACGGCGGCGGCCCGGCCCGCTCCCCTCCCCCGCTTCCACTGCCGCCGGCGCTGTCGCACCCGCGTCGTAGGGTGATCACCCGGTTCGACGACCGTGCGACGAGGGGGCAGGGATGAGCGAGGAAGCACCGCGGGAGGGGCGGCGGGGGGCGTGGGTCCGCCGGTACCGCAAGGGGGTCATCGGCGGGGTGGCCCTGGTGCTGGCCGCGGGGGCCGGCTGCTGGGCGGGGGGTGTGGGCCCGTTCGCGGAGAAGGACCGTTACTGCTGGGGTGCGTGGGAGCAGGACAGCGGGCCGGGGTTCCTGGGGAAGCAGGCGTTCTCCGGCGGTGGCACCCGTACCGCCACGTCGGCCGCCCCGTCCGCCGGGAGCCCGCGCGGCACCTGCACCGTCACCGTCCGCACCTCCAGCACCGCCTCCGGGGAGACGATCCGCTACGAGGACGTGGTCAGCGTCGGCTACGGGCCGGTACCGGGGCCCGCGGCCGAACGCGCCGCCTGGCTGGGCGAGTTCCTCCAGGGGAGCGCCGAGCGGCTGCCCGGTGACCTGCCCGGGCTGGCCGACGCCGACCGGGGGATGCTCGTCCTGCCCAAGGAGTGCGACGTGGAGGGGCGCCCCGCCGCGGTGACCCTGCGCACCCGCAGCACCGGCGTCTCCGCCTCCGGCACCTCCCACAGCGTCGTCGCCACTCTCGGCACCGGCGACATCGCGAAGATGCTGCTGGCCGCGGCCGGCCGCGGGATGCGCGAGGCCGGGTGCGCCCCCGCCGGGGCCTTGCGTCTGAAGACGCCCTTCCCCACCCCGGAACAGGACGGCCACAAGGCCCGGACGGCGGAGTCGTCGCCCTTCCCCCAGGGGGTCTGCGAGATCACCGGGCTGCGCGCCGGAGAGGGCGAGGCCTACGTCTGGAACCAGACCGGCGGCGACAGACGGTTGCAGATCTGCTCGGTGACCGCCGCACCGCGCGGCGGGGAGCCCAGGGCCGCCGGGCAGTTCGTGGCGGTGAGCGGGCTGCCGCGTCTCCAGGCCCTCTTCGACGGCATGGGCGGCGAGGCGGCGCCCGGCCCGGGCCGGCGCGGCAAGGGGACGGTCGGGGCGCGGTCGGCGCTCGTGCGCGCCGGCTGCGGGGAAGGGGGCATCGTCTTCTTCCAGCAGCTGGACGCGGCGATGGCCCGGGCCGCCTCACCCGGGCCCGAGCGGGTCTTCGCCAACGGGGTCAGGGCCGCCGCCGCGCGGGCGGGGTGCGCACCGGTGGCCCCCGTCGGCTGACCCCGCGGGCCTGCACGGGGGGCGGGGTGAGTGGCCGGGGCGAGGGCGGGCTCGTAGGGTCCCGCCCATGTGGCGATTCGACGCGGTGGTCAGCAAGGAACGCGAGGAGTGGCTCGGGGAGCGGCTGGAGTCGGACAACACGGCCGCCTCCCGTGCGATGGCGGCGCTGCGGGGGACGCCGGCCGGTCAGGAGCTCCCGCTCCAGCTGTACGCGCTGGGCGGGCAGGGGGTGGTGGCCGGGGGGATCACCGGGCGTACGTGGGGGCGGTGGCTGCACGTGGAGCTGTTGTGGGTGGACGCGGGGCAGCGGGGGCGGGGGCTGGGTGCGCAGCTGCTGCGGCGGGCGGAGGACCTGGCCCGGCGGGAGCGGGGGTGTGCTCACGCGCGGGTGGAGACCTGGGATTTCCAGGCGCCGGGTTTCTACCGGCGGCAGGGGTACGCGGTGGTCGGTGAGGTGGCCGGCTATCCGCCGGGGGTGACGGAGTATCTCCTGGCCAAGAAGCTGTAGCGGGCGGGGCGCCAGGGCCGGGGCGGTGCGTACGGGCGGGGCCGCGGCCGGGGCGGTTGATACGGGTGGCCGGGGGTCCGTGCGGTCAGGGCAGGCGTTGTTCGGTCCAGACGGTTTTTCCTTCGCGGCCGTAGCGGGTGCCCCAGCGTTCGGTGAGCTGGGCGACGAGGAACAGGCCGCGGCCGCCTTCGTCGGTGGTGCGGGCGCGGCGCAGGTGGGGGGCGGTGTTGCTGGTGTCGGAGACTTCGCAGATGAGGTGGGGGCCGAGGATCAGGCGCAGGGTGACGGGGCCGCCGGGGGCGTAGCGGTAGGCGTTGGTGACCAGTTCGCTGACGACGAGTTCGGTGGTGAAGGTGAGTTCGTCGAGGTTCCAGGTGGCCAGTTGCCCGGTCATCAGGGTGCGGGCGCGGGAGGCGGCGCGGGCGTCGGCGGGCAGGGTCCAGGTGGCGACGCGGTCGGCGGGCAGGACGCGGGTGCGGGCGAGGAGGAGGGCGACGTCGTCGGCGGGGTGGGGTGGCAGGAGGGCGCCGACGACGGCGTGGGCGGCTTGGGTGACGGTGCGGGCGGGGACGGCGAGCTGGTGGGCGAGGCGGTCGAGCATGGTGTCGATGTCGTGGTCGGGGGTGTGGATGAGGCCGTTGGTGTAGAGGGCGAGGAGGCTGCCTTCGGGGAGGTGGAGTTCGGTGGTCTCGAAGGGGAGGCCGCCCAGGCCCAGGGGTGGTCCGGCGGGGAGGTCGGGGAAGGTGACGTGTCCGTCGGGGGTCATGACGGCGGGGGGCGGGTGGCCGGCGCGGGCGAGGGAGCAGGAGCGGGAGATGGGGTCGTAGACGGCGTAGAGGCAGCTGGCGCCGGTGACCTGGTCCTGGGGGAAGTCGTGGCTGTTGCTTTCCTGTTCGGCGGCGAGGCGGTGGACGAGGTCGTCGAGGTGGGAGAGGACTTCTTCGGGGTCGAGGTCGAGTTCGGCCAGGGTGTGGACGGCGGTGCGCAGGCGGCCCATGGTGGCGGCGGCGTCGATGCCGTGGCCGATGACGTCGCCGACGACGAGGGCGACGCGGGCGCCGGAGAGGGGGATGACGTCGAACCAGTCGCCGCCGACGCCTTCGACGGCGCCGGCGGGGATGTAGCAGTGGGCGATGTCGGCGGCGGGGAGGTCGGGCAGGTCGCCGGGCAGGAGGCGGTGCTGGAGGGTGAGGGCGGCCAGGTGCTGGCGGGTGTAGCGGCGGGCGTTGTCGAGGGAGACGGCGGCGCGGGCGGCGAATTCGGCGGCGAGGGTGAGGTCGTCGTCCTCGAAGGGTTCGGGGCTGCGGGAGCGCCAGAGGGTGACCAGGCCCAGGACGAGGCCGCGGGCGGCCAGGGGCAGCATCATGACGGAGTGGACGCCCAGGGCCGCGGCTTGGGGGGCGCGGTCCTGGGCGACGGTGGTGAGGTCGCCGGGGGTGCGCAGGTGGGGGACGAGGAGGGGGGTCTGGTCGGCGAGGCAGCGGCCCTGGGGGGTGTCGGGGGCGAAGTGGATGAGGGCGCCCAGGGGGTTGAGGGCGTCGGTGGCGTGGGGGACGTCGCAGGACAGGGCGGTGCGGCGGACGGGGCCGAAGCCGTCCTGGGAGGGTTCCTCGCCGCGGCTGACGGGGTCGAGGAGGTCGACGGTGGCGCAGTCGGCGAGGTCGGGGACGATGACGTCGGTGAGTTCGCGGGCGGTGGTGGCCACGTCCAGGGTGGTGCCGATGCGGGCGCCGGCTTCGCCGAGGAGGGCCAGGCGCAGGCGGGCGCGGTGTCGTTCGGTGACGTCTTCGACCAGCTGGGCGACGCCCAGGGTCCGTCCGGTGGAGTCCTCCAGGCGGAAGGCGGAGACGGAGACGAAGCGGGCGCGGGCGGGTTCGATGCGCAGGCGGCAGGACTGTTCGGTGAAGATGGTGGGGCGGCCGGTGGCCAGGACCTCGCGGAGGCGGTCCTCGGCGGTGCGGGCGTCGTCGGGGAGCAGGAAGTCGGCCATGCGGTGGCCGCGTGCCTGGTCGGGGGTGAGGCCGCCGATGCGGGCCAGGGCCCGGTTGACGCGCAGGATGCGCAGGTCGGGGGCGTGGACGGCGAGGCCGATGGGTGAGCGGCGGAAGAGGTTGTCCAGGACGGAGCGGTCGGTCTCCCACTGGATGACGTCCTGGGCGGGGGCGGCGACGAGGAACCATTCGGGGTCGCGTCCGGTGCGGGTGACGCGGCGGGCGCGCAGGCCCAGGTGGGTGCGGTGGCCGTCGGCGTGCAGGACGGGCAGGAGGCCGAACCAGCCGGGGTTGCGCAGGCACTCGGCGGCGGCGCGGGCGGCGAGGCCGTGGTCGTCGGGGTGGACGAGGGTCTCCAGTGCGGGGCGGCCCATCACGTCGGCGGTGCGGTGGCCCAGGAGGGTTTCGGCCAGGTGGCCCCAGCCCACGACCTTCGCCTGGTGGTCCAGTACGGCCGAGGCGGCGCCGGCGACCGAGAACGGGTCCTCGGGGCTCTCGGGGAAGAGCGTCATCGGTTCGTCGTCCGTCACATCCTCCACAGTGATGGGTGGGGGGCGTGGGCGCTTGCCGGCCTCTGCGCCATCCGGGGGACGCCCGGGTGCCCGGGGGTCCGGGCGGGGGCCGGGGGTCAGGTGGGGAGGCCCAGGAGGCTGCGGGCGATGGCGTCGCTGTCGCCGACGGTGACGGAGCCGACGCAGGGGCGGATGCCGGTCTCGGTCACCCAGTTCGCCCCTTCGGTCGGCACCCCGTACACGTACCGGCGGGGGTGGACCGTGCCGTCGGGGTCCAGGGTGCGGAAGGGGCGGGCGGTGACGGCCACTCCCCCGGTGACGTACCTCCTCGTCCTGTCCCCGGTGCCCGCGGGGGTGGTGGGGAGGGTGAAGGGGGTGAGCCGGCGCCGGTCCTTCAGGTGGGCCAGGACGGGGCTGGTGGTGCGGGCGAGGTCGACGGCGGGGAGGCGGGCGTCCAGGAGGGCGGTGGCGTGCCAGGTGTGGCCGGGGACGGCGGAGTGTGCGGTGAAGCGGCCGCTGCCGGGGTCGGGGGTGACGGTGAAGCGGGGGCCGGCGACCTCGGCGATGCCGGCGTCGAGGAGGGCCACCAGTTCCTCGATGCGCGTCCAGGGCGGTCCCAGGGAGAGGAAGGCGTGCAGCGGGGTGAACCAGCCGCGCACGTCGGTGCGGTAGGACTCGCCCTCGATGCCGCCGTCGTTGATCACCGCGCGGATCTCGTTGCGGATGTCGCGCAGGACGTCCAGGGCGGACTTCAGGGCGCTGGTGAGGTTGCCCCGGCGGGCCTCGGCCACGTCCGCCAGCAGGTGGGCGCGCAGGAAGGTGTGCCAGGCGGGCGGGGAGGCCAGGGCGGTGGCATCCCAGGGGCGGGCCGTCTTCGCCCAGTCCCACCGGTGGTGCTCGGGCAGGTGGAACTTGCGCAGGATCTGGCGTTCGGCGTCACCGGACCAGGGGGCGGTGACGTAGAGGGCGTGGAATTCCTGGGCGGTGGCCGGTGAGGCGGCCTCGGCCACCAGGCGGGTGTAGTAGACGGTTTCGACCTCCTTGGCGATCAGCGGCCAGCAGTCGCGGCGGAAGTCCAGTCCCCCGGCGGGGCGTGCCCGTTCCCGTAAGGCGTCGACGGCGGCCGTGGTGAGGAAGACCGGTTCGTGGCGGCCGTCGCCCTTCTCGTTGTCCGCCCGCCCGTGCAGGGGGATGCCCCGGCGTGACCCGCAGACCAGGCGGGGTTCGTCCCCGGAGGGCAGGTAGCGCAGGCGGCCGCCGGCCTCCCGGGTGAAGGTGCCGCCCCGGCCGGTGGTGAGCAGGGCCATGTGGTCGAAGAAGGACAGGCCGAGTCCGCGGACGAGGACGGGGCGGCCCGGTTCGAGGGCGTCCAGGTCGGTGTCGGCGGGGCTGGCGGGCCGCTGGTAGCGCCCGCCGGTACGGGCGGCGAAGCGGGCGAGCGCCGCTTCCTCGCCGGTGGGGTGCACGCCGGTGTGGCCGGTGGCCAGGACCAGCTGGTCGACGTCGAAGGTGCGGCCCTTCTCGCAGGTCAGGCGCTGGCGCCCCTGGGGGGTGTCGGTGACGGCGACGATACGGGTGTGGTGGCCGCGCACGGTCAGGCGGGCGGGGGCGCGGCGCAGGACCTCGCGGTGGGCCCATTCGAGGTAGTGGCCGTAGAAGGAGCGGCGGCAGTAGCTGCCGGGGCCGGTGCGGCGGGCCTGGTCGAGGACCTCGGGCGGGTAGCGGCCGGGTATGCGGCCGGCCGCCAGTGCCACGGCCCACCCGTACAGGCTCGGTCCCGGGCGGACGGGGCCGGACATCGGCACGGTGTCGTCGGCGAACGCGGTGATCTGGGAGGCGACGATGTTCATGATCAGGGCGGGTGGCTGGTCGGTGCGCCAGACCTGGCCGGAGCCGAAGCCGCGGGGCTCGAACAGCTCGACGACGGCCGGGGGGCCGGGGTGGGCGCGGGCATTGGCGACGAGGCGTTCGAGTACGGACAGCCCGCGGGGGCCGACTCCGACTATGCCGATCCTGAGCACCGCCGTCTGCTTCCTCGTCGTCCTCGTGTTTCTCTGTTCGCTCTGCTTTTCTTCTGTGCCGGGCGGCCGCCGGAACGGGCGCACGGCAGGGGCACACCTGTCGCGCGCGGCGGCCGGGCGGGGCCGGGCATGGCGTGGACTCTAGGAGAAGATCTCGCCGGGGAAGGGGAGATTGGGGGAATCTCCTGCGCGGCGCGGCCCGCGCGGCCTGTGCGGGCCCGGTGTCCCGGGCGGCCCCGCGGCATCCCGGGAGAGGCAGGGGGCGGTGGGGTGTGTGGGGTTGGCCGGGAAAAGTGTGCCGTGCGGGGCGGGTGGTGTGATCAGGTGGCGGGGTGGAAGCCGTCGCCGCCAGTGTCATAGCCGTGCTCGGGACGTTGCTGGGCGCGGGGATCACCCACGCCTTCCAGCAGCGGGCGACCGCGCGCGGCGAGCGTTCCGCCCGCCAGGAGCGGCTGCGCCAGGAGAGGTTCGACGCCTACTGCTCGTACGCGGGCGCCCTGGTCAACTACCGGCGCAGCCTCATCCACCGCTGGCACTGCGAGCACGAGGATCCGCCGCCGGACGACGTGGCGGAGGCCCGCCGCCGCTCCTACGAGCTGCGCTCCGAGGCGCAGGAGGCCCTTTTCCGGGTGCAGATGCTTACCGACGACGAGGCGTTGACCGCCCTGGCGTGGCGGGCGTTCGAGCGGGTCGGCAAGCTCCACCAGATCGACAGCCGGGAGGAACTGGAGGGGCGGCGGCAAGAGGCCCGGGAGCTGATCGAGGAGCTGGTGAACGCGGCCCGGCAGCATGTGCGGGCACGGGTGTGAGGCTGCTGCCGGGCGCGTTCCCTTGTCCGGCTTCCCGCCGGTTCCCGGCTTACTCCTGCCGGCTCCCGCCGATCGCTGCTGATCGCCATCGATCGCCATTGATCGCTGCTGATCGCCGCTGGTGCGCGGGGCGGGTGTGCGGGTGGTCAGGCGGCGGTGGGGGCGCCCGCGACGCGGCGCTCGCCGTTGTTGCGCTCCTGCCAGGCGCGGTAGACGTCGGTGGCGGCGGCGCGGGGCTCGTGGCGCATGGGGAGCCGGCGGTCGGTGAAGTCCTTGGCGAACTCGGCGTAGAAGGTGCCGAGTTCGAAGTACTTGCGGTCGTCCACGTAGTGGGGGGCGTAGTCGTCGCGGCCGGTGAGGAAGACGACCTCGTCGGGGCTGGCGTAGTAGAGGGAGCCCAGGCACATCGGGCAGGGGTGGGCGAGCACGTAGATGGTGGTGCCGGTCAGGTGCTCGGTGCCCAGGCGGGTGCAGGCCTCGCGGATGGCGAGGATCTCGGCGTGGGCGGTGGGGTCGCTGGTCTGGGCGACGAGGTTGGGGCTCTCGGCGAGGACGCGGCCGTCCTTGACGATGACGGTCGCGAAGGGGCGGCCGCCTTCCTCGACGTTGCGGCGGGCGAGGTCGATGGTGCGCTGGATGAAGTCCACAGGAGGCTCCCCGGGTGGTGCGGCGGTGCGGAAGGAAAGGGGGGCGGGCGGGCCGGCGGCCCGCCCGCCTTTGTGTCCGGTGCGGGGGGTGGGTCAGAAGGGCTTGGTGGGCAGGTACTTGCCGTCCAGGGTGATCACGGCGCGCTCGCCGCCCTCGGGGTCGGCGACCTTCTTCACGTCCAGCTTGAAGTTGATCGCGCTGATGATGCCGTCACCGAACTGCTCGTGGACCAGGGCCTTGAGGGTGGTGCCGTAGACCTGGAGCATCTCGTAGAAGCGGTAGATGGTCGGGTCGGTGGGGATGCCGCCGGGGATGGAGCCGCGGGTCGGGATCGCCTGGAGCAGGGCCGCGGCGTCGTCGTCCAGGCCCAGCAGGGCGGCGACGGCCTTGGCGGAGGCCTCGGGCAGGGGGTGCTGGCCGAGGACGGCGGCGGTGACGAAGGCGACGGACAGGCCGGCGGCGTCGGCCACCTCCTGCCAGGAGAGGTCCTTGGCGGTCTTGGCCGCGACGGCCTGGGCGGCGAGCTGCTCGCGGGCGGTGGCGTCGAACTGGGCGTGGATCATGGGAAAGGGGTCCTTTCGGGTACGGGCGCTCCCGCCCCGGCGGGGTGCCGGGGCGCACGGGGGCGCCGCTGTGGGTTCGGGGTGGGTGGTTCGGGGGGTGGGTCAGGCGGCGAGGGCGGTGAAGCGGCCGCTCGCGGCGTCGAGTTCCTCGACGGTGCCGGAGCCGATGTCGTAGACCCAGCCGTGCAGGGTCAGCTCGCGGCGGGCCAGGGCGCGGGCGACGCTGGGGTGGGTGGCGAGGTTCGCCAGCTGGGCCAGGACGTTGTCGCGGACGAGCGCGGCGACCTTGTCCCCGGCCTCCTGGGCGTCGTGGGCGGTGGTGCGGGCGCGGGCGGCGTCGGCGTGGCGCAGCCAGTCGGCGACGGCGGGCACGGCGGTGAGGTCGTGGCCGTCGGCGAGGGCGGTCATGGCCCCGCAGGCGGAGTGGCCGCAGACGATGACGTCGCTGACGCCCAGGACGGTGACGGCGTACTCGATGCTCGCCGCGACCGCGTCGGCGGCGGGGGTGTGCGCGGGGACGAGGTTGCCGGCGGTGCGGATGACGAACAGCTCGCCCGGCTCGCGCTGGGTGATCAGCTCGGGTACGACGCGGGCGTCGGAGCAGCTGATGAACAGGGTGCCGGGGCGGTGGGTGGTGGCGAGGTGCGCGAAGAGCTCCGCGCGGGCGGGGAAGACGTCCCGCTGGAAGCTGTGGACTCCCTCGGCGAGGTGGTGCATGGTCACTCCCTTGTGGGTGGTGTGTCGGTGGGGGCCGACGTCGTCCACTGTGCATGACCTGTGCTTATAGTGTCCAAGTCGTGAAAGGCATGACTTCTATTGGTCGTGTCTATAGGTGCACGGGCCGGGTGCGGGAGCCCGGGGGCGTGCGGGGTGTGGGGGTGTGGAGGCAGGTCATGGAACTGCGTCATCTGCGGTATCTGCTCGCGGTCGCCGAGCACGCGAGTTTCACCCGGGCCGCCGAGGCCCTGCACATCTCGCAGCCCACGCTCTCCCAGCAGGTCAGGCAGCTGGAGCGGGCCCTGAAGACACAGCTGCTGGACCGCACCGGGCGCACGGTGCGGCTGACCGACGCGGGCCGGGCCTACGCGCACTACGCGCGGGCCGCCCTCCAGGACCTGGCCGCGGCCGAACGCGCCGTGCTGGACGTGCGGGACCTGAGCGTGGGGGCGCTGCGGCTGGCGATGACGCCGACGTTCACCGCGTACCTGATCGGCCCGCTGGTGGCGCGGTTCCACGCCCGGCACCCGGGGATCACCCTGGAGGTGCGGGAGCTGACGCAGGACCGCATCGAGTCCGCGCTGCTGGCCGACGAGGTGGACCTGGGGATCGCGTTCAGCGGGGCGCACCTGCCGGGGGTGGAGGGGGTGGCGCTGTTCACCGAGACGCTGAGCCTGGTGGTGGGGCCGCGCCACCCGCGGGCGGGCGGGGCGGAGCCGGTGACGGCGGAGGACCCGGAGCAGGAGCGGGAGACAGAGCGGGGCCCGGTGGTGGAGCTGCCGGTGCGGGAGCTCGGCGGTCATCAACTGGCGCTGCTCAGCGGGGATTTCGCCACCCGCGGGCACATCGACGCCTACTTCGCCGGGCAGGGGGTGCAGCCGCCTATCGCGGTGGAGGCCAATTCCATCAACGCGCTGACCGAGATCGTCCAGCGCACCGCCCTGGCCACCGTGCTGCCCGACGCCATCACCCGCGGCCACCCGGCGCTGCGCCCCGTGCCGCTGGTGCCGCCGCTGCCCGCCCGGACGGTGGCGCTGCTGCGCCGGGAGAGCGCGTACCGCAGCGCCGCGGCCGCCGCGTTCGCCACCCTGGCCCGTGAGTGGGTGCGGGAGGCGGGGTGGGCGGAACCCGGGGAGCGGGGCGCGCCCGGCGGCGGGGGATGATCGCGGGCGTGAGAGCGAACGGGACAGGTGAGGTGGTGTGGACGCCGGCCGCGCTGGTGGTGGGGGGTGCCGCGCTGCTGGCCGAGGCGGCCGTGGCGGTGATGGCCCTGTGGGCGTGGGGGATGACGCACCCGCACCCCGAAGGGGAGGACGGCGGGGCGCTGTTCGTCCTGGTCCTGCCCCTCCTGCTGGCCCTGCTGGGGGTGGTGGCCCTGGTCCTGGCCGCGGCGCTCGTGCTGCCCGCGCTCGCCCTGGCCCGGCGGGCGGGCGGCCGCTGGGGCCGCAAGGGGGCGTGGTGGTGGCCGGTGGCAGCGTGCCCGGCCGTCGCGGCGGCCGCGGTGGCCGGCGGCGGCGCGGTGGCCGCGGCGCTGGGCGGGACGGGGGCGCCGGCGGTGTACGGCTGGTGGTGGCTGGTGCTGTCGGCCGCGCTCGCCGCGGCGGCGCTGCCGGCCCGGGCGGCCAACCAGCGTGTGGCCCGGGGGCGTCCGGTGCTGCGGGTGCTGCTGGCCGGGTGCGCGGGGGTGGCGGGCGTCACGGCGGTGGCGGGTCTGGCGGCGGTGCTGGTGGTGGGGGCGGTGCTGGCGTGAGGGTGCGGGCGCGGCGGGGCCGTGGCCCTGGCCGGCGGCGGCGCCCGGGACCGTCCGCCGGCAGCGGGTCCTACCGGGTCAGGCGGAGGTCCCAGCCAGGGACGTCGCTGTCCATGCCGGGGTCCAGGGCCGGGGTGTAGGAGTCGGGGGCGGGGCGCCCGGCGTCCTCCCATGCGGCGAGCCAGCCCCGGAGCACGGTCAGCGACGCGGAGTCGGCGAGGATCCGGCCGTCCTTGTGGACCACGGCGGCGGAGTCGCGGGTCGAGTGGCCCAGGCCGAGGACATCGGCCTGAAGTTGCGTCATCGTCAGCCGGGAACCGGTGGCGGCCAGCCAGACGCGCAGGCTGGACCAGTCGATCTTCTCGCCTTGGTACTGCTCGGTGTGGCCGGGCTCTCGCAGCTGGTCCAGGACCGTACGGGCCCCGGTGCGAAGCCAGTCGTCCTGCTCGCGCCAGGCGATCGACACCCACGAGGCGGCCGGGACGCGGTTCTCCCAGTCGACCCACCGGGCCGGGACCGAGAAGTCGGTCCGGGCAGAGCCGGCGGTCTCGATGTAGGTGCCGGGGAAGATCTCCTCGACGTGCGGCTGCCGTCACGGATACGGATCCTGGTGCCGATGGCCAGGCTCGGCACCGCCGCGACCGGCAGCGTGGCGACGATCAGGCCGCCCTCGACGGTCTGGTCCACCCACGCCTTCGGCAGCAGGGGCGGGGTGCACCAGGCGCCGAGGCGGTCGTACGGGCCCCGCTCGGGGTGTCCGGCGGTGCCGTCCGTGGTGAAGCAGCGGATGTTGTTCAGCCCGCGTTCGGCGTGGATGCGGTTGGCCCAGCAGGTCAGGAACGGGTCGATGTCCAGGCTGGTGACCGACCCGGTCGGGCCGACGAGTCCGGCGAGCAGGCCGCCGGTCAGGCCGGTGCCGACGTCGCCGACCTTCATGCCCGGCCGGACGTCGAGGTAGGTCAGGTCCCGGTGGACGAAGACGGGGTTCGTGCGGTGGATGGTCGGGCCACGGTCGCCGTTGTGGGTGTAGTGCCGCTCAGGGACTTTCTCAGCGGCGGCAGCGACGGAAGCGGCGATGGCGGTGGTCATCGGTGTCACTCCTTCGTGGATGATCGGGACGCGTTCCTCAACTGCTCCGAGTGGGTGAGGGACACGAGTGGACGAGGCGCCAGGTTGACGCGCTCAGATGACGAGCGCGGCGTGGTGGTGCCATCCGGCCTCAGGTGTATTCGCCGACCGGGCCGCCATTAGTGATCGAGCCTCGCTCGCTGCCGTGTGGGATGCGCCCAGCCGTATGCGGGGATGAGTACGAGGGCGGTCGATGAAGGGGGAACGCGCGGTGGAATCCATATGTGCTGAGCCGACCACGGATCACCAGGCGGGAGGATGACTGTGGCCGGGCTGACAGGCGGAGAGTCGGCGTTGAGACGTGCGCGTACGGCAAGGAATCTGACGCTGGAGGAGGCCGCCGACAACCTGAACGAGATCACTGGGGGCGCGACGGACGCGAGTCTGCTCAGCGCGTGGGAGACCGGCCGGCGCCGGACCGGGGCGAAGAACCGGGCTGGGCTGTGCCAGCTGTACCGGGAACGCCCCGAGGTGCTGTTCGCCCACCAGGACGGAGAGGCCACCAGCGTGCTGGAGACCTCCGGCACGGCGGTGGTCGTCAAGGTGCTCACCCGCTGGACCGACCTGATCGAAGCGATGGTCAGTGTCGCCTCCAGCGCCCGCGAACAGCTGGTCGTCACCGGCAGCCGGAGCCGGGAGAAGGCGTATCTGGCGGCGATCGAAACGGCCGTGGCCCAGCACCCGGACCTGGTCCACTACCGGGTGCTCTACGGCCCACCCCGGCACCGCACGCTCGCCGACCACCTCGTGCGGCTGCTGGAGCTGCGCGACCCGACCGCCCGCCGCAACGGCGTCAAGACGCTCCACATCGGGATGGTCGAACCGGCAGCAGCGCTGGAACGCTTCTTCGTGGCCTCGGAGACACAAGCGGTCGTGCCGCTGCCGTCCTTCCACGGCGCGGAAGGGTTCGACTGCGGCGTCTTACTCAGTCGCGAGGCCGCGGTGGGTCTGGTCCACCATGGGCGGGAGGCGTGTGCTTCGGCGCGGCCGGTGGAGACGATCGAGGCCGTCCGCGCGCTGCCGGTCCGGCACAACTGATGTGGTGGGAGAAGCGTGAGCGAGAACCTTCAGCAGGCTCGGATGGCGTCCGTGATCGAGCTCGCCCAGGAACTGATCCGGCGGCCGAGCCGAGGTGGGATCGACAACTATGGACCGGTCCTCGGCGTGCTGGAGGACTGGCTCAACGACCGCGCCGTACCTCACCGTCGTTTGTACGGCGACGCAGGTGAGCTGGTGGGGCTGCTCGTGGAGATCTCGGGGGGTCGGCCGGGCCAGTGGTGGACACTGGATGCCTGCGTGGACACCGCCCCGTACGGCGACGAGAACGCCTGGTCCTTCCCGCCGGCCAGCGGGGACGTGGTGGACGGCTGGCTGCTCGGCCGCGGGGCGGCCGACTCCAAGCTCGCCGTCGCCATGTTCTGCCACATCGCCGACGACCTCATGCCCCGCGCCGCTGACCTGAACGGCGGGCTAGCCATGCTCCTGGACGTCGACGAGCACACCGGCGGCTTCGGCGGTGCCCGCGCCTACCTCGCCGACCCGCGCGCGGCCCGCCCTGCCGGGGTGATGATCGGCTACCCCGGGCTGGACGAGGTCGTGGTCGGCGGCCGGGGCCTGTGGCGGGCCACCCTCGCAGTGCACGCCCCCTCCGGGCACTCCGGATCCAGCAAGACCGTGGTCGGTGCGATCACCCGGGCCGCCCACCTCGTACGGCTTCTCGACGAGGCGGAACTGCCTGGTGTGGACGGGGCGTCGGGGTTTCCCCTGCCGCCGAAGCTGTCGGTGACCTCCGTCCACGGAGGCCAGGGCTTCTCCGTCACCCCGGACCGGTGCGAGCTGAACGTGGACGTACGCACAACCCCCGGCTTCGACGCGCACGACGCCGAGACGCTGGTCCGCAAGGCGGTCGCCGAGCTCGACGCGGAGTTGCCTGCCCCTGCGTCCACCGAGGTCACTCCGGTCGCGGCCTGGCCGCCGTTCCGCCTGGCCGAGGACGAGCAGCCCGCCGCCGCCCTGCTGGGCGCCGCCGCCGAGATGGGACTTGCGGTCAAGGCGAAGACCGCAGGGCCGTCGAACATCGGCAACCTGCTGGCCGGTGAGGGCATCCCGGCCACGGCCGGTTTCGGGGTGCCGTACGAGGGGCTGCACGGCATCGACGAACGTGCCCACCTCGCCGAGCTGCCCCAGGTCTACGCCGTCTACCAGCGGGCCGTCCTCAACCTCCTCAAGGCGGGCTGACACCTCCCAGGCGCATCCCATATTTCTCCCAGATCCACTCCCAGCAAGTCCCCAGCTCCGTCTCTGGGAACGGATCTTCGATCGCGGTGACATGGAGACAGCACCACTTCCACATCCACCGATGACAAGGGAGGCCGGCTATGGCCGAGCAGACCGTCACCATCAAGCCCGTCGAGGACAAGCCCGCGGCGACGCCGCGCGTCACCTTCGCGCCGCAGATCAGCACCCACCCGGTGGCCACCCTCACCCTGGGCCGCCAGACGTTCAACGACTCGGACAAGGACAACTACTTCGAGGGCTGACACGTCCTCACCGAGCACCCCGGGGGCCGGCCGCACGACAGCCGGCCCCCGGGCGCGTCACGGAGCTGGTCGAAGGGGAGGCAAGCAGATGGAACAGGAGTGGCTGACCGGCGGCACAGCCGCCGTCGATGGAGTAGTAATCGAAGGGCTGGGCGACCTGCGCCGGGCTCCCGGCACACGGGTACAGGTGGCCTGCGAGGGGCCGGTTGGCCTCGTGGTCGTGGGCGACTGCCCCGTCACCCAGGAGGAGCTGAGGGCCGCCCTACCGGCGACGCGGGTGGGCCAGTGGGCCGGACTCACCCGGTGGCCCGGCTCGTACTGGGTGGTCGCCGACAACGGGCGGCAGCGGTTCGTGTGCGGCGACCTGGCCGGTTCCCGGGCCGTCTACTACACGCTGCGCGGCAACGAGGCCGCGTGGGCAAGCCAGGCTCGGCTGCTGGAGCAGGACAGGCGGCTCACGCCGGACCTGCCGCTGGTGGCGGCCAGGCTCACCGTGGGCGAGCACCACTGGCCCCACCGCACCCCGTACGAACAGATCCGCGTGGTGCCCGGCGGCTTCGGACTGCTGCTCGCGCCAGAGGCACCGCCGCAACTCGTCGATGTCAACGGTGTCGATCCCGTCGACGAGCTCCGCGAAGGGGCCGTGCGGTTCGGGCAGGCGCTCACCAACGCCGTCCAGCACCGCGTCCGCGTCAGCGGCGGCGCGGTGGGCGCCGACCTGTCGGGTGGGCTGGACTCCTCGGCGGCCGTCGTACTCGCTGCCGACGCCGGGACCGTGCACGCGGTGACCTACACCGACGGCTACACCAGCGGGGAGGATATGGCATTCGCCTCCCGCATCGCCGAGCACACCGGCGCCCGGCACACGGTCGCCACCGGAGGCGACGAGCAACTGCCGTTCGGCTTCCCCGCCGGACAGCCGTCCGAGGCGGAGCCGGTGCTGGCGGCGGCCATGTACGCCATGGACGCTGCCTACCTGCGCCCCGTGCAGGGGCTGCCGCTTCACCTGACCGGGCATGGCGGGGACATCGTCCTCGACGCCTCCAGCTCCTGCTGGGTCCGCCTCCTGCAGGACGGCCACCGCCGCGAGGCCCACCGACAGGTGGCGGCATTCGCCCGGCTCCGTAACACCGCGCCGGGCCCGTACTGGAAGGCCCTCAAGCACGCCGCTGACCTCGGCCGCAGCGGTGCTCTGGAGCGTGCCGCCGAGACCCTGGAACACGGTCCGGTCACACCACAGACGACGGTTGCCGGATGGTCGTGGTGCCGTCTGGGGGCCGGAGCGTCCTGGCTGACCGCTGACGGCCGTCACCAGGTCGCCGCGCTGCTGCGGCAGGCCGCCGGTGACCAGCAGCCGGAGCTGGCGGACGAGTTCGACCAGTGGGCCGCCCTGCGGTCGGTGGGCACCTCGGCCCGCGGCTGGGCCCCATACGGCCACGCGCTCGGTATCCGGCCGGTGTACCCGTACCTGGACAACCAGGTTGTCCGGGCCGCGTTCGGCGTGCCAGCCCTCGCCCGGCGGGGTCTGGTGGCCTACAAGCCGCTGCTACGGGCCGCGCTGCCCGAGCTCCCGGACTGGCTGACCTCCCGCCGGTCGAAAGGCTCGTTCACCGCCCAGCGCATCGCCGGGCTGGCCCGGCACCGGGATCGGCTCGACGAACTGACCGCTTCCAGTCCGCTCGCGGCCGCTGGGCTGATCGACCCCGCAGCCGTCCGTACCTCGCTAGCTCAGACGGCCCGGGGGCAGAGCGCCACGGTGATCGCCGACCTGCACCAGTTGATCGTGACGTGCTGGTGGCTCAGTGGTCAGACGACCAGGAGGGAGGTGGCAGCGTGCTGATCCCCGCCCTCCACGTTCACCACAACACGGGGCCGGACGGCACGGCGGTGATCGACGTGAAGCGGGAGACGTGGCTGATGCTCGATCAGGACGCTTCCCGGATCTGGCACGCGATCACCGTCCGCGGTGGCACCGCCAGGCTCGCCGATGAGATCGCCGTCCCTACCGGCCAGGACCCACAGCAGGTCAGCGGTCAGATTGTCGCGTTCGTCGACGATCTGGTGGCTGCCGGCGTGCTCGTCGACACCGACCGGCCGCGGCGAGCACGGCGAAAGCGGTGGCGTCGATGACGGTCATGGTCCCCACCGCCCGGCCCACCGCTCCATGGCGCGACCGGTTGGTGGCCGCCCTCGCGCTCGCCCTCTCCCTGGCCGTGAGTCCGTTGCCACTGCGCTGGAAGCTCGCCGCCGTGCGGCTGCTGCGCGGCCTGCCGTACGCACGCTTGGCCCGGCTCGAAGCCCTCTACACCGCGGTTCAGGCGGTGATTCCCTCGTGGTGGCCGGGCCGGATCGCGTGCGCCGAGATCAGTCTCGCTACCGTCATCGCGACCGCCCTCACCTGCCGCCAGGCCCGCTGGGTACACGGCGCCCGCTTCATGCCTCACGCCGCACACGCCTGGGCGGAGGTCCCCGAGGGCGCGGTCGGCCGGGACATCGGCGACGCCGTCGACCGGCCCTGGATGCCAGTCCTCGCCGAGCCGTAGAGAGGCCCTGGGCTGCCGTGGTCCGGGGCTGGCCCGAGCCTCCCCACCCCGGACCACGGATTCACTCGATCGAATGAAAGCGCACGGGGTGGCTGACGGCAGGGGCCGGTCGACCAGCGGCGACGCGGGCCTGCCGGAACAATCCCGTTGCCCAGCGGCCTCGTTCAGCTCCCTGATGGGGTTCGTGAGTTCTTCCGTATCCTCGCCGCCCGTCGCCGCCGCGGGCCAGCCGCCGGTCATGTGCCTGGCCTCCGACCGGCACTTCGAGGCGAGCGTCAACCTGTCCACGTGGGCCATAGCACGCCGTCTGCCCCACACCCTCGCCGAGGCGGCCCGGCTCGGTTGGCGCACCGACCGCCGGGCCGTGCTGGCCCTGCTGATCTGCCAGATCGGCGCCGCCGCCCTCACCGCGACCGCGCTCGCAGCCACCACCCGCGTGCTGGCTACCGTCTTCACCGGAGGCGACATCGCCGCCGGCCTGCGCGAGAACCTGACCACCGTGGTGGTCCTCACCCTCGCGGCCTCCGGCCGCTACCTGCTGGACGCTGCAGCCCGCGCGTCCGCCGCCCGGCTCGCACCGAAGGCCGTGCGCGAGGCCGACCTTGAGGTCATCACCACGGCGACCGCCGCCGAGCTGGTGGCGTATGAGAACCCGGACTTCGAGGACGCCCACGCCGCCGCCTCCGACGGCGCGGAGAAGACCGGCGACCTCATCCTCGACGCCCAGCTCCTCACGTCCGCGGCGGCACGGATGGCCGCCGCAGCGACGGTCGTCACCCTTCTGCACCCGGTGATGCTCCCCTTGCTGGTCCTCTCCGTCGTCCCCTGCGCGTGGGGCGCCGTACGCGGCGCTCGGATCGAGCACGCCGCCCACCACCGCAACCTCGCCGACTCCCGGCTCCGCAACGTGTTCCGGTCGTACACCACTGAGCGCAACACCGCCGACGAGGTCCGCGCGGGCACCATGGCCGCCTTCCTCATCCGGCAGTACCGCGTCGTCTCCGGCCGCCTGGAGGCCGAGCAGCTCAAGGCCACCCGGCAGGCTCTGGTGGTGCAGGGGATCGGTGACGCACTCACCGCGGTTGGCACCGCTGCGACCTGGGGCGTGCTCGTGCTCCTGGTAGCGAGTGGCCGGATGGAGCTTGCGGTCGCGGGGACCGCAGCCTTGGCGGTAAGGACCTCTATGGCGGCTCTTGCGACGACGGTGCGCGCCGGGGCCCGGCTGTTCCGCACCTCGCTGTCCCTGGACGACTGGGCCCGCTTCCTGGCCGTGGCCAAGCCGTGGACGACCCGCCGCGGCTCGGTCCCGATCGCCGAGGACGGGCCGCTGGTGATCACTGCCATGGACGTCTCCTTCACCTACCCCGGCGCCCGCGCCCCCGCGCTCGACGGCATCAACCTGGACCTCAAGCGCGGTGAGGTAATCGCCCTGGTCGGCGAGAACGGCGCCGGCAAGAGCACCCTCGCCCGCATCCTGACCGGCCTCTTCCTGCCCACCAGCGGTTCAGTGCGGTGGGACGGAGTGGACCTGGCGGACGCCGACCCGGCCGGGGTGCTCGCCAAGGTGGCGCTCGTGCCGCAGGACTACACCCGCTGGCCGCTGGCCGCCCGCGAGAACATCACCCTCGGCCAGCCCCGCCCCGACGGCGACGCCGCCGTGCGCGCCGCCGCTGAGGCAGCCGGCGCCGACACCGTCATCGCCGCGCTGCCCCACGGACTGGATACCTCACTGGCCCGATCCTGGTGGGGAGGGCATGACCTGTCCGGCGGGCAGTGGCAGCGCGTCGCGGTCGCTCGCGCCTTCCATCGCGATGCCCCCGTCCTCGTGATGGACGAGCCGACCGCCGCCCTCGACGCCCGTGCCGAGCACCGGATTTACACCCGGCTCAGGGCACTCGCCGAGGGACGGGCGACCGTGTTCGTCACCCATCGGCTGGCCAACACCCGCCTCGCCGACCGCATCATCGTGCTCAACCACGGCCGCATCGAGCAGATGGGTGCGTACGACGAGCTGGCACACCAAGGGCTGTTCCACGAACTCCTCAAACTCCAAGAAGACCGGTGACCCAGTAATCCCCGCGCACAATCGAATTCCGGCGAGCGCCAAGGGATCCCGCTGGAATGCCAGCCCGAACACACTTCAGCCCGTCTCCCGGAAGGGGGCGGGCTGAAGTGTTGTGCTGTGTGGGCCCTGCGCAACACGCAGGACTTGACAGAGAAGCCGTCGGCCGTACCGAAGTTCTCGGTACCGAGAGTCACCTGCTTGACATCACCAGCGTTCAGAACGAGCGGTGCGGCGTAGATCGGCTCCATTGCGTTCATCTCCCTTTGCGGTATTCACAACTTCGGCGCCTTTCACCGGAGCGCTGCCATGGAGTCAACGCCTCACCAGCCCGCGCCTGCTCCCCGGATGCGGCAGAGGTGTTTAACGTGTTTACAGCCCCTTCCTTCAACTCTCCTGACAGGCCAGATTCGTTGGGCACGGCGTGAGATCGCAGAAGACGATCCGAGAGGGGTCACGATGACTGAACCCAATGGACGGTTACGAAAAGTCATCGCCGAGCCGGGCATGCCCCAGGACCGCCTGACCACCTCTGCACAGTGCCCGGCCGGCACAGACGGTGCCCGGCCGCGCATCGCCCACCGCTGACGGCTATCGGCCCCCGGGGCCGCCGGGGAAGCGGCGGACGTAGCGTTTTTGCCAGGGGGTCTCGACGGCGTGGCGGTCGTAGTGGCGGCGGACGAACTCCACCGCCCGCCCGGGCGGTACGCCGTCGAGGACGGCCAGGCAGGCCAGGGCCGTGCCGGTCCGGCCGCGGCCGCCGCCGCAGGCGACCTCCACCCGCTCCCCCGCCGCCCGCTCCCACACCTCACGAAGAACGGTGCGGGCGTCGGCGGGGTCGGCGGGGAGCCGGAAGTCCGGCCAGCGCAGCCATCTGGCCTCCCAGGGAACCTCGGGGGGCCGTGTGCCGAGCAGGTGGACGGCGTAGGCGGGGGCGGGGCCGTCCGGCAGGGGGCGGCGCAGGCCGCGGCCGCGGACCAGGCGGCCGGAGGGCAGGCGCAGGACGCCGGGGGTGTCCGGGTTCCACAGGCCGCTCACCGGGGCTCCGGTGGGGTGAGGTCGAGGACGAGGCCGGCTCCCAGCGCTTCGGCCGGCCGGGACAGGCTCCGGACGGTGGGTGAGTGGCGGCCCGCTTCCAGGCGGGAGACGACGCTGTGCGTCACGCCGGCGAGTCCGGCCTGGGACAGGCCCTGTCGCAGGCGTAGTGCGCGGAGCGGGTCTCCGGGCTCCTGCGGGGTCACTGCCGCGTGTCCTTGGCGCTGTCGTGCCGGTCGATCGAGAGCTCGGTCACGCCACCACCGTATATGGCGTCTTTGCGATACGCGGGGCCTGCGGGGTGCCCGCAAGGGGGGTGCTCGCGGGCACGGCCTGCGGCCGGGGGGCGTGGTGGTCCCCCGGCCCGGTGTGCCGGCGGGCGGGGCCGGGGGCGGTCAGGGGTTGTTCGGGTTGTTCAGGTAGGTGAGGACGGCCAGGACGCGGCGGTTGCCGCTGTCGTCGTCGGTGATGCCGAGTTTCCCGAACAGGGAGGTGGTGTATTTGCTGATGGCGCTCTCGCTGAGGTAGAGCCGGCGGCTGATGGCCTGGTTGGACAGTCCTTCGGCCATCAGGGCGAGGACGGAGTGCTCGCGTTCGGTGAGCTGTCCCAGGCGCCGGTGGGAGGTTCCGCTGGAGAGCAGTCCGGCGATGACGGCCGGGTCCATGGCGGTGCCGCCGGCGGCGACGCGTGCGAGGGCGTCGATGAACTGGTCGGCGTCGAAGACGCTTTCCTTGAGGAAGTAGCCGATGCCGCCGGTGCCGTCGGCCAGGAGTTCGCGGGCGTAGAGCTGTTCGACGTACTGGGAGAGGATCAGGACGGGCAGGCCGGGGAGTTCGGTGCGGGCGGCCAGCGCCGCGCGCAGGCCCTCGTCCGTCCCGGTCGGGGGCATCCGGACGTCGACGACGGCGACGTCCGGCCGCCATGTCAGCAGGGCGTCGAGGGTCTCGGGGCCGGTGGCGGCCGTGGCCACCACCTGGTGGCCGTACGCCGCGATGAGGCGGACCATGCCGTCCCGCAGCAGGTAGAGGTCTTCGGCTATGACGATGCGCATGGGACCAAAATTCTCACGTGGGTCGGGCCGCCCGCCGGGCTGGTGATCTCCAGGTGGCCGTCGAAGACCGCGAGGCGGCGGCGCAGCCCCGCCAGCCCTCCGCCGGGGCGCTCGGCGGCGCCGCCGTGGCCGTCGTCCTCGACCTCGACCACGAGGTGGGTGCCGTCGTGGGCGAGGGAGATCCTCGCCCGGGTGGCCCCGGCGTGCCGGGCCGCGTTGGTGAGCAGTTCGGCGGTGGCGAAGTACAGGGCGGACTCCACCGGCGCCTCCAGGCGCAAGTGCCCGCCGGCGGTGACGGTCGCTTCCAGGGGGCTGTCCAGGGCGAGCGCGCGCACGGCGTCCAGCAGGCCCCGGTCGCTGAGGACCGGCGGGTTGATTCCCCGGACCAGCTCGCGCAGTTCGGTCAGCGAGGTGGCGGCGCCGGCCCGCGCGTCGCGCATCAGCGCCCTGGCCCGGGCGGGGTCGCTCTCCATCAGCCGCTCCGCGGTCGCCAGCGAGAGGCCCAGGCCCACCAGGCGGGCCTGGGCCCCGTCGTGCAGGTCCCGCTCGATCCGGCGGATCTCGGCGGCCTGCGCGAGGGTGGCGTCCGCGCGCTGGGCCGTCAGCTCCTGCACCCGGCCCGCCAGCACCATCGCCCGGGAGGGGCGCAGGAAACGGGCGGCCACCACCGGCAGGACCCGCCAGGCGTAGGGGGCGCCGGCGAGGGCGGCCGCCAGGCCCAGTGCCCCGGCAAGGCGCGCGGCGGGCGCCGGCCGGCCCAGCCACAGGACCGCCACCGCGGCCCCGGCGGGCGGGACGGCCGCGGCCACGCCCGCGGTGAACGGGACGATCACGGTGAACCGCAGATCGCGCCAGGTGGCGGGATCACACCAGCGCAGGCGCCACTTCTGGTCACGCAGGGCATCGCGGCGGGTGCGCTCGTAGGAGAAGCCGTTCCACCACTGGCCGGTGGACATCCGCGTCACCGGCCCTGCCCGCCGGTACCCGGCCGGAAGGACGGTGGCCGTCCAGGTGCGCACGAGGAAGCGGACCGCCCGGCAGAGGGGGCGGGACAGGGCGAGCGTGCCCGTGCACGCCAGCACCAGCGGCGCCGTCCACGACCACGGGTTCGCCGCCCCCCACCGGATGCCCAGCGCCACGGCCCCCGCCCACACGGCCGGGACCAGCATGCTCAACGCCGCCACGGCACACGCCCGCACGAACCCCGCACCGGCGCGCCCCGCCCACGAACCCAGCTCTCTCATGACGCTTCCCTCGCCCCCACATCTTTTTTCCTTCCGGTGCTCCCACTGTGCACCGGAAGGAAGGGGGGCACGGCCCCGGCCCGGTCAGGAGTGGGGCCAGCCCCACCTGCCCGTACGGCCACACCGATACCGCCCGCGTCCGCGCGGTCCGTAGCGTCGGCGGGCATGGAAACCGATACACACACCACGGCCGGGACGTCCCTGCCCGGCGACTCCCGCGCCCAGGAAGCCCTCGGCGCGGCGAGGAACAGCATCAGGCTCTACGGCGGGCTCGGCGCCCTCGCCCTGCTGGCGGTCGTCGCGGTGGCGGGCAGCGGGTGTGCGGTGAACACGTTCATGGGGGTGCGGGCCGTCCTGCTGCCCGTGGCCGCCGTGCTGCTCCACCGGCTGGCCACCGCCGCCTCCCGCGGCTCCCGGCGGGCCTACGAGCGCGTGCGCGCCCTCACCGTCATCCTGCCGGTCGCCATCGTCGGCGTGGACCTGATCCCGGGCATCTGCCCGCCGTGGTACGCCGTGACGCAGGCCGTGTGCATGGTGCCCGTCGTGCGGGCCGCGGTCCTCCTGCGCGGCCGCGCGCCGCGTGCCGCCTTCGCCAAGGGGCGCTGAGCGGGCGGCGCACGGGGACACCCGGTGCCCGCCGTCCCGGGGGCGGGGCGCCGGCTGCGCCGGGGGTGGCGGCAAAGGGGGCCGTCGCGCACCCATGCCCCTCGTGGAGCGCACCCTGCGTTCCGTCCGACGCGGTTGCACCGGTCGGTGATTGCCCTTGAGGGCACTCACCGATGGGGCAGGAAGTCCAAGGCCACGTCGCACTCCAGTGCCGTCGCGAGGCGCTGGAGAACAGGAAGGGTCGGGATGGTTTTTCCGGATTCGACGCGGGAGACGAACGCCTGTCCGGTCCCGGCGCGGGCGGCGAGTTCCGCTTGCGACATGCCCAGTTGCACGCGCCGCGCCCGTACGAGATCCGCCGCCATCAACCTGAACTCCGGCTGTAGCGCGGCAGCTCGGCCGTGTCGATGACCCAGTCACCGAACGGGATCTTGTCCCCGAAGACGTACGGGGCACGGCCCTCGTAGACGGGAGTCCCGCCCTTGTCGCCGATGGCCCAGTAGTGGACGCACGTGCCGTCGCGGGGATCGACGATGAGGTAGTGCGGAATACCGAGCTGCGGGTAGTGGCGCAGCTTGCTGTCGTAGTCGTTCTCCGGGTTGGAGAGGGAGACGATCTCGACGGCCGCGAGAAGAGCGTGAGGACTGATGGCGTCATCGGTGTCCATGGCCGCCTCGGGGAGAACGAGAACGTCCGGGCGGCGCAGCTGCCCGAGGTCGGCTTCCTCGATATCGCCGGAGGTGGTGGCCACGACGCCGGCGGGCAGCTGGGGCTGAAGCTGACGCTCGATGCGCAAGGCCGCGAGATCGTGACGACCGGCCGGGCTCATCATCATGACGAGCTGGCCGTCGCTGATCTCGACATGGGGGCTGAAGGGCGCGGGGGGGGTGAAGTGCTCGACGAGAGCACGCAGGTGCCTGTAGATCTCACGCTTGGCATCAGCCGTCATGACTCCACCCTATATGACGAAATCGTCATACCCCGAGTGTCTCTCCTCCGGCTTCACCTGGACGGACTCATCACGAGCTGGGGGTGATGAGGAAGACGGGGACGGGGGCGGCGCCGGTGCTGACGTTCAGCAAGGAGGTGCGCGAGAGGCGGCAGATGCAGCCCGGGGAGTCGGTGCCGAAGAGGAAGGGGTCGGTGCTCTCGGCGTACTCCCGCACGCGCAGCCGGCCGCCGGCGAGGTCGGGGTAGGGGGCGGTGGGCAGCGGTACCCGTTCCTGGAGGACGTGCGGGGTCAGCAGGGCCCGGCCCAGGGCGGAGTGCCAGGCCTGGTCGGTGGTCTCCCAGCCGCAGAGCACGCCTTTGCCGCCGTAGTCGTCGTTGGGTTTGAGGACCAGGTGCGCGCGCCGGGCCCGGGCCAGGTCCAGGAGGCCGGTGCGGCGCCCCTCGGGGCAGGTGGTGGGCCCCGCCCGCACAGCCGGGTCCAGGGCACCAGGTCCCGGGCGGCGGCCGCCTCGGAAGGGGGCAGCAGCCCGCCGGCGGCCGGGTCGGTGAGCAGGGCCAGGACCGACTTCTTGTGCGCCAGGTGGCTGGTGAAGGGGTTGACCATCACGCACGCCCCGGCGGCCCAGGCGCGGGTCAGCGGGTGTGCGGCCAGGGCGTGCCCGTAGCGGGCGAACTCCTCCATCACCGCGGTGCCCTTCCAGGCGTCGGCGAGCAGGTCCTGGGTGACGAATGCCGGCGGGGCTGTGGGCGTTGCACTCGACGAAGGCCGTCCGGCCGCCGGCGCGGAACCCGTCGAGGCGGGAGTGCGGGCTGAGCGGCCCGGCCGGGGGGACCAGGGCGGCCAGCGCGGCCTCCTGGGGGGTGAGGGCCAGGTGCGCGCGGACGAGGTCGCCTTCTTCGCCCGGGTACAGGGCGTGGGAGGCCAGGCGGTCGAGGGCGAGGGTGGCGCCTTCGGCGCGTACGCGGGCGTGGTCGGTGGCGCTGATGAGCCGGGGGCGCAGCAGGGGGCGCAGGGGGTGGCCGTGGAAGGTCAGGCCCATGGCGTGCTGGTGGGTGCGCAGGTGGTGGTCGGTGGCCCGGGCGGTGTCGTCCTGGGTGAGGAGGGCGTGGAAGCGGTGGAGGGCGGTCTCCGTGTCTGTTTCCGGGTCTGTTTCTGGGTCTGGGGCGGGCGGGGTGGTCACTGTGGGCGGGGCCGGCCGGGGTGGTCCGGCTGCCCGGTGGGCCCGTCCGGGGCCTGGTCCCGGCCCGCGTGCCGGGCCCGGTTCCGCTCCTGGTCCTGGTCCTGGGCCTGGCCCTGGTTGTGGTCTTGGTGGTGGTTGTGGTCTTGGTGGTGGTGGGGGTCCTCGCCGGGGATCTCCTCCAGGTCCTCGTCCGGGCCGGCGGTCAGGAGGTCGTGGGCGCCCTGGACGACCTGCTGCGGGGTGAAGCCGACTCCGCCGGGGACGGCCGTACGGGCCTCCTCGATCGCCTCTTTGACGGACATGCCCAGCTGGAGGCGGTCGGCGGCTTCCTTCGCCACGGGATACAGCGGGCCGAGGGCTTCGGCGGCGGGGTGGGCGGGGTGCTCGTGCGGGCCCATGGTGTCGTCCTTGCCACGGTGGATGACCGACGGTGACATGAAAACACAAGGGGGCCGGGGGTGCCCGGTGCCCGCACCCCTCCCCGGCCCCGGCGCCTCTTGCCGGGGCCGGTCCCGGGGAGGCGGCGGGGAGTGCGGGGAGGGGTGTCTGGTGCGCCGTCACCCGCCCCCGGGGGGTTACAGGTGGGTGGGGGCGAACATCTTCAGGACGGCCGGGAGGACGACGACCGAGGGGCCCGGGGCGGCGAGGGCCTTGGCCAGGTCCTCGCCCAGGCGGCCGGGGGTGGTGCGGGTGGCGGGGACGCCGAAGGAGGCGGCCAGGGCGGTGAAGTCGGGGCGGGCCAGCTCGGTGGCGGTGGCCTGGCCGAAGGCGTCGCTCATGTACTCGCGCAGGATGCCGTAGCCGCCGTCGTCGACGATGAGCCAGGTGACGGGCAGGCCGTACTGGCGGGCGGTGGCGAGTTCGGCGATCGAGTACATCGCGCCGCCGTCGCCGGAGACGGCCAGGACGGGGCGGGCGGGGTCGGTGGTGGCGGCGCCGAGGGCGGCGGGGAAGGCGTAGCCCAGGCCGCCGGCGCCCTGGGCGGAGTGGAAGGGGCCGGTGCGGGGGTCGAAGGCGGACCAGGCCCAGTAGCCCAGGATCGTCATGTCCCAGAAGCTGGGGGCGTCGTCGGGCAGGGCCTCGCGGACGGCGGCCAGGACCTGCTGCTCGGTGTCCAGGTCCTGGCCGGCGATGCGGGCGTGGACCTTCTCCAGCAGGGTGCGGGCTCGTTCCCTCCCCTGCCCGGCGGGGCGGGAGGTGACGGCGCCGGCGAGGGCGGCCAGGGCGGGGGCGGCGTCGGCGTGCAGGGCGAGAGCCTGGTGGTTGGACTCCAGCTTGCCCAGGTCCGCCTCGATCTGGATCACCTGCCCGCGGGGGCGGAAGGTGTGGTAGTTCGAGGAGAGTTCGCCCAGGCCGGAGCCGGCGACGAGGAGGACGTCGGCGTCCTGGAGGAAGCCGGTGGTGTGCCGGTCCTCCAGCCAGGAGCGCACGGAGAGCGGGTGCTGCCAGGGGAAGGCGCCCTTGCCGCCGAACGTGCAGGCCACCGGCGCGTCCAGCTTCTCCGCCAGCGTGCGCAGCGCCCGCTGGGCGCCGGCGCGGACGACGCCGCCGCCGGCCAGGACGGCGGGGCGGGCGGCACGGTCCAGGGCGGCGGCCGCTTCCTCGATCAGTTCCGGGCGCGGGAGGAGCGGTGCGGGGGTGGCGTCCAGGGCGCGTACGGGCGGCACGGTGGTGGGGTCCAGGAGGACGTCCTGCGGGATCTCCACCCAGACCGGGCCGGCCGGTGCCTGGAGGGCGTGGCGCCAGGCGGCGGCCAGGGCGGAGGGGATCTGGGAGGCGGTGCGGACGGTGCAGGTGCTCTTGACGATGTCGCGGAAGGAGGCCTGCTGGTCGCGCAGTTCGTGCAGGTAGCCCTTGCGGCCGCCGCCGAGCCCGGCGGTGGGGATCTGGCTGGAGATGCCCAGTACGGGGGCGCAGGCGGCGGCCGATTCCTGGAGGGCGGGAAGCGTCATCAGGGCGCCGGGTCCGGTGGAGACCAGCAGCGGGGTGACCGTGCCGGTCAGGCGGGCGCGGGCGTCGGCGGCGAAGCCCGCGTTGTTCTCCGTGCGCAGGCCCACGTAGCGCAGGGAGGAGCGGCGCAGCGCGTCGAAGAGGCCGAGGGCGTGCTGGCCGGGCAGCCCGAAGACGGTGTCCGCGCCGAGCGCGGTCAGCGAGTGGAGGACGAGGTCCCCTCCGGTGCGGGGGCGCTGCGCTGTGCTCATGGGTGGGTGCCTCTCCGGGGACTGTGCGGGGGGGGTGGGCAGGGGTCGGGGCCCATTGTCCGGGGGCGGGGTGGGCGGGGGCGTGGGTGGGCTTCTTCCGCGGGGTTGCGGCGGGTATTCCGCGGGGTTGCGGCGGGTGTTCCGCGGGCCCGGGCGGGGCCGCAGCGGTCCCGGTGACGGTCCGTCGTCGCGTTACGCTGAGCCACAGGGACAGCTCACGAGGCCATCAAGGAGGCAGTCTCATGGACTACGCCCGGATGCGTGCGGTCGCGGACCAGCTCGCCGCCCATGCGCCGGAGGACGTCTGGGCCACCGAGATCAGCGGGAACGAGATCATCATGATGATGAGCCCGGCCAACTTGCACGAGCTCATCGTCTACCGCCTGGCCAAGCACCTCGACCGTCAGCTCGACCGGTCGGCACCGGGGCTGATCGCGCACGGCGGGGCCGACGTGGAGGACCCCGAGGCGGGGATCAAGCGGCGCCCCGACGTTATGGTCTTCCCCGAACAGGCCCTGGAGTCGGGGGAAGCGGTCCACCCCCGGGAGATCACCGCGGTGGTGGAGGTCGTCTCCCGGTCGAACCCGGAGAACGACTACGAGGGCAAGATGCGCGACTACCCCACCATGGGCATCCCGTACTACCTCATCATCGACCCCCGCAACGGAACAGGGCTTCTTCTCTCGGCCCCGCACGCCACCCCGGAAGGACCCCGGTACAGCACGCGCCGCGAGTTCCGGTTCGGTGAGACCGTCCCCCTGGGCACGTACAGCATCGACACCTCCGTGTTCCCGGTCTACTGAGGCCCTACGCCCGCCCTGAGGCTGGTCACCCGGCCTGCTCGCTGTCGCGGCTTTCGGGCAGGCCGAGGGCGTGGAGGCGGTCCAGGGTGTGGCGGAGGGCGGGGTCGGTGGTGTGGTGGCGCAGGCGGGGGGCCGCGTGGGTCAGGAGCCAGGTGCGCAGCTGGGCATCGGGGCCGGGGTCGGGGCCGGGGCCGGGGCCGGGGGTGGGGGTGGTGGACCAGGCGGGGTGGGCGGGGTCGGCGGCGTCCAGCAGCAGGTCCTCGATCCATCCGTGGGCGGTGTCGGCGAGGTGGGCGTCGGCGGCCGGGTGCCGCTCGTGTTCCCAGCGGGCCAGGCAGGGGGCGGGGGTGTGGTGGGCGGTGGAGCAGAACGCGAAGACGTCGTCGAGGGGGCGTGCGGGGTCCCGCCGGCGCAGGGCGGCGGTCCAGTAGGCGTCGAGGAAGGCGCGGACGGCCTCGGCCTGGTCTGCGGGCCAGGTCTGCCAGCCGGCCTGGTGCAGGGCGGTGCCTTCGAGTTCACCGACGTACTCCCCTCGTGCGGCCAGGGCGGCCAGGTGCGGCAGGACGCGGCGGGCCGCCTGTGCGGGGTGGGGCCAGTGGGTGAGGTCCCGGGCGGTGTAGTGCGCCAGGTCGTCGGAGAGCGGGGCACGGGGGTCGCGCAGCGCGGCGACCTCCTGATCGCCGTAGCAGAAGAGGCAGCCCTGCCCCGGGTCGCCTGCCTGCCCGGCGAAGGTCTCGGTGAGGCGGGCGACGGCGGTGCGCAGACCGGGGGCCTCGGGCGGCGGGGCGGTGGCGACGGGCGGGGCGGTGGCCTTCTTGCCCGGCGCGGTGGTGTACCGGCCGGTGGGGGTGTCCGGGGCGGCGGGGGTGCGGTGGTTCAACGGGCGTCCCGTCAGGACTCCGGCCCGTGGAGGCCGAAGAGGGTGACTTTACGTCATATGCCGGGGTGCGGGCGTGTGGTGGCCCGGCCGGGGCGGGGCGCGCCGGGGCGGCGCGGGCGGGTGGCGCGGGCCGGCCGCCACCCGGAGGGAGCTGTACAGACTCCCGGTGACCAGCCACCGGCGGTGCCGACCGCCGCGGGCCCCGCAGGCCCGCGGCGCGGCGTGGGCCCGTGCGGGCCCCCGTCGGCGCACCCTGCCGGCGGCCGAGGCCCCTGGTGAGCGGCGCGCCGGGGCGGGCCCGTGGTGGCTCCGGCCGTACGTCACGCGAGCGCGCCGTCCCTCGCCGCCGCGGGGAGGGGTTGCGGACCTTGCGGGCAGCGCCCGCTCCCGGCTGCCCACGCCGGAGGGCGGCCGGGCGCCGCACCCGGTATCAGTGCCGTGTCAGCGACAGGTCAGGGGCGCCTGACACGATCGGTCTCGCTTCGGACGAACGTACCCCTCCCCCGCAAGCCCTGTCCCGCCTGCCCCTGCCCCCGGTCCTGGTCCTGGTCCTGGTCCTGGTCCTGGTCCACCGCTCGATCGTCCGGTACGTCCGCGCGTGCTGCCCGTGGCCCCCCCTTGCTGACAGCGGAGGTTCCTGTTGCGTTCCCTGGATCTGGCCCGTGAGGTGTGTGAGCGTTACCACCCGGGTCTGCTCAAGGCACTGGCCGCTGTTCCGTACGCGGAGCGGGAGCGGCCGGGCGGGCCGGTGATCTCACTGTTCCGTGCGCACGGCGGGGTGGGGCTGCTGGTGCCGGCCTCCTTCGGCGGGCACGGGGCGGACGCGGTGCGGGCGGTCGCGGTGCAGCGGGCGCTGGGGGCGCTGTCGCCGTCGCTGGCGGCTGGGGTGACGATGCATCACTTCACGGCCGCGATGCTCTACTCCCTGGCCGGGCGCGGCGGTCGGCTGAGCGCGGCGCAGCTCGCGGTGCTGCGTCAGGTGGTGCCCAAGCGGCAGTTGATGGCCTCGGGGTGGGCGGAGGGCCGCACCCAGGCGAACATCCTCGCCCCCTCGGTGACGGCGCGGCCGGTGGAGGGCGGTTTCGTGCTGTCGGGGGCGAAGAAGCCGTGCAGTCTGTCGGCATCCATGGACTGGCTCACCGCGAGCGTGGCCGTGCCGGGCGCGGGCGGGGATCGGGAGCTGGCGCTGGCGCTGGTACCGGCGGGGGCTAAGGGGATGAGCGTGCGCCCGTTCTGGGGCAGTGATCTGCTGGCCGGGGCGGAGAGCGACGAGGTGGTCCTGGAGGAGGTGTTCGTCCCCGGGGAGCTGGTGGTGCGTACCTCGGCCGCGGACCCCCGGCGGCTGGACGATCTCCAGACGGCCGGGTTCGTGTGGTTCGAGCTGCTGGTGGCGGCCGGGTACACCGGGGCGGCGGGTGCCCTGGTGGAGGCCGTGGTGGACGGTGAGCGGGGCACGGCGGGTGAGCGGGCGGGGCTGGCGGTGCGTCTGGAGGCCGCTCTCGCGGTGCTGGAGGGGGCGGCGCGGGCGGTACGGGAGGGGCTGGCGGGTGAGGCGGCGGTCGCGGCCGTGCTGGTGGCCCGGTACGCGGTGCAGGAGGCGTTGCCGGTGGTGGCCGCGCAGGCGCTGGAGCTGCTGGGCGGGCTGGACTTCATCCGCCGCCCCGACCACGCCCGTATGGCGGGGGCCGTCCGCGCGCTGGCGTTCCACCCGCCGTCCCGGGCGGGGGCGGCGGAGCCGCTGCTGCGGTACTTCGGCGGAGGCCCCCTGGAACTCGCGTGAACGGTGCCCGCACCGCGCAGCCGCCGGGCGCGTACCGTACGCGCCGTCGCCTGGAAGGGAGTTGCCGCCTGTGACCGTGACGGCTGCCGTGACCGGTAAGGCCTGTTCCGGTGCCCGGGAGGCCGGTGCCGGGGGCTCGGGCCCGTACGGGAGGCGGGCGGGCACCGGCGCGGCGGCGGGCGCCGGTGCGGTGCGCCGGGGTCAGGCCGGTGGCGGAGGCCGGACCGGCGGGCACGGGACCGCGGGCAGCGGCGAACCGGTGGCAGGGACCGGGCCGAAGGCGGGCGCTGGGCCGACGACGGGCCTCAGACCGGCGGGTGCCGGACCCGCAGCAGGCGCCGGGCTGGAAGCAGGCGCCGGGCCGGCGGCGGGCACCGGGCCGACAGGCAGGCGCCGGGCCGGTGGTGGTGCCCGCCGCGGCCCGTGCGGGCCTCCCCCGGTACGGGCCCGGGCCGCGGGGCGTACGGGATGCCGGTCGGGTGGGGTGGTGCCGGCGCAGGGGCACCGCCCGCGGACAAGGAGCGTGACACGATGACCCCTTCCACCTCTTCCCCCTTTTCCACCACTTCTGTCACTCCGGGCTCCTCCCCTCCCTCCCCTCCGTCCCCTCCGCCGGCGCCTGGCGCGGATGCCGGTGGGGCGGTGGCGCCCGAGGCCGACTGGGAGCGGGCGCCGGGTCTGCTCCAGGGCGCCAAGGAGCTGGCCCTGGGACCCCAGGAGTGCAATCTCGCCTACTGGTTCACCTCCGTCGCCCAGGGCACGCTGCGCGGCCGGGGCGCCACCGGGCATCACCCGGACGCGGTGGTCCCCGATTTCCTGAAGGAGGACGGGCCGCTGCGCGAGGCCCTGGTGCTGGAGTTCGGTTTCCGGGCGCTGGCGGAGGAGGCCGCGACCCGGCTGCTGGGGCACTACGTGCCGCTGGCCCCGGGGGTGGCGGAGATGGAGTTCTACGCGACCCAGCTGATCGACGAGGCGCGGCACGCCCGGGTCTTCCGCGAGCATCTGGTCGAGCTCGGCCACCCGGCCCGCAGCCTGCTCGCCGACCTGGCGGAGCTGGGGGCGGGCTACCGGCGCGAGGTGCTGGACCCGGTCGTGGACTTCACCTTGGACATCGTCCGTGACCAGGGCGATTTCGCGGGCGGGGTGGCGGTGTTCGCGATCGTCATCGAGGGGGTGCTGGCGCCGGCGGCGGAGCTGAGCGAGCGCAAGTGGGCGCCGTTGTCCCCGGCGACGGGGGAGATCTCCCGCGGGGCGGCGATCGATGAGATCCGTCATCTGACGGTGGCCGCGACCATCTTGCGTGACCACCTGGCCGCGCATCCCGGCTACCGGCCGCGCCTGCTGGAGATCCTCACGGCGGGGATGCGGCTGTGGGAGGAGATCCCGGACCGGGGGTACGTCCTGCACCGCGAGGAGCTGTTCCAGGAGGGCATGCGCGCCCACGCCCACCGTGTCGGGGACTACGAGCTGTGGCCGGGGGTGCGGATGGCGGAGACCACCCCCGGGCAGCGGTACGCGATGGCGGAGCGGTGGACCACGGAGATGGCCGCCTCCCGCATGGCCTACATCGGGCTGCCCCCGCACCTCCCCGCCGCACCGCCCCGGGGCCGGGCATGACCACCAGCGCGGGTGCGGGCAGGGGTGGGGGGCGGGCGGCGGTGGTGGCGGGCGTCGGCGGGTACGTACCGCCCGACGTGGTGACCAACGCCGAGCTGACACACCGTCTGGATACCTCGGAGGAGTGGATCCGTACCCGTACCGGGATCAGGGCGCGGCATGTGATCGCGCCGGGGACGGCCACCTCCGACCTGGCTGTCGCGGCCGGCCGGCGCGCGCTGGAGTGCGCGGGGGCGGGGCGGGTGGAGGCGGTGGTGCTGGCGACGACCACCCCGGACCGGCCGTGCCCGGCCACCGCGCCGGAGGTCGCCGCCCGGCTCGGGCTGGGCCCGGTGGCGGCGTTCGACATCGCCGCGGTGTGCACGGGCTTCCTCTACGGGCTGGCCACCGCCGCGGGCCTGATCGCCTCGGGCGGGGCGGGGCGGGTGCTGCTGATCGCGGCGGACGCTTTCACCACCCTGATCGACCCGGGGGACCGGGCCACCGCCGTGATCTTCGCCGACGGTGCCGGAGCGGTCGTCCTGCGGGAAGGGGACGCGGGCGAGGCGGGGGCGGTGGGGCCGGTGGTGCTGGGCAGCGACGGGGGGCTGGGCCACCTCATCGAGGTACCGGCCGGCGGGTCCCGGCAGAAGTCCTCGGGGGCACCGGCCGGGGTGGGTGAGGAGTTCTTCCGGATGCGGGGGCGCGAGACGTTCCGGCACGCGGTCGAGCGGATGGCCGGCGCCGCGCACACGGCCCTGGAGGAAGCCGGGTGGAAGCGGGGGGACGTGGACCACCTGGCCGCGCACCAGGCCAACGCCCGGATCCTGGCCGCCGTCGGGGACCGTATCGGTATCCCGGCCGGGCGGTGTCTGTCGAACATCGAGGAGGTCGGCAACACCGGGGCCGCCTCCATCCCCCTGCTGCTGGCCCACTCCGCCACCGCAGGGCGCCTACGGGCGGGTGAGCGGGTGCTGCTGACCGCGTTCGGCGGCGGCCTGACCTGGGGAGCCACCACGATGACCTGGCCCGCCCTCCCCCCGCCCTGACACCCCTCCCCCGCCTTTGCTTCTGTTTCTCCCTGCTGTGTGCGGCGTTGCGGCGCCGGGCCGGCCGAGCCCAGATGAGGATCCCCGTGAGGTGCGGACAGTGAAGGAACGTCGGGAACCGGCGGGGCAGGCGGGCCCGCTCACCAGCTCAGGGCCCGGGCCCGGATACGGACCCGGTTGCGGCCGCGGATCCGGACCGGGTTGGGGCAGCAGATCCCGTTACGGCTACGGCTACGGCTACGGCTACGGCTACGGCTACGGCTACGGCTACGGAACGCTCGCGGTACCCGCCGCCGCCCGCCACCCGACCGGCCAGACCCGGGACCGGGCGCGCGCACGCACGCCAGCGCGGATGCGGGTACGGGCACGTGCACGGACGCAGCCGCGAACACGGGTACGAGCGCGGGTGCGGGTATCGGTGCGGATGCGGACACGGGCACGGGTACGGGGTGCGGCGCTGTGAGGAACGCTGCCGAGGTCGCGGTCACCGGGCTGGGCCTGGTCACCCCGGGCGGGATCGGTGTCGGACCCAGCTGGCGGGCGGTGACCGAGGCCCGGCCGGCGGCGGCCTGGGACCCGCTCCTGGCGCACCACCGTGTACGGATCTCCTGCCGGGTGCCGGGCTTCGACGCCGCCGCTCTGCTGGGGGCGCGCCGCGCCCATCGTCTGGACCCTTTCGTGCAGTTCGCGCTGGTCGCCGCCCGGGAAGCGGTCGCGGACGCCGGTCTGGACCCGGCGACCTGGGACGGCGGGCGGGTGGGTGTCGTGCTGGGCTGCGCGGACGGCGGGCCTATCACCGTGGAGGAGCAGCACCGGGTGCTGCTCGGTGAGGGCCCGGCGCGTGTGTCGCCGTTGCTGCTGCCGAGGCAGCTGCCGAACATGCTGGCCGGGCAGGCCGCCCTGGAGTTCGGGGCGCGGGGCCCGAACCTGGTGGTGGCCACCGCGTGCGCGTCGGGGGCGAGCGCGGTGGGCACCGCGCGTGACCTGCTCGCCCTGGACCGGTGCGACATCGTGCTGACGGGCGGGAGCGAGGCGATGCTCACCCCGCTGGTGATGGCCGGCTTCGCGCAGATGGGGGCGCTCTCGCAGCGTGAGGAGGACCCCCAGGGTGCGTCGCGGCCCTTCGATGCGGGCCGGGACGGGTTCGTGGCCGGGGAGGGCGCGGGCATCCTGGTCCTGGAGCGGGCCGCCGACGCCCGGGCGCGCGGGGCGCGGGTGCGGGGGCGGATCGTGGGTTACGGGGCCTCCGCCGACGCCCACCACCTGACCTCTCCCCACCCTGAAGGCCGGGGCCTGGAGGCCGCCATCCGCGCGGCGCTCGCCGATGCCGGGCTCTCGCCGGGTGAGGTCGGGCACGTCAACGCGCACGGCACCTCCACCCCCCTCAACGATCTGGCCGAGGCGCGGGTGATCCACCGGGTGCTGACGGGCCGTCCGCTGGTGACCTCTACCAAAGGGGTCACCGGGCACCTGCTGGGCGCGGCGGGGGCCGTGGAAGCGGTCTTCGCCGTCCTGACCGCCGAGCAGCGCCTGGTGCCGCCCACGGCGAACCTCACATCCCTCGACCCGAGGATGGACATCGACGTCGCCTCCCGCCCCACCCCGGCACCGGGCGGGGTGATCCTGAGCAACTCCAGCGGCTTCGGCGGCCAGAACGCCGTCCTCGTCCTCGCCCCCGCCTGACCCCCGCCCCCAGGGCCCTCCCCTTCAGGCCCGGCCGGCGGCGGGATGGAGGGCGGCGAGCGTGGCGGCGTGGCCGGGCAGATGCTCCTCGGCCCGCATGCGCACCACCTCCTCCCAGGCCAGACGGCCGTCGAAGACCTGGCGGCCGGTCCGGTCGACCAGGCGGGCTTGGATCAAAGCCGCCGCCTGGTGCGGGGAGAGGGCCTCCACCAGGCCCAGCAGTTCACCGGCATGACGGCGTACGAGAGCGACCCGCCCGGCATGAGAGGTGGTGGCGGTGAGACGGGCGAGAGCGGCGGGTTCCATGGCCGCGGTGTTGTCGATACGGGCGGGCCGGCCGGCCAGGACGTCCCGGGCGACAGCGGCCAGCATGCCGTCGCTCAGGGCGATATGCCCCAGCGTCCAGTCGGCAGTGGCCCGGTCCTCCGCCCCCAGAACAGGCACGGCGGCGGTGAGGGCCTGCGCGGCGTCCAGGAGGGAACGGTAAGCGCGGGCGAGAGCGGTGCTGTCCACAGAGAAACTCCAACAGACGGAAAAGGGCACACGGGAGAAACACACGGGGACGGGAGGCCGGAGAGGCCGGAAAGGGGGCGGGGGTCAGGGCGCGGGTGCAGACAGCGGGGACGGCCGGCGGGGACGGCACAAGCACCCGTGGCCGGTACGGGCCGGAGCGGGCGTCAGGCGGTGCCGGGGGTGCGCACTGTCCGGCGGGCGGTGGGGTGCGTTTGCCGTCCCCCGCGTTCACGGACGACAAAAACAGCACCAGAAGCAGAAGCAGGAGCAGGAGCAGGAGCAGGGACAAGCCGGGCCGAACGGGAAACGGAGCCAAACACCCCTGACGGAAGGGAAGTTGATGGATAGGCCATGGGAGAGGGGTGGGGTGCCGGCGGCTACCCGAAAGTATCGACTGACCGCCGGTCAGTCAACCACTGACTGGCGGTCAGTCAGGTAGATTGGGTGCGGCCGGGACCCCGCACGCAAACGGGCGACCCCCCGGCCACCCGGAGAAGAGGCGACGAAAGGGCAGGCGCGCGCAGATGGCCACCACCCCCACCACCGAAGCGGCACCCGCACGGCGCAAACGCGTGGCCAAGAGCCCCCAGGACCGCAGGGCCGACATCCTGCGGGCCGGCGCCGAGGTCTTCGCCGCCACCGGCTTCACCGACGCCCGCATCAGCGACATCACCACCGCCGCACAGATCGCCAAGGGCACCTTCTACCTGCACTTCGAGACCAAGGACCACCTGCTGGGCGCCCTGTGGGAGGAGTACGTCGACACCTTCGTCGCCACCACCGAACGCATCCTTGAGGAAACGGACGCGGATACCACCGGCGCCTGGTGGCCGGCCGTCGACCGCCTCCTGACCGCTCTCATCCGCCACGCCGCCGACCACGCCGCCCTGCACCGCATCGTCTACGGCTCCGCCAACGCCAGAGCCCTGGAACTGTGCAAGGCGAGCAACGCCCGCGTCATCGACCTCATGTCCGCCTTCGTCACCCGCGGAGCCCACGCCGGCGCCTTCACCTGCCAGGACCCCGACTGGACGTTCCGCATGATCTACCACGCGGCCGACGGCCTCCTGGACGACCTCATCAACCGCCCCTCCCCTCTCGACACCCCCCGCATCACCCGCAGCGTCCTCGAACTCGCCCACCGCGCCCTCGGCAACCCCACACCCGCCGCGGACCGGTCCTGAACACCCGCCACGGAAGCGAAAAAGGAGAAGAAGGACACAGGCCCCCGGGAAGCCAGAAGAAGGGGAGCCGGGCGGGGCGGGCGTAGCCGGGGGGGCGCGGAATCCCGCGGGCCCATGACCGTAGACAGGACCCCCTTGGCCCCAAGAGTGCTCCGCGGGAACGAGGGGCACCGGGACAGGCGGAAGGCGTGAGGCCGGGCCCGCAAGCCGGGGGTACGGGCCAAGGCCGCGGGGCAGAGGGTGTGGGGCAGGGGGTGCGGGGGCGGAGAGGGCAGGATTCGAACCTGCGCGGGCCTGGGCCCGACCGCGCACCGCGGTCCCCGATAAGCCACTCCGGGCACCTCTCCCGGCGAACCGCCCCGCCCGCGGCGGGCCGCTCGCCCGACCACAGTGACAGCCCCCGCTGATACGCACCTGACACCCGCCTGACACCCCCGCCATTGCCCGCATTCCCCTTTCCGGCACGGCAGGCACGGTGCTCTACTCAAGTCGTCGCCACGCACCACCACCAGCGGCAGGAAGCACGCGCCACCGGCAAGGAGCCCGCACCACCGGCAAGGAGCCCGCACCACCGGCAAGGAGCCCGCACCACCGGCAAGGAGCCCGCACCACCGGCAGGGAGCAGGCACCACCGGCAGGGAGCAGGCATCACCGGCAAGGGATCAGGCATCACCAGCAGGAGGGGGCCCGACGTTGTCCGCCACCGCTACCGCTACCGGAGCGCAGATCCTCCAGGCCATCACCCGGTACACCGGCGCGGACAACCCCAGCGCCTTCCTCGCCCTCAACCGCGGCAACCACACCTTCACCCTCCCCCGTACCGACGGCGTCATCGTCTACCGCCCCGCCGGCCGCTACCTCGTGCAGTTCGGCGGCCCGTTCGCCCCCGAGCACACCTACACCCTCCTCCTCGACGCCTTCCGCGCCCACGCCCGGCGCGAGGGCCTGGGCCTGGTCGGCGTGCAGCTCCAGCACACCGACGCCCTCGCCTACGCCCGCCACGGCTTCACCGTCAACCAGATCGGCGCGTCCTGGGCCCTGCCCCTGGACGACTTCACCCTGCGCGGCACCGCCTTCATGCAGCTGCGCAACAAGATCTCCCGCGCCCTGCGCAACGACCTGGTGATCCAGGAAGCGCACCGGCCCGAGCACTCCTACGAGGCGCTGCGCGCCGTCGACGCGGCATGGCTGGGGGCCAAGGGCCCGCACACGAGGGAACTGGAGTTCCTCGTCGGCGAGATCGGCGGCAGCGCACAGCGGCACCGGCGCCTGTTCACCGGCACGATCGCGGGCCGGACGGTCGCCTACCTCTCCTACTCCCCCGTCTACGGCACCCGCCAGGGCTGGCTCCACGACCTCAGCCGGCGCGTCCCCGGCGGCTCCCCCGGCCTGATGGAAGCCCTCAACGCCCACGCGATCGAGGTGTTCCGCCGCGAAGGAACCAGATGGCTGCACTTCGGCTTCACCCCCTTCACCGGCCTGGACGCAGGGGCGGAACTCCCCGGCCACAGCCCGGCCTTCCAGTGGCTCATGCACTACCTGTGGGAACAGGGCCAGGCCCTCTACCCGGCTCGCACCCAGCTCGCCTACAAACACAAATGGGCCGCACGCGAGAGGATCCCCGAATACGTGGCCTTCGACGGACAGGCCTCCCCCGCCGCCTTCGCCCACATCTTCCGCGCCTGCAACGCCCTGTGAACCACCCGGACCACCGCCGCCGCGAAGGAAGGGACTCCATGGAACCGTCCCACGAGAGGACCACACAGGCCCTGCAAGAAGCACTGGTCGAAGGCCTGATGCGCATCATCGAGCACCCGGACGACACGGAAGCGGCACGGGAGGCCGACCAGACCGTCCGCGCACTGGACACCCACCTGACCACCGGGCCACCACCCACCTGACCCAGGCCCCAGGCCCAGGCCCCGGGCCCGGCAGGCAGGCGGCAGGCGGCAGGCGGCAGGCGGCAGGCGGCAGGCGGCAGGCGGCAGGCGGCAGGCGGCAGGCGGCAGGCGGCAGGCGGCAGGCGGCAGGCGGCAGGCGGCAGGCGGCAGGCGGCAGGCGGCAGGCGGCAGGCGGCAGGCGGCAGGCGGCAGGCGGCAGGCGGCAGGCGGCAGGCGGCAGGCGGCAGGCGGCAGGCGCGAACGGGCGGATGGGCGGTCAGGTGCGTATCAGTACCGCATCAGCACGGCGGGGGAAGCTGGGCACAACACCCCGCCCCACACCCGGCACCGAACGCCCGGCACCTGGCACCTGGCACCTGGCACCCGAAGCCCGGTGACCGCTCTCCCGGCAGCCGGCCAGCAACGGCCGACGACGGCTGACGGCCGGTGGCCGGTCTCCCGGTGGCCGGGGCCCCGGCACGGACCCGGTGCCCGCACAGGCCGGGCGCCTGCCCGGACCCCGGACCCCGGACCCCGCCGGCTGACGGCCGGCGGCCGGTGCCCCGGGGGGCGGGTCGCCGGACTGCCCCTCCCACGGCGGCACCGGACGGGCCGGGCGGGCCGCGCCTCGAAGGAGAGCACCGTATGCACCCCTCGCACAAGCACACCACCGACACCGGCCCCACCACCACAACCACCCCCGTGCCCACGCCCACCCCCATGCCCACGGCCGGCCCCGTGCCCACGCCCGCCGCCGTGCCCGCGGCCGGCCACGCGGGCGCCGCCGGCCCCGCGGGCGCGGCGTGTGCCCTGCCGGCCCCGGCCGGGGCCTCCGCCACGTTCGCGGAACTCCTCAAGCAGGTGAAGGCCGAGGGCCTGCTGGAACTGCGCCCCGCCTACTACCTGGGCCGCCTCACCCTCAACACCACCCTGCTGGCAGCGGGCCTGGCCGCGTTCTTCCTGGTGGGCGACTCCTGGTGGCAGATCCCGGTCGCCGCCTGGATGGGGCTGTGCGGGGCGCAGAGCTCCTTCCTGTGGCACGACGCCGGCCACAAGGCGATGTTCCGCGGCACAGGGGCGTCGGCGGCCGTCGGCTACGTCCACGCCAATCTCGTCAACGGCGTCAGCTTCGGCTGGTGGACCCACCACCACAGCCGCCACCACAGCCACCCCAACCACCTCGCACTCGACCCCGACATCGGCCGGCGCACCGCGATCTTCGACCTCTCCCAGTACGCGGCCCGCCGCCGCGGCCAGCGCCTGATCGTGCGCTACCAGAGCGTGCTGTTCTTCGTCCTGCTGGTCCTGGAATCCGCCAAGATGCAGCGCACCGCAGTCAAAGCCATCGCCGGCGGCCTGCCCAGACGGCCCGTACTGGAAAGCGCCCTGATCCTGGCCCGCCTGGCCCTGTACCTGGGGGCGGTCTTCATCCTGCTGTCACCCGCCCTGGCGGTGGTGTTCCTGGTGGTGCAGCAGGCTGTCCTCGGCGTCTACTTCGGGCTGCTGTTCGCCCCCAACCACAAAGGCATGACCATCCGCGGCGGCACCCCCGAAACCCTCGGCTGGCTCGAACGCCAGGTCCTCACCGCCCGCAACATCCGCCCGAACCCCCTGACCGACTTCCTCTACGGAGGCCTGAACTACCAGATCGAACACCACCTCTTCCCCTCCATGCCCCGCAAAAACCTCCCCCGCGCCCGCCAGCTCACCCGCACCTACTGCACACAACACAACATCCCCTACCACGAGACCGGCTTCTGGACCTCCTACCGCGAAGTCGCCACCTACCTCCACACAATCAGCGCACCCCTACGCCACGGCAAGGTGAACCCACCACTGCCAGGACGATGAACAGGCAGACGGCCGGAACGGACCAGGACGACACGCAGGCAGGCAGCCCGAAGAAGGGCGCAGGGCAGACACGGCCAGAGCAACCCGGAGCAGGACAGGAGACCCCCGGGACACCCCCGGCGGCACAAAACGGCACACCCCCCTCCCCCTCCCTCCCTCCCCCCCCGCGGGCGGCCGGGGGGGTGGTCCGCGGGGCGTACAGCGGGCAGGCGGTGAACACGGCGCGGCCCGGGGGCCGGAACACGACCGGGCCCCGGGGCTGGGGCCAGGCCAGGGCAAGGCAAGGCGGGGCAGGGTCTGACCGGAGCAGGGCAGGACCGGGGCGGGGCTACGGCCGGGCACGGGCAGAGCCAGGACAGGGCCAAGGCGGGACAAACGGGCGCAGCCAGGACCAGGACGGGGCCGGGGCCGGGGCGCGGGCCGCCCCGGGCGTGATCTTTAACCTGTGGCGATGAGGGGGCCTTACGGGAAAGCTGGGGTGCGTGAGCGTTTCCTCCTTTTCCCGCTCGCCGGCCTCGCGGGACCGGCGGGCCGTCGAACTCCTCAAGGACTGTTCCCTGCTCCGGGAGTGGCCTGTGGAGGCGTTGCCCGCAGGCAGCCGGGTCGCGGTGGTCCGTGATCCGCAGTGGGACGGGCCGTGGCAGAACGAGTTCCTGGGGACGATCGACGCGATGGGTGCCCCGGAGCCCGTGGAGCACCCGTACGCACACGACGGCGAGTGGGCGTACTGGGTCACCTTCGACGCCCCGCAATACGACAGCGACGGTGCCGGCCCGTACCGCAAGGCCCAGATCTGGGCCCGGTACCTGCGCCCCGCACCGGTCCCTCGCCCCGCACGGAACCCGGCACCCGCGGACCGGCCTCGGCCACCCGCCCGGACCTGCCCCCCCGGGCAAGGCACACACCGGCCGGAGAAGAGCCGGGTGGCCAACGGGGCCCGTCCGGCACCGGGTGAGGCGGGAAAGCGGGCAGGGCCGGGGGTGCCGCTGGCGAACTCACCGCCGAACGGCAAACCGCAACAGCCCCACCCGGACCAGAACCTCACCACCCGTAGGACAGCCGCCGGCACCACCCGGCGGGGCAATGCCATGCACCCGTGCCTGCCCCCGCCGAACACCCGCATCTCCCCCTCCCCCCCTTCCGCGTTCGCGTTCGCGTTCGCGTTCGCACTCAGGGAATCCCATGGCGGCCACACCGCCACCCGGACACCGCACACCGTCCCCGGCAGCCCGCCGGGACCACACCCCACCTGCCGCGACGGAACACTGCCCGGCCCGCGCGGGGAAGACCCTCCCGGGCACCAAGGGCAGCGACCCGTCCCCGCTGTACTGATACCGGGCGGCCCGGACGAGTCCAGGCGCGTGGAGCACGTGATTCCCGCGTGTGAGGATCGGGACGCCTGCCTGGGACCGGTGCTCGCACGCGAAACCGCCCGCAGGGGAAACGAGAGGTACTGAAGATGCCCGCTGGGGGAACCGCACGGCCGCTGGTCAAGAACGACGGTGAAGCACCACTGGAACTGACCGTGGAACCGTGGGCAGACACCAGCCAGACCCCGCCGGGGCAGACCTGCGTCATCGTCACCCACTCACCGGCACAAGACGGCACCTGACCCGGAACCTACGCGGAGACGAGCCCTTCCACATCGACCACCAGCGGAACTCGATCACAGTGCGGGCCAACGGCAACTGCTTCCACCCCACTGCCGCACCAGGCACCGCGATGAACGCCGCCGACCGGCAATACCCCGCCCAGAACCCGGACGACTGAAGACGGACCCAGGCAGCGACCGATCACACACCGGGCCGCTCCCCAGACGAGAGCAGACGGACGCGAAGGCATCCGGTCCCGGCCCGCCGGCCACACTGCCGCAGACCGCAGACCGCAGACCGCAGACCGCAGACCGCAGACCGCAGACCGCAGACCGCAGACCGCAGACCGCAGACAAGGATCCCGGCAAGACCGCCCGCCCCTCTGCCAGTCTCGGACCAAAGAACACGATCAAGGCGGGGCCCCGCCCGACGCACACCGCCCGCAGGCGGGCCGAACGCGGCCGGGACACAGCGGGACAGGACCGGGCGCGGCCAGGACCGAGCCGAGCCGGGCAGCCCGGGGCACGGCCGGGCAGCCCGGTATGCAGCGGGGACCGGGGCACTGCGGACGGGCACGGCCCGGGCACAGCCGGAGCAGGATCAAACCAGGCCGTGACGGACCGGGGCCCGGACAGGCCGGGGGCAGGCCCGGACAGGCCCGGACAGGCCGGGACGGGGCGGGGCGGGAAGGCGGGCGGGGAACGCGAAACGGGCGGTGGCACCCCCTTTGCGCGGGGGTGCCACCGCCCGTATCAGCGGGGGTGCGGGCCAGGACCGGCCGGTTCTCAGTAGGCGGAGTTGACGTTGTCCATCGAGCCGTACTTGTCGGCCGCGTAGTTACAGGACGCGGCGATGTTCGCGACCGGGTCGTAGATGTCCCAGGACGTGCCCTCGACGTGATACGCCTTGAACGTCGGATCGATGATCTGCAGCAGACCCTTCGAAGGAATACCGGCCGCGGCGTTGGAGTCCCAGTTGTTGATCGCCCGGGGATTACCCGTCGACTCACGCATGATATTCCGCTTCACGCCCTCAAAAGAAGCGGGAATGCCCTTGGCGCGCAGGACATCGATCGCCTCGTTGATCCAGCCGTCCAGGTTATCGGCGTAAGCCTTCTTCACCGGAGCAGCAGGAGCCGGAGCAGCCGGGGTGGCGGGGGCAGCGGGGCGGGGGCGGCCTTGACCGGCTTACGGTCCTCGGACCGGCTCGCGGCCTCCTTCTCCGCGCGCTCCTTCTCCGCCTTCGCCTTCACCACGGCATCCGCGGCGGCCTTCCGCGCGGCAGCGGCGTCGGTCTTGGCCTGGGCGGCGGCACCGGCCACACGCTGGGCCAGCTCACCCCGCACCTGCTCCTCGGCGGCGACCGAGGCGGTGGTGCTCCACGCGACAGGCTTGACGTCCAGGGCCCGCTCATCGGCGGACGCCGGAACCGCGGCGAAAGCGAGAGCGGCGATGCCGGCCGCGGCGATGCCGGCGGCGGAAAGCTTATGAACCTTGGGCAGACGGGTATAGCCGGAGATGGTGGAGCGCATAACTGAGCTGAACCTCTTCCAAATCGCGTACGTCGCAGTGGCCCGGAAACGGCGCGGAAAAAGCGCCGCGTCTCGATCGACGGCGCCCAGCGACCCCGTAATTGTTAGCGGCGCCGGAACCCCCTGGCAAAGGTGTGACCTACGACCCCACCCCGTAGACCCCCACCCCCACCACCCACCCAAACACCCGAAATGTCCGGAACCGGGGATGGCCGGGCCACTACCCGCACTCGTACGTGACCCACACCCCATGCCCCACCTCACACCCCACCCACCCCACGCAACCAAACGCACACACCCAGCAACCAGCAACCAGCAACCAGCAACCAACCCACCAAGCCCCGCCACCAGTAGCAGCCACCCCCCGCCCTGCCCCCCGGGGCCCAGCCCCGGAAGGCAACCAAACCCCTGCCCAAGACCCCACCCCCGGCCCCGCCGGCCCCGCCACTTCCCCCGCCCCCCCCGGAGGCCCCCAGCCGTACGACGACCCGCGGGGGCCCGGCCCCGGCCACGCGGCAGCTCCGGACCGACCCGGGCACCACCTGGCCACCAACCCCGGCCAGCCCACCCTCCCCCAGCCCCCACCAGCCCGAAGGGAGACCCGGTCCCAGCCATACGGCAGCTCCGGCCCAGCCCGGCACCCCAGACCACCAGCCCCGGCGAGCCCACCCTCCCCCAGCCGCCACCGGCCCGCAGCGGCCAGACCCCCTCCACGCGACCACTCCGCGCCCGCCCGGCACCCCAGCCCCAGCCCCAGCCCCAGCCACCGAAGCCGGTATCCCACCCCCGGCCCGGCACCCCGCCCCCTCCCCCCAGCCCCAGGGCCCAGCCCACAACCCGCAACCGGGCCACCCGACACACCCGCCCAGAGCAGCCGGGCGGAACCCCACACCCCCGGCAAGGAGAACTGGAACAGCCCAGTACCAGGCAGAAGAACCAGCAACCGGGTCTGCCCGTACCAGGAGAAGAGCTCACCCACCCACCAGCCGGCCTCCGTCCAGGTGGCGCTCGTGCACCAGGTGCTCTCCGAGACCCAGACAGCCTGGGAAGGCGCTGCTATGGGAGAGCAACTCCGAGAAGGCGGCACGGGCCGTGCCACGGCAGACGATCACTCTCCATCTGGAGACAGAGGAACGCCAGCCCTCCTTCACCGCGAACGGTGCGGCCGGCCGCGCGCCGCGGGCCAGCCGCGACAAGCTCAAGATCATGGAGAGCAGCCGCGGGCTGTCCACCACGACAGCGGACCCGCCACCCCGGCTCACGTTCAACCACGCCGACATCCTCCACGCGGCCGTGACCTCCCAAGACGCCACCACCAGACACCAGGAGCGCCGCACCCAGCCAGAAGAAGCCGGGCCCGGCGCTCCGCCGGCCGCCCCGGCCAGGACACAACCACCGAGAACACGCACGCCCACCAGCCCCGGGCACAGCACCTAGCGGCGATCGTCCTCGAACGCACGGTAGAGCGTGTACCGCTGGCAGCCGACCCCACCGGTGATGACGGCCTCATAAGAGGCAGCGTCGGCCCATTCGGTGACGACCCTCACCCGCTCACCCTCTGATGCCAGGTGGACATGCGCCCCGAGCAGGCCCGGCACCGGCACGACGGCGGCTTCCACCTCATCCACCGCCATCGCACTCACCACGAAGAGACCAACCGGCCCCTCCGCGTCGTGAACCACACTGCGCATGAGACGAGTCCGGACAAGACCAGAACGCCGGATGCCGGGCACGACCGTGTCGACGCGGCTGACGGCCCCGGCACGATGAGCACCGGCCCACGCCAAGTGATCCCCGTCACTGGCCCACTGCGCGTAAAAGAGAAGACCGGCACCACCCGCGGACAGGAAAACATGCTGCGCCAGACGCCCGGAAGGCCTCCGGGCCGCCTCCCACCCGTCCACCACCACGTCAGCGGCCAAACGCGAACGCTCAGCCGTGCCGGTGAGCCACTCACTCATCAAAACCGCCCCAGCAGCAGGGCGAACAAAATCAAGAAAACGCGTCATGAACGCCAACCCTCAAACATCAAGCACACTCAAGGTCAAGACACACCCACTCAAACACCCCCCCGAACACCCCAGCACACTCCCCCACAGACTTCACCAAACCACAGCGACAGCACGCCACGCGGCCCGAAACATGCCAGTGACACATGTACGCGATGACGAACACCCCGGCCATGCAACAAAGCCCACCCCACACCGATGGCCCGCAGACAGGCCACCAAGGACCCGGAGAGACCGAGACCCCCGTCGCCACGCACCCCCGCACCGAAGGACCCAGACTCCCCTCCAGAAACAAAGAAGGACGCCAGCCAACACCTCACGACCATGACGCAAACGCAACACCGCCCACTCCACGCAAGCGGAGGTGAACCGCAGTACAGCCGCCGTGGCCGGCAAGACCGGTACATCCGCTCCACGCAAGCGGAGGTCAGCCAGTCGGGCGCCGAAAGCCGAGAAAACGTGCCACCGCACCAGACACCAAAGGCCGAAGCCAGCAGAGACCCGAGGCAGCAACTACCAGGCCGACCCAACCGTCAAGACTCGATTCCCGGGCACGCCAACAACGACACACCACCACACGACCCAACCCCCACACCCCCCACCAAAAAACCCGACCGGACAGACAAAGCAGTACCCAGGCACCCCCAACCCACCCCCTCCTACACTCTCCCTCAGCACAACACACCACCGAACCGGCACACCCACCCCACACACCCAGCACCTAGTAACGAAAGAGCAAAACCATCCCAACACCACAGATCCCGAAGGGCCCGCTCCACGCAACCGGAGGTGAGCCGCGTGTCAGGGCGCCGAGGTGGGCGAGCGCGAGGCCCGCTCCACGCAGGCGGGCACATAGGGTCGGCGGCATGGCCGACAGATTCGATGTGACTCCGACGCTCGCGGGCGGAGCCGTAGACCACGCGGGCGCGTGGGCGTTCATCAGGGAGTTCGCGACTTCCTGGGCTGTGCCCCCTGTCGTCGGCTGACGGAATTCCCCCGGCGACCTGGCCCCGCCCGCCAGCGCGTCGACGGCCCGTTGCCGCCAGCGCTGGAGACCGGTCTGGTTCAGGTCGTGCCGGCGAGCGGTGGCGAGGGTAGCGCCCAGGCGCAGGCGCGGTGTGGCGGTGTGGGCATCGGCGGCCTGGTCTGCGGGCCACAAGTGGAGGGTGCGGCGCATGCAGCGGATCTTCACCAGGGTCCCGCCGGGGGATGGGCCGGATTCGTGGCGGTCGGGCCAGAGGGTGCTCACGAGCGAGGCGAGCTCCTCGTAGCCGGCCTGCACGCGTAGGCCCCCCACTAGAATGTCCCGTTCCGTGATGGCGGTCTGCGTGTTCTCGGTGTGTCTCATCCCGGGGTCACGGCGACTTGTCTCAGGATCTTGTCCCTTTGCCGGCGTCCGCCTCGACGCGGTTCAGGTACGACTCCAGGGCCTGCGAGGCCGGTACGTTGCTCAGGGCAACCGCAATTACCTGGTCGTAGGTGTGCGCCAGCGCGCACGGGGAGGCGTGAGGAATCGGTTCGCGGGCGGCTGTTCGCCGTGCTCGGTGTGGGTGTGGCGGCGGGTTTCGAGGCAAGGGACTCGACAGGGCCTGGGACGTCCACCGCGCAACGTGCCATCACCTCGATGAGCTCGCCAAGGCGGACGGCTTCGACCCGGAGACGATCCTTCCGCCTTTGCGTGAACCACCTTCTTCTGCCGGGCTTGTGACGTCAGCGGGGCCGGGGACGGCTTGCTCGTCGGGGTGGTTCGGGAAAGGATCGACGAGCTGTGTCGGCGCTGGTGACCGGCGGCGTACAAGCAAGAAGGACAAGCTGGTGGCCGGCGGCGTACGAGAAGCACAAGGTGGGGCGGGATGAGCGAGCACGGCCGACGGCGGCGTCACCGTACGGTGGACCGGGTCGCAGGGATCCTGGAGGCCGCCGCGCGGGGGCCGGGCGGGGTGACCGTGGCCGAGTTGGCGCGGACGGTCGGGGCGCCGGCGAGCTCGGTGCAGGATCTGGTCAACGGCCTTGCCGCGACCGGCTTTCTGCTGGAACAACACGGACGCTTCAGGCTCGGGCCCGCCCCGCATGTCCTCAACCTCATCGCCGGCCGGGTCGTCCCGCAGATCAGTCAGGCCGAGCTCAACGAACTGAGCCGCGTCGCGGGTACCCCGGTGCTGCTCACGGTGCGGGTCGGGCTCGACGCCGTGCACCTCGCGCGCGGCGGCGAGGACGAGATCCCCCGCCTCCTGCCGCTCGCCGACGAGCATATGGCCCGGCCGCTGCTGCGCACCGCCGCGGGCCGGCTGCTGCTGGCCTTCACCGACGAGGCGGAGCGCCGTGGGCTGCTCGACGAGCTCGCCCGCCATGACCCCGAGGCGGTCGCGGAGTTCCGCCGCGCTCTTCCCGCGATCCGCGCGTCGCGCATCAGCCGCAGCGAGGGTCTGGCCGACCCCGAGGTCAGCGCGCTCGCGATCCCCGTCACCGACGGCCCCGTCGTCACGGGCGCCCTCGTTCTGACGCACCGGCGTCGCGGCCGCTCGGAGCGGCTGAGTCTGGACCGGGCGGCGGCCCGGCTGCTCGCGCACATCCAGGAGAGGCGGACGTGACATCCGCATCGATTCACGGATATCCGTGAATCCGGGCGTTCGTGCAGCACTGGGAACGAGCATCCCGGCATGACTTCGCACACGCTGACCACGACCGAGACGATCTCGCCGACCTCTGTCGGCGAGATGCTCTCCCGGCTGCTGCACACCCTCGGCGACCCTGATCCGGCCCGGGGAGCCGAGGACATCGCCGTCGTCGGAGCCGATCCCCTGGTGCCCTCGGTGCACCGCCTCGCCGATGCCATGTCCGCCGCGATCGCTGTCTTCGGGCGGCAGACGGCGGCGCTCGGCGAACAGCGCGGCCACCGGCACCAGAGGGTTCAGGTGCAGGCCGGGGCCGCGATCGACCAGCTCATGGCCACGTATCACACGACGCTCTCCGGGCGCCCGATCGGCACTCTGCTCGACGATCCGACGCTGCTCGGCAACAACGACTTCTACCGGGCACGCGACGGCCGGTGGATCTTCCTCATCACCACCTACCCGCATCTGCGGGACGCGGTCGGCTCCGTGCTCAGGTGCGGGCTCGACAAGGTGGGGATCGCGCAGGCCACGGCCGACTGGGACGCCTTCACACTGGAGGAGGCCATCTGCGCGCGGGGTGGCGCCGCCTGCGTCGTGCGCACCCGCGACGAGTGGCTCGCGCACGCCGCCGGGCGGTACGTGGCCCAGCGTCCGGTCGTCGAGATCGAACGCGTCGGTGACGGACCGGTCCGGCCGCTGGAGCCGATCGGTGAGGCCGATGAGGCTCTCGCGGGCGTACGGGTGCTCGATCTCACCCATGTCATCGCGGGTCCCGTCGCGGCGCGGCTCCTCGCCCAGTTCGGCGCCGACGTGCTGCACCTGTCGCGCCCCGACCGCCCCGACCCGATCCCGATGATCGCCATGACCGGCGGCGGCAAGCGCAATGCCTACTGCGACCTGCGCGACGACCACGACCGTGCGGCCTTCCAGGACGCGCTCCAGGACGCGGACGTCTTCGTGCACGCCTACCGGGGACTTGCCCGGTACGGGGCGTCGACCGAGGAACTCGTCCGGCGCCGCCCCGGACTCATCACCCTCGAATACCACGCCTGGGGCGCCGAAGGGCCCTGGGGCCAACGCGGCGGGTTCGACCAACTCGCCTGCTCAGCAACTGGATTCGCCATCGAGGAGTGGACCGACCGGCCGTCGCTGCCACCGACGTACCTGCTCAATGACTACCTCGCCGCCTACCTCGGGGCCGCCGCCGTGGCAACGGTCCTGCGCCGGCGTGCGACCGAGGGCGGCTCCTGGCGGATCCGCGTGACCTTGGCCGGGGTCTGCCACTGGGTGCAGGAACTCGGACTCCTCGCACGGGAGGACGTACTCGACCTGCCCCGGCCCGGGCGCACGCCGTTCGCCGCGCTGTCGACCGCCGAGACCGACTTCGGCCCGCTCACCGAACCGGCGACACCGTTCGCGTACAGCGGACGCACGGTCCCACAGGCCGGCCGACGTTCCCCGCTCGGGTCTGCCGCGCTCCAGTGGCGCTAGGCCACTTCTCCGGGTTCTCCGGATTCTCCGGGACCCGCACTGCCGCGATCCCCGCACCTCCGTTCACCCGTCCCACCCGATACCCCAGGAGGCACCGCAAGATGCCCGAGAAGCCGAGCGGCCCGTCCGGCCGCGGACTCCTCGCCGGAGTCCGCGTCATCGAACTGGCCGGCGTGATCATGGCCCCGTACGCCGCCAAGGAACTCGGTGACCTGGGCGCGGACGTGATCAAGGTCGAGCCGCCCACGGGCGACATGACGCGCCACTACCCGCCGCGGCGCCACCCTGGCATGGGTGGCCCGGCACTCAACCTGAACCGCAACAAGCGCAGCGCCGCCATCGACCTCAAGGCCCCGCACGGCCGCGACGCCCTGCTCGCCCTGCTGCGCACCGCCGACGTCTTCATCACCAACCTGCGCCCGCAGGCCCTGGAGAAGCTCCGCCTGGGCTACGACGACGTCGCGTCCGTCAATCCCGGCCTGATCTACGCCAACGCCCAGGGTTTCCGCAGCGACAGCCGTTACGGCACGCACGCCGCCTACGACGACATCATCCAGGCGGCCAGCGGCCTGGTCTGGCTCAACCACCAGGTCTCCGGCCAACCGCACTACGTTCCCACCGTCCTCGCCGACAAGATCTGCGGCATGCAGATCGCCCAGTCGGTACTGGCCGCACTGCACTACCGGGAGCACGGCGGCACCGGACAGCACATCGAGGTCCCGATGGCCGACACCATGCTCGCCTTCAACCTGGTCGAGCACCTGGGAGCGGCCGCTCTGGAGGCCGACGGAGCCTTCGGCTCGGCCCGCTCACTCAGCCCGCAGCGCCGAGCCCTGCGCACCGCCGACGGCTGGATGTGCATCCTGCCGCACAGCGACCGCAACTGGCGGGACTTCACCGCCTTCGTGGGCCGCCCCGAACTGGCCGCCGACCCGCGCTTCTCCACCGGCCCCGACCGGGCCCGCAACGCCGACGCGTTCTATCCGCTGCTCGCGGAGCTGACGCCGCGACACACCAGCGCCGAGTGGCAGACGTTTTGCGACCGGGCGGGCATCGCCGCCGCCCCCGTGCTCGACCTTGCCTCCGCCGCCACCACCGCCTACGCCCAAGAGGGCGGCCTGCTGTACGAGGCCGAACACCCCACCGAGGGCCGCTACCGGGTCATCGGCCGCCCGGTGCGCTACTCGGCCGACCCGGAGCCGGAGCTGCGACCCTGCCCGGGCATCGGCCAGCACACCGACGAGGTGCTCCGCGAAGCCGGCTTCGACCCTTCCTTGCTGCACCCCACGGGCTGATCGGTTTCCGTGACGAAGCTCCGTGACGAAGCTCCGTGACGCAAAGAAATGCATCAATCAATTCACCGACCCGGGAGCGAATGAGCCATGTCGCCTTCGACGCTTTCACCGACCCCGACGCTTTCACCGATCGCGTTCCCCGATGTCGCCCTGCCCGAATCGGCCCGCAGGCTCCGCGCCGAGGTCCGCGCCTTTGCCGACGAGGAGCGCGCCCGCGGCACCGTGCTCGGCCGCCCCGACTCCTGGCTGGCCGGCTGGGACCCCGGCTTCAGCCGCCGCTGCGCCGAGCGCGGCTGGGTCGGCATGGCCCTGCCCACCGAGTACGGCGGCGCCGGCCGCGGTTTCCTGGACCGCTATGTGGTGATCGAGGAGCTGCTCGCCGCCGGAGCCCCGGTCAGCGCCCACTGGGTCTCCGACCGGCAGGCCGGCCCGTCCATCCTCCAGCACGGCACCGAGGAGCAGCGCCGTTTCTTCCTGCCCCGGATCGCCGCAGGGCAGTGCTTCTTCTCCATCGGCATGAGCGAGAAGAACAGCGGGTCCGACCTCGCCTCGGTCGCCACGCGCGCCGAACGTACCGCCGATGGCTGGCGGTTGACCGGCACCAAGATGTGGACCGGCGGCGCCCACGTCAACGACTACGCCATCGTCCTTGCCCGCACCGACGACGCCGAGGACAAGCACGCGGGGCTCAGCCAGTTCATCGTCGACCTGCGCGCGCCGGGCGTACGCATCGAGCCGATCCGCCTGATGAGCGGCGAGCACCGCTTCAACGCCGTCCACCTCGAAGGCGTCGACGTCCCCGACGGCATGCTGCTCGGGGAGCGGGGCAGCGGCTGGAAGCAGGTCACCGGTGAACTCGCCTTCGAACGCAGCGGCCCGGAGCGCTACCTGTCCACCTTCCCTCTGCTGGTCTCCCTGCTCCGCGAACTGGAGCAGCGCTCGGCCACGGCAGAACAGCTCGTCCAGGTAGGCATCCTGACGGCCCGTCTGCACAGTGTTCGTCAGCTGTCCCTCGGCGTGGCCGCGGCCCTGGACGCCGGGCACTCGCCCGACACCCAGGCCGCCCTGGTCAAAGACCTCGGTACCCGCCTGGAGGGCGCGCTGGTCGACACCGTCCGCAGCATCCTGCCGACCCCGGCCGACTCACACGCCACACCCGGCAGCCACCCCGAACTTCTCGCCTTCGCCCTGCTGCACAGCCCCGGCTACACGCTGCGCGGCGGCACCAACGAAATCCTTCGTGGCATCATCACGCGTGGTCTGGAGCAGCACTGATGAACACCCACACGGCAGCACTGATGAACACCCACACGATCGACACCAACGCCCCCGTCATCTCCGCCGACGCCTACGACACCACCGCCTTCTACACCGATGCGGGCGCCGTCCCCACCGTCACCAACACCACCGCCCCCGATGCCGTGGCCCTCCCCTCCCCCGGCGCCTCCACCGCCCAACTCCTCGCCGCTGCCCAGGAAGCAGGACGCCGCTCCGTCCCCGCCCCTCTCGCCGAGACCGCCCTGGTCGCCCGCCCCCTGCTGCGCCGCGCGGGCCTCCCCGTCCCCGACGGCCCGCTCAGCTACACCATCGCCCCCGAGCTGACGATCCGCTACGCCCACCCGGCCCCCTCGCCCGTCGGCTCGGCCGGCTGCCTGGGTGACGACAACACCCTGCTGGTCACCGGCACCCTGCGCCGCGTCCCCTGGGCCCGCGCCGCCACCGCCGTGGTCGTCCTGGCCACCGCCCCCTTTGGCCCCGTCCTGTTCACCCTCACCCCCGACCAGGCCAGCCTCACCCCCGGTGCCAACCTCGCCGAGGAACCCCGCGACGACCTGCACCTCGCCACCCTGGAGATCCCCGCCTCCCACGTCCGCCGGATCTCCCCCGAACTGCTCGACGAGGCCCGGCTCCGCGCGGCCCTGGCCCGCTCCGCCCTGATCGCCGGTGCTGCCGAACGCTGCGTCGACCTGACGGTCGCCCACACCACCGCCCGCACCCAGTTCGGCCGTCCGCTCAGCCGATTCCAGGCCGTCAAACAGGAAGAAGCGCGGCTGATCGAGGAGACCGCCCTGGTCCGCACCGCCGTCCAGGCCGCCGCCCCGCTGGATCCCGGCGGCCCGGCCGCACACGTCGTCATCGCCGCCGCGAAGACCCAGGCCTCCGCCTCGGCCGCCGAGATCGCCCGCATCGCCCACCAACTCCACGGCGCCATCGGCATCACGCAGCTCAACCCGCTCCACCTCGCCACCACCCGCCTGTGGTCCTGGCGCGACGAAGACGGTGACGAAACCTACTGGGCACGCCGCCTGGCCCGTCCCCTCACCGCCACCACCCTCTGGCCCACCCTCACCACCACACCCTGACCCCTCGCCCCCACGCCCTGCCTCGCCGCCGACCGGCCAAGACCGGCCGGCGGCTCAGCAGCTCTCCCCCGGCCCGGGGTGGTGGGAGAGAGCCGCCGCATAGATCGAGGCCGGGATCTGCATTACCACGAGTCAACGATCAGAGGGGAGTTCGTCTCATCCCGCCGTCCCCTGGACCGGAGCCGGATCGCCGTGCCGGCAGCGACGGACACCGACTAGGCGGCCACAGTGAGGGCAGCAGCCTGAGCTGCTCTCGACGGGCGGACCGGTGAGGGTCTTCCTGTGGTTCTCACGCGGCTGCGCGGCCTGCGGGTGGCGGGCCGTTCGCCTCGCGCAGACACGTCTCGAGCACGGTCAGACACCGTCTCCAGCGAACGGGGCGGGGGACACCCCCAGCCCGGATCGCCCATGACGGTCCCGCGCTTCCTGGCGCGAGACGCACCGGCACACGGGCCTGCCGACCAAGACGTCATCGATGTGTGGGCACGGGCGACGATCAGACGGATACGCCGCGCGCCGGCCGCGCACGGCACCTCTGTGCTCAGCCTGCTCACAGCACTCTCCAGCCCATCGCCTCGGCGATCAGAATCAGCAGCAGCGTCGGCAACACAGCCACAGCGACCGCGGCTCCGGAGAGCACCTTACGTAGTGTCCGCGGGGACTGACGCTTTGGCAGCAGCCACGCGGTCATCAGCAGGAGCAGACTCATCGTGATGCGGGACTGCCCAGCGAGTGGGACTGCTGGTCCTGCGGCGCCCTCAATACCACCCCCGACGGCTGAACACCCCACAGCCGACACGGGCACGTGGACGGGCAGCGCGTCCAGCACCGCAGCCCGGGAGACACGGCGGCCCGAGGATATGGATCTGCTCGCGGACACGGAGCCGGTCGCTCGGCAGCGTCCTGGGCGGTGCATCCGCTGCCCCCGCACTCGTCACGCACCCCCGCCGTGACCGGCGAGATGGAAGGAATGGGCGCACGGGGCCGGGGGCGAGCGGGGCCTCTGCTGGAAGAGGGCTGGACGATCGAGCCGGAGGACCTGGCCCACATCTCGCCGTACCTGACCCGAGCACATCAACAGGTTCGGCGAGTACAGCACGCACGAGCTCGGTATCCACCCTGAGGCGTACGACCCGAAACTCGGCGTCGGCTTCACCCTGCTGCGCGGCCAGGACCTGGCCGCCGCCGGCTTCGACCGGGCCGCCTGATTCGGTCGCGGCCGGGTCGGCATCCTCAGGGCCGCGGACGAGACGTACAGGCCCACCGAACAAGAAACTGACAGTTCACTTTCACATGAAGGTCTACACTCATATGAGTGTCGTCTTTCTTGGAGGTGCCTCTTGTCGTGCCCGGTGTCCGCCCCGTCGGCCGTGTCCACGCCCGCGAGAGCTGATCCGCGGCGTTGGTGGGCCCTGGTCGCCCTGGTCGCCGCGAATCTGGTGCTCAGCTTCGACACGACGATCCTGAACGTGGCGCTCCCGTCGATGTCCGCCCAGCTGGGCGCCGGCAGCGGGCAGCTGCAATGGATCGCCAACAGTTACATCGTGGTGTTCGCCGCCCTGATGCTCCCGGCGGGACTGCTGGGCGACCGTTTCGGCCGCCGCCGCATGCTCGTCTGCGGCCTCGGCGTCTTCCTGGCCGGCTCTCTGCTGGGAACGCTGGCGCATACCGCCGAGCTGGTCATCGCCGCCCGTACGGTCATGGGGGCCGGGGCCGCGCTGATCATGCCGCTGGCCCTGGCGGCGCTCCCCTCGCTGTTCGCGCCTGAGGAGCGCACCCGGGCGCTCGGCGCGATCTCCGCGGTCTCCGCGCTGGGCCTGCCGCTCGGCCCGCTCGTCGGCGGCTGGCTGCTGAAGCACTTCTGGTGGGGCTCGGTCTTCTTCATCAACGTGCCGCTGGTGCTCATAGGGATCGCCGCCTGCGTCTTCCTGCTGCCTGAGACCCGGGATCCGGCCTCGCCCCGCATCGACGCCGTGTCCACACTGCTCACGGTCACAGGCCTGGGCGCGCTGATCTTCGGGCTCAACGAGGGGCCCGCTCGCGGCTGGGCCAGTCCGCTGATCGCGGGCGCGTTCCTGGCCTCGTTGGCGCTGTTGGCCGCCCTCGTGTGGCGGGGGCGCGGCCAGCCGCGGCCCATGCTCGATGTGTCCCTGCTGCGTGAGCGCGCCTTTCTGTGGAGCACCGCGGCCGCCACCTTGATCTCGCTCGTCCTGGCCGGGCTGATGTTCGTGCTGCCCCAGTACCTCCAGGGCGTCCTCGGTTACGACACGCTGGGCGCCGGTCTGGGGATGCTGCCGCTGATGGCCGGGATGGTGATCGCCTCCAAAGCCACCGGGGCGATCACCGCGCGCCTCGGAGCGCGCGCCGTGATCACCGGCGGGCTGCTCGCGCTGTCCGCCGCCGCCTTCCTCGGCTCGACCACCGGCGCCGGGGACGGCTACGGGATCACCGCGCTGTGGCTGGCGGTCGCCGGACTGGGAATCGGCGCCGCTGTCGTGCCCGCCATGGGCACGGCGCTGGGCTCCCTGCACGGCGAGCGCGCGGGCAGCGGCTCCGGGCTGCTGACCACCGTGCGGCAGTTCGGCGGCGCGGTCGGTGTGGCGCTGCTGGGCAGCCTGCTGGCCGGCGCGTACACCGCACGCCTGGACCCCGGGGGCCTGCCCGCGGCCGAAGCCGGGGCGGCTGCGGAGTCCGTCGGCGCCGCCCAGGCCGTCGCCGAACGTCTCGGCGCCGAGCACCTGGCCGCCAGCGCCGACAGCGCGTTCCTGCACGGTCAGAGCCTCGTCCTGACGGTGAGCGGTACCGCGGCTCTGGCCGTCGCGCTGCTCGTGGCCGCCCGCCTGCCCACCCCCGCCCGGAGGAATACCGAACAATGACGTCCATGGCCTCCGCACGTACGACAGCCGCCCAGCAGCCCGAGACGCCCCAGCTCGGGCTGCGCGAGCGGAAGAAGATCCAGACCCGGCAGGCGATCCGCCGGGCCGCCTACCGGTTGTTCGCCGAGCAGGGGTACGACGCGACCCCGGTCGAGCAGATCGCCGAGGCTGCCGAGGTCTCGCCCAGCACGGTCTTCCGCTACTTCGCCACCAAGGAGGACATCGTCCTCACCGACGAACAGGACCCGCTCCTGGAGGCCGGACTGCGGGCTCGCCCGGCTGGCGAGCCGGTGCTCGAATCCCTGCGGCACGTCGTCCTCGACGTCCTGGGGCACCTCGCGGCCACCGAGCGCACCGAACTCGTCCAGCGCACACGTCTCGCGCGGGAGGTGCCCGTGATCCGGGGCCGAACGGCCGAACAGGCCGCACGGGACGCGGACATGCTCGCCGCCGTCCTGGCCGAACGCGCCGGACGCGAGGCCGACTCGCTGGAGATCCGCGTCATCTGCGTGGCCGTGATGGCCGCCGTCGACGAAACCCTGTGGCAGTGGGTGACCAGCGGCCAAGAACAAGACCTGCTGGGGCTCGTCAACCGGACCATGGACCTCCTCGCCAGCGGTATGAAGCCATGACAGGAGGCACTCCGGTGGGACGCACCTCGCGGCAACGCTGGGTGAAGGCCGTCACACTTCGTGCTCGCAGAAATGAGGGACCGCGTGGGGACGTGCGGCGGTCGGGTTGGCGGGGCGGGGCCAGCCCACCCTTCTCCAGTCCCGTCTTCTGTTACTCCGCCGAGCTTCCGCCCGGGCGGCGGTCGCGCCAGCGCCTGCGCAGGATGAAAAAGGCCATCAGGAGGACCGGTGGGGAGAGGGAGATCAGTGTGGGAATCCCTGTGGACAGGCCGCAGCCCACCGCCAGGGGAAACGTGAGCGCCAGGACCAGGGGCGGGCAGGTGTAGAGCACCGCGCCGGCCCACCTCCACACCTTTTCGATCCGCGGCCACCACGGCCGCTTCTGGGCGCGTGGCTCGGTGTAGACGACGAGGACCGAGACCGGCCACACGACAACAGCCGCCAGGAGCGGTGAAATAGCGACGCCACGCCATCCCAGAAGCTCGCGGATAAAGGATGCGCCCGGATAGGAGATCATCAGGAAGAGCAGCACATTGAGCGCGCCATACCCGATCGCCTCCTTCAATGAATCCGGCTTTTCCTCACCGACAGGCTTCTCGAATACGCTGGGCATATAACGCTTCTCCCCTTTCGGTGTCGTGTGGCCGGCCGGTCACGGACGCTCTGAGGCCCAGGCCGGCGGCGGGGGCGGATATCGCGGTGGACGTGGCGCGGTTGAACTCGGCGGCTGAGGCTGCCGGCGCGGCGAGCCCGAACGTTAAGGCTGCCAGAGCGGTGACTCCGGGAGTACCCAGAGCGCGGCGGTTCATCTACACTCCCAAGTGCGTATGCGGGAAGACGGCATGCGGGAGTACCGGTGTTTGGTTGCGAGCCCACCCCGGCCCCGTATGCCGTCTTCTCTCTTTTCTCTCCTCTGCCGCACCGGAGAGAAAGTTGCGGCAGAGGCGGACTTCCTGACGTTATCGCCAGCAGACCAGGGCCCTCAACGCAAGATCATGTGACATGGTTCACGGGCGAGTTGGCGTGAATTCCATTGCTGCCTGCGACGAATGAAGCTCACAAAATGCACGGGTCGCGAAGAAACCGGCCAGCAGCTGTTTTCCTGACCCCGCGTCCGCGCTAGGCGTGCGGCGAGGTCGAGCGATTACTCATCAGTGAGCCCTTTCAGCGTGCGGGACGTCACCAGCTGGATCACCCGCCACCCCGACAGCCTGAGCACCGACCAGGCCCAGCAGCTCAAGGACATCCTCGCCCGCTGCCCCGCACTCGACCGGGCCGCCGGACACGTGCGGGCCTTCGCCGAGCTGATGAACAACCGCCAGGGCCGCCGGCTTCACAGCTGGATCGCCCTGGTCCAGGCCGACGACCTGCCCGCCCTTCACACCTTCACCACCGGCCTCGGCCACGATCTCGACGCCGTCGTCGCCGGACTGAGCATGCCCTACAGCTCCGGACCAATCGAGGGCCACAACAACAAGATCAAAATGCTGAAACGGCAGATGTTCGGCCGCGCGAACTTCGACCTGCTCCGCAAACGGGTCCTCCTCGCAGCGCGAGGCCGGTCATGATCGCGGATGTGGTGACCCTCCGTGGCTCTGGCACGGAATGTGAGACAGAGCCCGAATCGTGACCCACCGTCGACGGTCGAGAATTGACCCCCGTTGCGTCAGTTGATCTTGTTAGTCGTTGCTGCTGGTCTCGGCGGGCGGGACGCGTCCGAGGTCGCGTCCGCGCATGCGGAAGCTGTCGCCGCGGAGGCTGATGACCTCCGCGTGGCGGACCAGGCGGTCGATCATCGCGGTGGCAACCGGCAAGACATCCACCTCCACGGCCTCCTGGCCGGGCGGAGCGGCGGCGATCGGCTGGTACACCGCGCTGGCGGCGTCGGCGGGCGGGCAGGTCCAGGCGGTCCGGTGCGGTCACCCCCGCACTATGCCGCGCGAGGGCCACCCGGCGCATGTCGCCGACCCCGATCAGCGGCCCGGTGGTCCCACCGGGCAGGACATCCCCGAACTTCTCGGGGCCCTGCTTGCCCTGGCCGAGACCGAGACCCTGGTGGACCCGGAGCAGGGACCACCCCTTCGTCTGCACGGCCTCCAGCAGGGATTCCCGGGTGCTGGAAGGGCTCGGCCTGTCTACGCGGCCGGGGTGAGTTCGGCGCGGCCGAACAGCAGCGCGTAGCCGGTCGGGAGCTGGTGCAGGATGCGGGTGGTGAGGTCGGTGCCGGCGTACGTGGCGACGGCCCCGAACACGGCTCCGGTGTCCCAGCGGGTGGTGGCCAGGGAGGCGCCCGAGCGCGCGGCGAGGTCCTTGACGAAGGCCCAGCCGGTCAGGGGCTGCGTATCGGGGACCTGCGTGGTGAGGACGCGAGCGGCCTCGAAGGGTAGCCGGGCGGCCAGGTCGACACGCTCGTCGCCCGTCAGCTGGCGTCCCAGCCCCGACAGGACCAGGCGGACGACCTCGTCGGCCTTCTCACGGGTGGGGTAGGCGCCTTCGTAGCGGACCTTCTCCAGCATCTGCTCGTACGCCGCCCCGAAGGGGTGCGGCTGGTGCGGTGCGAGCCGGTCGGAGATCACGGGAGTGGTTGCCTTTCTTGCTGTCGCCGGTGTGCGGACACCGGGGCGGGTGGTCAGGAGGGGTAGGAACGTCCGAGTAGCAGGTCGTAGCCGACGGGGAATCGCAGCAGGAACGGGCCCAGCGGGGCCTCGCCCGCGGTGTCGGCGACCGCTGGCAGTGCGGCACCGATGGCCCCGTCGCGGTCCGCTCGGGGGCGCCCGATCCAGATCCAGGCCGTGGTCGCCCGCACGAACCGCTCCGGCGGCAGCGGCTCGGCGCTCCGGAGCGAGTTGAGGAAGGTCAGGGCGAAGTCCTCCGGCAGGCGTGCCGCGAGCTGAGCGCGGACTTCGCCGACCAGGTGCGCGTCCAGCAGGTCGAGCACCATGCGGGCCGCGCGCTCAGCTTCCTCCAGGGCGCCGCACTCGCCGCGTTCCTTCAGGTGGTCGAGGGAGGCGGCAGGTGCAGAGTCATCTCGACCGCGTCCCTCTTCTTCGAACTGCCCCCCGGAAGGCGGAGGGCGGGGTGGGAGGGAGCTCGGCTACGCGTCCTCCGCACCTGTTCGGCCGACGTCAGCCGGAGATCTCTTGGTGACCGGATCCGACGCCGATGGAGATCTTGCGGGGCTTGGCGCGCTCGGCGATCGGGATGCGCAGGGTGAGCACACCCGCGTCGTAGTCGGCCTTGATGTGCTCGGTGTCGAGGGTGTCGGCGAGCACGATCTGGCGAGAGAAGACGCCCAGCGGCCGCTCGGACAGTTCCATCTGCACGTCGTCGGCCTTCGTCACGGACCGGCGCTCGGCCTTGACCGTCAGCATGTTCCGCTCGACGTCGATGTCGATCGCGTCCGCGGTGACACCGGGAAGGTCGAAGGCCACCACGTAATCGTCACCCTCGCGGTAGGCGTCCATCGGCATCACCGACGGCTTGGACCAGGTGCCCGGGCCCATCAGCTGCTGCGCCAGCCGGTCCAGCTCACGGAAGGGGTCAGTGCGCATCAACATCGTGAAAACACCTCCAGAAGGTTCAGGCAGTTACTGCCAATGCGCCTCACTGACACTGTTGTAACATGTCATCCAACGGATGACAATCACGATGTCGTCCACATGATGACAACCCGAGGGAGGTGCCCGTGACCCCGGCCGACCAACCGCCGCCGTCCAGCACCGACGCCCACAGCCCGGCGTCGTTCCTCGCCGCCGCGGCGGCCCTGCACGCCATAGACGACGCCCTGCGCGAAGCCCAGCACAGGACCTCGAACGCCCCCGACGCTGCCGGCCCCGGCCCGGAACAGGCCTTGGCCTCCTTGTCGCTGCTGCGGCAGGTCCGCGAGCGGCTCGCCGGGTGGGAGACCGGCCTGATCGAAACGGCCCGGGACGCGGGCGCCAGCTGGGCCGACCTCGCCCACCCCCTGGGCGTCGCCAGCCGCCAGGCCGCCGAACGCCGCTACCTGCGCGGCCGCCCCGGCCCCGCCGGGACCACCGGCGAACAGCGCGTGACGGCCACCAGACAGGCCCGGGCCGCCGACCGCAACACCGCCACCTGGGCCCGCCGCAACGCCGCCGACCTGCGCCGCCTCGCCGGCCAGATCACCGCACTCACCGACCTTCCCCCCGCCGCCCGCCGCCCCGTCGGCGAGCTCCACACAGCCCTCGCCCACGACGACCCCGCCGCCCTCATCGCCCCCCTGGCCGCCACCCGACGCCACCTGGCCGCCGCCCACCCCGACCTCGCCGCACGACTCGACACCCTCACACCGCCCTGACTCCCGCCGCCGGCACACCGTGAGGCGGCAGCCGCCGCCCCCGGGGGCAGGCACGGCGGACCATTCGCATCCCGCCAGGCGGCACCTGGTTTCGGCCGTTCCGCGTTCCAGTACCTGCTCATCGCCGCTGACGAGCAAGAAGGCCCCGCGTGGGCGTCGTCGTACGGCCTGCCAGCCGTCAGTGCCCTCCTCGTCGAGCCCGGCGCCAGCCGGGTTGCGCAGGGGCCGCAAGTCCCCGCCGTCCGGTGGGGAGCCGAGGAAGGAGTAACGGCCCAGGATGTCGAGGTTGGCGTGGGCCAGCAGGGAGAGGCGGGCGACATCCTCGTCCGGGACCTCGTGCTCGCGCTCCCCTTGGCACCCGCGGCTCCTCGACGGCGGCATCCATGTACGGGGTCGTCGACGGCACCACGGCTTTCAGGACCGAGTCGAGCGCGCCGAGCGCCGAGCATCGAAAACAGCCCGAACTCCATGTCGGAGTATGAGGCGTTGCCGGTGGCGACAAAGTAACGGATCGCATAGGTGCGGGATTTGATGTCGTACCCGGACCGCCACCAGGGTTGGGAGCAGACGCGCTCCGCCACCCGCGCGTCGTGCGGCTTGGGCCCTTGAGCGGTTACATCTCGGAACGAGGTCAGCCGCCGCAGGCGCAGCCTGCCGCAGCTTTTGCCTCGGCCAGCGCCTGGCCGGGGTTGATGGACTGCTCGTCGGGCGTGCAGCAGGAGGTGGTTCCGCAGCACGCGTCCGGGGTGTTGTCGGTGGGCTTGTCGAGGGTGTCGGCGTCGGCCTTGACGACGTAGACCTCCCAGGGCTCGCGGCCGGGGCCGTGGACCCAGACCTTGTCCTGGAGCGCGTAGCAGCAGGAGGTGTCGTTCTCCTCGAAGGTGGCCAGGCCGGCCGCCTTGAGGCGCTCGGTGGCGGCCGTGACCACTTCGGTGCTCTCAACTTCGACGCCGAGGTGGTCCAGGCGGGTGTCCTGGCCGGGCTCGCCCTCGATGAGGACGAGCTTCAGCGGGGGCTCGGTGATGGCGAAGTTCGCGTAGCCGGGGCGTCGCTTGGCGGGCTCGGCGCCGAAGAGCTTGGAGTAGAAGGTCACCGACGCTTCGAGGTCGGCAACGTTGAGGGCCAGCTGAACACGGGACATGGCGATCTCCTCGATCCTCTTGTATCGATCGACTTCGATTCAAGCTTGCGCCTTGAATCGACAGGCGTCAACATAGAGACATGTCGAATCAAGAATTCGTGGTGCTCGGGCAGAACGGCCCCGGCGGCTGCTGCCCCGGCCTGCTGACCGCGCCGCTCGCCGAGGACCACGCGGTGGAGCTGGCGAAGGTCTTCAAGGCCCTGGGCGACCCGGTCCGGCTGCGGCTGCTGTCGATGATCGCCTCCCGGGCCGGCGGCGAGGTGTGCGTCTGCGACCTCACCCCGGCCTTCGAGCTGTCCCAGCCGACGATCTCCCACCACCTCAAGCTCCTGCGCGAAGCCGGGCTCATCGCCTCCGAGCGGCGCGGGACGTGGGTGTACTACCGACTGCTGCCGGAGACCACGGACCGCCTCGCCGGAATCCTCACCCGCCCCGCCGGGCAGCCCCTGCCCGAGCCCGCCGAGGCCCCCTGGTGACGCGCCCGACCACCGCCCCGGTAGCGGGACGGCTGTCCTTCCTCGACCGCTACCTCGCCGTGTGGATCCTCGCCGCGATGGGCGCCGGCCTCGGCCTGGGCCGCCTCGTCCCCGGCCTGGGCGACGCGCTCGCGAAGGTGACCGTGATCGGCGTCTCCCTGCCGATCGCGCTGGGCCTGCTGGTGATGATGTACCCGGTCCTGGCCAAGGTTCGTTACGACCGCCTCGACACCGTCACCCGCGACCGCCGCCTCCTGATCCCGTCGCTGGGGGCGGGCGTTGGAAGAACCACCGTCAGGTAATCAACGGGATCCTGTTCCGTCAGCGGACCGGCATCCCGTGACGGGACCTACCCACGCGGCTCGGCAAGTGGCAGGCGGTTCATGACAGGCATCGCCGGTGATCGGCGGACGGCGCGTGGGATCGGACCCTGCGGGCCGTCCAGGCCGATGCCGGCGCGCAAAGGCCGCATTGACTGGAGCGTGGTCAGCGTGGACTCGACCTCGTGCCGTGTCCATCAACACGCCGCGGGCGCCCGCGCCCCCGCGCCGCGTGTCCGTGGACGACGCGGCCGGCCTCTTCAACATCGTTCAGATGAGGCCCTGGGACGCTCCGGCGGCGGGCTGACCTGCAAGATCCATCTCGCCGATGAGGGCGGCCGACGTCCGCTCGCGTTCGTCATCTCACCAGGCCAGTGGGGCGATGCCCCGCAGCTCATCCCCGTCCACGAATGCACCCGTGCCCCGCGTCCGGCCGGCGGTCATCCGCGCACGCGCCCCGGTCATCCGGGCGGCGACAAAGCGTACTCGTCCCGTCGGAACCGCCGGTATCTGCGGCGCCGGCAGATCAAGCACACCATTCCCGAGCGCAGGGACCAGCGGGTCAAACGCCAACGCCGGCGGCCGGCCCACCAGCTTCGACAAAGCGACCTACAAACGCCGCAACGTAGTCGAGCGAACGATCAACACCCTCAAGGGCCTCCGTGCCATAGCCACCCGATTCGACAAAAGGGCCTACATCTTCCACGGCACGGCAACCGTCGCTGCCATTCGTCTATGGCGCCACTCGTGACCCGCCCGCCAGTCCTTAGCTGGACCGGTGACTCTGTGAGTCGCGGGTCACCAGGCGATGGGGAGGCTCGCGGGTTTGGTGAAGAGAACGTTGTCCTCCCAGGGGATCTCGCGTTCGGGGACGGCGAGGAAAAGGGACGGGAAGCGGGTGAAGAGGGTCCGGTAGGCGGTGTGCAGGAAGAGGCGGGTCAGGGGGGCGCCGAGGCAGAAATGGGGCCCGGCGCCGAAGGTGGCCGAGGCGTCGGTGGTGCGGTGGATGTTGAAGCGGGAGGGGTTGGGGTAGTGCGCGGGGTCGTGGGTGGCTCCGAGCATCGGGCAGCAGACGCCCTCTCCCTTGCGGATGGTGACGTCGTGCAGCGTGACGTCATCGGTGGCGACCCGGGGCATTCCGAGTACGCCGTTGTGGTGGTAGCGCAGGATCTCTTCCACGGCCTTGGGCCACAGGTCCGGAGCCTTGACGCACTCCCGGAGTTGCCGGGGGTGGGTGAGGAGGGTGACGACGCCGGTGCCGAGCGGGGCGGTGAGGGGTTCGGATCCGGTGACGAACAGGTACGAGGTCGTGCCGATCAGTTCGTCTTCGCTGATGAGGCCGCCGGAGCGGGCCCGTATCAGTGCGCCGATGGGTTCGTCGGGGTCCGGGTCCCGTCGTTTGGTTTCGATGACTTCCCTGGTGAAGTCGGTGATCGATGCGGTGGCCGCCGCGACCGCCGCCGCGGAGGCGGCGAGGTGGGTCTGGGTGCGGAAACAGCTGTGGTAGTCACCGTGTAACTCAGCTGGCACCGCCAGGATTTCGCGGGCCACGCGCGGGGGGAGCGCGGCGGCGTAGGCGGGCATGAGGTCGGCCGGGTTCGAGCCGTGTGCCATGTCGTCGAGCAACCGGACCGCGTGGTCTTCGATCACCCGCCGGTGGCGTTCGACGGCGCCGCGGGTGTAGAAGCGGTTGATCACCTGGCGGACCCGGGTGTGGTCGGGTGGGTCGAGGTTGAAGATCCCGCCCGGGACGGAGGTGAAGTCGTCGCCGACGAAGCGGGGTGCACCGGGGTAGGTGAGGTCGCGGGAGAAGCCCGGGTCGGTGAGGACGCGCGTGATGTCGTCCTTGCGGGTGACCATCCATACGCGGTCGCCGCTGGGCAGCGCGACCGGGCATACCGGCTGTTTCTTGCGGGCCCAGCCCAGCAGCGGCGGTGGGGCGCCGAGCTCGCCCGGCGGAAAGGGGTAGCGCAGAGGCAGGCCGGGGTCGGTGGTGGGCTGGTCCATGGGCTGGAGGCTCCGTTTCGCTGTCATGAGCGGTGGGACGGTACGCAACGGTCGTCGGCCGGCCGCACCACGGCGTATCCCTGTCCGGAGGCGGGACGGAGCCGGGTGGCCCGGCCGGTGATGAAGGGATCGAGGAGATCCATCTCCCGGTGGTACACGAACACCGAGGACTCCGTTCCGAAGATCGCCGGTCCGTCGAGAACCAGAGGCAGCTCGGCGAGGGCGTAGCCGACCGCCTGGTCGATCTGCCGCTCACTCGGCTCTCGCTCGGCGGCGTGCAGCACGGCCCCGCGGGCGGTGAGGCGGCAGGCGCGGCGCACCGCTTCATCGGTCCGGTACGCCTGATGCACGCGCTCCAGCATGCGGGCGTACGGGGGACGGTTGGCCAGCTGCGTCCAGCTGTGGAACCGGGCTCCGGGGTTCGGGATGCCGGCACGCCGCAGGGCGCGCTGGGCTGGGTTGCGGAGCTGGCTGATGGCGCGCCGGGTGCGGTGGACCGCTTCCCGCGGCTCGAATCCGGCCGCGGTCAGGGTATGCGCTGCCTCGTAACCGGGGACGAAGACGTCCACGGACGCGAAGTTCGCGCAGGCCCAATCGACCAGGGCCTCGATCCTGTGGGGCTTGTAGTAACCGTTCCACGGGCTGAGCCCGATCAGCAGGTGCTCGGCGCGCGCCAGGATCCGCCGGCTTTCGGCGGTGCACGGCTGTACGAGGAATTCCATGGCGGAAGGCTCCTCAGTCGGTTTCGCGGCCGGAGGGGGAGCCGGAGTCCGTGCCGGGGGCCGGTTCCGCTGTGGCGTCGATGATCAGCGCATGCGGGCAGGTGAGGTACTTGGCCCAGAAGTCGTCACCGAAGCTCCTCCGGCCCGCCTCGGACACCTCCGGCCGGACCCAGCTGACGCTGTCGAACCCCGCCGCGCGCAAGGCCCGTTCATGTGCACCGGCCGACCAGCGGCGGGCCTGGACATCGATGGTCTGCCCATTGATCCACGCCGTCAGACGGACCGTGGCGCCCTCCCCGCCGGGCCGGTCCGTGGTGAGCCGCATGCCGTAGTGCCGGTACCACTCGGGGTCCGTGGCGAAGTCCGGGTTGAGCGTCATCGCGACGAACCGGCCGCCCGCCGGCGACAGCGACCGGCGGGCCGTCGCGCACATCGCGGTGAGCTCCTCCTCCGACATCGCGTACGGCAGGACGTAGACGGACGTCACCAGGTCGAAGGCACCGGTCAGGCCATCGGCGTCCGTGTCCTTCAGGGGACGTGTGGCGTCGCGGTGTACGTACGTGATGCCGCGCCTCTCCCCCTCCTCCTCGCCGCGGGCGGATTCGACCATGGACAGCGACGCGTCCAGGCCCACGACCCGCCCGGCACCGGCGGTGTGGAAGTACCGCGTGTACGACCCCGTACCGCAGCCGAGGTCCAGTACGGACAGGCCCGCGACAGGCCCGATGGCCGTCAACAGGCTGTGTGCCTCGACGTGTTCACGGAACGGCAACGCGCTCATGCTCTGCGCATAAGCGGCGGCAGTTGAATCGAACTGGCTCTCCATGGCTACCCCTGACTGCCCGGTGGATGAGATGGCGCGCCGCCGCCGCTTCCGCGGCTGGAAGGGGGGCGGCCTCGCGGGATCCAGGGAAACGTGACCTGTGCGACGCCTCAAGGGACTTCGTGGCGCCCAAGGTGCGCCTTACCTCGCCGTACTCGGCATCGTCCCTCCGTGCGGATCTCTACGATTCGGTGATGGTTCAACTACTGATGGGTATGGCATGTATCAGAGACCCGATGACTCGCACATGGCGCGGCATCCGTTGAAGGTGGCGCGGGAATCGCTCGGCCTCTCGCAGCTCGGCTACGCGAGACTGATAGCCAGGGTCCACGACGAACTCGGCTTCGGCCCCAGGATGGTCAGGACCCGCCACACGGTCTCGCACTGGGAGGCCGGGCGGAACGAACCCGAACTCACCGCACAGCTCGCCATCGCCCGCGTCCACCACGTTCCCGGGGAAGAGGTGGCGAGACTCGGCTGGCCGCACTGGCTGCACCTGGCCACCGACGACACCGCGCTGCTGAACCAGCCGTGGACACCCCAGGGAGCGATCGGCGCCCTGCACAGCACAGCCCGGCTCGCGGGCGCACGGCCCCGCTCCTACCTCACCGTCACCGGCCCCGCCCTCGACTTCCAGATCAAGAAGTCACTGGCCGCCCTGGCCTCGCCCCAGCCGCCACCCACCCGGGACGGACGCCCCGTCACCCCCGGCATGCTGGCCGGGATGGAGGCCCGTATCGAAGCACTCGAACTTCAGGAGGTAGCCACACCGGTCACCCCGATGGCCTTGTACGTCGCCGCCCGCGCGGAACACCGCCTGCTCGCCGGGCTCCTGACCAGCCACGGGTACGACGCGAAGACCGGGGCCTGGCTCCTCCTCCTCGCCACACGCACCGCCGCGCTGTGCGAATGGCTCAGTGGCTGCCTGGGAGAGGAAGCCAGGGCCGAGCGGTACGCCCTGGCCGCCATCCGCGCCGCCACCGCCGCGGGCTCGCGGCGTCGCGTCGCCTCCTGCATGATCGACCTGGCGTTCCGTCATCTCGTAGCCGGCGATCCCAAGGACATGCTGTCCCTGGTCCATGCCGCACGGGCGATCGTCCGGCGCCCCCCGGCCGGCCTCGCCGTCACCCTGCACACCAGAGAGGCGCAAGCCCTCGCCCGTCTCGGTGACCTCACCGCCAGCACCCGGGCGCTGGGGCGAGCCACCAGCACGCTGGCCGACGAAGCGGCCGACGCGGACCCCGTGGCCGACCTGCTGTGCGTCAACGTCGGCGAGGAATGGCTGGCGGTGTCCTCGGGCGCCGCCTGGCTTCATCTGGGTCGGCCCAAGAAGGCATTGCCGCACTTCACCACCCTGCTCGACGACGGCCCGGCTTCGCGCACGCCCGACCCTCCCTCCCCTTACGCCGCCAGGCGCCTCCTGTACGTGGTCGACGCGCAGCTGGCCCTCGGCGAACTCGACGCCGCCGCCCACAGTGCCCATCGCGCCGTCGCCCTCGTCGGCCGCTTGCCACCCGGCCTCGCCCGGCAGTTCCGGCAGCGATTCGCCCACCACTCCACCGAACCGGTCGTACGAGACCTCATCGAGGAAATCCGCTCCCCCGACGAGCGCCACCCAAGCCCTCTCCGATAGGGGATCACCCTGCGAAAGTGGCGGCCGGGCGCCCGCCCCGCTGAGTTCAGCGCAGGTGGTAAGGCGTTATCCAGCTGACCCCAGGGGTCAGGCACGCCCTGGTCGCCGAGGTACAGCGCCAGCTTGAGGGAGGCCCGGTCGTCCGCGACCTGGAGCAGGGCGGCGAGGTTGTCGTGCTCCATGGCCAGAATGACGTCCACCCACTCCATCAGCGAAGTCCACACCAGCTGGACAGTCACCTGATGACCCGGCGGCTGGCCCGGCCCGTCAAACGACGGCCCCCGGCTCCGGTGCCGCCGGTGGCCGGGAGCTCCCAGGCCCGGTCGGCCATCAGGCCCTGGAGCACGGCGGCGAACCCGGACGGCTCCCGGCCCTCGTGCTGCACGACGCGCTGACGGCGGCGGCGCGGGGCGCGGGCCTGGCTGTCGCCGCGCTTCTTGGCGGCCTCGCGGGCGCTCCGTACCGGGCAACTCACCGCGAACTGCCCCTCGTTGCGGTCGATCAGGACCGGTCAGGCCGCACGTAGCGCCTGCCCGATCTATCTCCTGCCCGAGCATCCAGCCTGACGCGAAAGCCCCGAGAATACAGCCGACAAATTCACCCGTCCGCATGAAAAAGTCGTACTGCCCGCGCAACGGAACAGTGCATTCCGACGACATCCGGCGGAGCGCCTGGCCTCAGCGGGTCGTTACAGCACCTACAACGACGGCCAGCCGACCCCTCGGCGTCCTCACCGCCCCCAGAAGACCGACGGGATGTCTCGGCAGAGGGTTGACCACGTCTCCGGGCGGCAGATGTGCCTGCGGTTTCGTCGTCGTCGGATGGGGCGTTCATTGCCGGGCCGGTGCAGGTCGCAGACGTGGTCCGGAACCTGGGTGCAACCGCTGGGTGTAGAGCGAGACGTGGGTGATCAGACGTGGGGGATCAGTGGTGGAATTCTTCCCGTGGTGTGTGGACAGTGGGCATGTGCGTGATGGTCACGGGCCCGCGGAGTACTCGGCTGCCGTCGTGGTCGAGACCGTGGTACCTGCTGGAGCTCCGCATGATGAAACCGGCATCCCAACGTGACGACAACACCGCTGAAAGTCAGTAACGGCACCCCTACTCGTTTCGGGTCCACCAGCGATCACCCGATCAATAGCCACTCTCAAGACCTCACTCGTCGGCACCCTCGAAGCGGCATACCGTACGGTTGTTCACGCCCCCAGCCGCCACGCAAGGACACCTCCGCCTCATGCGCGCCACCACTATTCACGGCCCCTACGACATCCGCGTCGAGGAGGTCCCCGACGCCCGCGTCCAGCAGCCCCAGGACGCCGTGGTGCAGGTGCTGCGCGCTTGCGTCTGCGGCAGCGATCTGTGGGCCTACCGGGGGGAGTCCGTCCGGCAGCCCGGGCAGCGGATCGGGCACGAGTTCCTCGGCACGGTGGTGGAGACCGGGTCCGGCGTGAGCACCGTACGTCCCGGCGATCTGGTCGTCGCGCCCTTCACCTGGTCGGACGGCACGTGTGGCTTCTGCGCCGAGGGCCTGCCCACCTCCTGTGCGAACGGCGGGGTCTGGGGAGCGGCGGGCGCCGACGGCGGACAGGGGGAAGCTGTCCGCGTCCCTTACGCCGACGGCACGCTGGTGAAGCTTCCGGCCGCGGCCGCCTCCGACGACCGGCTGCTGAACGCGTTGCTCGCGCTGTCGGATGTCATGGGGACCGGTCATCACGCGGCCGTGAGCGCCGGCGTCCGGCCCGGTGCCACCGTCGCCGTGGTCGGTGACGGCGCGGTCGGCCTGTGCGCGGTGCTGGCGGCGCGGCGCCTGGGCGCGGAGCGGGTCGTCGTTCTCGGCCGGCACGCCGCGAGGACGCGCGTCGCCCGTTCCTTCGGCGCCACGGATGTGGTGGCCGAGCGGGGCGAGGCGGCGGTGACGGCCGTACGGGAACTGACGGGTGGTCATGGAGTGCACGCGGTCGTCGAGGCCGTCGGCACCCGGCAGTCCATGGAGACCGCGGTCGGGGTCGTCCGGCCGGGCGGCGGCATCGGGTGGGTCGGCGTGCCGCACGGCAGCGGTGCGGGGCTGGACATGAGCGTGCTGTTCCGTCACAACATCGCCGTCCGCGGCGGCATCGCCCCCGTCCGCGCGTACCTCCCCGAGCTGCTGCCGGACGTGCTGGAGGGCAGGCTGGACCCCTCCCCCGTCTTCGACCTGTCCGTCGGGCTCGCGTCGGTCGCGGACGGGTACCGGGCCATGGACGACCGTAGCGCTCTCAAGGCAGTGGTCACCTTCTGACCTGCCCTCGATCACTCATCGCCGGTGGTCTCCCCTGACGCGTCGGGGGAGACCAGGCGTCTACCAGGCGACCGGCAGGGCGTGCACCCCGTAGAACCCCGAGTCGGCGGCCAGCGGCACGTCCTCGACGGGGACGGCCAGGCGCAGGCCGGGGAACCCGGAGAGCAGCGCGCCGAGGCCGATCTCCAGTTCCGCGCGGGCCAGGTTCTGGCCGACGCACTGATGCACGCCGTAGCCGAAGGCCACGTGCCCGCGGGCGCGGCGGGTGACGTCGAGGACGTCCGGGTCGTCGAAGGCCGCGGGGTCGCGGTTGGCGGCGGGCAGGGAGAGGGTGACGGACTCTCCCGCGCGGATGAGTTGCCCTTCGAGCTCGACATCGACTAGCGGGGTCCGGGGGACCCCGAAGTGGAAGATGGTGAGGTAGCGGAGGAGTTCCTCGACGGCGCCGGGCAGGAGCGCGGGGTCGGCCCGCAGTGCCGCGAGCTGGTCCGGGTGCGTGAGCAGGGCCAGCGTGCCGAGGCCGAGCATGCCGGCGGTGGTCTCGTGACCCGCTGTCAGCAGGAGGACGCCGAGGCCGGCGATCTCCTCGTCGCCCAGGTCCGTGCCGGAGACGAGCCGGCCGAGCGTGCGGGAGCACCCACCCACCATGCAGACCCACCGTCACGAAGGCCACGCGCTGCCCTCCCGGGTGGCCGAGCGGATCCACAGCGGCATCGCCGCCGCGCGCGAGCGCGCCGAGCCGTTCTGCGCCTACGTCCACGACACCGCCGCCATCGCCGGCCAGGCCCGGCGGCTGCGCGCCGCGCTCCCGGACACCTGCACCCTGCTGTACGCCGTCAAGGCCAACTCCCGCCCCGAGGTGCTGCGCGCCCTCGCCCCGGTGGTCGACGGCTTCGAGATCTCCTCCGGTGGTGAACTGCGCAAGGCCCGCGCCGCCGACGGCGACGCGCGGGTGGTCTTCAACGGCCCCGGCAAGACCTGGGCCGCCGTCGAGGAGGGCCTGCGCGCCGGTGTGGACCTCTTCAACGTGGAGAGCCTGACCGACCTGGCCCGCCTCGACGCCGTCGCCGGCCGCACCGGCACCCGCGCCCGCGTCCTGCTGCGCGCCAACACCCGGCGGCCGCTCGTCACCGGAACGCACCAGATGGTCGGCGAGGCCACGCAGTTCGGCATCGACGAGGACCAGTTGCCGCAGGTGGCCGCCGCCGCGCTGGCGGCGCCGCATATCGACGTCGAGGGCCTGCACCTGCACTCCGTCTCCAACAACCCGGACGCCGCCTCCCATCTGGCCTTCGTGGACCGCTGTCTGGCCCTGGCCGCCGAACTGCGCGCACGTCACGGCCTGCCCACCCGGGTGCTCGACATCGGCGGCGGGTTCGGCGTCGACTACTCGGGCGACGGCCGGCACTTCGACTGGGACGCCTTCGCCCGTGGTCTCCACGACCGGTCGGCCGCCCTCGCCGGCGTCGAACTCGTCATCGAGCCCGGGCGCTCGCTCGTCGCCGAGCACGGCTTCTACTGCGCCGAGGTCCTCGACGTCAAGCACAACCACGGGCGGGCCTTCGCCGTCCTGCGCGGCGGGATCCACCAGTTCCGGCTGCCCAAGGTGCTCGGTGCCGAGCACCCCTTCACGGTCGTCGGGGTGGACAGCTGGCCCTGGCCCGTCGACCGGAACGAGCTGCGGGACACGCCCGTCGCCCTCTGCGGCGAGCTGGGCACCCCGGCCGACGTCCTCACCCGTGCCGCCCGTGTCGGCCGGCTGCGGACCGGGGACGTCGTGGTGTTCCCGATGGCCGGGGCCTACGGCTGGGAGATCTCCCACCGCGACTTCCTCAGCCACCCCCACCCGGACTTCCTCGCCACCTGACCAGCCGTCAGCTCTCCGCCCGCGCCACCACGAACGACGAAAGAACCCCCATGCCACTGCACGGCACCGCAGGCACACACCCGTCCGCGACCACGGGAGCCGCCGGCGGGCTCCGCACGCCGGCCGGCGCGGCGCACCTGGACCTGCCCGCCGACCTGCCCCGCGCCGACCGCCGGGACCGCCGCCCCGCCACCGAGGAGCTGGCCCTGCCCGCCGGGACCGGCGCCCGCCTGCGGCCCTCGGAGGACCACCGCCCGGCCGCGTTCGCCCTCGCCGCGCTGTGCGCCGTCCTGCACCGCCACACCGGTCAGGACGACTTCCTCCTCGCGGCCGCCCTGCCCACGACCGGCCCCGACCCGGTGCTCCTGCGCGCCCGGTTCGACCCGTGGGCCCCGTTCACCGCCCTGTGGGACCACCTCCACGAGGACACCGCCGGCCGGGCCGACACACCCGTCGGACGCCCGGCGGAAGAGGCCGCCGAGGTGCCGGCCGTGGCGTTCCGCTACCTCACCGCGGACGACGGCACGCGGGACGGCCCCGGCGGCGCGCCGTACGACCTGGCCTTCACCCTCGACACCACCCGCACCCCCATGGTCCTCCGGCTCGGCTACGACGCCGGGCTCCACGAGCGGGAGACCGCGGCCCGCCTGCTCCGGCACACCCGTACCCTGCTGGACGCCGCCGGGGACGAGCCCGGCCGGCCCGTCGCCGAACTGCCCGTCGAGGACGGAGCGGTGGCCGCGCCCCGGCCCTGGGCGCTCCCCGCCCCGGCCGGTCACCTCCCGCCGCCCGCCGCCGGGGTGACGGAGGGTCTGGTGCACCGCTTCAAGGCCGTCGCGGCCGCCCACAGTGACCGTCCGGCGCTGCGCGGCCCTTCGGGAGAGCTCCGCTACGCGGACCTCGACCGGATCACCGACACCATGGCGCCGCGCCTGCCCCGGCCCCGGCGGAGGAGGGCACCGGTCGCGTCGCGCTGCTGTGCGCGCACGACACCGGCGCGGTGCTGGGCGTCTGGTCGGCGCTGAAGGCCGGTGCCGCCTATGTGCCGCTCGATCCCCGCCTGGACGACACCCGCCTCGCCGCGATCCTCGCCGACGCGGGCGCGGACGCCCTGCTGTGCGACGCCGCTCTCGCCGACCGGGCCGCGGCCCTGGCCCCCGCCCTCCCCGTCGTACCCCTGCCCACCTCGTACGACGCCGTCGACCGCACCGGTCGCGAGGTCACGGCCCCCACCGCGGACGCCATGGCCTACGTGCTCTACACCTCCGGCACCACCGGTACGCCCAAGGGTGTCGTCCAGACGCACGGCAACGTCCTGCGCCACGCCCTGACCTACGCCGCACGGTTGCGCCTGGGCCCGGGCGAGCGCGTCCCGCTGCTGGCGCGGTACTCCTTCGACGCGGGCGTGATGGACCTGTTCGGCGCCTTGCTGACGGGCGCCTGCCTGGAGGTCGTGGACCCGTCCGCGCACTCCCCGGCGTCCTTGCGCGCGGCTCTGGCGGACGCGGGGGCGACCGTCGTGCACTGCACCCCCACCGTCTTCCGGCACCTGACGAGCGCCGGGCACGGCGACGGCGCGCTCGACACCGTCCGCGCGGTGGTGCTGGGCGGCGAGGAGGCGACCGGCGCGGACGCGGCGGCCTTCCGGGCGGCCTTCCCCGCGCATTCCCGGCTCGTCAACGGCCTCGGCCCGACGGAGTGCACCCTGGCCCTCCAGCACCTGGTGGAGCCCGCCGACGCCCTGCGCGCCGCGCTGCCCGTCGGCCGGCCGGTCGAGGGCGTCGAGGTCCTGCTGACCGACACCACCGGCCGGCCCACCGAGGTGTTCGGCGAACTCGTCCTGCGCGGCGCCCGTGTCGCGCGCGGCTACTGGCGCGACCCCGAGCGCACCGCCGCGGCGTTCACCACGGATGCCGACGGAACGCCCTCGTACCGCACCGGCGACCTGGCCAGGCGGCTGCCCGACGGGAACCTCGTCTTCTGCGGCCGCCGCGACCAGCGCGTCAAGATCCGCGGCCAGTGGGCGGACCCCGCCGAGGTGGAGAAGCTGCTGCGCGTCCACCCGACCGTCGGCCAGGCCGCCGTCGTCGTGGACCGGCACCCGCTGCACGGGACGCGACTGCTGGGCTACGTCACCTCGCCCACCTTCCTGCCGCCGGACGAGAACGAGCTGCTCGGCTACCTCGGCCGCCAGTTGCCCGACCACGCCGTCCCGGCGCGCGTCGTGGTCCTGGACAGCCTTCCGGTGGGCCTGACCGGCAAGCTCGACCGTTCCCGGCTGCCCGCCCCGGCCGAGCCGGCTCCCGGGCAGGAGACCCCCCGTACCGCGACGGAGGAGGCCGTCTCCCGCATCTGGTGCGAGGTGATCGGCCTGGCGTCGGTCGGCCTCCGCGAGCACTTCGTGGGCACCGGGGGCGACTCCATGCACCTGATGGAGATGCTGGGCCGCATCGGCGACGAGCTGGGCGCCGACGTCATGCCGGGCGACTTCCTCGCCTCGCCGACCGTCGAGACGCTGGCACGCCTCGTCGACGACGACCTCGCCGCGAGCTGACGACGGCGGAGGGGGCCCGGCCCCCTCCGCCCCCTCTCCCCCCTTCCCATCCGCTGTTCCCCCATCGATCAGGAGTGCCCGCACCATGTCCTCGGCAGAGCCGGTACCGGCAGTGACAGAGTCGGAGGGGCAGGGCATCCTGCGCCGACTGGACGCCCGGGAGTCGTCCGCGCGCACCTACGCACGGCACCTGCGGATCGTCCCCGTGCGGGCCGAGGGCATGACCGTCGAGGGCGCCGACGGCCGCACGTACCTGGACTGCCTCTCCGGTGCGGGCACCCTGGCCCTGGGCCACAACCACCCCGTCGCCGTGGAAGCGATGCGCAAGGTGATCGACAGCGGCCGCCCGCTGCACACCCTCGACGTCGCCACCCCGGAGAAGGACGCCTTCACCGAGGCGCTGTTCGCCACGCTGCCCGCCGGACTCGCGCGCGGCGCACGCGTCCAGTTCTGTAGCCCGGCGGGCACCGACGCGGTCGAAGCGGCCCTGAAACTGGCCCAGTCCGCCACCGGACGGCACGGCCTGGCCGCGTTCACCGGGGCGTACCACGGCATGACCAGCGGCGCCCTGGCCGTCTCGGGCGGCGTCGCGGCCAAGGCCCGGGTCGCCGGGTCGGGCGCGGACGTCACCCGCCTCCCCTACCCCTACGCCTACCGCTGCCCGTTCGGGCTCGGCGGCGAGCTCGGGGAACGCACCGCGGCCGAGTACGTCCGCAGGCTGCTCGCCGACCCCAACGGCGGGGTCGTGCCGCCCGCCGCGATGATCCTGGAGCCCGTCCAGGGCGAGGGCGGTGTCGTACCGGCCCCCGCCGACTGGCTCCGGGCCATGCGCGACGTCACACACCGGCACGGGATCCCGCTGATCGCCGACGAGGTGCAGACCGGCATGGGACGCACCGGCACCCTGTGGGCGAGCGAGCGCGCCGGGGTCGTCCCGGACGTCCTCGTCGCCTCCAAGGCCATCGGCGGCGGCCTGCCGCTCGCCGTCGTCGTCTACCGGGAGGAGCTCGACGTGTGGGAGCCGGGCGCCCACGCGGGCACCTTCCGCGGCACCACCCTGGCCATGGCGACCGGAGCGGCGACCCTGGACTTCATCACCCGCAACCACCTGGCCGAACGAGCCGCCTCCCTGGGCGCCCGCATGCTCGCGCGGCTGGAGGAGTTGCCGGCACGGTTCCCCTGTGTGGGCGACGTGCGCGGCCGCGGGCTGATGCTCGGAGTGGAGCTGGTCGACCCCGGGGGCGAGCCCGATCTCCTCGGCAGCCTGCCGGCCGACCCCGTCCTCGCCCGCGCCGTCCGCGCGGCCTGCCTCGACCGCGGGCTCATCGTGGAGCTCGGCGGACGGCACGACAGCGTGGTCCGCCTGCTGCCTCCGCTGATCATCAGTGACGAGGAGGCCGCATCGGTCCTCGAACGCTTCACCGACGCCCTGGAGGCGAGCACCCGTGCCGCACACTGACCCCCTGCTCCCCGCGCACCGCCTGGCCCAGGGCGAGGGCGGTTCCGCCGCGCTGGGCGCCCTGCTGGCCACCGCCGTCACGGCGCTGGCCAACGGCGCCGCCGAACGCGGCGGACCCGTCCCGGCCGGTCCCCCCGGCGAGCTCGCGGCCCGGTGGGAGGCTCAGCTCGGCACACCGCTCCCCGAACACGGGACGGGGGCGACCGCCGCGCTGGCGGAGGTGACCCGCCTGCTGGCCGCGGGCGCCGCCGACCCCGCCGACCCGGCCTGCGCCGGTCATCTGCACTGCCCGCCACTGGCCGTGGCCGTCGCCGCGGACATGGCCGCGTCCGCCCTCAACCCGTCCCTGGACTCCTGGGACCAGGCCCCCGCCGCCACCACCGTCGAGCGCTCCGTCGTCGCCGCGCTCGCCGGACTGGCCGGCTACGACCCCGCCACCGCCTCCGGCGTCGTCACCACCGGCGGGACCGAGTCCAACCTCATGGGGCTCCTCCTCGCACGCGACCACACCGTCACCCGCCACTTCGGCGTCTCCGCCGCCCGCACCGGCATCCCGTCCGGCGCCCGGCTACGCGTCCTGTGCTCCCGCGCCGCCCACTTCTCCCTCGCCCGCGCCGCCGGCTTCATCGGACTCGGCGAGGACGCCGTGATCGCGGTCCCCACCGATTCCGGGCACCGCATGGACCCGTCGGCACTGGACGCGGAACTGACCGCGCTGCGACGCCGCGGCGAGCTCCCCGTGGCGATCGTGGCCACGGCCGGCACCACCGATCTCGGCGCCGTCGACCCGCTGCCGCGCATCGCCGCGATCGCCGCCGCGCACGGCACCCGGCTGCACGTGGACGCAGCCTACGGCGGGGGCGCCCTCTTCTCCGACCGGCTCCGCCCCCTGCTGGCCGGCCTCGCCGAGGCCGACACGATCACCCTCGACCTCCACAAGCTCGGCTGGCAGCCCGTGGCCGCCGGAGTCTTCCTCACCCGCGAGCGCGCCGCCTTCGACCCCCTGGACCGGCAGGTGGCCTACCTCAACCCCGAGGACGACGAAGCGGCCGGCTACACCAGCCTCCTCGGCCACTCCCTGCGCACCACACGCCGCCCCGACGCCGCCAAGATCGCCGTCACCCTCAAGGCCCTCGGCCGCACCGGCCTCGGCACCCTCGTCGACCGCTGCCACGACCTGGCCCGGCACGCCGCCGACACCATCACCGCCCACCCGCGCCTGACCCTCTACGCGCCGCCCACCCTGAGCACCGTCGTCTTCCGGTACGTGCCCGCCGACGCGCCCGAGGACGTCGTGGACGCGGTCAACGCCCGGCTGCGCAGGCGTCTGCTCCGCGAGGGCCTCGCGGTCGTGGGCCGTACGACAGCTCCCGACCCCACCACCGGGCGTGAGGCCGTCCAGCTCAAGCTGACGCTGCTCAACCCGGACACCGAGCCCCGTACGGTCGATGCCCTGCTGGCGGCCGTGGTCCGGGCCGGCGAGCGGGAAACGCCCTGACCGCCCGCCGCGCCCGGGTACCCGGGCGCGGCCGCCGGTACGCCGACCGACTTTGGAGTGAGAACAAGCAGATGCCCGACCTGTGCTGTACAGCCGACGACCCGTCACACCCCCTGACGGACGCTCCGGAGTCCATGGAGGTCACGTCCGCGGGTGCGGCCGTACGCGCTCCCCATGGCGAGCGGCCTCACGAGGGGGAACACGACGAGCGGGCGGCCGAGCTCGTCATGCGCGACCTGGTCGACACCCTCGTCCAGGAGAACCTCTACGAGGTGGCCCACCGGCGCTCGGACCGCGTCCCGGCGGACCTCGCCGCACGGGAGCTCGGTGCCGGCGAGAGCTGGTTCCGCCTGGACCTCGCCGAGGGCTGGGTCTGCTTCCGGGCCCGCCCCGTCAGCGCTCTTCAGTCCTGGCGGTTCTCGCGCGGCCCCGTCTGGCACGGCGGGCCCGCCCGGCTCACGGGACCGGCACCGGACGGGGTGCGTACGCTCCGCCCCGCCGAACTTCTCGGCCTCCTCCAGGCCGACGCCGACCGGACGCCCGTACCGGGCGAAGCCCCGGCCGCTTACGCGCACCAGGTGCTCGACGACCTGCGTACCGCCGTCGAGCACACCGCCGCGACGCTCGCCGCCCGGCGGCGGCTCCTCGCGGGCGCACGGCCCGCCACCGGCGCCGCCGAGGAGGTGAGCCCGTCCGGCGTGGCCGGTGCCCCGGCACCGGCCCGCACCGGCCCCACGCACCCGCTGTTGCCGCGACCCCACTGCCTGCTGGCCGGCGAGCGCCTGGCCTCCCTGCGCAACCGCCCCTTCCACCCCACCGCCCGCGCCGCCACCGGCTGGACCGCGGACGACGCGACACGCTACGGCCCCCTGCGCGCCGAGCCCATGCCGCTCGCCTGGGTCGCCGTACCCCGCGAGGGCACCCGGCGGGGCTCGGCCCCCGCCTCCGAGAGCTTGCACCGGCTCCTGCTCACCGGCACCGGGACGGACGCCCTGCTCGGCCTGATGGAGCGTCGCCACGTAGACCTGACGACCCACCAGCCCCTGCCCGTCCACCCCTGGCAGTACGATCACGTCCTCGCCGGACTCCACCGTGCCGGGCGGGCCACCCCTTCCCGGCGGGATCCGGACGGCCCCGTCCCCCTCACGCCCGCCCTCGGGGCCTTCCAGCCCACCGCTTCGCTGCGCAGCCTGGCGACCGCCTCCCAGGCGCACGTCCATGTGAAGCTCCCCCTGAGCGTGACGACCCTCGGCGTACCCCGGCTGCTCGTCCCGGGCGACCTGGACAACGGGGAGCGCGCCGAGTCGACCATGCGCGCCATCGCCGACCGCGACCCCGGTCTCCGCGCCCTGGCGGGCATCTGTGACGAACGCACCTGGGCGGGCTGGAGCTCCCCCGGGACGGGGCCGGCCGCTGCCGTCCGCCCCGGCGAGCTGGCGGCCCAGGTACGCCTGTACCCGCGGGAGGTGTTCGACGGCGGGCACCGCCTGGTGCTGCCCATGGCCGCGCTGGCCGCCCACGAGTGGCACCTCCTCGGCCCCCTGCTCGCCCGGGCGCGCTCGGCGAAGGGCTGGGGAGCGGCACAGGCGCTGGAGTTCTTCGGTGAACTCGCCGACGCCTTCCTGGAGATGGGCGTGGGCTTCCTCCGCCACGGCGTGCTGCCCGAGCTCCACGGGCAGAACGTGGTGGTCGTCCTCGAACACGGGGTCCCCCGCCGGTTCGTCCTGCGCGACCACGACACCCTGCGTTTCACCCCTGGTTGGATGGCGGCCGCCGGCCTCCCGGACCCCGGGTACCGGCTCAAGCCCGGCGACCCGGACTCCGTGTGCCTCCCGACCGGCCGTCAGCTCGTCGGCTTCCTCCAGACCCTGGGCCTCCAGGTCAACCTGTACGGCATAGCCGACGCGCTGAGCCGGGCCCACGGCATCGACGAGACGGCGTTCTGGAAGCGGCTGGCCCTGTCCGTGGACCGCGCCCTCGACCGCGTGGGCCCGCCTCCCGCCGTGGCCGACGCCGTCCGGCACGAAGTGCTGCGGGCGCCCGTGTGGCCCTCGCGCCTGGTCCTCGGCCCGCTCCTGCGCGAAGGACGGTCGCGGCAGGTGACCATGCCCGCCGGGGTCGGCCGGGTCCCCAACCCCCTCCTCCCCGCGGCTCGATAAGGAAGGCCACGACCATGCGCGCACCCGAGGACGGCACGGTGTATCCGGCCTCTCCCGCCCAGGAACGCCTCTACCCGCCGATGCTGGCCGACCCCGAGGTCAGCCGGGCCTACAACATGTCGGAGGCCCACCGCGTCACCGGCCCCCTCGACACCCGGGCCCTGGCGGCGGCCTTCACCGCCGTCACCGCCCGCCACCACGCCCTGCGCACCTCACTGCGCCGGGACGCCGACGGCACCGTCCGGCAGGTGCTCCACTCCCCCGGCCCGCACCCCCTGGCCCACGTCGACCTCACGGACGAACTGGCCGGCCTCCCGGACACCAGCCGCGAGGACGCCCTACGGCAGCGCCTGGCGACCGACGCCGAGGAGCTGTTCCCCCTCGGCGGCACGCCCCTGTCCCGCTTCACGCTCTACCGGGTGGGAGAGGAGGACCACCTCGTCCTGGCGGTCGTCCACCACAGCGTCTTCGACGGCTGGTCCATGGGCCTGCTGTGGCGTGAGGTGTCCGAGCTCTACCGGGCCGCCGTGACCGGCACACCGCCCGCCCTGCCGGAATCCCCTTTGCAGTTCACCGAGTTCGCCGCCGAGCAGCACACCTGGCTCGGCACCCCCCGGGCGCGCAAGCTCCTCGACCGCTGCCGCAAGGAACTCACGGGCTTCTCCCACGCCGTCACGTTCCCTTACGACAACCCCGCTCCCGAGCGGAAGACCTTCAACGGCAAGCGCCGGGTCTTCGCCCTCCCCGAGGACATGAGCGACGCCCTCTCCCGGCTCGCCCGGGCCGAGAACGTCACCCTCGCCGCGGTCAGCCTCTCCGCGCTGTGTCTCCTCCTGCGCGGGCTCACCGGCAGCCAGGACGTCACACTCGGCATTCCCATGGCCAACCGCACCCGCGCCAGCGCCTTCGACGCCATGGGCTACTTCGCCAACGCGTACGTCCTCCGCGCCCGGCCGTCCGACGAGGGGAAGCTGCGCGAGCTCCTCGGGCTCTCCGCGGTCAACCTGGCCGAGGCCCTCACCTGCCAGGCCGTGCCCTTCCCCGCGGTGATGGCCTCGCTCAAGGACGAGTACCCGCGGCCTCCCCGGCTCTTCCGTGTCCTGTTCACCTTCCACAACGAGCCCGCGCCCCCACTGGACCTGACCGGCACCCGCTCCATGCGCCACGACCTGGGCGGCAGCGTCAGCACCACGGACGTCACCTTCCACGTGGGCCGGCGCGACGACCGGATGACGTACGAGTTCCAGTACAACCCGGACCTCTACCGGGAAGCCGGCGTCGAACGCTTCGCCGCCGGGTACGAGGAGGCGCTGCGGCAGCTGCTCGGCGACCTGGACCGCACGATCGGGGAGACGGCTGAGGGACTGCAAGAGGATGCTCTTGTCGCTGATGTGCAGGAATAGGGGATCTGCCTAACCGAGTGCCGGTGGGTGCTCGGCCGGACGGCGCCCCCAGGCCGAGATCAGCGGCGCGAGTGTCAGGTCGAGTTCGCCCGCGTGGATGGCGGCCAGGTGCGCGTCGATCTCGGCGTCGTCGGCCAGGCCGGCCGCGAGCAGCTCGCCGCGCACGTGCCGGATGGTCGCCGCCTCCAGCCGGTCGCAGGCCGGCCCGCCGACCGGGAACGAGCCCGCCGCGGCGACGTCCACCAAGCCGGCCTCACGCAATGCCCGCGGCAGTGTCCGGCCGTAGCGCAGGTCCGCGCCGCGGCGCGCCAGCAGCTCCCGGACCGCGTCACGCAGCCGGTTGGCCCGCCGCTGCGCGGGACCGGTGTCGTCCAGGCACGCCAGTGGTTGCAGAGCGGTGTCGGCGTCCTCGATCAGCAGCCAGCCGCCGGGCCGCAGCGCTGCCGCCATCGTGGCCAACGCGCGGGCCCGGTCGGGTACATGGACCAGCACGAGCCGGGCGTGCACCAGATCGAACGTCCCCGGCTCCGGGGGCGGGTCGGCGGCGACGTCGTGCCGGCGCGCCTCGTACCCGTCGCCTGCCTTCAGCCACGACGGGTCGATGTCCGTGGCCAGCACGTGCCCGGTGGGACCGACGGCCGCCGCGAGCGCCTCCGGGATGCCGGGGCCACCGGCCCCCACTTCCCAGCAGCGCGAGCCGGACCCGACCCCCAGTCGATCGAAGTGCCCGCGCGTCACCCCGTCGAACAGCTCGGCCAGCCAGACGAATCGTTCGCCCGCCTCGGCGCGCGCGTTGTCCAGCAGGTATCCGCGGGCGGGAGCGGACTCTCCACCGAGCGCGGTGGTCCCGACTGTCGGATCCGGTCGGCTACCGGCCCGCGGCGGGTGGGACGAAGAGGTCATGACTACATGGTCGACCTTCCCAGGCCGCCAGCGCCACGACGACGGGAGAGGGATGTCTCACACGGCCGGCGAACTCCGCACGCCCTACGGCCCAGATGCACGTCCCCGTTCGTGACCGGTGGTGTCTCCTCTACAGTTCGGGATCCGAGGCCAAGGCCGTGTCCTACATGGCGGGTTCATGGTTGGTCCGGTCAGCCCGGCGCCGCCTCAGGATCCAGCCACCGCTCCCGTATCCCGGCCCCTGTCCCTGACGTGGTGTTTTACAGTGGCTTCGATCAGTTCTGGCGATAGGACCTGTGAGGTATTCGCGAACATGTCGACTGAGACGTTTGAGTTTCAGGTAGAGGCCCGTCAGCTGTTGCAGCTGATGATCCACTCGGTCTACTCGAACAAAGATGTCTTCTTGCGGGAGCTCGTCTCCAACGCCTCCGACGCGCTGGACAAGCTGCGTCTCGAGAAGCTGTGGGACGACTCGCTCGACGCTGACGTGTCCGATCTGCACGTCGAGATCGACGTCGATAAGGACGCCCGCACCCTCACCGTGCGGGACAACGGCATCGGGATGTCGTACGACGAGGTCGGACGGCTCATCGGAACGATCGCCAACTCGGGCACCGCGAAGTTCCTCCAGGAGCTCAAGGAGGCCAAGGACGCGGCCGGGGAGGAAGGGCTCATCGGCCAGTTCGGCGTCGGCTTCTACTCCGGCTTCATGGTGGCGGACGAGGTCACCCTGCTGACCCGGCGCGCCGGCGAGAGCCAGGGCACCCGCTGGTCCTCGCGCGGCGAGGGCACGTACACGCTGGAGACGGTCGACGAGGCGCCGCAGGGCACCTCGGTCACGCTCCACCTCAAGCCGGCCGACCCGGAGAACCAGCTCCACGACTACACCTCCCCGTGGAAGATCAGGGAGATCATCAAGCGGTACTCGGACTTCATCACCTGGCCCGTCCGGATGCTGCCCGAGGCCTCCGCCACAGCCATAGCCGCAGCCGACGAGAGCGGCGGGAGTGGCGAGGTGCCCGAGCCCGAGACGCTCAACTCCATGAAGGCGCTGTGGGCGCGGCCGCGCGACGAGGTGTCCGACGACGAGTACCACGAGCTGTACAAGCACATCGCCCACGACTGGCGCGACCCGCTGGAGACGATCCGGTTCCAGGCGGAGGGCACCTTCGAGTACCAGTCCCTGCTGTTCCTCCCCGCCCACGCTCCGCACGACCTGTTCACGCGGGACGTCAAGCGCGGCGTGCAGCTGTACGTCAAGCGCGTGTTCATCATGGACGACTGCGAGGCGCTGCTACCGCCGTACCTCCGCTTCGTCAAGGGCGTCGTCGACGCGGCGGACCTCTCGCTCAACGTGTCCCGCGAGATCCTCCAGCAGGACCGGCACATCGAGCTGATGCGGCGCCGGCTGACGAAGAAGGTCCTGTCCACGGTCAAGGAGATGAAGACCAAGGACCAGGACCGCTACGACACGTTCTGGCGGGAGTTCGGCACCGTCCTGAAGGAGGGACTGGTCACCGACCCGGAGAACCGCGACGCCGTCCTCGCTGTCGCGTCGTTCGCGAGCACGCACCACGACACCGAGCCGACCACGCTCAAGCAGTACGTGGAGCGGATGAAGGACGGCCAGGAAGACATCTACTACCTGACCGGCGAGTCCCGGCAGAGCATCGAGAACTCCCCGCACATGGAGGCGTTCCGTGACCGGGGCATCGAGGTGCTGCTGCTCACCGACGCGGTCGACGAGGTGTGGGCCGACGCCGTCGGCGAGTACGAGGGCAAGAAGCTGCGGTCCGTGGCCAAGGGGCAGATCGACCTCGACGCCAAGGACGAGGAGACCCCCGACGCCGATCGGGAGAAGCGGACCGAGGAGTACGCCGGGCTGCTCGGCTGGATGAAGGAGCGGCTGGGTGAGGACATCAAGGAGGTACGCCTCTCCTCCCGCCTCACCGTCTCCCCCGCCTGCGTCGTCTCCGACGCGCACGACCTGACCCCGGCCATGGAGAACATGTACCGCGCCATGGGCCAGGAGGTGCCCCGTGCCAAGCGGATCCTGGAGCTCAACCCGGACCACCAGCTGGTGAAGGGCCTCAACCGGGCGTACAAGGAGCGCGAGGACCGTACGGAGCTCGCCGACACCGCCGAGCTCCTGCACGGCCTGGCCGTACTCGCCGAGGGCGGCCAGCCGAAGGAACCGGCCCGCTTCGTCAAGCTGATGGCGGCCCGCCTGGAACGCGCGCTGTAACGTAACGCGGTCTCCGCCGGACACCGGCGGCCCGCCCCGCACGATCCGGGCGGGCCGCCGGTGTCCGGCGCCGGTCTTTGCCCCCAGGGTCCTGGCAGCCGGTGGAGGAGCCCCTGACCTTCTTCGGCCGGGGGCTCAGGTGAACGCTTGGAGTGGAGCTCAGGCGTGGGGCCGGGCTTGTCCGGAGGTGTCGGCTACGGGGCGGAAGACCAGTCCGTTCTGGGGCGAGAAGCTGGAGCTGCCGTTGGGCGGGACGACCAGGGTCGCCGGGCCGGAGCAGACCCCATCCGCGTAGAAGAAGGCGTTCGCGTCGGTCCTGTTGACGGCCCCCACCGCACCCTGGATGCCGAAGCAGATGAAGTTTGCCCGGTTGGTGACGTCAATGGTGTTGCCGTTGGGGTACCTGAGGGTCAAAGTTCCGTTTGCCGCTTCAGCGTTGGCGGAAAGTCCGATGATGAGGGCTGTTGCCGCAGTCGCTGTCACCCCGAGTTGCGCCAGGCGTTTGAGCGGGAACATGGGGTCTCCTTCCCCCGCGGTGGCGCCGCGTTGCCGTTGGGGAGAGTCACCTCCCCGAGAGCGGCGCCTTCACGGAGGAGAATCCACGCTTCCGGATGCATCTCGATAGACTGTTGACGAAATGTCACACGAAAGGATGACTTGATGTTTGAGGAGTGGCATTCATACGGGTAGCCGATCCGCGCCGCTCCCATCCGGGGGCGCGCCTGATCCAGCCGACCTGCCACTACCCGCCGGAAGCCGGTTGGCCCCCGGCGGCGGTGGCGGTGGCGGTTATTCCGGGCCACCCTGCCAGGTCACCCGCATCGCCTCCGGCCCCCGGATGTGCGGCCGTTCTCTCCACGTGATGTCGCGGACGGTCAGCTCCGGGGCCCTGGTGAGCAGCACCCGCAGCCCTTCCTGAAGGTCGATGCGCCCGAGCTGGGCGCCGACGCAGTAGTGCGCGCCGTAACCGAAGGTGAGGTGTCCACCGGGTGGCCGGGTGAAGTCGATCGCGTCGGGGTCCTCGAAGCGGGCCGGGTCGTGGTTGGCCGACTCGACGGCGACGGTGAGGGCTTCGCCCGCGCGCACCAGCGTGCCGCCGACGTTGACGTCCTCCCGCGCATAGCGGACGAACAGGCCGGCACCGGCGGAGGCGTTGTTGCGCAGCAGTTCCTCGACGGCCGCCGGCAGCTCGTCCGGATTCGCACGCAGCCGGTTCCAGAGCGCACGGTCGCCCCGCGTGAGAACGTAGACGCAGTTCGGAATCTGGGTGATGATCGCCTCGAACCTGGCCAGCAGCATGCTGACGACCAGGTCGATCAGCTCGTTGTCGGTGAGCCGGTCCTCCTCGTCCCGGGCCTGGATCATCGCCGACATCAGGTCGTCGCGGGGGCGCGTCCGACGCTCGGCGATGAGCCGCTCGGTGCAGGCGCGCAAGGCACCGAACCGCCGCATCATGTCCTCGGCGCCGACGGTGCTGCCGGGCATCAGTGCCGCACTGGTCGACTCGAACACCTCCCGGTCCGAGACCGGCACGCCGAGCAGGTCACAGATGGACAGCACGCTCATCCGCTGCGCGTAGTCCACCACGATGTCCATGCCCGGGCCGGCCTTCATCGCCGACGACAGCAGATCGTCCGCCGCCGCGTGCACCGTCGGGCGCTGCGCATCGATACGGGATCTGCTGAGGGCTTTGAGCAACAGCGTGCGCAGCCGGGTGTGTTCGGGGGCGTCCATGGTGATCAGCCCGGCCAGCTCCGTCGCCTCCTCCTGGCGCGGGAAGTCCCGGCCGACCGACATCGCGCGGCTGAACCGCGCATCGCCCAGCACCAGCCGGGCGTCCGCGTAGCGGCTGACCAGCCAGGTGGGTTCACCGTAGGCGAGCCGCACCCGGAGCAGCCCCTCGCGTTGCCGCAGCTCCCGGAACCGCTCGTTGACCTCGATGCCGCGGCCGTCGTCGAAGGGGAAGTGCTCCAGCGCCTCTGTGGCGTCGGGAAGATCGGGAACGGTCGTCATAGGGGTTGTACCTCCGTCAGCCAGTCGTGCAGGTTCGCTGAGATCAGGTCGGCGTGCTGGGACAGGATGGTGAAGTGATCGCCGGGCAGCCTGCGCACGCGGTGCGCCAGTTCGGCCGGGAACGGGTGGTCCTCCGAACTGGTGGGCACGCCCGCGACGACCTCGCTGGCGAGCAGGTGCAGGATCGGCGCCTTCAGCGGGCCGGGCCGCCAGCCGCTGTAGATCCTGCTGTAGCCGCCCATCGCCGCGATCTGACCGCTGGTGGTCACTGTCCGGTCCGGACGGTCGAGCGACATGCCCATGAGGTCACGTCGCCGGATCTGCTCACGCATGAACTCGCTGCGGGTCTCGGTCTGTTCCATCTCCTCCTCCGGCAGGTACGAGTCCAGCAGGAGCAGCGCGGTGACGGGGACGCCGGTCTGTTCCAGGTGGGTGGCCAGGTCGTGCGCCGGCCAGCCGCCCGAGGAGTACCCCGCGATGATCAACGGGGTGTCTGCCAGCTCACGGCGCAGCGGTTTCGCCAGCATCCTCATCAGGGCGGCACGGTCGGCGGGCAGCGGAGCCTCGCCCGCGAATCCGGGCGACCACAGCGACCACACGTCGGACGCGGGGTCCAGCCCGGCGTGCAGGTAGGAGTAGGGCAGGTCCAGGTTGGGGAAGATCGGCGGGGTGAGGCCGACGATCGTGGGGCCGCCCGTGCCCGCGCCCACCTTGCGCAGTTCGGCGAGATCGCGCGGGTCGTCCTGGTCGAACGTGTCGCGGGTCTCGGAGGCCGCGCGGGCCAGGCGGAGGGCGACGTTGATCCGGCCGGTGCGGATCGCCCGGATGTAGAACGAGGCCAGGCTGCCGTCGCTTTCGTCGGCGTTCCCGGGCGCCGGGTCCACCGGTCCGGTGCCGGATTCCGGGACCTCGTTCCGGGACCGGGCGGTCCCCGCGATCTCGTCGAGCGTGCCCTCCTCGGCGCGGGCGGCCAGTTTTTCCAGTACACGCTCGGTGAGATCGACCACCGTGGGGTAGTTCAGCACGTCGGAGAGTTCGATCTCCACACCGGCATCGGTGGTGAGTCTGTCGCGCAGATCCTCCGCGCCCAGCGAGTCCATCCCGAGATCGCGGAACGTGTCCTCGGCGTCGACCTGGTCGTCCGGTCCGTTGCCCAGCGCCCGGCCCAGGCACTCACGCACCAGCGTCTCGACCTGGCGCGTGCGCTCCCGCTCGTGCAGTGCCCAGAGCAGAGCGGCGGGCGAGCGCGGATCGGGCTCGCGCGTCCCGGGGTCGTCGGAGACCAGCACCGGCATGGTCCACTCGCGCTCGATCCAGTACCGGTTGCGCTGGAAGGCGTAGCCGGGCAACGGGATACGCCGCGCACCGGTGCCGGCCAGGACGGCACGCCAGTCCACCGCCGCCCCCAGCACGTACGCGCGGCCCAGCGCGCGCACGATCGCCGCGGAACCGGTCACCGCGCTCTCCGTCTCCTCCGGCACGGCCAGTACGGCGGGACCGTCGGACAGCGCGGCGGCCGTGCCCGCGGTGTCCCCACCGAACACGAGCAGCAGTCGATGACCGTCGGCCCGCAGCTCGCGGGCGGCCGAGCCGGGGTCGGCGGCCGGCACCGTGCGGTAGTCGTCCTCGGCCGGACGTTCCCGCAGCCAACGGCCGGTGTCCCCGCAGAGCACCGGCACACCGGGCGCGGGGGGCGGGACGTCCACGACGTCGGGTTCGGCGCCCGCGGGACGCCCGGCCGCGATCCGCAGCGCCGAGGACAGGGACAGCCACCCGACCGCCCAGGACGCGGCCAGCCGGCCGGATCCGTGTCCCGCCAGCGCCGCCGGGCGCACCCCGGACGCGCACCACACTCGTGTCACGCCGGTCAGCACGGCCAGCGTGGCCGGGGCCGACACGTCCGGCCGGTCCAGTGGTGGCGCGTCCGGGTCACCGCGAAGCACATCCGTCAGGGACCAGCCGACCTGCCCGGCCAGCGCCGCCGCACATGCGGAGAGGTGCTCGGCGAACGGCTCGGCCTCGGCGTACTGGGTGGCCAGCGCGCGCACCACGGCCGGGGTGCACTCGTGCGGGTACAGGAACGCGGTGCTGCCGTCCCGCACGGCGGTGCCGGAGACCACCACCGCGGCGCTCCCGGTGTCGTTCCGGCCCGTGCTCAGCGCGGTCAGGCCCGCGGCGAGATCGGCCGGGCGGGAGCCGAACACCACCGCGCGGTGCGGCAGGTGCGCCCGGGCGGTGGCCAGCGACCACGACAGGTCCAGCAGGTCCGGGCGCGCCCGGTCGAGGTACTCGTGCAGCGCGGCCGCCTGTGCGGACAGCGCCTGTTCGGTCCTGCCCGACAGGGTCCAGGCCAGCAGGGGCGGGACGGCACGGTCGCCGGGCTCGATGTCCGGGTCGGGCCCCGGGTCCTCCAGGATCACGTGCGCGTTGGTGCCGCCGACTCCGAACGCGGACACGCCCGCCCGCCGGGGACGCCCGTCGCGCGGCCACGGGACCGCGCTGGTGAGCAGTTCGACCCCGCCCTGCGCCCAGTCGACCCGGGGGGTCGCCGTGCCGATGTGCAGGGTTTTGGGCAGTGTGCTGTGCCGCATGGCCAGCACCATCTTCACCACGCCGGCGACTCCGGCCGCGGCCTGGGTGTGGGCGAGGTTCGACTTCACCGCGCCGACCAGCAGCGGCGGCCGGTCGCCGCGGTGGCGGCCGTACCCGGCCAGCAGCGCCTGTGCCTCGATCGGGTCGCCGAGCGCGGTGCCCGTGCCGTGTGCCTCCACCGCGTCGACGTCCGCGGGCGACAGGCCGGCCGAAGCGAGCGCGTCGGCGATCACCTGCTGCTGCGCGGTTCCGTTCGGGGCGGTCAGCCCGGAGGAGGTGCCGTCGGAGTTGATCGCCGATCCGCGCAGCAGCGCGAGCACCGGGTGGTGGTTGCGACGTGCGTCGGAAAGCTTCTCCAGCACCAGCATCCCGGCGCCCTCGCCCCACGCGGTGCCGTCGGCGGCCGAGGAGAAGGGCTTGCACCGTCCGTCCGGCGCCAGGGCGCGTTGCCGGGCGTAGTCGATGAACAGCAGCGGGCTGGACAGGATGGTCACCCCGCCCGCGAGCGCCAGGGTGCACTCGCCCGCGCGCAGCGACCGCACCGCCAGGTGGATCCCGACCAGGGACGAGGAACAGGCGGTGTCCACCGTGAGCACGGGCCCTTGCAGGCCGAACACATAGGCCAGCCGGCCGGAGGTCACGCTGCCCGCGTTGCCGATGGAGAGCTGGCCCAGCATGTCCTCGGGCATCTCGCGGACCGCCGTGGCGTAGTCCGCGTTGGACAGTCCGAGGAACACGCCGGTGCGGCTGCCGCGCAGCCCGGCCGGATCGATGCCGGCGGACTCCAGCGCCTGCCAGGTGACCTCCAGCGCGATCCGCTGCTGCGGGTCCATGCTGAGCGCCTCGCGCGGCGAAATGCCGAAGAACTCGGAATCGAAGTCGGCCGCGTCGTCGAGGAAGGCACCGTGCCGGACGTAGGAGCGGCCCGGTGTGCCCGGTTCCGGGTGGTAGATCTGGTCTTCGGTCCAGCCGCGGTCGGCCGGGAACCCGGTGATCACGTCCCGCTCCGCGGCGAGCAGTTCCCACAGCTCCTCCGGCGAACCGACCCCACCGCCGAACCGGCAACCCATGCCGACCACTGCCACCGGGTCGTCGACGGGGTTCTCCAGCTCCCGCAACCGCTCCCGGGTGCGCTGGAGTTCCGCGGTGACCCGCTGGAAGTACTTGACGAGCTTCGGATCCTCGCCCACAGTTTTCGATTCCTCTCCGGTCGGCCGGGCGGTCCCGGCTGCTGGCTCACGCATCGCCGAGCTCCCGGTCCACGAAGGCGTAGAGCTGGTCCACGGAGGCCGAGCTCAGCTCGTCCACCCCGGGCCCCGGCTCGCCGTCCAGCGCGCGCAGTGCCGCCCGCAGCCGTCCGCGCAGCGCGTCGCGCTGCGCGTTCTCGCCGGCCAGCGCCTCCTCGACCGCCCGCGCGAGTCCGGAGAGCTGATCCGGGTCGCGCTCGGCGGGGCCGTCCGCCGGTTCGTCCGGGCCGGCGGCGTCCGGCGCGACCTCCGTACCGAGGTGCGCCGCGAGGATGGCCGGAGTGGGGTGGTCGAACACCAAGGTGGCGGGCAGGTTCAGACCCGTGGCGGTGTTGAGCCGGTTGCGCAGCTCGACCGAGCTCAGTGAGTCGAATCCGAGGTCTCCGAACGGACCGTCCGCGGGCACCCCGTCCGCGGACGGATAGCCGAGCACCGCCGCGATCTGCCCGAGCACCAGGTTGAGGAGCTGCCGGTCCCGTTCGGTGGGGCTCAGCCCGCCCAGCCTGCGGGCCAGGTCCGCCGGGGACTCGGCGGGCGCGGCGGACCGCGCGGAGCGCCGGCGGCGGGCCGGGCGGACCAGATCGCGCAGCAGCGGCGGAATGCCCTCCTCCCCCAGACCGGCCACGGTGACCAGGTCCAGCCCGATGGGCACCAGGTGGACCCTGTCCGAGCCGGTCGCGGTGTCCCAGAGGGCCAGGCCCTGCGCGACGCTCAGTGCGCGGATCCCGGTGCGGTCCATGCGGGCCCGGTCCGCGGCGGCCAGTCCGCCGCCCATCCCGTCGGTCGTGCCGGTCCCGCTGTCCGGCGCCCACAGGCCCCAGCCCAGCGAGCGGGCCGGGAGCCCGGCGGCGGCCCGCTGGTCCATGAGCGCGTCCAGGAAGGCGTTCGCCGCGGCGTAAGCCCCCTGGCCCGCGGTGCCGAACACGCCGGCGGCGGAGGAGAAACACGTGAACCCGGCCAGGTCGAGTTCCCGGGTCAGCTCATGCAGGTGCCAGGCTCCGTCGACCTTCGGCGCCAGCACGTTCTCTACTTGCTCATCGGTCAGCGACTCCACCAGGCCGTCGTCCAGCACACCGGCCGCATGGACCACGGCGGTGAGCGGGTGTGCCGCGGGCACCTCGGCCAGCACCCGGGCCACGTCGTCCCGCCGGGCGACGTCGCCGCGCGCCACCTCGGCGTGCGCGCCGAGCTCACCGAGTTCGGCGACCAGTTCCGCGGCGCCGGGGCTCTCCGCGCCACGGCGCGAGAGGAGCAGCAGCCTGCGGGCGCCCCGGCGCGCCAGGTGCCGGGCCAGCGTGCGGCCCAGCGACCCGAGCCCGCCGGTGATCAGCACGGTGCCGTCGGGGTCGGGCGTGCGGGCGGCCGAGCCGCCGTCGCTCTCCGCCGGACCGCCGTCGCGGTGCAGCCGGGGCACCAGCAGCTCGCCCGCGCGCAGCGCCACCTGGGGCTCACGGGCCGCGGACGCGACGGCGACCGCGTCGCGCAACGCGGTGTCGGCCGGCTCGTCGACGTCGACCAGCAGGAGGCGGCCCGGGTACTCGTTCTGTGCCGAGCGGGCCAGCCCGTAGGCCGCGGACAGTGCCAGGTCGGGTTCGTCGCCCGCGCGCACGCCGAGCGCGCGCTCGGTGCGGACCACCAGCAGTGAACCGGCGAACCGCTGGTCGGTGAGCCACACCCGCAGGTACCCGGTCAGCTCGGTGAGCGCGGCGCGGACCCGTGCGGTGACGTCGTCCCCCGTGGGACGGGCCGGGCGGAGCACCACCACCGGCGGCACCGGGTCCTCCGCGTCCGCCAGCGACGCGAGGTCGAGCCCACCGGTCCCGGGATCGTGCCACTCACCGGAATCGTCCACCGTGGAGGGCCGGCGCACGGGCGCCCAGTCCTGTGCGAGCAGTTCCGCGCCGTCCTCGGCCGGTCCCAGCAGGTAGGACTCATCGGCGGGCAACGGCCGGAACACCAGGGAGTCCACCGTGGCCACGGTGGCACCGGTCTCGTCCGCCAGCGTGATCACCACGTCACCGTTCCCGCCGGTGACGTGCACCCGCACCATCGAGGCTCCGGCCCGGAACAGCGACAGCCCCGACCACGAGAACGGCATCGAGCCGCTGCCCTCGTCGATCCCGTCCAGCTGCGGGCCGAGACCGACCGCGTGCAGTGCCGCGTCCAGCAGCGCCGGATGCAGGCTGTAGCGCTTCGCGTCCCCCGCCGCTTCGGTGGGCAGGGCGACCTCGGCGAACATCTCCGAGCTCCCGTCGGGGTGGTCGCGTCGCCAAAGGGTCCGCAGACCTCGGAACGCGCCCTCGTAGCGGAAGTGCCTGCCCTCCACCACCTCGTCGTAGACGTCCGCGACCGGGATCTCCCGCGCGTCCCGCGGCGGCCAGTGCGCGAGGGTCGTGTCCGGCGTGGCGGTGCGGATACCCAGGTAGCCGAAGGCGTGTGACCGCCAGGGGCCCGGCTCGGCCCTGCCCACGCCCTCCGGGCGGGAGTACACCCGCACCGGGCGGCGGCCTGTCTCCTCGGTGTTGCCCACCACCACCTGCACCGACACCCCGCCGTGCTCCGGCAGGGCCAGCGGTGCCTCGACGGTCAGCTGTTCGAGCAGGTCGCAGCCGACGTGCTCGCCCGCGGCCAGCGCCAGTTCCACGAAGCCGGTGCCGGCCAGCAAGGGGACGCCGCGCACCCGGTGGCCCCCCAGCCAGGAGTGCGACTGGAGGGACAGCCGGCCGGTGAGCAGCACGCCGTCGCCGTCGGCCGTGGACACCATGGCGCCCAGCAGCGGGTGGCCCACCGGGAGCAGGCCGGTGGAACGCAGGTTCAGCCCGTTGCCGTCCGGTACCAGCCAGTACCTCTCGTGCTGGAACGCGTAGCAGGGCAGGTCCGCCGTTCTGGCGGGCGCGGCGGGCAGCACGGTGGGCCAGTCCACCTCCACGCCTTGTGTGTGCAGCGCGCCGAGGGCGAGAAGCACGTCCTTGGTCTCGTCACGATCGGCCCCGCGCAGGGTGGGCACCCTCGCCTCGTCCGGCCCGGCGTCCCGCCCGGCCAGCGCGGAGAGCACCGCGCCCGGTCCCAGTTCGAGCAGGACGCGTGCACCGGCCTCGCGTGCGGTGCGCAGCCCGTCGTGGAACCGCACCGCCTGCCGGACGTGCGCGGTCCAGTACTCCGGTGAACGCAGCTGCTCCGCCGTGGCCATCTGGCCGGTGAGGTTGGAGATCACCGGGATCTCCGGATCGTGCGTCGTCAGCCCGGCCACAACCGTGCCGAACTCGGCGAGCATCGGCTCCATCAGCGGCGAGTGGAACGCGTGGCTGACCCGCAGCCGCCGGGTCCGCCGTCCCCGGCCCGCCCAGTCGGCCTCCAGTTCCGTGATGTCCTCGTCCGCACCGGAGACGACCACCGTGTCCGAGGCGTTCACCGCCGCGACGGACACCCGCCGCGCGCGCCCCGCCAGCCAGGGGGCCAGGTCCTGCTCGGTGCCCTGCACGGACAGCATCGCGCCGCCCTCGGGCAGCGCGGCCATCAGGCGGCCTCTGGCGGCCACCAGCCGGACCGCGTCCGGCAGCGACCACACCCCGGCCACGTGCGCCGCGCTGATCTCCCCGATCGAGTGTCCCAGCAGCAGGTCCGGGCGCACACCCCAGGAGCGCATCAGCCGGAACAGCGCGACCTCCACCGCGAACAGGGCGGCCTGGGCGTAGTCGGTGCGGTCGAGCAGGTCCGGTTCACCCTCAAGAACGGTCCGGAGCGGACACTCCAGCTCTCGGTCGAACAGCTCGCACACCTCGTCGAACGCCTCGGCGAACACCGGGAAGGAGGCGGCGAGCTGCCGCCCCATGCCGGGGCGCTGCGCGCCCTGGCCGGTGAACAGCATGCACAGCCCGCCGCCGGCCGCGGCACCCACCGCCACCTCGGGGGCCAGGCCGGTGTCGAGGTGGCCGCGCAGCGCGGAGGTGAGTTCGGCTATGTCCCGGCCGGGCACTGCCAGCCGGTGGCGGAAGTGGGTGCGGCGGGTGGCCAATGCGTGCGCCAGCCCCTCGGCGGAGGGAGCGTCGCCGGACTCGGCGAAGGCCAGCAGCCGGGTCGCCTGGGCGCGCAGCGCGTCCTCGGTCCGGCCCGACACCGTCCACACCAGACCGGCGGACGGCGCGCCGGGCTCCGGCGCCTCCGGCTCGACGTGCTGTTCCAGCACGACATGGGCGTTGGTGCCGCTGATCCCGAAGGAGGAGACGGCGGCGCGGCGCGCTCGACCGGTCTCCGGCCAGGGCATGGCGTCCGCGAGCACGCTGACCCCGTTCACTCCCCAGTCCACCTTCGGGGTGGGGCTGTCCACGTGCAGGGTCCTCGGCGCGAGACCGTGCCGCATCGCCATGATCATCTTGATGATGCCGGCCACGCCGGCCGCGGCCTGCGTATGCCCGATGTTGGACTTCAGCGAGCCCAGCAGCAACGGCCGACCGGGCGGCCGGTTCCGGCCGTAGGTCGCCACCAGCGCGGTGCCCTCCACCGGGTCGCCGAGCGGCGTGCCGGTGCCGTGCGCCTCGACCACGTCGATGTCCTGGGTGGACAGTCCGGCGTCGGCGAGCGCGGTACGGATCACCTCCTGCTGGGCGGTGCCGTTGGGTGCGGAGAGCCCGTTGCTGGTGCCGTCGGAGTTGACCGCCGAGCCGCGCAGCACCGCGAGCACCTGATGGCCGTGCCGCCGCGCGTCGGACAGCCGCTCCAGTACCAGGAGGCCCGCCCCCTCGGCCCAGATCGAGCCGTTCGCCGCGGCCGCGAACGCCTTGATCCGGGCGTCCCGGGAGGTGACGCCCTGGCCGCAGAACTCGACGAACGTCTCCGGAGTGCTCAGCACCGTCACACCGCCCGCCAGCGCGATCGGGCACTCGCCGGCGCGCAGGGCCCGCATGGCGAGGTGGGTGGCGACCAGGGAGGACGAGCAGGCGGTGTCCACGGTGAGGGCCGGGCCGTGGAAGCCCAGGGCGTAGCTGATCCGGCCCGAGATCACGCTCATGGTGTTGCCGGTGATGCCGTACTGGGAGAACTGGTCGGTGCCTTGCCAGAGCATCTCGTAGTCGTTGCTGGACGCGCCGACGAAAACCCCGGCCCGCTCGCCCACCAGCGAGTCCGGCAGGATGCCCGCGGACTCCAGTGCCTCCCAGGCCAGCTCCAGCACCAACCGCTGCTGCGGGTCCATCACCAGCGCCTCGCGCGGGGAGATCCCGAAGAACGCGGGGTCGAAATCGCCCGCACCGCTGAGGAAGCCTCCCTCGCGCACGTAGGACCGCCGCGCCTGCTGGGACTCCGGATCGGCGTCGTAGAGCTCCTCGATCGGCCAGTGCCGGTCCCCGGGGAAAGCCGAGATGGCGTCCGTGCCCCCGGCCACCAGGTCCCACAGCTGGGCGGGCGAGGCCACGTCGCCGGGCAGCCGGCACGACATGCCGACCACCGCGATCGGCTCGGTGGACCGCTCGGTCGCGTCACGCAACTGCTCCCGGGTGCGTAACAGATCGGTGGTGACCCTTTTCAGATATTGCCGGAGCGTGCTGACTTCATCGGGCATGAACGACTCCCTGCGACAGATGGCCGGTCAGAGTTGGAAGGTGATGCGTTCGGTGTCGAGGCCGCGGACGACCACGTGCCTGCGATAGCTCAGTGAGTCCTCGTGCACGTGGAAGCCGCGCAGCCGGCGAGCCAGCTCACCGAACACGATCTCCGCCTCCAGCCGGGCCAGGCTGCTGCCGAGGCAGTAGTGCGCGCCGGCGCCGAAGGCGAGGTTCATCGCGGCCGGTTTCCGGTCCGCGATGAACCGACCCGCACTCGGGTGCGCCCGCTCGTCCCGGTTGCCGGACGCGAGGACCAGGGTGACCACCGAGCCCTCGGGGATGTCGAGGCCGTTGATCCGGTCGGACCGCAGCGCGACACGGCCGGTCAGCATGATCGGGCAGTCGTAGCGCAGCGCCTCGCCGACCACGTCGCCGACGATCGCCGGGTCCTGCCGGAGCAGCTGGAACTGCTCCGGGTGGCGCGACATCGCGAGCAAGCCGTTGGTGATCAGGTTCGTGGTGGACTCGTGGGCCGCGGTGAACACGGTCACCACGACGTTCGTCACCTCACGCCGGCTCAGCCCGCGCCCGTTCTCCTGCGTGGAGAGCAGGCTGGAGACGAGGTCCTCGCCGGGGTTGCGGCGGCGCTTGTGGATGAGGTCCGCGAAGTAGCCGTGCAGTTCGGTGGTGGTGCGGATGATGCGGACGAGTTCCTCGCGGTCGAACATCTCGGTGGAGTGGAAGCTGGCCACCAGCGTGGGCAGCTCCGTGGACAGCGCCATGTCGCTGGACCACTCCCGCAGCATCGGGATGTCCTCGGCCGGGATGCCCAGGAGAGTCGCGATGACCCGCAGCGAGAGCACCGCGGCCAGGTCCTGCACGCCGTCGAACTCGCCGCCGGCCAGGCAGTCGCGGAGCAGTTCGTCCACGATCCCGCGGATCCACGGCTCGAAGCGCGCGGTGATCCGTGGTGTGAATGCCTTGCTGACCAGGTTCCGCTGCCGCCCGTGTCCGGGATCGTCCATGAAGAAGATCGAGTTGAGCACCGGCTCGTCGCCGCGGTCGCCGAAGAGTTCCCGCATCCCCGGCGCGTTGAACGTGTCACTGCCCATGGTCGTGTGGCTCTTGAGCACCGCCATGCAGGTGGCGTGGTCGCTCAGCAGCAGGGAACCGTCCGACGTCCACATCGGACCTTGTTCTCGCCACCGCTCGAACAACGGGTAGGGGTTCGCGAGCACTTCCCGGTCGAGCAGGGCGTGCAGCGGGTTGTCGAGCGCGGTGGCCGGTGGGCGGCTGGGCACTGACATGGGCTAGCTCCTCTCCGTGGCACGGCCGGCGGTGCGACCGGTGTCCGATATCGCGTCGTCGAGCACTCCGTCGATCAGCGTGAACATCTCGTCGTCCGTGGCGCCGCTCAGGTCGGGCACCGCGGCCCGCTCGTCGGCGGTGCCGTCCTCCTGGCCGCGCAGCAGGCGCCGCAGTGTCGTAGTGATCACCTCGGGGAGGGGCGCGGACGGAGGCCGCCGGAGCAGGGCCGCCTCCAGCTCCCTCAGGCGGTCCAGCACGACCCGCTCGGCCGGGTCGCCCTCGTCGACACCGAGCGCGTCGCCGAGGTACCGGGCCAGCGCGGCGGCGGTGGGGTGGTCGTAGACCGCGGAGGCCGCCAGCGGCACTCCGGTGTCCGCGCCGAGCAGGTTGCGCAGCCGGACCCCGGCCAGCGAGTCCAGGCCCAGCTCCCGGAACGGCCGGTGCGCGTCCAGGTCTCCGGCCGGCCGGCCCGAAACGACGGCGATCCGGGCGGTGACCAGCTCCAGCAGGACCGACGACCGCCGCTCCGGCGCGGTGGCCGCCAGCCGTTCCCGCAGCGCGCTCGCGGGTTCGGGCCCGGTGTCCGCGCCCACACCCGGCAGTCCGGAGCACAGGCGCCCCGGCCGTGCGGCGGCGAACCGCGGCCAGTCCACGGCACCGGCCACGTACTGCGCCGCACCGCCGGACAGTGCCCGCTCCAGCGCGTCCAGCGCCCGGTCGGCGGGCATCGGCGTGGCGCCGCTGTCCGACCGCGGGCCGACGGGCCAGGACGTGGTCATCCCGGTGTCCAGCCAGGGGCCCCAGGCCAGGCTCGTCGCGGGCAGGCCGCCGGCCTGCCGATGGGCCGCCAGCGCCTCCACGACGGCGTTGGCCGCGGCGTAGTTGCCCTGCCCCGGCGAGCCCGCGGTGCCGGCCAGCGAGGAGCACAGCACGAAGAAGCGCAGCGGATGGCCGGCGGTCAGCTCGTGCAGGAACCGCGCGCCGTCCGCCTTCGCCGCGAAGACACGCGCCAGCCGGTCCTCGGACAGCGCCTCCAGCACCCCGTCGTCGAGCACCCCGGCGGCGTGCACCACACCGGTGAGCGACCGCCCGGCGAGCAGCCCGGCCAGCGCCTCGCGGTCCGCCACGTCGCAGCCGGCGATTTCGACCTCGGTTCCCAGCGCGGTGAGTTCGGCGCGCAGTTCCGTCGCGCCAGGGGTGTCCACGCCCCGGCGGCCGGCCAGCAGCAGGCGGTCCGCGCCCCGGGCCGCCAGCCGGCGGGCGACGTGCGCGCCGATGCCGCCCAGCCCCCCGGTGATCAGCACGGTGCCGAGGGGCTCCGTCGTGGCGGGTTCGGTGCGGGGCACCGGGACCAGTCGCCGGGCGTACAGCCGCCCGCCCCGGATCGCGATCTCGTCCCTGGCGGCCAGCGCGGCGGGCAGCGCGGCCAGGTCCTCCACGGCCGGTCGCGGCGGCAGGTCCACCAGGCCGCCGTGCAGCCGGGGCGCTTCCATGCCCGCGACCCGGACCAGCCCGCACACGGCGGCCTGCTCCGGATGCGGCACGGTGTCCGCCGTGCCGGCCCGTACGGCGCCGCTGGTGATCGACCACAGGGGCGTGTCCGCGCCTCTGGACAGCAGCGCCCGCAGCAGCGCCAGGGTGGCGGCCAGGCCGGTCGGCACCCGCGGCGTGTCCGGGCCCTCGGCCATCGCCAGGAGGGACACGATGCCGCCGCCCGGCAGGTCGGGCAGCAGCCGGTCCCAGTGCTCGCCGTCCACGGCGTCGCCGCGCACGGTGCGGGTCCCTTCGCCCAGCACGCCCGCGACGTCCTCGGTGAGCCGGTCCCAGTCCGTGCCCGGCGGGGCCACCACCAGCCACGGCCCCGGCGCGTCGGCGACCGGGCCGGGGACGGGCAGCGGCGGCCACTCGACACCGTGCAGCAGAGGGTCGGCGGGGGCCCCGTCGTCGTCGGGCAGCCAGAACCGCTGCCGGGTGAACGCGTAGCCGGGCAGTGGCACCGTCCGCCCGCCCGCGCACCAGGCCGCCCAGTCCACGTCGACCCCCCGGGTGTACGCGGCCGCCAACGCCGTCAGCAGGCCGTGCACCTCGTCGGCGTCCTGCCGTAGCACCGGCAGGAAACCGTCCCCGCCCAGCGCCTCCTGGCCGAGCGCGCTGAGCGTCGCGCCCGGTCCCAGCTCCAGGTAGGTGCTGGTGCCGGACGCGTCCAGCGTGCGCAGGCAGTCGTGGAAGCGCACCGGTTCCCGCGTATGCCGGACCCAGTACTCCGGGTCACGAAGCTCTTCGGTGACCCGTGCGCCGGTCACCGAGGACACGACAGGAATCACCGGTGTCCGGAAGTCCAGTCCGGCCAGCACCTCCCGGAGGGGGTCCAGAACCGGGTCCATGTGGTGGGAGTGAAACGCGTGCCGCACCGCCAGGCGGTGCGCGTGGGCCACCCGCCGCGAGATCTCCCGCACCGCGTCCTCGTCCCCGGCGAGCACCACCGAGGCGGGCCCGTTCACCGCGGCCAGCGCCACCCGGTCCTCGCGGCCGCGCAGCAGTTCCGGCACGTCGGCTTCCGGTACCTGGACCGCCACCATCGCGCCCTCGCCACCGAGTTCGCGCATCAGCCGCCCGCGCGCGGCCACCAGTGCGCAAGCGTCGGCCAGCGAGAACACGCCCGCGGCGTGCGCCGCGGCGATTTCGCCGACCGAGTGCCCGGCCACCGCGTCCGGCCGCACCCCCACCGTGGTGAGCAGCCGGAACACCGCCACCTGAACCGCGAACACCGCGGCCTGCGCATGGTCGGTGCGTTCACCGGGTCCGTCCCGGAGGATCTCGGCGAGCGGCCGGTCCAGCAGCGGGTTCAGCTCGGCGGCGATCTCCTGGAAGGCCGCCGCGAACGCCGGTACCCGGTCCCGGAGCGACGTGGCCATGTCCGCGTACTGCACGCCCTGGCCGGGGAACAGGAACGCGGTCGCGCCGTCGGCCGCCACTCCGGTACTGCCGGTCCCGGCCCGCAGCGCGGCGGTCAGCTCGCCGGTGTCCGCGCCGAGCACGACTGTGCGGGCACGCAGCCGGGCCCGCGTGGTGGCCAGCGAGTACGCCACGTCCAGCGCGGACAGTGAGTCGTTCCCGTCCTCGTCGGCCAGCCGGCGGAGCAGGGCCTCGGCCTGCGCGGGCAGCGCCTCCGGGGCGGCCGCGGAGAGCACCCACGGGATCAGCGGCGGAGCCGCGGCGGTCACCGGCTCCGGTTCGGGCTCCGGCTCGGGTTCCTCCAGGATCACGTGCGCGTTGGTGCCGCTGAGGCTGAACGAGGACACCGCCGCCCGGCGCGGACGGTCCACGCGCGGCCAGTCCATCGGCTCGTCCAGCAACCGCACCGCGCCGTCGTCCCAGTTCACGTGCGGGCTCGGGGCATTCAGGTGCAGGGTCTCGGGCAACCGGCCGTGCCGCATGGCCAGCACCATCTTGAGCACACCCGCCAGGCCCGCCGCGGCCTGGGTGTGCCCGAGGTTGGACTTCGCGGACCCGACCAGCACGGGCCGCTCCCGGTCCTGCCCGTAGGTCGCCAGCAGCGCGGTGGCCTCGATCGGGTCGCCGAGCGGGGTTCCGGTGCCGTGCGCCTCCACCGCGTCCACCTCGCCGGGCGCCAGGCCCGCGACGGCCAGCGCGTCCCGGATCACCCGCTGCTGGGCCGATCCGTTCGGCGCGGTCAGCCCGTTGGACGCGCCGTCGGAGTTGAGTGCCGAGCCGCGCAGCACGGCGAGCACCCGGTGGCCCCGTTCGCGCGCGGTCGAAAGCCGCTCCATCACCAGCAGGCCGGCGCCCTCGCTCCACGCGGTGCCCCCCGCGGCCGCGTCGAACGGTCGGCACCGGCCGTCCGCGGCGAGCACCCCCACCTGGGAGAACTCCACGAACAGCGTCGGCGTGGTGAGCACCGTGATGCCACCCGCCAGCGCGACCGTGCACTCACCGGCCCGCAGCGCCTGCGCGGCCTGGTGCATCGCCACCAGCGCGGAGGAACACGCCGTGTCCACCGTGATCGCCGGGCCGTGGAAACCGAACGTGTAGGCCAGCCGCCCCGACGCGACGCTGCCCGCGTTGCCGATCGAGACGTCGCCGGTGAGGTCCTCGGGCGTCCGGTGCGCGCGGCGCGCGTAGTCGTTGCCCATCAGCCCGAGGTAGACACCGGTGCGGGTGCCCCGCAACGCGGTCGGGTCGATCCCGGCGTCCTCCAGCGCGTGCCAGGCCAGTTCCAGCAGGATGCGCTGCTGCGGGTCCATCGAGACCGCCTCGGCCGGGGCGACGCCGAAGAAGCCGTTGTCGAACTCGGCGATCCCGTCCAGGAAGCCGCCGTGCCGCACGTAGCTGCGCCCGCCACGGCCCGGCTCCGGGTGGTAGACCTCCTCCAGGTTCCAGCCGCGATCCGCCGGGAACTCGGTGATCGCGTCCCGCCCGGCGGCCAGCAACTCCCACAGCTCGTCCATGGTGGACACTCCGCCGGGAAGACGGCAGCTCGCGCCGACCAGTACCACCGGGTCGTCCATGTCGTGCGTGCCGGGCCCGGCAACCGGTGCCCGGCCGCCGGGTACCGCGTCGGAGAGCTGCCCGGACAGGTACCCGGCCAGGGCCGTGGGGGTGGGATGGTCGAACACCGCGGTCGCGGGGAGCCGCACCCCGGTCGCGGCGGAGAGCCGGTTACGCAGCTCCACCCCGGACAGCGAGTCGAAGCCGATGTCGCGGAACGCCCGCGCCGGGTCCACCCGGCGCTCCACGCCGAGCACGGAGCCCACCGTGGCCAGCACGAGATCGAGCACCGACCGCTCGCCACCGGAGACGAACACGGGCGCCGCGGCCACGGCGGCCGACCGGGCCGCGCTCCGCCGGACGCCGAGCACCCCGGCCCACACCGGAGCCCGCTCCGGGCCTGCCGCACGCACGCCGGCCAGGTCGAAACGGGCGGGCACGGTGCACGCCAGGTCGGTGCCCAGCGCCGCGTCGAACAGTGCGAGCCCGTGTTCGCGGGACATCGGCACGAGCCCCGTCCGCCGCAGCCGGGCCCGGTCGGTGTCGCCCAGCCGCCCGGTCATGCCGGTGTCCTGCGCCCAAAGTCCCCACGCCATCGACGAAGCGGGCAGTCCCCGCGAGCGGCGGTGCTGCGCCAGCCCGTCCAGCCACGCGTTGGCGGCCGCGTAATTCGCCTGCCCCGGCGTGCCGAGGACCCCGGATACGGAGGAGAACAGCACGAACGCGGCCAGGTCGAGGTGTTCGGTCAGTTCGTGCAGGTTGCGCGCGCCCTCGACCTTCGGCCGCAGCACCGCGTCCAGCCGCTCGGCGGTGAGGGAGCGCACCGTGCCGTCGTCCAGCACCCCCGCGGCGTGGATCACCGCGGTCAGCGGGCGGTGCGCGGGGATCGCCGCCAGCAGCTCGGCGAGGGCGGCCCGGTCGGCGACGTCGCACGCCACGACCGTGATCTCGGCGGTGCCCGTCAGGTCCCCGAGACCGGACTCGGCCGCCGCGCCGCCCCGCCGCCCCGCCAGCACCAGGTGCCGCACCCCGTGCTCGGTGACCAGGTGCCGGGCCAGCTCCCGGCCGAGTACGCCGGTCCCGCCGGTGATCAACACCGTGCCTCCGGCGAGGGCGGGCCGGTCTCCCGTCCGCGTCACCCGGGCCAGCCGCGGCGCGAACGCCTGCCCGCCCCGGACGGCGATCTCCGGCTCACCGGTGCCCAACGCCAGCTCCAGGGCGGAGCCGTCGTCCTCGGGGTCGCCAGGGCGGTCCAGGTCGACCAGCACGAACCGGCCGGGATGTTCGGTGCGTGCCGTGCGGACCAAGCCCCAGACCGCCGCGGCGTCGGGGTCCTGGTCGTCCTCCGGGGCGATCGCGACCGCACCACGGGTCCGCACGATCAGGGGCCCGCCGGTCGCCTTCTCGTCGTCGGTGCCCAAGAACTCGCGGACCCGCGCCAGTGCTTCCTCGGGCCCGGCCACGTCCACGACCGGCCCGTCCACGATCGCCGGGGCGGGCCGCCGCGCGACCGGCACCCAGTCCAGCCGGTGCAGCGCCCGGTCCACGCCCGCCGTCCCCGGCCGCACAGGCCCCACGGGCCGGAGCGCGAGCGCGCTGATCGTGGCCACCGCTTCCCCCGCCGCGTCGGCGAGCGCCACGGCGAACGAGTCGTTGCCCCGCGGAGTCAGCCGCACCCGCAATGCCGTGGCCCCGACCGCGTGGAGTGCGACCCCGCTCCAGGAGAACGGCAACCTCACCGGCGCGTCCCCCGCGTCCAGCAGCAGCGGGTGCAACGCGGCGTCGAGCAGGGCCGGGTGCAGGCCGAACCGCCCGGGATCGACCGGCAGCTCGACCTCGGCCCAACGCTCCGCACCGAGCCGCCAGGCCCGCCGCAACCCCTGGAAGGCCGGCCCGTACTCGTAACCTCGCTCGTCGAGCTGTGCGTACGCGCCGTCGAGGTCGATCTCCTCGGCACCGGCCGGCGGCCACTCCGTCAGGGTCTCGCCGCCGGACCCCGCGGCCCGGAGCGTCCCGGTCGCGCAACGGGTCCACGGCGCGTCCGGCGCGGACCGGGCGTACATCGCCAGCGCGCCCGGGTCCGTCTCGCCGATCGCGATCTGCAACTCGGTCTCGCCCCGCTCGGGCAGCACCAGCGGGCTCTCCAGCACCAGCTCGTCCAGCACCGGCAGCCCCGCCCGCTCACCCGCGTGCAGCGCCAGTTCGGCGAACGCGGCCCCGGGCAGCAGCACGGTGCCGCGCACCCCGTGCTCGGCCAGCCAGGGGTGCCGGGTGAGAGAGAGCCGGCAGGTGGCGACCAGGCCACCGCCGGCGAGCTGGACCACCGAGTCCAGCATCGGATGCCCGGTGACGGGCCCGGAGGCGGCGGTGGGCAGCATCCAGTACCGCTCCTGACGGAACGGGTAGGTCGGCAGCTCCACACCCCGGGCGTCGTCGAACAGCCCGTTCCAGTGCACGTCCAGCCCGTGCACGGCTGCCTCGGCCACCGCCAGCAGGAAGCGGTCGGCACCACCGTCGTCCCGTTTCAGGGTCTCCAGCACCACGCCGCCCTCGTCGTGGTCCTCCTCGTAGTCACCGAGGATCTGCCGCACGCCGCCGGCGAGCACCGGATGCGGGCTCGACTCCAGGAACGTGGTGTGCCCGACGGCGACCAGCCCGCGCACCGTCGCCTCGAACTCGACCGTGGCGCGCAGGTTGCGGTACCAGTAGTCCGCGTCCAGGCCGGTGGTGTCCACCGGACCGCCGGTCACGGTCGAGTGGAAGGGAACCTCGGCCGCCTTCGGAGTCACCGGCGCCAGCAGGTCGCGCAGCTCCGCACGCAGCAGTTCGACCTGCGCCGAATGCGAGGCGTAGTCCACCGGCAACAGGCTCGCCCGTATGTCCTCGGCGACCAGTGCGGCGGCGAACTGTTCGACCGCCTCGACGGTGCCCGAGACCACCGTCGAGCGCGGCCCGTTGACCGCGGCCACCGAGAGCTCCTCGCCCCAGCGGGCCATCGACTCCTCGACCGCCGCTCTCGGCAGCCCCACCGACAGCATCCGGCCCGTACCGGAGAGCGCCCGCAATGCCCGGCTGCGCAGCGTGACGATCCGCGCCCCGTCGTCCAGGGACAGCGCGCCGGCCACGGTCGCGGCCGCGATCTCGCCCTGGGAGTGGCCCACCACCGCGGCCGGTCGCACTCCGTGCGCCCGCCAGAGTCCGGCCAGCGACACCATGACCGCCCACAGCGCGGGCTGCACCACGTCCACCCGGAGCAGCGCGTCCGCGTCGGTGAGCACGTCGCCCAGGTTCCATTCCACGTACGGCGCCATCGCGTCCTGACAGGCCGCCATGTGCCCGGCGAAGACCGGGCTGGACTCCAGCAGTTCCGTGGCCATCCCGGTCCACTGCGTGCCCTGGCCGGGGAACAACAGCACCGGACCGGTGTCCCGGCAGGGTGACCCGACGACCGTGCCCGGTGCCGAGCCGCCCTCGGCGAGCGCGTCCAGTCCGTGCACCAACGATTCCCGGTCCCGGCCGACGACGGCGGCCCGGTGCTCGAACCGGCCCCGGCCGGTCGCCAGCGTGAATCCCGCGTCCAGCAGGCCGACCCGGTCCGGGCGGAGCCGCTCGGCCAGCCGGCCGGCCTGCTCCCGCAGTGCCTCCGCCGACCGTGCGGACAGCAGCAGCGGCACCGCGGACGCCGGTCGCGGTGGCGCGGCGGGCGCGGGTTCCGGCGCCTGTTCCAGGATCACATGGGCGTTGGTGCCGCTGATGCCGAACGAGGACACCCCGGCCCGGCGCGGGAGTCCGGTCTCCGGCCACGGCGTGTCCTCCGCGAGCGGGGTGACCCTGCCGGACTCCCAGTCCACGTGCGGGCTGGGCTCGGTCAGGTGCAGGATGCGCGGCAGCACGCCGTCGCGCATGGCGTGCACCATCTTGAGGATGCCCGCCGCCCCGGCAGCGGCCTGCGTGTGCCCGATGTTCGACTTGACCGACCCCACCAGCAGCGAGCGCGCCCGCTGCGAGCCGTGCACCGCCAGCAGCGCCCGTGCCTCGATCGGGTCGCCGAGCATGGTGCCCGTGCCGTGCGCCTCCACCGCGTCGACGTCCGCCTCGGACAGTCCGGCGTCGGCCAGCGCCGCCCGCAGCACCCGTTCCTGAGCCGGCCCGCTGGGCGCGGAGAGCCCGTTGGAGGCCCCGTCCGAGTTGACCGCGGTGCCGCGCACCAGCGCGTGCACGGTGTGCCCGTGGCGCAGGGCGTCGGAGAGCCGTTCCAGCACCAGCATTCCGACGCCCTCGGACCAGGCCGTACCGTCCGCCGTCGCGGAGAACGGCTTGCACCGGCCGTCCGGGGCGAGGCCGCGCAGCCGCGAGAACTCCACGAACATCTCCGGGGTCGCCATCACCGTCACCCCGCCGGACAGGGCCAGGTCGCACTCGCCGAGACGCAGCGACTGCACCGCGAGATGAGTGGTCACCAACGAAGAGGAGCAGCCGGTGTCCACCGTGACCGCGGGCCCGGTGAGGCCGAGCACGTAGGCCACTCGGCCGGACACCACGCTGGAGGTGTTCCCGGTGATCAGGTACCCCTCCAGCCCGTCCGGGACGGTGTGCACCCGGGGCGCGTAGTCGTGCATCATCGAGCCGGCGAACACGGCCGTGCGGCTGCCCCGCAGCGAGGTGGGATCGATGGCCGCGTGCTCCAGGGCCTCCCACGCCGTCGTGAGCAGGAGGCGCTGCTGCGGATCGGTGGTCAACGCCTCGCGGGCGGAGAGCCCGAAGAACTCGGCGTCGAAATGGCCGGCGTCGTAGAGGAAGCCGCCGTGCCGGACGTAGGAGGTACCGGGCCGGTCCGGGTCGGGATCGTAGAGGGCCGCCAGGTCCCAGCCCCGGTCGTCCGGTAACTCGCCGATCGCGTCGATCCCGTCCCTGGCCACCTGCCAGAGCCCTGCCGGGGCGGTTATTCCGCCCGGGTATCGGCACGCCATTCCCACAATCGCGATCGGTTCGCCCGGCATCCGGTGCCCTCCCAGAGAAGTTTGGACTTTGTCGGCTACCATGGGCACAAGATCATTAACCGAACTCGCGACCATCTAACCAAACGCCGATAAATCGAGGTGCGTCAATATGGTCAGCACCCAGGCCCATTCCACACAACACTTCCAGGCGACCAAAATCTGGGACTTTCACTAGACCCTTCGGCCTGTTGCCAAGAATTTCCACCACTACCGCGGCACGTAGCAGGTCCCGCTGAATGCTGCTACCCGTCGGATGCGAGACAGACATTCCGCCGCACAACAAAATGAACTGTCTCTCCCTCAACTCGGTAAACGCATGACTGACGGCCGGCGGTTTTTGTCTCCGTCACCAAGCGACCGGGAGCGCCGATACCGAGAACGCGGAGCCGTTGACGAAGCGCAGTTCGTCGCGTGGCGTGGCCAGGCGGAGAGTGGGGACGCGCCGGAACAGAGTGCCGAGGACGATGCGCAGCTCCAGCCGTGCCAGATTCCTGCCGAGGCACTGGTGCGGTCCCGAGCCGAAAGCCAGGTGCCCGCGCTTGTCCCTGGTGACATCGAACGTGTCCGGGTCGGCGAAGGCTTCGGGGTCGCGGTCGGCGGCGGCGGACAGGGCGGCCACGCCCTCACCCGCCCGTATCAGAGTGCCGCCGATCTCGACGTCCGCCGTGGCGCGGCGAATCAGGGACAGCTGGGCGATGGAGAAGAACCTCAGCAGTTCCTCCACCGCCGCCGGGGTCAGGCCCGGCGGCGGCCAGCACATCGTCGAGCGGACCGTCGACGACGCGCTGGACCTTGGGGCACATTTCTCGTATGCGGCGGATGGTGAACTCACCGGCGACCGCACGACGGGCGGGGCCGTGCTCGGGTGGGTCCATCTCGATCAGCGAGGGCCTGAAGCCGGGGAACACGGTCTCGCCGACGCGCGTCCACGGGAAATCCGGGTGCGAGCGGTCGGAGCCGAACCGGGCGTCGCCGAGCACAGCGCGGACGTCTTCATGGCGCGCGGCGACGAACACGGTGCGTCCGCTCGGGCCTGTCAGCCTGGGCAGGCCGGGGTGCTCGCGCAGGCCGGCATACTCCGGTGGCGGGGAGAACGGGCAGGTCCGGGACATCGGCCAAGTCTCGGCTCGCAGCGGGCTCTTGTCGCGCATGGTCACCACCTCGACTCTTTCGGAAGTCAAGGACAACCGTATTACTGGTGGTACCCGCATTTCCCTAGATCCCGTTGCGGTCGGAATTCAGCCGTCCGTCCGTCTCACCTGGGGGAAGCCGCGCCTGTGCCGACGCCGGGCCTGATGCGTGCCCGGATCTTGGACAGGGGATCGGGTGAACGGCCATGGGCGCGACCGTCCATGATCACGTGATTCCCCTCGCCCGATCGTGAAGGTCGCGCCCGCACGTCATCCTGCCCGGCCCTGCCCGACTCGCGCCGACCCGCCGAGCAAAAGGGCCTCCGCACGGGACAGATGACGCACGGAGTCCGGCGGTCGCGCACCGCCGCGGCCCGACTCAACCGGTCCTTGCCCGCCGCTCGCCCTACTCGGCCGCGTTGCCGGCACTGCCGGCGCGGTAGCCCCGAAGCAGTGCGCTCAGGATGCCGGTCAGCCGGGGGGCGACGTCGACGACGGCGTGGGCGAGATCCGGGTCCGACTCGTAAAGGCGGCGCAGTGCGGTTCCCGGGGCGGCCATCTGCCACAGGGCTCCTGCCATCGCCGCGGCCGTGGCGACGACGTCGCCGGCCTGCGCCGGGCTCAGCCCGATCACCCGGCGCAGCGCCTCGCCCACGGCCTCGACCTCGGCGATGGCGATCAGCTTGAAGGACCGGACGCTTTCCAGCGAGACGTTGTGCTCCAGAGTCATCGGCGTGTGAGCGAGCAGGTCGCAGAACAGGGGGCGTGCGACCAGCGACTCGGCCAGCAGACCGGCGGCCGCGCGCAGGCGGGACTCCTGGTCCGCGCTGTTCGCGGCACGCGCGGAGTCCTCGCCGCCGTCGCCGCCCTCGCCGCCCGCGCCGGGCAAGGTGGCGGCGAGCTGCTCACGTACCTCCTGCGACCACTCCACCCACCCGGCGGCGGCCAGGCGGAGGAAGATCTCTTCCCGGGTCTCGAAGTAGCGGAGCATCGCCGACTTGTGCATGCCGACCCCTGCCGCGATGTCGGTCAAGGTCACCGCTCGGATGCCGTTCACCGTGGCCAGGCGGGCCGCCGCGTCGAGGATCGCGGCTTCGCGGGCGCGCTTGGCCTCGGGGCTCCGGGCTCTTGTGGGCTGACTGCGGCTGACCATGCGGACATTCTAACGCAACGAGGTTGCGCTATTAACGCAACCATGTTTTGCTATCCGCATGGCAACCCAGACCCAGACGTGGTTCATCACCGGTTCCTCCCGCGGCTTAGGCCGCTCCCTCGCGGTCGCCGCCCTGGAAGCGGGCGACCAGGTCGCCGCCACTGCCCGTAAGCCGGAACAACTCGCCGATCTGGTCGAGCGGTTCGGCGACAAGGTCCTCCCGGTCGCGCTCGACGTGACCGACGCCGCCGCGGCCACGGCCGCGCTCCACGCCGCCCGTGACCGCTTCGGCCGCATCGACGTGGTCGTCAACAACGCCGGCTACGCGAACGTCGCCCCGGTCGAGACGGCTCCGGAGGACGACTTCCGCCGCCAGTTCGAGACGAACTTCTGGGGCGTGTACAACGTCTCCAAGGCAGCACTCCCACTGCTGAAGGCCCAGGGCGGCGGCATCGTCGTCCAGTTCTCCTCCATCGGCGGCCGGGTGGGCGGCAGCGCCGGCCTGGGGTCCTACCAGGCGGCCAAGTTCGCCGTCGACGGCCTCACCCGCGTACTCGCCGCCGAGACCGCGCCGTTCGGCATCCGATACCTGGTCGTCGAACCCAGCGGCTTCGCCACCGACTGGGCCGGAGCCTCCATGGACGTCCAGGACGTCCCCCCGGAGTACCAGGCGACCGTCGGCGCCTTCCACGACCGGGCTCGCGGCAGCCGCACCGCCGGCGACCCGGACCGCGCCGCCGACATCCTGGTACGCGTGGTCAAGCGCGACCACCTCCCCACCCACCTGCCCCTGGGCGCGAACGCGGCCCGGATGGCCCTCGACCACTCACGGCACCAGATCGCCGAGGCCGAAGGCTGGCAGGCCGTCTCCGTCTCCGCCGACTTCGGCGCGCGGCACCCCGTCGAGTTCCCGGCGGACACCGAGTAGACCGGCCGGATTCGCACACTTCGACCGGAACACCAGCGTCTTGGCCGTACGACATCGCACTACGACCTGCGCCGTCCCGCCGCGCACCTTCCCGATCCTGGGCCGCGCGCCGCCACCGACGGCGCCACCGCGAAGAACGATCCGCACGGGCCCTTCGAAATCGGCCGCCGCGAAACGCGGCGTGAGGCTCCCGCGCTTCCTCGACCCGGAACCGCTCACTGCGACCTGCCGACAGCGGGCGCAGAAGTGCCCCTCCCCCTCATCCCCACCGTTCCCCACAAAAGCGCCTCACCACTTGGACTTCACGGAGGTACTCATGGCTCTTCGCATCAAATCCATCCTCACGATCGGCGTCTCGGCGTCGGCACTCTCGATGACACTTCTCGCCGGCCCCGCGTCGGCCGACGGCCCCGGCACACGGCAGCCGGGTGAACCGGTCTGCGTGAACGGATCCGCGTGCTTCTACGAGACCCCTTGGGAGGGGAGAACCTCGTGGCACACCAACCCTGGGTCGGGCTGCGTCACGCTTCCTTTCCCCGCCTACGGAGTGTTCAACCTGACTGACAAACGGCTCGACATGTACAGCAACGCCGACTGCACGGGCACTGTCCTTTCGGAGCCGGCCAACGACTTCCACACCTGGCAGTCCCAGGCACCGCGGTTGAGCTTCCGAGCAGTCTGACAGCGAACGCCACCCTCGGCTCCGCAAGAGAAGTTGCTGTGACGAGACCGTGGAGGCCCATAAGATTCCGTGGCTTCCACGGCCCCTCACACGACAGGCCAGTCGCTCGACGCGGACACGGACGACAACCCGGCGCTCCCGCATGCCCGGGAGTCGCCGCGTGCCCAGGCCGCTCGAGAAGTCCGCCCACGGCGTCGCCGTGGAGGACCCTGTGTGGTGGTGCGCGCCTCCGCACAGCCGCCCGGAGCCGGATGTGCAGGGTCCTGTGGCCCCTGCGTCCGTGGGATGTCCGGGAGGCAGAGGCACGGCCGCCGGCCGGTGACGGCGCACGCGGCCAGGAGGTCGGCCGGCCACGGCATGCCGCGTTCTACCGGATGGACGTCCTCAACCGGGCATGGCTCCATGTCTGCATGCCAACCCAGACCGTGACCTTCTCCGCGGTACCCCCGTTGAATGTCGGATACTCCGAATCGCGTATCAGCCGGATCATCGCGTCAAGGGAGACAAGTGTCCTGGCAAAGGGAGGCGGCACGTTGACAAAACACCCGCAGCTACCGCGCGAGGAATGGCTCGCCCGCCGCGCGCAGATCCTCGGCTGCGCCGCATCCTTGATCCATGACGCCGAACACCGGATCATGCTGCTCCACACCTCGTGGACGGACGAGTGGCAGCTCCCGGGAGGTGGCCACGACGAGGGTGAGGATCTGTGGCAGACGGCTGTGCGGGAGACCTACGAGGAAACCGGGCTGGCCATGCCGGACGAGCCCGAACTGCTGGCTGTCGACTGGGGTCTGCACCCCGAGGGCATCCCTGAGATCTTCACGCTGTTCAAGGGCCCACTCGTTGACGCGAGCACCATCGAGGTGACTCTGTCCGACGAGCACGACGCCTGGCGCATGCTCACCGCCCAGGAATGGGTCCCGCTCGTGCATCCAGAACAGGCTCGGGTCCTGACCATCGCCAACGACGTCCTGCACGGCGGACGGTGCCCCTATCTCCGCGAAGCCAGCCACCTGGCGGACACCCGAAAGCGGACTCGGTAGCTTCGATCCCCGTCCGACGCGTCTCGCCGTCGCCGTGCACTCCGTCGACGACCCCTGCGACTTCTGGCATGGCCGGGCATTCAGCCAATGGCTCGGAAGGCGCCTCGACGGCAACAGCCCGCTCGACTGGGCTTCCGACATCGAGCGCAATACCCCCACCGGCTCCACCCCGGTCCAGGAGTTCTTCCGGCTTCTCGGCATGTATCGCCAGGACACAGCTGTAGGGGCTCGCCGCCGATGACATGTCGATCTTCTGTGACCTGCTGATTCTCTGTTGTCTCACCACGATGTCACCCAAGATCAGTCTCAGCTCGATGCCCTTTCCTGGCGGAACGATGAGTCTGCGGCTGAGCCACCGAGCACGAGAACCACATGTGAGCTCAGATCGCGCACCGATGGGTTTCCCGCGCCGTGTCGGTCTGTACGCGTGAGACCGACTCACGGAAAGCTGGCGCCATGCGGAAACTGATCTACGGCATGAACCTGACCCTGGACGGCTACATCGCCGCGCCCGGCGACGACATCGGCTGGAGCGTGCCGAGCGACGAGCTGTTCCAGTTCTGGTCCGACCAGTTGCAGGCGACCGACCTGTCGCTGTACGGGCGCAAACTGTGGCAGACGATGAGCTCCTACTGGCCGACCGGCGACCAGCGGCCCAACGCCACCCCGGCGGAGATCGAGTTCGCGCGCCGCTGGCGGGACATGTCGAAGGTGGTGTTCTCGTCGACGACCGACAAGGTCGACTGGAACACCCGCCTGGTCACCGGCGACGCGGTCCCCGAGATCACCCGGCTCAAGGCCGAGGACGGCGGCCCGATGGACATCGGCGGCGCGACGCTCGCCGGGGCGGCCATGCGGGCCGGGCTGATCGACGAGTACGTGCTGGCCACCGCGCCGGTCCTGGTGGGCGGCGGCACGCCGTTCTTCACCGCGCTGGACAACTGGGTGAACCTCGACCTGGTGGAGACGCGGACGCTTCCCTGCGGCGTGATCCTGACCAGGTACGAAACGAGGCGCTGAGCGCCCGTCCTGGGTGACCCGGACTACCGCCCGGGTCGCCGTCACCAAGATCGCACTGCGGTCGAAGGAATCACTGGCCCTGCTGCGCGTCCACGGAGATTTGCTGTTCCTCTACACCAGGTACTGGCCGGACGGCGTCCGGGATCCGGCCGGTCCGGCGCCGCCCTCCTCGGTGAAGGTGCGGCCGCAGTTGCCCCGTGGTGGTCGCCGGCCGCACGGGAAAGCTCACCGTGGTCACCCCGGACACGGGCCCCTCCGGACACCCGGCGGGCCGTCTGCGACTGAGCGGCACCCGCGCGGGCCTGCTCCACGACGGCTGCGCGAACCCTGGCCGGCCGGGCACGCCACGGTCGCCAGGGCCGCTCACCGCGCCGATGCGGCGGCGTTGCCCGGGGACCCTGGTGGCCACCTGCGGATTGGTCAATGGCAGGCGGGACCGGCGATGACGCGTCGGCCGGCACGGTTCATTCGCCCGCGGGGTCCTCGGCCTCCCAGCGGAGCAGGTCGCCCGGCTGGCACTCGAGCACCTCGCAGAGCGCGGCGAGTGTCGCGAAGCGCACCGCCTTGGCGCGGCCGTTCTTGAGTACCGCCAGGTTGGCGGGCGTGATCCCTACGCGGTCCGCGAGTTCGCCCACGGACATCTTCCGTCTGGCCAGCATCACGTCGATGTCGACGGCGATCGGCATCAGATCACCTCGTCCAACTCGGCCTGCATCCGGGCCGCTTCGGCGTCGCGGGCGACGGCCTGGGCGAGCAGCATCCGCAGTACGAGCACGATGAGCGCGACTCCCAGGACGGCCACGCCGATCCCGCCCATGATGACAGTGACGCCCGGGTCGTCCCGCTGGCCGGGCGCGTTGAGGGCCGTGACCGCGAACCACACGAGAGCAGCCGCGACGATCGCGCCGATCATGACGTCCACGTACCGGAAGGCGGCGTGGGAGAACACGGTTCCGCGTCGCACCATCGTCACCAGCCGCCATACACAGACCAGGGCGACCTGGGCCGTCCCGATGCCCAGGATCGTCATCACGCGCAGCGCGGTCAGCGGGAGCGACCCGTCCTCCGGGTCACTCCCGCTGACCAGCGCCCACGCCATCAATGCCTGTACGAACACGGTGCCTGTGAGCACCACCACGAGCACGGCGCGCAGCGCGCGCACTGTCAGCTTTCCCATGACCCATCTTTCCATCGATTTACGATGAGAATCTATCGAATCTCGATAGGTGAAGCAAGGGCTGAGCCGAAGAGTGGGCGGCCGTATCGCAGCGTGGCGGGATGTCGCCGCCCGTCGAGAGATGCTTCTACCGCAGCCATCGCGGCGTTGGTGATCATGTCGTGGCAGGTCTCGCCCAGCGCCGGATCCGCGTCGCGCATCAGGGACGCCGCCAGTCCGCGGTTGGTCACGGCGTGCGTGCCGACGGCGCGCAGCCAGGTGGACAGGGCCTGACCCGGGCCGGGTGCGGTGAGCAGTTCGCCGGCCTTCACGCACAGAGTTTCCACCCGGCCCTTGAAGACCGCTTCCAGGAGCACCTGCCGGGAGGGGAAGTGGCGATGGAGGGTGGCCGAGCCGACTCCGGCACGGCGAGCGACCTCCTCCAGGGAGGCGTCGGCGCCGTGCTCGGCGATCAGGGTCCCGGCGGACCGGCACCTTGACGAGAGGCTGCCGGTGAACCTGGTCAGCAAGTGGCGGATCGAGCAGCACATCGCGGCGCTCGGCCTGCCCGCGACGATCCTGACGCCGGTTTCCTTCATGGAGAACTTCACCGGCGGATACGCGCTGCGGAACGGGACTCTGTCCACCGGGCCGGCGCCGGAGGTGCCGCAGCAGATCATGGCCGTCGACGATGTCGCGCCGTGGCCGTGCTGGCGTTCTCCCGGCCGAAGGAGTGGATCGGCCGGGCGGTCTCCCCGGCGGGAGACGAACTCACGCCGGTTCAGATCGCCGCGGCCATCGGCAAGGCACTCGGCATACCGCTGCCCTACGTTCAAGTCCCGATCGACGCGATCCGGGCCCTCAACGAGGACGTCGCCTACGCCAACGAGTGGACGCGTGAGCGCCCGTAACCCCGACCTCGGACGCATCGGAATCTGGGCGGGGGACTTCGACCGCCTCCCCGCAACCGGGATCCGTAAAGCCGCCGGCATGACCGACGGCGCGGCCGTGGGCCACTAGTGCGTCGACCAGCCGGTCAACAGCCTGCCGGCCGTGTGGCCGTGTTCGGCGAACGCCGCGGCCACCTCGTCCCGCCCCGCACCCGCCGCGAGCAGCAGCCGCAGCAGCACCCTGGCCTTGTACGGGTCGAGCAACCCTCCGTTGATCAGCCCGCGTTGCTGTAGGTCGGTCTCCGAGCCGGGCCCGGCGTAGGTGTGCCGCAGCACCGGGCCGCTGCCCGTACGAGAGGTCAGGACGACCGGGATGCGGGCGGCGAGCGCACCCAGCACGGGTGCGAGGGAAGCGGGCACGTGCCCGACGCCGAAGCCGGCCACCACCAGGCCGCCGTACGTCTCGGCGAGTCCTGCCAGCTGAGCCCCGTCGTCGTCGAGCGTGACGCAGTGCAAGGCCCACGCGGGCGGCGTCGATCCGTGCGCTGTCGCAACCGGCAGGCAGGACAGTGGAACGGCGGGGCGGGGCGGCCAGGATCCGCGCCTCGCCCTCGATGACGTGACCCACCGGGCCGGCGTTCGGCGAGGCGAACGCCGCCGTACTCGTGCTGTGGGACTTACGGACCCAACGTGCCGCGTGCACCTCGTCGTTGAAAGCCACCAGCGCGCCGAGCCCGCGCGCCGCGGGCGAGGCGGCGACGCGGGCGGCCGCGAGTACGTTGGCAGGCCCGTCGGCGCCGGCCGTGCCCGGCTGCCGCATCGCGCCCGTCAGCACGAACGGCGCTTCGTGCTCCCAGACCAGATCGACGAGGAACGCGGTCTCCTCCAGCGTGTCGGTGCCCTGCGTGACGACGACACCGGCCGCCCCTTCCGCCACGGCCCGCGAGGCGGCCTCGACGACGCCGAGCACCTGCGCGAAGGTCAGGCTCCCGCTCGGCACGGCATGGACGTCCCGCACGTCCAGCGTCACCCCGAGCCCGTCGAGCCCGGGCACGGCGGCGGTGATCTCGGCGCCGGTCAGCCGCTCGCCCTTGGCGCGCCCGGACACCGAAATCGTGCCCCCGAGCGCGAACAGCGCGATGCTCACGTTCTCCCCCTCGCCACCACCGTCAACAGGCCCCAGATTACGGGCTCCTGCCGGCGTCCCCGCCCCCGCCCCCGGGGCTCCGGATCCTCCCTGGGGCCCGTCCGTCAGCCCTTCGACCGGGTCAACCGGATGCGGTTGTCGAAGCCCCGCCGTCGCTGCGGGCCTTGGCAGCCTGGGCGCGCCTGGCACAGTGCGACCTGAACCAGGTCGAACCGGAACACTTCGCCCACGCCTGCCCCAGGTCGTACTGCCGAGGCCCGCGTGTCCAAGGCCCGGCAGGCACCAGGCAGTTTCGTTTGGATCAGCCAGTCGTTGGGCTGGCTGTGCTGTTGACTGACGCGCGGTGGGCGCGGATCGAGCCGTTGTTCCTGGACCGGGTTTCGCACGGAGCCTGTAGCGACTCTCCGACGGGAGAACTGCCACCGTGCCAGTGACGTTTTCCGGAGAGCACACGATGCACCCCCTCACTGTTCCCGCGGACACCCGCGATGAGTTCCCCGCCGGCGACCTCTCGGGTTTCCGGTCGCCTGTCACCCGCATACTGCTCGCCAGCGACGGTTTGACCACCGTCCTGCTCCAGGCGCTCACACGATCAGCCCTCACGCCGCAGGTGGACGGCATCGAGATGACGCCGGGCAAGCATGTGGAGGCGACCGCGCGCGGGCTGCTGCGCCTGGCGACGGACGGTGCGTGCCTGGTGCGCCGTACCCGGTTGGTCAGCCGTAACGGTGAGGTGGTGTCGGCGAACATCGTGACGGCGCGGGCCGGACAGGACGCACGAATCGATGCGGCGATGCAGGACCGTACGCGCCCCATCGGGTTCGCGTTCGCCGCGGCGGGCTTGCCGATGAGCCGCCATATCAGCCGAATCGGCCTGACGAGCTGGCCTCAGGCCCCGGACACGCCTTGTGCTTTCAAGGCCTACACCCTGAACGCCGACGACAGGCCGTGGGCGTATATCCGCGAGCTGTTCAGTCCTCGGATCGTTCCACCCGGGGTGCGGACCGAGGCGGCGGCAGCTGGGGAGCGTGCTTGAGATGTTCCGTGACTCCCTGATCGACGCCCTCGCCGCGGGCGGCGCCCGCGTCGCCGTCCTCGACGAGACCGCGGCCTGTTCCTACTCCGAGTTGGATGCCTGGTCCTCCTCCCTGGCCGGCACACTTCGCCCGCTGGTGCGGACCCCGGAGGACTGCGTCGCGCTCCTCCTGCCCAACGGTGGTTCCTGGCTCGCCGCGTACCTCGCCGCCCACAAGGCGGGGGCGGCGGTGGCACCGATGAACGCCGTGCTCACCGAGCACGAGATCGTCCGCGTGCTGGAGCATCTCCGCCCCCGGGCGCTGCTGACCAGCCCGCAACGGTCGGATGACATCAAGGGACTGTGCGCCGGGCGACGGCTGCCTGTGGACGTGATCGCGGTGACGCCGGGAAGGCATGCCGTGCGCGGTCCGCGCGGAGCGGCAAGGACCGCGAAGACGCGGGCGGTCACCGGCCGCGTGGCGGACACCCCTTGCATGATCATGCACACATCGGGATCGACGGGCGTCTGCCGCCCCGTGGTCCAGACGGAACGGGCACTCCACCTCGCGGTCGGCTTCTGGCGCGACCGGCACCGCGGTCCCGATGACGTGGTGGCCGTTCCCATTCCCCTCGCGCACACGTACGGCCATCTCGCGGCGATCTCCACGCTGCTGGCCGGGGCGACGCTGCTGACCTCCTCCCGCGCCTTCGAGCCGACCTGGTGGCTGGAGCAGCTGGTCGCTCGCGACGTCACCGTCATCGAAGCGGTGCCGACCGTCTATCGCAGGCTGCTGGAGGCCGCCGGTCAGTGGTGGCGGCCGACCGCTTTGCTGCGCTGCCTGAGTGCGGGGCAGCAGACACCCGCCGACCTGCGCCGCGACTGGCATCGGCGCACCGGCGTGGAGCTGCTCCAGAGCTGGGGGATGACCGAACTCTCCGGCGCTGGGCTGAGTCCCACCGCTGATTCCTGCCGGGACAGCGCCGGCATCCCGGTGCCGGGCCTGGAAGTCCGCGTCATCGACCCCCAGGCCCCCGGACGCCCCGTGCCGACCGGTACGGTCGGCGAACTATGGGTGCGGGGCCCCCAGGTCACCCCGGGCTACCGCACGAGCTCCGGACAGATGGCCTCCGTCACCGATGACGACGGCTGGCTGCGCACCGGCGATCTGGTGGTCCGCGACGCGCACGAGTGCGTCCGGGTCGTCGGACGGTCCAAGGACACCATCATGACCGGCGGGTACAGTGTGCAGCCCGCCGAGATCGAGGACGTACTGCGCACTCATCCCGAGGTCGAGGACGCCGCCGTGATCGCCCGTGCCGACCGCCGGCGCGGCGAAGTCCCCCACGCCGTGATCGTTGCCCGGCACGACAGCCGACCGGACGCCGAGGAACTGCTCAGCCACTGCCGTGGCCTGCTCGCCCGGTACAAGGTGCCCCGCTCCATCGACTTCGCCGAGCGGCTGCCCCTTTCGGCCACCGGCAAACTCGACCGTGCCGCACTGCGCGGCCGCTACGGCGCACCCGAGCAGGAGGACACCCCCCATGTCGTCGTCTGACGGGACCCATGAGCGTGTCGCCGGTGATCCGCCTGTTGCCGTGATCACTGGCGCCACCGGCGGACTAGGTGCGGCCATCGCCACCGCCTGTGCCGAACGGGGATTCCGGTTGGCTCTTGTCGCGCGCACCCGCTCGGCGCTCGAACACCTCGCCGCGGCGCTGCCCGCACAGCCGGGCGGTCCGGTCACGACGGTGTGCGCCGATGTCAGCGACGTGGCGGCCGCTGCCGTCGCCATGCAGAAGATCTATGCCGACTTCGGCCGCATCGATGTCCTCATCGACAACGCCGGTGTGGAGGGCCCGATCGGCCTCACCTGGGAGATCCCCGTCGAACAATGGTGGGAGGCGGTGCGCGTCAACACATTGAGCACCGTCGCCACAGTGCATGCCGTGATTCCGTTGATGGCCCGTCATGGTGGTGGCCGCGTCATCAGCATCAGCAGCGCCGCGGGACGGCACCGCTGGCCCACCTTGTCCTCCTACTCCGTCGCCAAGGCCGCCGGCATCACGTTCATCGAGAACATCGCCAGCGAAGCCCGTCCCTATGGAGTCCTGGCCTTCAGTCTGCATCCCGGGATCGTGGCGACCGGACTCACCACGAGCGCACTGGGCGAGACCGACTCCACCGACCCCTGGCGCCGACGCCGCGCCCTCTGGCTCCGCGAGCAGATCGACGCAGGGCGGGCCGTTCCGCTCCCCCGAGCGGTCAACGCCGTCCTCGAACTGGCGACGGGCCCAGCGGTAGACCTGTCCGGCCGCTACCTGACTGTCGAGGACGTCGCCTTGTCGCGGTAGCCGGCTTCAGGGGGTGCCGCAGCAGAGGAACGGGGCTGCCCCGGGCAAGGGCACGACAGCCCTCAGCTCGTATCTGTCCTCGAAGCCGTCCGACAGCGAGCACCCGCGCCGCGGCCGCGGGTGACGGGCCCTCAGTCAGTCCCGGCGAGCCCGAAGCGCGTCGACGGCGATGCGCGCCGCGGTGCCGATGACCGCGTCGGCCGGCGGCAGGACGGCGGCGGGGCTGGAGGCACGGGTGAACACCGCCACGGCGTAGCGACCGCCGTCGGGGTACTCGACGACACCGACTTCGTTACGGACGGTGGGCAGGCTCCCGGTCTTGCCGGCGACGTGGACGTCGTCGAAGGGGAAGCCGGAGGCCAGGCGGTGGGGCCAGACCTGAAGCCCCAGCAGACGGCGCATCGCGGCGGTGTGTTCGGGGGCGCAGGCCTCGTCCCGCCAGATGGCGGCGAGCAGGCGGGTCATGTCGCGCGGGGTGCTGCGGTTGGTGGCGGCGGGGTCGAGCACGCGGAGTCCGGCGATGACCCGGGGGTCGGCCAGCGCCTCCGGGCCGCCGGGTCCGGTGTCCTCCTTGAGGAGGGTGAGGAACTCCCGGAAGGTGTGGACGGCACGGGTGCGGGTGAGGCCCAGGCACCGCGTGGTGTGGTTGACGGCGTCCAGGCCGACGCGCTCGAGGATGAGGTCGGCGGCCGTGTTGTCGCTGACGGCCATCATCAGATACGCGGCGTCGCGCAGGGAGAGGCGGACGTCGTCGAGCATCGCGGCGAGTCCGGTGGGGCCCGGGGTGCGGTCGCGCGGTGGGCACATGGTCTGCTCGGAGAGGTCGAGCCGGCCCGCCTCCGCCTGCTGGTGGAGGGCGACGAGCAGGCAGAGCTTGTGGACGCTGGCGGTGACGACCGGCTGGTCGGCGCCCGCGTCGAGCTGGGCTCCGGAGTCGATGTCGACGGCGTGGAGCCAGCCGGTGACGCCGGCCTCGGCGAAGGCGGCGTGGACGCGGCCACGGGTGCGGGCCTTGTTCTCGGTCATATCCAGTACTCCGCCGCGGGACGCAGGTGCAGGGGGGTGGGAGGCAGGTCGCCACCTGCCGTGGCGGTGGCGGCGAGGGCGTCGGTGACGGTGTCGGCGAAGGCGAGGGCGGCGGCGTCGCCGCGACCCCTCGGCCAGGCGGCGGAGTGCCGCAGGGTCAGCGGGGCGCCGGTGAGCGGGCGCCAGGTGATGTCCGGGTCCTGGGCGGGGTGGGCGTCCCGTGAGGTGAAGGCGACGGCGCGGGAGGAGAGGATCAGGCCGCGGGTGAAGCTGGGGCCCTGACCGTGCCGCACCGCGGCGGGCGTGTAGCCGTGCCGGGCGCAGGTGGTCAGGAGGTCGTCGTGCACGGCCGGGGCCTGGGCGCGGGGGAAGAGGATCAGGTCGTACCCGGTGAGGGCGGTGAGCGGGACCGTTCCGGAGCGGGCGGCGGGGGCGTCACGGAGCAGCAGCACACCCAGCTCGTGGCGCTGGACGGGGCCGAGCTCCAGGCCGGCGACGTCGCAGGGGTGCCGGATGAGCCCCACGTCCAGGTCGTGGGAGGCGAGCCCGGCGAGCTGGTCGGCCGTGGTCAGTTCCTGAAGCTCCAGTTCCACTCCGCCGTGCCGGTGCCGGAAGGCTGCCAGGATCGCGGCGACGGTGTCGCCCGCGAGATCGGGCGGCAGGGCGGCGCGCAGCAGGCCGGTGCGGCCCTCCTGGATGCGGCGGGCCGTCGCCCGCAGTGCCTCGGAGCGTGCCAGTATCTCGCGGGCCTCGTCCAGGAGCAGGGTGCCGCCCTTGGTGATCGTCACCTGGCGGCTGGTGCGCTCGAACAAGCGCACCCCCAGCTCCCGCTCAAGGCGCTGGATGCGCTGCGACAGGGGAGGCTGAGCCATGCCGAGGCGCTGGGCGGCTCGGCCGAAGTGTGACTCTTCTGCAACAGCCACAAAGCACTGTAGGTGGCGTATCAGGTCCACGAGCAGGAACTATATCGCAGATTAATCAATAGGATACCGATATCAATCTTGGACGGACGGGCGAGTGTGCTGCTGTGCTCGGGGCATGCCTCTCCCCCAGCCTCACCGGCGCCCCGGGCGCCGCACCCAGTCCCCGGCGTCGGCGGACGCCCCCGTCACGCGTGCCGGGCGACGACGCCGCACAGCCCTCCTCGCCTCGGCGGCAACGGTGGCGCTCGCCGCGGCCACCGGCGGGGCGTACGTCGCCGGGTGGGGCCCTTTCGCCACCGGCACGCCCCCCTCCGATCCCGGAGCCCTGACCCAGGCACGCGCGTTCCTCGCCGACTGGGCGGCCGGGCGACTGGCCGAGGCGGGCGGCCGTACCACCAGCCCCGGGCCGGCCGAGAGCACGCTGCGGAACTTCACCGCCGGTCTGGAGATCGGCAAGCCGGTCCTCACCGCCGCGACGGCCGCCACCGGGCGGGACGGCACGGTCACGGTGCCCTTCACCGCGAAGATGCCCGTCACCGGCCTGGGCACCTGGACCTACGCCTCGAAGCTCCCGCTGCGCGAAGAGCGGGACGGGACGTGGAAGGTGGACTGGACCCTCTCCCTCGTCCACCCGAAGCTGAACGGCACCGACAAGTTCCGCCTGGAGCGCGGGACCACCGAAGCGGTCGAGGTCAGCGGTCGTGGTGCCGCCCCCTTGTCCGGCCGTACGTATCCCTCGCTGGCGCCGGTCATCGCCCAGCTCGGCAAGGCCGCCGGGGGCGGCCCCCGGGGAGCCGTCCAGGTCGTCGACCGCGTGACGGGCGAGACCAAGGGCACGGTGGCCACCTTCGGCAGCGCACCCGCCCGGACGGGCGGCGGACCCGTACGCACCACGATCGACCCGGTGTGGCAGGCGGCCGCCGAGAAGGCCCTCGCCGCCCGGAGCCAGGGGAAGAACGCCGCCCTCGTCGCCCTGCGCGCCGACACCGGCGAGATCCTCGCCATGGCCAACTCCCCGTCCTCCGGATTCAACCGCGCCGTCTCCGGCACCTACGCGCCCGGATCCACCTGGAAGATCGTCACCAGCACCGCGCTGCTGCTCAAGGACGCCGTCGAGCCCGGCACTGTCGTCGACTGCCCCAAGTACCTCACCGTCGGCAAGCAGTTCCACAACGTGGAGCTGGGCGAGCACCGGGGAGCCACCTTCGCCCAGGACTTCACCGAGTCGTGCAACACCGCCTTCATCAGCCTGCGTGACAAGCTCGGCGACCGGGAACTGGCCGACGTGGCCGAGAAGTACTTCGGCATAGGCCAGAAATGGAACGTCGGCATCCCTTCCTTCGACGGAGCGGCGCCCGCGACGGCCGACCCGACCGACAAGGCCGCGGCGATGATCGGGCAGGGAAAGGTCCTGGGCAACCCCCTGACCATGGCGTCGATCACCGCGACCGCGGCCTCCGGAACGTTCCGCCAGCCCACGCTCCTCCCCGGCGCCCACGGCACGACCACCACCGCACCGCTCCCCAAGGACGTGACCGACCGGCTGCGCGCCATGATGCGTGCCACGGTCACCGAGGGCACCGCCAAGGGTCTGGCGGACCTGCCCGGCGACGTCGGCGCGAAGACCGGTACCGCCGAGGTCTCGGAACAAGCCCCCAACAACGGATGGGTCGCCGCGCACCGGGGCGGCATAGCCGTCGCCGCCGTCGTGGAGGGCGGCCTCAGCGGCAGTGCCTCCGCCGTACCCCTCGTCCACGACGTGCTGGCCGCCGTGCCCACCGACCGTTCCTGACCCGGCCGCCACCGGCCGCCACCGAGGACCACCGGCCGCCCGCGCGGCCGCCGTCGGCGCGGCGTGCCGTGCGTCCCGGTCTCCGCTCGCATATGCCGGATCACCTACCGAAAGGCGTCGCTCCATGCGCACCAGCACCTCCCCTACGAGGCGCTCCGTCATCGCCACCCTGACCGGGCTCGCGGTCGCCCCTCTCACCGCGTGCCGGACCGGTACGCCCGCCCCGGCGTCGTCGCCCACTCCGTCACACGGCACCGCCCAGGAGGCCGAGCGCGCGTTCGGCGAGCTGGAGCGGACGTACGACGCCCGGCTGGGTGTGTACGCCGTCGACACCGGCAGCGGACGCACCGTCACCCACCGGCCGGACGAGCGCTTCGCCTACGCCTCCGTCTGCAAGGCCTTCCTCGCCGGCGCCGTGCTCAAGAAGAACACGCTCCAGCGGCTCGACCGGCATGTGCGCTACGGCCGTGACGTTCCGGTCGGCCACTCGCCGATCACCGGCCGGCACGTCGACAGCGGCATGACCCTGCGGGAGTTGTGCGATGCCGCCGTCCGCTACAGCGACAACGGCGCGGCCAACCTCCTCTTCGACGAACTCGGCGGCCCCAAGGGCTTGCAGGAGGCTCTCGCCGCGATCGGCGATCGCGTCACCAGGGCCGACCGTTACGAGACGGACCTGAGCGAAGCCGCCCCGGGCGATCCACGCGACACCAGCACCCCTCGGGCCATGGCCGCCGACCTGCGCGCGTTCGTCCTCGGCGACGCCCTCGCCGCGGACGAACGGTCGGCGCTGACCGACTGGCTCAAGCGCAACACCACAGGTGACAAGCTCATCCGCGCGGGGGTCCCGGCCGGCTGGCAGGTGGGCGACAAGACGGGATCGGGGGGCTACGGCGCGCGCAACGACATCGCCGTTCTCTGGCCTCCCCGGGCCGCGCCGATCGTCGTCGCCGTCTTCTCCAGCCGCACCGCCAAGGACGCGAAAGCGGACGACACACTCATCGCCAAGGCCACCGAGGCCACTGTCAAGGCCCTCGCCCACTAGACGAACCCGGCCGGCCCGACGGGACCACTTCTACGCGCCGGTGGTGACGGCCGGCTCCCGTCTACCCTCAGGCGCCGGACTTTCCGGTCGCCCCGGGTCCGGGAGCGGCGAGAGGCGCCCGGCCGGGCCGTTGCCCGCCGGGCGCCTCCGTCCAGCCCTACCCCGACCAGGCCTCGCCGCCTCCGCGCTACGCCTTGCGGAGCCGGTCGATGATGCCGTCGAGGTCCCGGACGAACAGATCGGGGCGGACCTTGTGGCCGCCGGGGACCTCGTGCCAGTCGTGCGGGATACCGGCCCTGCCGAGGAAGCCGCGGAACTCGCGCTGGGTCTCGAGCACGGCGGTCTCGTTGAACCGGTCCCAGAAGGTCGGCTCGGGGCTGGTGCCCGCGACCATGAAGATCCGCTTGTTGCGGTAGCTCTCGACGCGCTCGCACGGGTTGTCCATGCTGACCCTCCGCTGGTCCCACGGCACACCGTAGACCGTGCCGCCGCCCAGTTCGATGGCCGCGGACGAGGCGTTGGCCCAGTGGACCACCCCGCCCTGGAGCCCGCCGGCGGGACCGCGCAGGCTGGCCGGGCCGGAGTGGGAGCTGACCGAGGCGAAGTGACCCCAGTATTTGGCCGCGTACTTCAGCGCGCCGAAGCCTCCCATCGAGAACCCGGAGACGGCGCGGCCGTCGTATTCGGCATAGGTCCGGAAGTTCGCGTCGATCCACGGGATCAGCTGGTTGATGTGGAAGCTCTCCCAGTTACGGGGGCCGACGGTCGAGCTGACCGGGTTCGAGTACCAGCCCGCGTGCCCGCCGTCGGGCATCACGACGATCATCGGCTTGCCCGCGGTCCAGGCGCGGATGTCGTTGGGCGCGCGGTCGAAGGTGATGAAGTCCTGGTCGGTCCCGCCGCCGTGCAGCAGGTACAGGACGGGGTAGGTGCGGCCGCTGACGTGGTAGTCGTCCGGGAGCAGGACGTTGACGGCCGGCTGCCAGCCGATCTCGGCGGTCTGGAAACGGTAGTACCACATGCGGGGATCGCCTTCGCCGCGCTGCACGACGCGCAGGCCGAAGCCGTCATCGGCCGCGCTGGCCGCCGAGGCCGTCCCGAGGACGGTTCCGGCGCCGAGGGCCATCGCCGCGGAGGCCCCGCCGACGGCCTTCAGAACGTTCCTCCGGGTGGGGCGGTACTCGCTCAACAGGACCTCCTGGTCGGTGACTGTTCGTCAAGTAGGGGATGCGTCAAGTAAGGGAGGGGACGGCCGGTCAGTTGTCCGTGGTCCACGTGCCCCTGGCCGCGGTCCAGTGGATCGTGACCTTCTGGAACTTCTGCATCTTTCCGCCGGGCTCGTCCATCTCGTCGGTCACGGGGTAACCGAGCACCCGCTCGTGCCCGGCGGCGTGGAACGCGTCGTAGATCGCTCCGTGCACGGTGTGCGCACCGGTCCGCGGCGACCACATGAACAGGCCGCGCTCGAAGAACTGGAAGCGGCCGCGGGTCCCGTCCGGCGCCTGCGCCGCGTCCGCCTCGTCCATCGTCGGGAAGCCCCAGCGCTGCTCCGAGTCGGTGTCCCAGAACTTCTTCAGGATGTCCCCGTAGATCGCGTAGGCCACATCCGGATGCCAGAGGACGATCCCGTTCTGGAAGAGCTGGAACCTTCCGCCCAGCGCGGCGCTCTCCTCGGCGCGTACCGGACGGCCGAGCGGCCCGCCCGCACCGCCCAGGCCCGCGTACTTCGCCCCGATCGTGCCGTAGGGCTGGAACGCCTCGCCCATCAGCTCGCGTGCGTACCCCTCCGCCTGGCGGTACCGGTCCGGATAGGCGGAGCGCTGGACGGCCTGGGCGAGCTCCCCCGCGGTGTCCCAGTGGGGCTCCATCTGCTGGGCCACCTCGAAGAACTTGTTCGCCGCGTAGTCGACGTCGAGGCACTGATCCGGATTGCACCACCCCTGCGAGGGCCGCTGCTGGAAGACTCCGAGCGAGTCCCGGTCACCGCAGTTCAGATTGTTCATCCGGGACTCGACCCAGCCGGTCTCGAAGCCGGCGAGCATCACCTTGTCGGACACGCCGCGGCGCTGGCCGACCTCGTAGACCTTGCGGGTCACGGAGATGTCCCGGTCCGCCGGGATGTCGCAGAACATCTCGGCCGTCGCGGAGTGTCCGAGGGGGCCGGGTACGTCCTTCGCGCCCTGTGCCCACGCCGGGCCGGCCACGGCGGACGCGACCGTGGTGACGAGCAGGATCAGTGTTCCGAATCTCGCGCGCCGTGCTGCTGAGCCATGCACGTGCCTGCTCCTTCGTCGGTGTCGTGTGAGGGTCGTGCGAGGAGTGAGCACGGTCCGGGGACCGAGGGTCCGCAAGGTAGCCACCGGAGCGCCCGGCCAGGCATCCGGAACGATCCGGGGTGACACGCGCGACGGTTCCCGGTGGACTCCGGGTACGGCGACGCGGCACGACGGGGATCCGGGTTCTCTGCGGTCCCTCGCCCGCCTCACCGCACGGGGGTGGGGGCCGGGCACTCGGGGACCGGTGGGCGGTCCTTCGTGCGCACGGCGGGCAGCCAGGCGGTGGGGCGGAGGGTACCACGGGGAAGGCGTACGCGATACCAGGCGGCGGACTGCGTGTCCGCCTCGTCGAGGATGGCGATCCCTTGGGAGAGGCGGCAGTCGACGGTGAGCTCGTCACCGTGCCACACGCGGTCCGGTACGACGTTGTCGATGGTGTACGGGCGGCGGGGGTCGATCGCCAGGCCCAGACTGCACCCGGGGTTCCGGTCCGTGCGGTCCCGGCAGCCCCCTTCGGCGTTGAACACCCGGATCCGGCCTTCGGCCCCGGCCGGTGGCGTGCCCGGCGTACCGGACGCACCGACGCTCCCGGCGTACGTCCAGACCGCCGCCCCCACCGCGCATGCCGCGGCGGCCGCCAGGGCGGCACGGGTTCTTCGCCACCGGGCTGTGCGCCGGCGAGCCACCGGACGCCCGGCCTCCCCTTCCGCCGCTTCCCTCTCGGCGATGCGCGCCAGCAGGCTCTCGGCGGTGTGCGCGGCGCGTGCGGCGTGGGTCGGGGCCAGGCAGTCGGCGGCCAGCGCGCGCCAGAACGGCGGGACCGCGGCGTCCAGGCGGAGCGGCGCGCGCCCCTCGGCGTACTCCTGGGTCGCGGCGGCGCGGGCCAGGGGCGTGGCGCCGGGAAACGGCGAGGCACCGGAGGCGAACACCTCGTGGATCATGATGCCCAGGGCCCAGATGTCGGCGCTCGGCCGGATCTCGACTCCCTGCTCGCTGAGCGTGGCCTTGCCCCGCTCGGGCGGGAGGTAGTCGAAGGTGCCCATCGGGGGCGCGTACCCGTGGGTGCCGTGCGTGCCGGTCAGTTCCGTGGCGAGCCCGAAGTCCGAGAGCCTCACCGAGCCGTCGGCCATCAGCAGGATGTTGTCCGGCTTGAGGTCACCGTGCACCCAGCCGCTGTGGTGCAGGTGCGCCAGGCCCTCACAGATCTCGGTGAGCAGCCGGGCGCCTTCGGTCTCGCTCGTCCCGGTACCGAGCAGGTCCCGCAGGCTGCCCTGGGCACGCTCCATGACCAGCACGACGGCACCGTCCAGCAGGGGGCGGTCCGGATCGCCGAGCACGACGGACCCCAGCAGGCCGATCAGCCTCGGGTGGGAGGACCTGTGGCCGAATTCGACCTCGCGGCGTGCGGTTTCCGCGGCCTTGCGGGCCTGGCGCGGGGCCAGCCCCGCGGTCGGCAGGACCTTGAGCGCGACGGCGCCGTGACCGCCCGGCTCAGCTTCCTGGTCCGTCCCGTCGCGGACGGCCCGTCCCGCGTAGACGGTTGCCCAGCCACCGGCCCCGATCGGCTCGGTGACCTCCCAATCGCCGATGCGGTAGCCGCGGGGCAGTTCCGCGCCGTCATCTCCCGTCATGCCGGCCGAGCCACGCACCGCGTCCCCCTCCGGTCCGCCGGCCACGTCGCCGTACGCGGCCGTCGCGTCTCATCTCGGCGCCTCCCGCTTCCGCGCACCCGTTCCGGGCCGGGGCGGCAGCAGCGCGAGGTGCTCCTCGCGTACGAGTCCGAACCGCAGGACGAGCCCGACGAGCGTCTCCCGCTTGCCGTTGCGGCGGGCTTCCCTGCGGAGCCCGTGTTCGGCGGGAGCGCTGATCCGCATCTTCTCGTCGGCCAGGTAGTCGATGTGCGAGCTGACCGCCCGGGCGGTCAGCCGGCCGAGGACGGGGTGGCCCTGGAGCCGCTCGACGATCTCAGGAGTGGTGGGCACCGCGACGGGGGACTCGTCACGCAGCCGTGGTTCGCAGAGCGCGACCAGGACCAGGAAGTACAGGGACGTCTCGTCCAGGGAGTACGCCGTGACGGTGCGGCTGCCCCACTGGTCGCCCATGCCGTCCGGGTCGAGGTAGACGTGGTCGGGCGCGAACACCTGGAAGGCGACCGTGGTGTCGCGGCGGGTGGGCAGTACGACCCGTGAGAACTCGAAGGGGATGGGCGCGCCCGCCCGCCGCGGCGGCACCCTGAGGTACTCCCCCGCTCCTTCCGGGTTCTCCACCAGATAGCTCTGGGTCGTGCTGTGGTTGCTGAGCTGCCAGTGGTCGTCCGTCACCCGGATCTCCCCCGCCAGCCGGGATATCGCCTCGTCGTCGAGGCGGAGTTCGACCGGGGACGTGGCGGAGCCCCGTCCGAATCGCGCCACCTGCCCCGGGCCGAGCCGCAGTGTCACGGCGTCGCCGCCCGGCTCCCCTCCGGCCCCCGCCTTCCCTTGCGGCAGATAGATCACAACCCCGCTCACGGCCCCCTCCTCGCCCCCGCGTCATTCGGTTCGCACGCACGCCGAACGTTACACATCCCGGCCAGCCCCTCCTACTCCTCAGTTCTGGCCGATTTCCGACCCCTTCAGGACGGCCGCGGGCCGGACCCGCCCGGCCGATCGGTGCGACGACGCGCGAGCCGTGCCTCTGGGACGCGGCTGTCTCCAAGGCAGCCGTGGGGCGAGGTTTCCCGGGCCGGGTCCCGGCCGCCTTGTCAGTCCGTAGCGTTCCGGATGCCCTCGGCACGCGGCCGTGGCTACCGTCCAACCCTCCGGTCCACAGGGAGCCGTCGCCCGGAGCGGCACTCCCGTGTCCCATCCGTCCACCCCGACATGCCCTCAGGGAAGGAGGAACGTCACGTGCTTCACGGTCTTTCCCGGCGCACGCTGCGCTTCGTTCTCGCGGCGGCGGCCGCCGTCCTGCCGTCTCTGGTGACGGCGTCCCCGGCCACTGCCCAGGCCGCCGGCTTCGCCGCGGCGTGCCCGACCGCCGGCGCCGTGTTCCAGCACTACAGCGACAGCCACGACGGCATCGACATCGCCAACGACTACGGCGCCCCGATCTACGCCGTCGGTGACGGCGAGGTCATCAACTCCGGCCCCGCCCAGGGCTACGGCCAGTGGATCCGCATCCTGCACCCCGACGGGACAGTGACCGAATACGGACACATGTACCGGCGGGAAGTCGTCGTCGGCCAGCAGGTGACGGCCGGTCAGCTCATCGCCCTCGTCGGCAGCGAGGGCCAGTCCAGCGGCCCTCACCTCCATCTGAGGGTGCGGGTCGACACGTCCACCGACAGACGCGGCATCGACCCGGAGCCCTACCTCGCGGAACGCGGCGTGGGGCTGCCGTGCACCCCGGGCACCGGCCCCGGTCCCAGGCCCAAGCCACTGGTGTACCCCGTGGAGGCGGGCCGGGTGGTGTCGGCACGATCGGCCGACGGGCGGCTGGAGGTGTTCGCGGCCGGGGCCGACGGAGTGCACCACGCGTGGCAGTCCCAGGTGAACGGCGCCTGGTCGGACTGGGAAGCCCTGGGCGGGCCGGGCGGCGCGGAACTCGCGATCGCGCCCAACTCCGACGGCCGCCTGGAGCTGTTCGCCCTCAATGGTGGCGTCTTGCAGCACCGCTACCAGACGTCTCCCTCCGGCGGCTGGTCGGGCTGGGAGGGCTTCGGCGACGGCGGGCGCTACGTCGCGGCCGGGGCCAACGGCGACGGCCGCCTGGAAGTCTTCGCCTCCAATCCGTCCGGGGTGTTCCACAGGTACCAGACCTCCCCCAACAGCGGCTGGTCGGGCTGGGAACCCACGGGCGGCGGGCCTGCCGCCGGCCGGATCGAGATGGAGAAGTCGCCCGACGGCCGGCTCGAGGTCTTCGCGCTCAACGACAAGGTCTTGCAGCATCAGTACCAGACCGCGGTCAACGGTGGCTGGTCGTCATGGGAGGAGTTCGGCGGCGGCGGGCACGACCTGACGGTCGACCATAACGCGGACGGGCGCTTGGAGGTCTTCGCCTCCGGCCCGGTGGGCGTGTTCCACAGGTACCAGACGAACCCCACCGGCTGGTCGGGATGGGAGCCGACCCGCGGTCCGGCCGACTCCCGGCTGACCAGCGAGCGGACCCCCGACGGGCGGGTCGAGGTGTTCGCCATGAACGGGGACGTCGCCATGCACATGTGGCAGAAGGGAGTGAACGCACCCTACGGCGACTGGACCGAGTTCGGAGGCGGCGGAGCCGAGGTCGCCGCCGCCACCAACGCCGACGGACGCATCGAGGTGTTCGGTACCAACCGCGTCGGCGTCCACCACAGGTGGCAGACGGGCTTCAGCACCTGGTCCGAGTGGGGCTGGCTCAACAGCGGCCCGGGCCCGGCCGTCACCTGATCCGGCGTCCCTCGCCCGGGCCCCTCTTCGCCGGGCCCCTCGGATCACGGCCGCGGTCACCCCCGCGGCCGTGGTCCGGACGCGCGGTGCCGTGGCCGCGCGGCGAGAAATATTCAAACAAACGTTCTCCTCGGTGAGGCGGACTTCTCCCCTCCAGGGAAGCGCGAGGCCACCGTACGAGGGAGAGTGGAGGTAGGTCGTCGCCGCGGAACGGTGCGGGAGGAGGTTGTCTCACCATGTCCGATGACGTGATGGGGGACGAGGTCTACCAGCCTGCCCGGTCCGACCGCCGGGACCACCCCGGTGACCTGGACCTGGAGAACGCCCTCGACGGCGATCTCTACGATCAGGTCCTCGACGCGGGATATTCGCCTCCCGAGAGGCCCCTGGGCGTGGGACACCACGGCACGACGGCCCGCGAGCAGCGGGAGCGTGAGAGCCTCGGCCGGCGGCTCGCCGAGGAGGTTCCCGAGATCGCGGTGCCGGACGGGGACGGCATCGGCGATGTGCCCGGCGGGGAGGGCGAGCCCCTCGACGAGGAGGTCGGCGGCGAGCGCGCCGGCCGTATCGTCGCCACCATCGACGCCATGCCCCCTCGGCGCAATGACGTCTTCGCCTTCGACGTGGGAATCGACGGCGGCGCGGCCTCCGCGGAGGAGGCGGCGATGCACATCGTGCCTGATGAGCCTGTGGTCGAGGGCGGAGACGACCTCAGCGTGTGACGACGGTCGATGCCGCGGGCCCGGCCGTTGCCCCCGCTCGGCGTGACGGGCGGTGCGCACGGCGGCCGGAGTCATGGCTCCGCCGTATCCGCGCCGACTAGAAAGATCCCAGGTCGGCCGAGACCCAGTGCTCCGGTCGCATGCAGATGACGATGTGCTCGCCCAGCTGCGCCTGGTCGTATTCCACGAAGCCGGCGACCTTCTCCTGCGGGAGATACCTTGCGGCCATCTCCCGGGCTCTCTCAGGGCTGTCCGGTTCCGTCCTGGTCACCGGGCCCTCCACCGACACATAGCGCACCGTCGGCGCGGTTCGCTCCACCATCAGGCTGAAACGCCCTTCGGAGCGAATGGCTCGCGCCTTCCTGGAACCGAGGCCGGTACGCACCCACAACTCGCCGCCCGGCGTGTAGTGGTACCAGATGGGAACCGTCAGCGGTGCTCGGTCGGGTCGTTCGACCACCGACAGCGCACCGACACGAGGTTCGGACAGAAACCGCTCTCGTTCCTCCACCGACAGTTTCATGCGGCCGACGATAGCGGGAACCACCGGCTCCGTCCCCCTGACGCCCGCCCCCGCCCGGTCCAGGAAGGCGCGGACGACTCGGTCTGCCGACTTGATCGTAGGACCAAGTCGCTACAATCCGCGTATGGCTCATGTTTCCGCGGTCGAGCGCCGCCCCCAGCTCGTCAAGGCGGCCATCGACCTCATGGCCAGGGAGGGCGTGGCCGCCGGAAGTACGCGTGCCATCGCCGCCGAGCTCGGCGTCGCGCAGGCCACGGTCCACTACACCTTCGGCACGAAGGAAGACCTGTACCGCGCGGTCATGGACCAGCTGACCGAGGACCTGATCGCGCGGGTCGAGCAGGCGGCGCCCGAGGACGGCGGTTTCGAGGAGACGGTCGCCGCCCTGGCCGGCGCGCTGTGGCGCTCGGTGCGCGAGGAGTCGGCCGGCTACCACCTGCTCACGGAGCTGTCGTTGCTGGTGCTGCGTACCCCTCGGCTGAGCGAGGCACGCCAGGCCCACTACCGCGGGGTGGTCGGCGTGACGGCGCGGCTGGTGAGGGAGGCGGCGACGCGCGCCGGGCGCGAGCTCTCCCAGCCCCCGGAGACGGTCGCCCGTTTCTTCCTCGCCGGTTTCGACGGGCTGACGATACAGCGCCTCTACGCCCCGGACGAGGCCGCCGAAACCCTGGGTCTGAGGAGCCTGGTTTCCGCGACCACGGCTCTGGCCACAGGGCGGTTGGGCCTTGTGGACGTACCGACGGACTGAATCGCCGCGACGGTGACGGCCACGGGCGCGCTGTGCGCCCGTGGCCGTCACCGTCGGGTCGAGCGGGTGGGGCGGCTGTGGTCAGCCGGCCCAGACGTCCTCGGCGTAGTGACCGGACTCGGTGAGGGCGGCCAGCCAGGCCGCGGCCTCCTCCTCGGACGCCCCGGTGTTGTCGCGGTGGATCGCCATGAAGGCCTCGCGCACCGCGGGGGCCATGCGGCGGCCGTCACCGCAGATGTAGACCCGTCCGCCGGCTTCCAGCGCGGCCCAGACCTCCGCGCTCTCGCGCGCGATGCGGTCCTGGACGAACCGGACGCCGTCCGCGGGCGCGTGCATGAAGGTGGGGCGCATGCTGACGGCCCCGGCCGCCTCGGCGGCTTCGAACTCCTCTCGGTGGAGGTAGTCGACGTCGGGGTGGTCGCAGCCGAAGTAGCACAGCAGCGTTCCGGTCGACCGGGCGTGCAGCCGGTCGAGGACGGCACCGCGGAAGGGCGCCAGCCCGGTTCCCGCGCTGACCAGGATGACGGGCACCGACGGGTCCTCGGGGAGGCGGAAGGAGTCGCCGCAGGGCAGCACCCGCGCGTGGACGGTGTCGCCGGCCGTCACCGCCTGGACGTAGTGCGAGGCGATGCCGCGGAAGGTGCCCTCGCCGCCGCGGTGCGGGGCCGCGAGCAGCGACACCATCAGGTCCACCTCGCCGGGGGAGGCCGCGGCGGAGGAGGAGACGGAGTAGTGGCGCGGGCGCAGGACCGGCAGCATCTCCAGGAAGCGTTCGAAGGTCAGCTCGCAGGCGCGGTGGTCCTCCAGCAGGTCCAGGACACTGCGTCCGGTGGCTGTCACCTGTTCACGGAAGGTCTCGGGGTCCGCGGTGGCCAGTGTGGCCAGGGGCTGCTTCTCGGGCGGGCACGCGGTGTGCGCGGCGAGCACGGCGACGTGCTCCTGGGTGGCGGGGTCCTGTAGTTCCACGAAGTCCGTGAGCAGCCGGCGCAGGGTCAGCGGGCGGTCGACGGGCAGGGTGTTCCGGCTACGGCGCCGCGCCCGCAGGCGCACGGTGCGGTCCAGGTCGAGGACGAAGCGGTCGGCGACCCGCTGGACGAGCGCGTCCGGGTTGCGGGGCAGGACGGCCAGGTGGTCGGCGGTGCGGTAGGTGACGCCGTCGGGCAGCCGCAGCTTCAGGAAGCGCTTGGGGCGGCCGAGCTCGTGGTCCGTGTCGACGAGTTCGTACGCCTCCAGAACCTCCATGGGCCGGACTCCGTGCCGTTCCGCGAGTCCGCCGATGACCGAGCCGGTGGTGTCCTGGAGCTCGTACAGGCCCTGGCCCTCTTCCGGCTCGACGGCAGGCTCCGTCCCGGCCGCTGTCCCGGCCGCCGGGTCGCCGTAGCGATCCAGCAGGGCGGTCCACAGGTCGCCCGTCCACCGGTCGACCGTGCCCGCGAAGTCTCCGGAGGCGTCGGCCGTGCCTCGCTCCAGCAGTGGCGTAGCACCGGCCGCGGCCAGGCGCTCGTCGACGAGGGAGGGGACGCGCTGGTAGGTGGCCGCCCAGTTGCGGTCGCCGACACCGAGCACGGCGTACCGGACTCCGTCCAGCGAGCCGGGTTCGAGGCCCTCCAGCGAGGCGACGAACCCGGCGGCGTCATCGGTGGGCCTGCCGTTGTAGGAGGCGGCCACGATCACCACCGGGCCGTCGGCGGAACGCAGCTCGCCCGCGTAGTCGTCGAGGGGCGCCACGGACGGGGCGAACCCGTACGCGTCGCCGTCCGCCGCCAGATCGCGGGCGATGCCCGCGCAGGTGCCCAGATTGGAGCCGTACAGGAGGGTCAGCACGGTACCGCCGGCCCGCCGGCCCGCGGGTCCGTCCTGGCCCGCGGGGGCGCTGCTCGCGGCAACGGCGGGCATGCGGCGCTCGCCACCGGCGCGCCGCGCCGGCTTGAGGGTGAACCCGTCGGGCTTGATGGTGAGCGACTGCTTGATCTTCAGCTGGTAGTCGGTGTGGTCGATCAGCCGGTAGCGGTGCACCAGCAGACCGAGCAGCAGGGTGGCCTCGTGCAGGGCGAACTGGCGGCCTATGCAGGCGCGTTCGCCGTTGCCGAACGGCTTGAAGAGATGGACGGAGCGCTTCTCCTCCCGCGCCCGCGTGAAGCGCTCGGGGTCGAACAGCTCGACGTTCTCACCCCAGGCGGGGTCGCGGTGCAGGGCCGGGGTGAGCACTGTCAGCGCCTCGCCCTTGCGCACGGCGTACTTGCCGCCGATGACGGTGTCGTCGAGGGGTTCCACGGCGAAGCCGGGCGCGGTCGGCCACAGCCGCAGGCTCTCGTTGAGGACCTGGCGGATGTAGGTCAGCTTGCCGATGTCGCCGTAGTCGGGGTCCGGGGTGTCCTCGTCCCCCCACAGGGCGTCCACCTCGGCCTGGGCCCGTGCGAGCACCTCGGGGTGCTTGGTCAGGTAGTACAGGGCGAAGGACAGGGCACCGCTGGTGGTCTCGTGCCCGGCGATGAGGAACGTGATCACCTGGTTGCGGACGTTCGTGTCGTCCAGCGGCTCGCCCGTCACCGTGTCCCGGGTGTGCAGCATCCGGCCCAGCAGGTCGTCCGTGCTCGTGTCGCCCGACGCCCTGCGCTGCCGGACGACCTTGTCGACGAGGTCCGTCATCAGCCTGGTGTCCTGGCGGAACCGCTCGGCCTGCTTGCGCTTGAACAGTTCCGAGCCCGGGACGGACTCGACCTTGTCCTGGGTGAAGGCCAGGGCGCGTGACATCGCGTCGACGAACGGGTGCGCCTCGTCGCGGCGGAACGACTCGAAGTCGAAGCCGAAGCCGCACAGCCCGATCGTGTCGAAGGTCAGCCGGGTCATGTCCTCGGGGACGTCCACGGGGCGGTCCGCCGCGGCCCGGTCCCACTTGGCGATCAGGGAGCGGGCGACCCGGAGCATGGTCGCGTGATAGTCGCGCATCGCGCCGAGCGAGAAGGCCGGCATCAGGATGTCGTGGGCCTTGCGCCAGTTCGGCTCGTGGTGGAAGGCGGTGAACAGGCCGTCCCCGGCGATCTCGCGGACCTCGGCCAGGTCCCGGCTCACGCTCTTGCGGAACCTGGTCTCGTCCGACAGCTCCGTCACCAGGTCCAGTCCGCCGACGACGATGATCTCGGACCCGAAGACGCGCACCCGGAACACCGGTCCCAACTCCTTGACCTCCTTCATCAGGTGGACGAGCCCGTCGGCGCCGCGGGGCAGGTCGAGGGCGTGGCCGACCAGGGGCAGCGCCCGGCGCTCGGGTATCGCCTGGGCCATGGCAACGGACGTATGGGTCATCAGCGTGCCTTTCGTTCCGCTTCGTCGGTCGCTTCCCGACCACCATACAGACGACATTGTCACTCGACCATGTCTATCGATTGTGTCGAGTGACGCGACCGTGCGACGGAACTACGGACAGCGGCAAAACGTTGACCGCTGTCGCGGCTTGGCATCCGGCTTCACGGCCGACACGCCGGCCACGGCCCACAGTTCGGTGCGGCACGGAGCCCGTCGGGACGCCCGCCCGCTCGCGATCCGGGATCGCTTCAGCCTTCCCCGCGGCCGGACACGAGGCCGACGAGTCGTCGCCGGTCCATCGGCCGGGGAACGGCCGGCCCTGGTGACGAGGTGTCCGTGGCCCCTTCCGGACCTACGCCACGGTCCCGGGCCCGCGGACATCGCCCGCGCGCCGAGGAGCGCCCGAGCGGAAAAACGTAGGGCCAGAGGCGCTGTTAACACCTTCGGATTAGAACGCGAGGAGAAAGGGTTGCGATCATGACACCGGGGCAGCCTGTGACGGTTCACCCGGCCGGGGAGAGACTTCGCGGCGGATCACGAGGGCCGCGCCGTCGGCGGCGCGCACGCCTCGAGGAAGGCACGACAGTGAGGCAGCCGCGTAGTTGTTTCTGTGACGTGGACCCGGCGGGGGGCCATCAGCCTCTGGACGGGCAGGCTCTGAGGGAGCGTGGGGCCCACGGTGAGTTACTGGTGGAGCGCGAGGGCCGGCCCCCCGAACCCACGAGCATGCGGTGGTGGCTCCGGGAGCCCGGCGCCGTGGCGCCGACCGACCTCCGCGCCCTGGACGTGATCGAGGAAGGCCCGGTGCTCGACATCGGGTATTCCACCGGCCGGCATCTGGAACGCCTCATGGCCCGCGGGATCGACGCCGAGGGCATCGACCTGCTGGAGGCCGCGGTGGAACAGGCGGTGCGCCACGGCTGCCGTGTGCGGCTCGCCGACCTGTGGACCTTCCGACCCGCCCGCGCCTACCGCCATCTGTTGCTGATGGGGAACAACATCGGCCTCGCCGGGCGGCTCTCGCGGCTCCCGGCGCTGCTCGACAGGCTGGCCGGACTACTGGCCCCCGGAGGCAGTGTCCTGGTGTCGGGGAAGGACCAGCGCGGCGGCCCGGACCTGCCGGGCAGGGCGGACTGGACGGCGAGCGGAGAGCGCCCCTATCCGGGCGACCGCCGGATCCGGCACCTGTACGCCGGGCAGACGGGCCCCTGGTTCCCCTGGCTCGACGTGGACCCGGACACCCTGGCGGCGCGGGCGGCGGACAGAGGGTTCGAGACCCACGTCGAAGCGGACGCGGACGGCCGGTTCCTGGCCACGCTGCGCCTGCGGCCGCGGACTTGAGGGGCGCCGGTGGAGACGTACGACGTCGTGGTCGTCGGCCTGGGCGCGGCGGGCAGCAGCACCGTGCGTCATCTGGCGGCGGCCGGGATGCGCGTCCTGGGCCTCGAACGGTTCGGCCCCGCGCACGCCAACGGATCGAGCCACGGAGGCACGCGCATCGTGCGTCGCGCCTACGCGGAAGGAGCCGTGTTCGTGCCCCTGCTGCTCCGCGCCCACGAGCTGTGGGAGGAGCTCTCCCACGCCACCGGGCGTGCCGTGTGGCGGCGGACCGGTGTGCTGATCACGGGCCGGAAGGACAGTGAGGCGGTGGTGCGCACCGCCGAGTGCGCGCGCCGTTTCGCGCTGGAGCACCACATGCTGGACGCCGAGGGCATCCGGCGGCTGTCGGTGCCCGGCGCCCGGGTGCCGGACGAGGCGGTCGCCTGCTACGACCCGATGGCGGGTCTCGTCCACGCGGAGGAGGCCCTGCTCCTGCACCACAGGCTGGCGCGGGAGGACGGGGCCCGGCTCCAATTCCACGAGCCGATGGTGCGGTTCACCGCCGGGCGCTCGGGGCTGACGGTGGAGACCCCTCGGGGCCGTTACTCGACGGGGCACCTGGTGCTCTGCCCCGGTTCGTGGAGCACGCGCCTGCTGCCCGGGGTGACCGTGCCCGTCCAGGCACAGCGGCAGGTCCAGCACTGGTTCGCGCTGCGTCCCGACACTGCGCACCACTTCGCGCCGGACCGCTTCCCCGTCCACATCTGGCAGGCCCCCGGCATCTTCTTCGCCATGCCCGCCGTCGACGGGCCGGTCGGCGGCGTCAAGTGCAGCCAGGAGGCCGATTCCGCCCCCTGCGACCCGGACGCCGTGGACCGGCGGGTGCGGCGGGACGAGATCGAACGGTCGGCGGCCGAGCTGCGCCGCTACCTTCCCGGGCAGACCGGCCGCTGGATGCGGAGCACGGTGTGCACCTACCCGCGCACCCCCGACAATCATTTCGTCCTGGGCCGGGCGCCCGGCCACGAGGCCGTCACCCTCGTCACGGGACTGGGCGGCCACGGCTTCAAGTTCATGCCCGTGCTCGGGGAAGTCGTCCTCGGCCTGCTGACCGGCGGCGGCCGGTTCACCGCGGAGCAGCTACGACCCTTCGCGCCGGACCGGACCTATGTCTCAGATCCCCGCGCCGGGGCACAGACACCGCCCCCGGCCGGGGAGCGGCGGGCTCGGGTCTCCCGTCCGCCCCACGGCGACCGGCCCGTCCACGCGGGCTGGAGCGCCGCCGAGCGCCGCGTCTGGCGGGACCTGGAGCGCGGCCCCGAGGTCGGGCGTGCCGACATCCCCGAGCGGTGCGACCCGGCACCCGACGGGCTGCGTATCCCCCTGCCCACGACACCTACCGGTTCGGCGGTGACCGAGGTGCTGCGGCGGCGCCGTTCCCGCCGTGACATGACCGGCCCCTTGCCGCTCTCCGCCCTCGCCGGCGTACTCACCGGTCTGTTCCGTAAGGTCAAGGAGCCGGCGCCGAGCAGCCCGACGTGCGGGGGCACCGGCAGCCTCACCCCGTACCTGCTGGCGAACGACGTCACCGGGCTCGAAGCGGGGCTCTACGCCTGCGCCGACGGGAGTGAGCTGATCAGCCACCCCACCTCCCCCGCCTGGCGGCGGTCCGTGAACGACCGCGTCAACGGCTACCTGCGGCGCGACCCGGCCGCCGGCCACCCTCCGGTCGTCCTGCTGTGGCAGGCCGACTGGGTGCGGATCATGGCCCGTTACCCCGCAGGCGGGCTCCTGGCCGTCTTCTGGGACGCCGGTGCCGCCGTGCAGAGCGCCTACCTCCTGACCGAGGAGCAGGGGCTGGCGGGCTGCGCCTGCGCGGGACTGCCCCGCACCGACGAGATCAGGGAACTCGGCTGGGACCCGGACAGCCACGCGTTCGCGGCGGCCTTCGCCATGGGCCTACGGCAGTCACCGCCGTGACACCCCGGCCCTCGTCTCTCCCCCCCCCGCCCTCCCCTGCCGACCAGGAGTACCGGCCGGCTCCGGGGGTTCCACAGATCAGGACGACACAGGTATGAGTCAACTTCTTCACCGGATCCTCTCGGGACTGGGGCGCGACCCGCGCGGCGAAGCCCTGGTTCACGAAAATCGCCGTCTCACCCATGGCGAAGTGCTCGACATGATCCACCGCTTCGCCCACGTGCTCGCCCGAGCGGGTATCGGCCCGGGCAGGACCGTGGCCACCTTGCACCTCATCTCCCCCGAAGCGGTGGCCCTGCGCCTGGCGGTACAGCTGCTCGGCGGCTGCTACGTCCCCCTTTCCACCAGGGTTCCCGTACCGGCACTGGTGGCCCTCGCCCGGACGGCCGGGGCGACGGACCTCGTCTTCGCTCCCACTTGCGACGCGAACGCCAGGGCCGTGCGGGACGCCCTGGACCCGCGGCACGTGCTGTCCCTCGGGCCGGCCGACCACGGCCAGGACCTGCTCGCCGCGGCGGCCCGCGCACCGGCCCGAGCCGTCCCGCCCGGCGGCCGGGAGACCGACCCCGCGCTGATCATGTGCACCAGCGGCTCCACCGGCCTGCCCAAGACACCGGTCCACACCTTCGCGGGCCTCACGGCGCAACAGCACATGGACCGGTGGCTGCGCCGCGACATCCCCGACGGACCCACCCGCCGCTTCCTCCACCACGCCAGGGACATGCTCTCCCCCGAGGTCGAGCACGTGATCTGGACGCTGGCCGCGGGAGGTTCGGCCGTACTGCTGGGCGACGTCGGCCCCTCGCGGGTGATCGAGGCGCTCGATCGTGAACGCGTCACGCATCTGTACTGCATGCCCCGGCTGCTGGAAGAGCTCACAGCGGAAATCGGCGGTGATCCCGCCGGAGCGGCTCGGTATCCGCACCTGCGCCAGGTGGAGTACGGTAGCGCGCCGGCCGACCGCGCCATCGTCGGGGAGGCGCTGGACGCTTTCGGTCCGCGGCTCGTCCAGGTCTACGCCTCCAGCGAGACGGCCTACGTCACCACCCTGGGCACGGATGAGCACACTCCTGGCCTGTGGGGCTCGGTGGGCAAGCCGCTCCCCGGGGTCACCGTCCGTATCGGGGACGAGGAGGCGGGTGCGGCCGGCTCTACCGATGAAGGTGACATCTGGGTCCGCTCCCCCGCGGCGATGACGGAGTACCGAGGCAATCCGGTGCTGACGGCGTCGTCCTTCAGGGGAGGCTGGTTCCGCACGGGCGACCGTGGCCGCGTCGACTCCGCCGGGTACCTCCGCCTCACCGGCCGCGAGAGCAACAAGATCATCGTGGCCAGTGGGCTGTGCGTCTACGCCCACGACGTCGAAGCCGTCCTCGCCTCGCACCCCGGCGTGCGCCAGGCCTCCGTCTTCGGCGTCCCCGACGCACGCCTCCACGAGACGGTCCACGCGGCCGTCGTACGCGCAGACGGGGCGACGACCGGCGCGCACGAACTGACGGACTACGTCCGGAACACCATGGGCGAGCGGTACACGCCGAGCGATATCCGCTTCCTGCCAGAACTGCCACTGACCCGCAAAGGCCAGCCGGACCGCTCGGCTCTGCGCGACGCCATACGGCGGCGTTAGGCGTGTGCGGCGGATCCTGTCCCCGTCCGGGCGGGCTCCGCCCCCTCGAACCCCGGCTCGCCGGGCCGCCAGGCCCTCAGAGTTCCTGGGGCTTTTCCGGCACCCGGTCGGCGACGTCACTCCGAGGCACGTGGGTGTACTGCGGCACCGGCGGGTAGCCGTTGAAGCTCACCAAGGTGCTGGTCGAGCGATAGGCGCCCGTCGACCAGATCACGCCCCGGTCGCCGGGGGCCAGGGCCAACGGTGCGTGGTAGACGTTGTCGGCGGTGAAGGTGTCCAGCGAGTCACAGGTAGGGCCGCACAGCGTGACGGGCCGTGTGGCGGCGCCTTCCGGGTGGCCGGGAAAGGTGACGCGGTATTCGATGCCGCCGAGGTTGTCCAGGAGGCCGGCGTTGTACAGCCCGGTGTCGAGGACGACATAGGTGCCACAAGAGCGGTCGACGACGGCTTTCACCGAGGTGACGGTGATGCCCGCGTCGGCCACCACGGCCCTTCCCGGTTCGAGAACGAGCCGCGGCTGGTGGGGGTGGGGGAAGTGGTGGTCGACCGCGGTGAGGATGACGTGGGCGTACGCCTCCACCGGTGACACGTCGGTGCGGTAGGTGCCGGGGAGGCCGCCGCCGAGGTTGAGGTGCTCCACCGTGAGGCCGTGGCGCCGTAACCGGTCGGTGAGTCAAACGCCGTGAAGGGCGTGGGGCGCAGCCGGTCGGTGCGGACCGGGTCAGCCACGGGCTGGGCGTTGTCATGTCTCCCTCCCCCGTCGGCGGGCTACGGCCGGCGGTGGGCTGACGTCATGTGCCGTGGTGGGTGCGCGCCGCGCGAAGGTATTGGCGCAGCAGATCGACCGACCGGGTCTCGATCGCCGCCGGGTCGAGGAACTGGGGGTCGACCATCTCCGGCGGCAAGGCGACCGGGTCCTCCAGGCTTTCGTAGAAGGTGCGGATCCGTTCGCGTGCCCATTCTTCGAGGGGGGTGCTGTCGAGCCACCACGGCATACGCGTCCCTTGGTCGTGCATGGTGTCCGCGGCATGCCGCGCGGTGTCGTCGACGGCCTCGGGGACGGACATCGTCTCGATGGGCATGCGTTCGGGGGCGAAGTGGGCGAACGGGCTGTCCCTCTCCGCCGCGGTGCCCCGCAGGAGCACCGCGGCGAGGTGACGGGCGATAGCCGGGCTGCTGTGGAAGCCGTCGCGGTAGGTACCGGTGGCGAAGAGGAGGCCGGGGACGGAGCACGGCCCGATGAGGGGGTAGCAGTCCAGGGGAATCGGGCGGGTGCCGATCATCCACCTGCGCACGTAGGCGACGGCGAGAGCCTGGTCGACCTGTTCGGACGCCTGTCGCATCATGGTCTGCGCCAGACCGAGGTGGACGCCGGGTGCGGGATCGAAGCTGATGACGTTGGTCGCGCCGATGTACTGCTCGTCCTCCGCTGCCAGGGGCACCACGTGCAGGCCGCAGGTGCCGGCCCGGTTGGGTGTGCGGATCACGTGGCGGCCCCGGGGCCCGGTGTTCGCCCGCTTCACCGTCACCGCGAGGCCGGTGCCGTGCAGCATGGGCGGAACGGCGCCCGGGGGCAGCACCTGGCGCGCGAGAGCACCGCTGGCCACGCCCGCAGCCAGCACCACCGCGTCGGCCGACACTTCCCGGCCGTCCTCCAGGGCCCCCCTGACACCGCGCCGCCTGATGCCCGCAGCAGCGAACGCACGGTGGCGGGCACCAGCTTCACGCTCCGCTCACGTGCTGCCCGTTCGAGAGCGGCGACCAGCGCCCGCCCGTCCACGGCGCCCTCGCGACGGAGGTGCAGGACGCGCAGCGGCCTCTGGCCCAGGCGGGGTGAAAGACCGGCTACGTCCTCGGGAGCCACCAACGAGACTCCTGTACCGGCGGGATGAGACGTCGAGCTCGCCTCTCCTCAACGGCACGGGAGCCTCGTGCGCTGCGGACACCACCACCCTCACCCGATCAGCGGCCACGCTCAAAGAGCTCACTGCTTCTTGTCGTTCACCTCCTGCGCGGGCGGGGTGTCGTTCGTGCCCGGGGTGGGCTTGCCCGGAGCATCGTGGTGCGTCTTGTCGTCCTTCGGGACCTCCACCTTGGTCTTGGAGACGAATGCCTTGCCGTTCTGTGCACCGCACGTCGCCTTTTCGGCATCGGTCATCGGCCGGGTCTTGACGACCACGGCGTTCTTGACGCCGTCCGTGTCATTGGGTGCCGGGCTGGTGACGGTGTCGTTCCAGTACCAGTTGTAGTGGCCCCAGTGCGTGTGCTTGTACCAGAGATTCCACCGCCCCTTGACTTCCTGCATAGCCTGGGCCCGGGAAATCCAGCCGACCTCACCGGGCTTGACGGTCATACCCATGCTGCCGCCGTCCGAATGCTCGGTGCTCCACGAATGTCCGTACTTCGCGGTGACGCTGAGGTCGACAATTCCGGCGAGCTTCCCGCCGGCCGTGATGGAGACCTCCGCCGAGTCGGTCGTCCCCACCTTGTCGGACCAGTTCAGGCCCTGGGTGGCGTCCGAGGTGCTGCAGTTGTAGAGCGTGTCCGACACCTGGTGGAAATTTCCCAGGTATGCCTTTTGGATCTCTGGGTTGAGGAACTCGCAGCTGCTGACATCGGAGCCGCTGGCGCACGAAGCCATGACGTCGGCCACAGTGGGTCCGTCAGCGGCTGTGGCGGGGAGGGCGGCGGCGCCCACCGCCGTGGCCGCGGCCGCGGCCACGAGCAGAACGCGGCCCCTCTTTCCCATCCGGAAGTTCGCCATATCGATACCTCTGGCCTTTCAGTCGTCCGGAACATTCCGTTCCTTATTCCGCACGACCACAGTGCCGTGCGGACCCGCGAAGGGAACACCAAAATTCGGCAAAGGCATGGCGAGGTGACCCGATTCACCAATCAGTACAAGCGATCGGAATTTTCTACAGCAGAAATAGAATTCCCCTATTTGCATGGACAACTCGAATCCACCTCCCTGCCTTCACCGGTCCGGCCGACGCGGCGGCACTCGGTGACCGGTTCGGGGCACGGATCCTGGCACAAGAATTTGCACGGTCCGTGCGAAGCGGATCAGGCCGACGCCGGACGTCTCACCGCCCGTCCGCACCCCCTGGGGTGCGGGTGAGTTCAGGTGACCGAAGCGGGCCGGACACCGCACGGTGCGCGGCCGCCAATCGGAACGCTTGATCGCTCGGGGAGTCCAGGACGAAGGCGCGCCAACTCCAGCTGAGATTAGCCCCTTTGCGAGGCCAGGAGCGGTAGGGTTTGCCGCGTGACGCATCAGCCCTGACTCGGGTCAGCTCGCCGCGGTCGGGGCCCCATCCGGGGGTCTCGGGCGGGGCCGGTGTCTCTGCCGTGTCCGAGGGCCCCTCGTGGGGCCTCGCAAACGGCGAGTCTCCGAATCCCGAGGAGAGGCGCACGTATGGTGCGACACAGGAGGCCGAAACCGCCGTTCGACTGGGGTCGGATCAAGCGCGGAGCGGCGGCAGCAGCACCCTGGGCGGAGCTGCTGGCCGCCGTCACCGGGCTGATCTGGGCCGGCAAGAACTGACCCTCGGGGCCTACTCCCAATAGGCCCCGTACGGCCAGCTCCTTCGGCGCCCGTCGCGGGTCCAGCCCCGCGGCGGGCTTTCCCATGTCCACGATAGCGATACTTGCGCACCAGCGGGCGGTCAACGGTGGTCGTGGTCGGCTCATCAGCACGCCGCTTCCCCGGCCAGTTCCTGGACGCGGTGGCGGGCGCAGACGCTGCGGGTCGGCCACGCCGCGCGTCGGCAGGGCACCTCAGAAGGGCCCCGCCGCGACGTGCCCGGCTGGGCTCAACTCCACCAACAACGCGGGCGGCACGGTCACCAACTGCCAGGGCCTGCGCCGCGGGACCGAGAGCCCGCATCGGGCCGCCGATCCCAGTAGTTGCTCCTCGGGTCGAGTGCGCCCCGTGTTGGGGGCCGCCGACCGAGGCGGCACACCGCTGCGGCATCGTTCCCCGGCACCTTCCCGCTGGTACTCCGGTCCGATCGAGAGCCGGGGCAGCCACATAATTCTGTGGAATCAGTGCTCGTCAAGTCTCACGAGTAGACGGCCTTCCTTGCTGGATCACATCCCGGTGGAGCCGTCGATGCATTCGCGCAAGAGATCGGCGTGGCCGTTGTGTCGTGCGTACTCAGCGATCATGTCCACCATGATCCTTCGCAGTGAGATCGGCTCGCCGGTCCCCTTGCGGATCCCAGTTTTATCCAGCGATGCGGCAGCGGCCGTGATCTGCCTGGAGTGCTCGCACTCCGTCCGCCAGACGGCGAAGGCTTCCTCGACGTCACCGTCCAGGCTGTCGAAGTCCTGGTCGGGGTCATCGTCGGAGTAGTAGAGCATCGGAACGTTCTCGCCCGCGAACTGGATGCGGAACCACCAGCGCTCGACGCAGGCCAGATGCCGCACCATGCCGTGCAGGGACAAGCCGGACGGTGGCACCGCCCGTTCGGACAACTGCTCCGGAGACAGGCCGGCGCACTTGTGCTCGAAGGTGGCCCGGTGCCAGTCCAAGACCGCGCCCAAGGTTTCCCTTTCGCCACCGACGTCGGGCGGGGTCGGGCGGGTGTCGTTGTGCCACCGGGGCGCATAGTGCTTGGGGGCCGCTGTGTCGGTCATCGTCTGCCTTCCGGGCCGGGAATGGACCGAGTCTGACAGGCACCACTGACATCGGGACTGATCTGCGGGGTTGTCGCTTGACGTCGATGACGGGCAACACTGCGGTGATGAGGGGAACACTCATCGTCGGCGTGATGCTTCACAGCCGCCGGACGCGCAGCACGCCGGTCAGCATCGGGAGAGTGAACTCGCCGCAGGCGGTCTCCGGTCCACTCGCGAGGAAGGCGCGGATCCGGCCCAGCGTGGCCTCTTGTTCCTGCTCCGGCATGACCAACACCCCCGCGCGCGTCGCGATGGTGGCGACGAGAGAGTCCGCGGTGCGGCGCTGCCCGTGCGGGAACTCGGCCTGCTCCGGTGAGCCGAACCGGGCGGCCACGCCAGTCTTCGGAAGGTGCATGCAGGCCGTCTCGGCGCGCCAGCTGGTGGGCGTGTCACGCGGGCCGATGGCCGCGCTCCCGCTGACCCGCGCGAGCCCGGCAACCCACTCGACCTGGTCGTCCATAACGTTCCACAGGCCGGCCAGGATCCCGCTGGGTGCGAGGACCCTGGCGATCTCGGGCCCCGCGACGTCCATGTCGAACCAATGCATCGCATTGCCGGCCAGCACGGCATCGATGGACCCGTCCGGCAGCGGTACCGCCTCGGCGCTACCCGACAGGGCACGGACACCCGGCAGCGAGCGGCGCAGCTCGTTCAGCATCGCCGGATCGGGTTCGACCGCGATGACCTCGGCACCCAGCGCGACCAGCGTGGCGGTCAGCTTGCCGGTTCCGGCGCCGAGGTCGAGCACGCGCGGGCCGGGCGCGGGTTCGAGCGCCCAGCGCACCGCGGCCCGCGCGTAGTCCGGACGGTGCTCGGCGTATGCGACCGCCGCTGCGCCGAACGACGAGGCGTGAAGCAGCCGTTCATCCTGGTCCACGCGGTCACCGTATCGGTGCTGCTGGCGGTGGGCTACCCCGCATCAACACTTCGGCGGCGGCCACCCGATGACGCTACTAGCCTCGCGCTGACCTGCGAGGTACCTCCGGTTGTGCGGGAACGAGTGCCTCGACAATCCGCACTCTCGCTGGTCACAGGCACCGCCTACGCGAACTCGACACGGAACTCGCCGCCACGGAACCCGGGCGGCCACAGAAAACCCGCGAGCGGATACGTGCGACCTCGGACTCGTGACGATCCTCGACGACGTGCTGCTGCTGTGGTCGGCGGAGGGCCGGTGCCCGTCCTCGACGAGCGGCATGCCGGCCGACATCAGTTACCGTCCGCTGCCGGCCTGACAGCCCGGCCTCACTTCAGATGTCGGGTGAAGAACTGGGCCGCGGCGTCCCCCGCGAACTGCGGGACGCCGGTGTGCCCGCCGAGATGGGCGTGCAGGGACTTCTCCTTGGAGCCGAAGGAGTCGAACAGGTCCAGGGCCGCCCGCCGGTCGTTCCCTTCGTCGTCCCACTGCAACAGGACGTGCAGTGGAATGGTGACCTGCCGGGCCTCCTCGAACAGGACGCGAGGCACGAAGCTCCCGGCGAACAGAACAGCGGCCGAGACGCGAGGCTCGACCACCGCCAGCCGGATGCCGATGGAGATCACTCCCCCCGAGTACCCGACCGGGCCACCGATCCCGGGCAGCGGAAGGAGGGAGTCCAGGGCTGCTTGCCATTCCGGGACCGCCTGGTCGACCAGCGGGAGGATGAGGGCGTCGACGATCTCGTCGCTGACCGGCTCGCCGGCCCCCATCGCCCGGCGCAGGTCGGCGCCGGCCTGCTCGATGGCGGGCCAACGGGGCCGGTCGCCGCTTCCGGGGAGCTCGATGGTGGCCGTGGCGAAGCCCTCCGCCGCGGAGTGCTGGGCCCGGGCCACCAGCCGGGGGTACATCCTGCGCAGCCCGAGGGGAGGGTGGCCGAGCAGGATCAGCGGCGCCGGTGCGGATGCGGATGCCGATGCGGGTGTCCACAGGATGCCGGGGATCTCACCGAGGATGAATTCGCGTTCGAGGACGCCGTCGTCGAGCCGCTTCTCGGAAGTGAAATGCATGGTCGTGCCTTTCAGGAGTGCACTGGAACGGCGCTCCCGGACGACCTGCCTATCGCCCGACCGTGACCCCGGAGGGGAGCACCCATGTCGATACTGCGTTCACGGGTACCACCTCCTCGATCTCTCGCACGGCCTCCGAAAACGTAGCAGTGCTCGCCCTCGTCCGCCAACAGTTTGTTGCGGAGCCTTCGCGGCCGGATGCCACGGAAGCGCTACGCAGGGCTACTTGGGGAGTCGCCGCGACTTCCTGAGTGGCGCCCCCCCTACCGGGTGCGCTCCGGCTGGTCGTCGGCGCCGTCCTGCCGGTGACGAAGCACGTCCCAGGGTCGCCGGGCGGGTGGGCTCAGGCGAGGCCCGACGCGATGGCCCGGCGGACGGCGTCGGCGCGGTCCTTGATGTTCGCCTTGGCGAACAGGTTGTTGATGTGCGTCTTGACCGTGGCCTCGCTGATGAACAGCTTCTCGGCGATCGCCCGGTTCGGCAGGCCCTGGCCGATCAGGGTGAGCACCTCGCGTTCGCGGGGCGTGAGATCCCGGGGCAGCGGCTGTACGGGCGCCGGGGGCTTCGTACGGACGGTGGCGAGGAGCCGGTCCTGCACCTCGCGATCGAGGACGGACTGTCCCGCGGCGGCGGCGCGGATCGCGCGGACGATGTCCTGGCGCCCCGCGTTCTTGGTCAGGTAACCCCGCGCCCCGGCGCTCAGCGCGGCCAGGATCGAATCGTCGTCGGCGAAGGTGGTCAGCACGACCACCGCCACCTCCGGGTGCTCCTCCGTCAGCCGCCGGGTCGCCTCGGTGCCGTCCATCACGGGCATGCGCAGATCCATCAGGACCACGTCCACGGGCCCCGACGCCACCGCCGCGAGCACCTCGGTCCCGTCGGCCGCCGCGGCGACGACCTCGATGCCCTCGGACAGGCCGAGGACCGCGGCCAGCGGCTCGCGCACCGCCGCCTGGTCGTCGGCCACGACCACCTTCAACCGCCGTACGTCCCGCGTGCTTTCACTCATCCCGGGATCCCTGCCTCCACCTGCCACCCGCCCGCGTCCGGTCCTTCGGTGACCGGGCCCGCGGTGATCGTCCCTTCCAGCAGGGCGACCCGCTCGCGCATGCCGATCAGGCCCATCCCGCTGCCGGCGCCCGTGCCCACCGTACGGGTCGCCGGACCGTTGCGGATGTTCAGTGTCGTCGACGCGGCGCCGAACGTCAGCTTCACGCGTACCTTGCCACCGGGCGCGTGCCGGGCCGCGTTGGTCAGCGACTCCTGGGCGATCCGCAGCAGGTTCTGGGCCACGCGGGAGGGGACCTCGCGGACGGTCCCGGCAACGGTGAGCGCGTCGCGGTGGCCGGAGGTGTCCAGCATCGCGGTGAGGGTCTCGACAAGCGGCAGCGCGTCCTCGCGCAGCGCGTGCACGGTCCACTGCGCCTGCTTCAGGCTCTCCTTGACCATGCTGTGCGCCTTCTGGTTCGCCTCGCGGACCCGGTCCAGGTCGCCGGTGTCGATCAGCGCGTCCGCCAGCTCCAGCTGCATGTTGATGCCCGCCAGGGAGTGGGCCAGGACGTCGTGGACGTCACGGGCGATCCGGCTCCGTTCGGTCAGGACGGCGGTCCTGGCCTCGGCCCGCGCCGCCCGTTCCGCCGACTCGGCCGCCGAGATGGCCGCGACGAAGGCCCGCCGGCGGCTGCGGTTGAGGATGCCGACCAGGACGGGAGCACCGGTGGTCAGGCCCAGCGTCCACGGCAACAGGTTGTGGCCGGGGCCGAGGCGGAAGTACAGGACGCCGCCGCACAGCACACTGCACAGGGCCGCCAGGGTGAGCGACTGCCGGGGTTCGAGGCGGACCCCGATGTGACCGACGAGGAAGTACGCGAAGAGATAGCCGGACCCGGTGCTGCTGACGCCGATCAGGGCCGCCGCCGCCACGACACCCAGGGTCAGCCAGACCAGGGCGAGGCGCGGCGGAATCCACTCCTCCGGCAGGTGCCGTGCCGCCAGGGCGACGGAGTTGACCAGGAGCAGGACGGCCACCGCCGGCCCCCGGCCGCTCAGGCCCAGCGGCCGGACCGTCCAGAGCGCCGCGACGATGACGAGGACGGTCAGGGCCCGCTGGACCCAGGGGTCCTGACCGGGAACCGGCCGGGGGCCGGCCCCCTGGTGCGGGGTCGGCCCGTGATCCGGGACGCTCTGGGCTGCTTCAGGCACGGCGCGACCATAGCCCACGGTCAGGCCGTACGGTCGAGGACGGGCGCGGGACGCGTCGCCACGGCGGCGGACCGCTGGTGGGCGGCCATCCGACTGCGGACGAAGATCGTGGCGAGTCGCGTGACGACCTCGGTGAGCGCCATCAGGACGAAGGCCGCGACCCACGCCTGGTCGCTGGTGATGTGGTGCGTGACGCTGAACCGGGCGACGTCGTCGGCGCCACCGTTCTCCACCCACACCTGGAAGCCCATGCGGGCACCCATGCCGACGACCCACAGGATCGCGGAGACCGCGCCCGCCTTGATCAGCAGGTGCTCACCGGCGACGCGGATGCGGGTGTAGACGCCACCCGCGACGCCGAGCGCGGCGCCCACGGCCATCAGTGCGCCGATGAGCACGAGGTCGTTGCCCGCCGTGGGGACGGTGTCGAGGTAGGTATGGGCCACGAAGGCCACGATCCCGAGCGGGATGAGGAAGGTCTTCAGGTCGAGCCGGCCTTCCCGCAGCTGCCGGAAGACGACGAGGACGAGGGCGATGTCGGTGATCCAGTCGGTCGTTGTCATGCCTCAAGCCTGCTGATCCCGCGCCTTCCGCGCCTGGACCCGTGGGTGGAACAACAGGTGGAGATGGAGAACCGCGCCCCTCCACCCCCGTCCGGGGAGGGGGCGCCGCATGTGACGAAGGCCGGCAGGTGGCCCGGCCGGCGTCCGTCGCCGCCGACCCGTGGCGGAGACCCTTTCGGCCCGTCAGGGCTGGTCGGCGAGGAGGCCGGCTCGTTCGGCGAGGAGGGCCGCCTGGAGGCGGCGCTGCACCCCGAGCTTGCGCAGCACGACTCGTACGTGGTCCTTGACCGTGCCCAGGCCCAGGTGCAGCTGACGGCCGATGTCCGTGTTGGGCAGCCCCTGGGCCAGCAGGATCAGGACCTGCCGCTCCCGGGGCGAGAGCCGGGCGAGGGCGGCTGCGGTCTCGGTCCGGCCGGCGTCCGAGAGGAAGGCGCTGACGACCGGTGCGCTGACGCCGGCGGACATCACGGTCCAGCCCTGTGCGAGGAAGCGCACCAAGGGGCGAGGCGGTCGGGCGGTGTGTCCTTGCGTACGTAGCCGACCGCGCCCGCGGCCAGCGCCGTGGCCACGTGTTCGGGGTTGCCGGAGGCGGACAGGATGCAGACGGCCGGTCGCTCGATCACCGAGTCGCACCCGGCGGTCAGTGTGGGGGCGTCAGTGTCGCGGTCCAGTGGATCCTGGCGGCTCCCCGTTTCGGACCTCAGCGCCGGGCAAGCGCCAGCACGCTCAGGCCGAACATCAAGACACCCAAGGGGAGATGGACCGACGGGACGTGCGCGATGCCGAGGACGACCTGTACCGAGGCGAGTACGAGGAATCCTGACGCGTGCCAGACAGGCCGGGGCGAACCGCCGCCCGGCTTCCACGCCAGCACCGCCGCGAGCACGTACAGCATCGACGCCCCGTACATCACACGGGCTCCGACACTGTGCAGTGTCTCGCCGTAGGACGAGGTCAGCAGCATTCCGGCGGAGACCGCCTGAAGGAAGATGGTCACGGTCTGCAAGGCGATCGCTGTCTTCAGCAACGAGGAAACGCGCGGTGCGTTCGCCGTCGTCGTCACCTGGGTGGCCATATCACAGTCCTCTTCTCCGCCCTCGGGCAGCAGGTCGATAAAGTCTCACCAGCCCGACGACGCGGGCCTGCGAAAGGTAAGGCGGGAGGGGGCCGGACGCATGGGGACTGCCGGGGCCGGGGCTGAGGGGACAGCCGGCGAGCGACGCCAGCTGATCAATGTCGCTTACCGGCTGCTCGGCTCGCTGACCGAGGCCGAGGACGCCGTACAGGACGCCTACGCACGCTGGTACGGGCTGCCACGAAGCCGGCAGGAGGAGATCCTGTCCCCCGGCGCATGGCTGACGACCGTGACCAGCCGTATCTGCCTGGACCTGCTCGGCTCGGCTCGGGCCCGCCGTGAACGCTACGTCGGCGCGTGGCTGCCCGAGCCGCTGCCCGACCGCACCGAGTGGGGCCCATCAGGCGGCTCCGGTCCCGCCTACCGCGCGGACCCGGCCGACCAGATCGTTCTGGACGAGTCGGTGGCCATGGCCTTCCTCGTCGTCCTGGAGTCGATGACACCCGCCGAGCGGGTGGCGATCGTCCTGCACGACGTCTTCCGGTACCCGTTCGCCGAGATCGCCGACGTTCTCCATCGCACCCCCGCGGCCTGCAAACAGCTGGCGGCCTCCGCCCGGAAGCGGGTGAGCGCCGCGCCCGCTCCGACGCCGGCCACCAGCCGGGCGGACGTGGTGAGGCAGGTCAAAGAGGCATGGGAGGACAAGGACATCGCAGCCCTCGTCGCTCTCCTCAACCCGGCCGCCGTGATGACCGCCGACGGCGGCGGCATGGCCGGCACCATCCCGCGCCCGCTCAAGGGCGGCACGCGCATCGCCCAGTACATGGTCGCCATGGCCGACAAGGCCCCGGGGCTCGAACTCCTGGAGCGGTCGGTCAACGGCGCGCCGGGGCTGGTGGCCCGAAGAGCCGGCATCGTCATGACCGTGGCCTCCTTCGACTTCTCCGACGGGCGCGTCACCCGGATCTGGGTGGTCCGCAACCCGGAGAAGCTACGACCTTGGGCGGAGGCGGGTCGGCCCGTGGCCGGCTGATGGGGCGCTGATCCGAAAGGGCGATGCCGCGTAGGCGCCCGAAGAGGCTGCGCTCGAAGCGTTGGCGGCCCGGGAGAGGTGTCCCGGTTCGCCGCATCGGCGGGGTGTCCGCGACGACTCGCGTAGCGATCCGGAGGCTGGAAGAGGACCGGCTGTGGCCAGGAGCTGTGGCCGATTGCCGGTGGTGGAGGACGTATTGATGTGACTCGTTCGAGGTATGTGGACCCTCGATCCCGGCCACAATCGGACCCAGCTCGGCGGGCCCGACGCGCCGCTCCTCCCCGAGGAGAGCATCCCAGCCGTCGTCGACGTCCTCGAAACGCAGGCCGGTGCCCCCGGTTTGCAGTTCCTGGATCGCCGCGGCGAGACCGTCCCGTGGTAGGGCTCCACACCCAAGCGCCGGGGCCGTGCTTCCCCCTCGCCCTGTCGGCATACCTCGCAGAACCGGAACCCTCCCGTACCGAGCCGGCTCTCACGGCGGGCGGCATTCCCCGATGAGGCCGCGGTTCGAAATCCCGTTGCCGCCGGAAGCGGCCGCATACGATCCTCCTGGCATGGATCTCGCACAGCAGGTGATCGAACTGGACGACCTGACGCTGCGCCGTTTCGACGGCGAGACGGACCTCCCGGAGCTCCTCCGCGTCATCGAGGAGTCCTTGGAGCACCTGCGTCCGTGGATGGCCTGGGTCGCGGAGCACAGTCCGGCGACGACCGGCGACTTGCTGATCCGTCACGGGGAGTGCTGGGCGAGCGGTGAGGAGTTCACCTACGTGATCGTGCTGGACGGCGCGATCGTCGGCCTCTGCTGGCTCCTGCGGCGCGAGGACGATCCCGGCAACGGACGCGAGATCGGCTACTGGCTGCACCCCGCCGCCACCGGCCGCGGGGTGGCCACCCGGGCCGCCCGCGCTCTGGTCGCGCAAGCCTTCCGTCTCCGCGGCGTGGACCACGTCGAGGTCGTCCACGACCTGGCCAACCGCGCCAGCGGCGCCGTCCCGGCCCGCCTCGGCTTCACCGAACACCTGCGCCGCCCCGCCGAGCGCCTCGCCCCGGCCGAGACCGGCGAGGACCAGGTCTGGCGGCTGACCCGCCATCAGGCGGACCACCTTGCCGCACAGGCCCGCTGACCGGCTGCCCAACGCGGGTCGGCCTGTGCCTGGTCGACCCGAGACGGTGTACACCCGACGCCGGCCGGTCACGGCGCACTCACGGCGGCCCAGCTGCGCGTGAACGGGCTGTGCCTTCACCCACCCAGACCCGGCTCAAGGCCGAAGCCGCCGAGCGGATGGCGGCCTGCCTCGGCACGGGCGGGCTCGGGTTTCCGCTGATCGGCTACTTGGCTGGACAACAGGCGCAGCGCGTCGGCCGAGGCGGTGTCGTTGGGTGTGTAGACCTCCAGCCGGTGGTCAGGGCTCTCGGGCTGGAGCCACACCTGATAGTCGATGTCGAGGTTGCCGACGGTCGGGTGCCGCAGGTGCATGGTGCCCACGGTGCAGTCCGCGACGTCGCCCTTGGCCCACAGCTGGGCGAAGTCCGGGCTTCGCATGGCGAGCTCGCCGATCAGTTCGGCCAGCCGGGCGTCGGTGGGATACCGGCCCGCGGTGAGCCGTAGGTAGGCCACGTGGACCCGGGCGAGTTCCTCCCAGTTCCGGTGGAGGTCTTGGGTGAGGGAGTCGAGGAAGAACATCCGGGGGACGGACGGCCGTCGCGCGGGGTCGTGGGGCGCCGTGAAGTCGACGTGCTCCGCGACGAGGGCGTGTCCGGTGCGGTTCCAGGCCAGCACGTCGCCGCGGCGGCCGAGCACGACGGCCGGCGTGCCGTCTCCCAGGGACGCCAGGAGCGAGAGCACCCGTTGGTGCGGCCGTTCCGGGCGGGGGCGTACCAGGCGTGATGTGGTGGGCTGACGGGCGAGGTTGTGCAGGTGGGCGGTCTCGGCCGGATCGAGCCGGAGCACGTTGGCGAGCGCGTCGAGGACCTGCTGGGAGGCGGTACCGGCTTGGCCTTGCTCCAGGCGCGTGTAGTAGCCGGCGCTCACGCCGGCGAGCTGGGCGAGCTCCTCGCGGCGCAGGCCCGGCACCCGGCGGGCGGTGCCGTAGGTGCGCAGTCCGACGTCGGCGGGCGTGACCCGGTGGCGGCGGGTCTTGAGGTAGGCCCCGAGGCTCTCCAGTTGCATGACTCCGAGCGTAGGTGCTGCGGTCCGTGGCTGGGTGCCCCTGCGAGGTGTACCCATGACGTGGGGATGGTTGCCGGGCCGACCGGTGTCGCACCGTCGGAGGCATGAATGCACAGTGTGTTTCTCACTCCCCCGGTCTGCGGGCGTGGCTCGGCCTGCTGGTGGTACTCGGCCCGGTGCTGCTGGTCGCGATGGACGGCTCGGTCCTGTTCCTGGCGATGACCGAGATCTCCGAGGCGCTGTCGCCGACCGCCGGTCAGGCGTTGTGGATCCTGGACGCCTACGGATTCGCCGTCGGGTCCCTGCTCGTCGCGTTCGGGAACATCGGCGACCGGTACGGGCGGCTGAAGCTTCTGATGACCGGCACGGCGGTGTTCGGCGCGGCCTCGGCGGGGGCGGCGTTCGCCCCTGGGCCGGAGCTGCTGATCGCCTTCCGGGCGCTGATGGGTGTGGCGGGTGCCACGCTGCTGCCGTCGGCGCTGGCGGTACTCAGCGAACTGTTCCCGGACCCTCGCCACCGGGCGAGAGCGATCGGGATCTTCGCTGCCACCTTTGCCGCCGGCTTCGCGATCGGCCCGGTCGTCGGCGGTCAGTTGCTGAACGGCTTCTGGTGGGGGTCGGTCTTCCTCCTCAATCTCCCCGTCGTCGTGCTCTTCCTGGCCCTGGCCCCGGTTCTGCTCCGCGAGGTACGTACCGCGCGCACCGGCCGCGTCGACGTCCTGAGCGTGGCGCTCTCGGCCGCAGGCATCCTGCTGACCGTCTACGCGGTCAAGCAGGCTGCCGCGGAGGGGGTGACCGCGGCCCCTGTGGCCGCAGGCGCCGTCGGCGTCGTCGCCCTGGGGTGGTTCACCCGGCGGCAACTCCGCCTTGAGCATCCCCTGATCGACTTGGGTCTCTTCCGCGACCGGGTGTTCACGATCGCGGCCGTCACCGGTCTGCTGCCGCTGGCCGCATGGTCGGCGATGGCCTACCTCGGTGGCATCTACCTCCAGTCCGTCCTTGGGCTGACGGTCCTGGACGCGGCTCTCGTCGCGCTCCCGGGCGCGGCTGTGCTCACCGTCACCTGCGTCGTCACACCGGCGCTGGTCGCGCGTACCGGCACGCGGGCGGCGTTCATCAGCTGCCACGTCTTCATCGCCGCGGGTCTGTTCCTGCTGCTGCTCACCGGCGTGTCCGGTGGTGTCGGCTGGTACGTGGCGTCCACCGTCGTCGCCGGTCTCGGCTACGGCATCTCCTTCAGCGTCGTCGCCGATACCGTGGTGGCCGCGGTTCCCGCGGAACGCGCCGGGTCCGCCGCGGCGATCGCCGAGACCAGCAATGAGATCGGCAACGCCCTCGGCATCGCGCTCCTCGGCTCGCTGGCCGCCCTGGTCTTCCGGCTCCAGGGGCCCGGCGTCGCCGGGACCCTCAACGAGACATTGCGGGTCCCCGGTCTCACCGCCGCGGTCATCGGCGACGCGAAGTCGGCCTTCGTCACCGGTCTGCACATCGCCGCCCTGATCGGGGGCATCCTCCACGTCGCACTCGGTGTCTTCGCCCTGCGGCACCTGCCGAGGGCCTCCACCAGCACCGACGACGCCGGTCCGGGCACGGGCTCCCTGGCCGGGAACACCGCCGAAGCGGGCAGCGTCCGATGACCCGCGCCGACTCCACGCTCAGATGGAGGGGCCGACGACGCCTCGTCGAGTGATGCCGGACCCGGCCGATCGCCCACGGTCACTGCCGGCGACGCCCCTCGGTCTATCAGGCGAGCGTCCCGCCCGCGTTCCGGATCAGCTTCTGAAGCACCTTCATCGTGACGACGTAGTCAGCGTCGTCGATGCCCTCGTGGAGGGCGGCGCGGATCGCGGGGGCGTTGCGCGCGAGGTCGACGCGGGCCTGCTCCCCCTCCTCGGTGAGCCACAGCCGCTCCTCGGCGTCCTGGGTCAGCCAGCCGCGCTCCAGGAGCACCGCGGCCTCCGCCGCCAGGTCGTCCTCGGACCGTATGTAGGAAGCCATGGCCTCACGCAGCTCGGGCAGGGTCATCCCCTCGCCGTCGGGCGAGATGTCGTTCGCCGACAGGTTGCGCAGCAGCCAGAGCTGGGGCTGGGTGTAGCCCTTCGCGGTCATCTGTTCCCGGGTGAACGCGATGAGCGCCTCGTAGGCGAGACCGGTCCAGTACGCGGCGGGCTGCCCGGCGAGTTCGGCGTCGGAGATCTGCTGGGGCGTCATGGGATGTCCCCTCCTGGTCTTTCGGTTCGGAGCCTGCGTGCCGTGCAGGTCATGCGGAGAGCGTATGACCTCAAGTGCGGTTGAGGACAAGTATGTGATCTTCCGGACGACGCCGGCGCAGGACCCGGAAGCCCTGTCGCCGTCACGTCCTCCCGTGTGCCGGAGCGGACTCCAGCCCGAGGTTCTCGGATCATGTCGGCGTGGGCGCCCCCCGTCGGCGAGGCCAGCAGGTGGTCGGCGATCAGCCCGGCGGCGTGCGCGAGGGTGGTCGACACGATGTACGAACCGGCGCGGATCACCTTCGTCGACGAGGTGCCGCTGACGGACGCGGGCAAGCCGGACCGGACGCCGCTGCGATCGCGCGCTGCGCAGGCTTACGAAGTCAGCCGGAGGTAACGACTCTGGGCCGGGCGGCGGACAGGACGACGGAGTCGAGCGGCGCGCGGCCGTCGCCTCCCGGCCCGTACCCGCCCGCACAAGGTAGGTTCCGCAGCCGCGGAAGGCGAGGCCGTGTCAGTGCTCCTGAGGCCGGCCGTCTTCCGGATGCGCCTCCAGGTCCGGGTCCGGGCCCTCCCGGTATTCCGGGCAGTCGGGGTTGTGGCAGCGGCGGGGGGTCCACACGGGCACGAAGATTCCGAGGGTCTTGCGCCGCCTCTTGATCGTCATGGCCAGGGGCTGCTTGCAGACCGGGCAGAGAACCTCTCCCTGGGGACCGGTCTCGCGCTGGACTTTACTCATTCTTTAACCATAGATCCTGTGGTCGGAACAAGGGGGGACGCGGGACAGCGGCCGCCGATCAGCGCGCCGTGCGGGGCGGATCGTCCGGTTCCTGATCCTGCCGTGCGCGGGCGTCACCGTCGGGCCCGAGGGGCTCGGGGGGTGTCGCGTCGGGCGCCGGGGCCGCCGTCCCGTCCGGTGCGGCGGCGTGGGGTGGGACGGGTCGCCGCAGGCTGAGGATCACGGACGCGGCCAGGACCACGACGATGACCGCGAGGCTGACGGGTGAGGGGATCTCCGGGATGCCGGGGCTGATCATCTTGTGGGACGCCTGGAGGATGAGCTTGACGCCGATGAAGGCGAGGATGATCGCCAGGCCCTTGCTCAGGTAGTGGAAGCGGTCCAGGAGCCCGGCGAGCATGAAGTACAGGGCTCGCAGGCCGAGAATGGCGAAGGCGTTGCTGGTGTAGACGATGAAGGCGTCGTCGCTGACGGCGAGGACGGCGGGGACGCTGTCGACGGCGAAGATCAGGTCGGCGGCCTCGATCGCGGCGACCACCGCGAGAAGCGGGGTGGCCGTACGCTTGCCCGCTTCCATGACGAAGAACTTCATGCCGGCGTACTCGTCCCGGACCGGCATGATCTTGCGGAGCAGTCGTACGGCGAGGCTTTTGCCCGGGTCGAAGCTTTCCTCCTCGTCCTTGAGGAGCTTGTAGGTGCTGTAGAAGAGGACCGCGGCGAAGGCGAACAGCACGGCGGTGAAGCGGCTGACCACGGCGACGCCGAGGGCGAGGAAGACAGCGCGGAAGACCAGGGCGCCGATGACGCCGAAGAAGAGCACGCGGTGCTGGTAGGCGCGGGGCACCTTGAAATAGGCGAAGATCACCGCGAAGACGAAGAGGTTGTCGACCGACAGGCTCTTCTCCAGCAGCCACGCGGTGGTGTACTCGGTCCCGGCCGTCGTGCCGAGGACGAGGAAGACGACCACGGCGAAGGCCAGGGCGAGGCCCACCCACAGGCCGCTCCAGGCCGCGGCCTCCTTGAAGCCGATGACGTGTGCCTTGCGGTGGGCCAGCAGGTCCACGGCCAGCGACACCACCACCGTCGCGGCGAACACCATCCAGAGCCAGAACGGAACCTCGAGCACGCTGGTCACTTCCTTGACGGTCCACGCTCACAAGCGGACCTATGAGGAGTTTTCGGTATTTTGCCTCACCAGGCGGCCCAGGGACGGGGATCTGGGCCGTGTCCCGCCGCCGGCGGCCGGTCCGCATTCGCCGGCTCGCCGGCGTAAGGCGACGGAATGCGTCCTGGAGCGTCGCCCAGCGGTGCCGGCCACGGTGCACCGGGGCTCCGCCGGTGCACCGTGTGAGCGCCTCGCGACCAGGGTTTCATGAGCGGGTGCGACAACCGCCGAGCCCTCGCAGGGGAGCTCGTACGTCAGGCCGTACGCGGTGGATACCGTCTCACCAGCGTGTCGGGGACCACCCGGCGCGGCGCGTAGATCATGACGCGGTCACCGCCTCCGGGTGCCTGACCCGCACCGCTTCCGTGCCCTTCCCGTTGTGGCGCGCCGCCCAGTTCTCCAGGGCGGCGCGGCAGGCGTGGTCGAGGTGGCGGACCTGTGAGAGGTCCAGTTCGATCGGGCGGTTCTGCGGCAGGGCCTCCAGGGTTTCCAGGAGGCGGGGCAGGCGCAGGAAGGTGGCGAATCCCGAGACGGCGACGACGATGCGGCCGTGGGCCGGCTCGCGGACGTCGAGGTGGAGGGTGGAGCTCTCCCAGGCCGACTTGACGACGGCGAGCAGCAGCCCCAGCACGACGCCCTCGAACATGCTGGTGGTGACGATGGCGACGGCCGTGGTGCCCAGGATGACGGCCTCGCCGCGGTGCTCGCGCCACAGCGGAAGGATTTCCTTGAACGGCACGAGCTTGCAGCCGGCGTGGACCAGTACGCCCGCGAGGGCGGCCAGCGGGATGATGCCGATCGCCGCCGGGAGCAGCACGGCGAACAGCAGCAGCCACGCGCCGTGCAGGATGCGGGAGAGTTTGGTCTTGGCGCCCGCCTGGACGTTGGCGGAGCTGCGGACGATGACGGCGGTCATGGGCAGGGCGCCGAGGATGCCGCAGACGGTGTTGCCGATGCCCTGCGCCATGAGTTCTTTGTCGTAGTGGGTGCGCGGGCCGTGGTGCATGCGGTCGACCGCGGCGGCGCTGAAGAGGGACTCCGCCGAGGCGATGAGGGTGAAGGCCAGGACCGTGCCGAGGACGCCGATCCCGCCGAGAGTGGTGAGGTCGTTGAGAGCCGGCGGCTGGATGGCGTCGGCCAGGCCCTTCACCTGCACGTTGGCGATGTCGAGGCCGCCGAGGGCCGTGACGGCCGTGGCCAGGGCTACGGCCGCCAGCGGGCCGGGCAGCACCTGGGCCTTTGCCGGGAGCTTCTTCCACAGGACGAGTACGGCGATGGTGCCCGCCCCGACCGCGAAGGCGGTCAGGGCCGTGCGGTTCGTGGCGATGTCCCCGATCAGGGCCGGGATGCCGAGGATCTTGTCCACACCGGAGCGGGGCTGCTTGACGCCCGCCATGGTGTAGAGCTGTCCGAAGACCAGGACGAGTCCGATGCCGGCGAGCATGCCTTGGACGACGGCCACGGAGATCGCCCGGAACCAGCGGCCGAAGCGCACGGCGCCCAGAGCGATCTGGGCCAGGCCGGTGGCCAGGACGATCGCTCCGAGGACACCGAGGCCGAATTCCTGGACCGCTTCGAAGACCAGGACGGTCAGCCCCGCGGCGGGGCCGCTGACCTGGAGGCTGCTGCCGGGCATCGCGCCGACGACGAGGCCGCCGACGATGCCGGTGATCAGCCCGAGTTCGGCGGGCACCCCCGAGGCGACGGCCACACCCACGCACAAGGGCAGGGCCACCAGGAACACGACGAGGGAGGCCAGGACGTCGCGCCGGACGCTTACGGGATCTTTGATGAGGGTGGGGAGCATGATGGGGTTCCTCGCACGGCGGAAGGCAGGCTCTGGAGCGGTGGCGTGTGGGACGGGTGGCGGCAGGTCACAGCGGGCGGAACCACTCGTCGCCGCTGTGGTATTCGCTGACCAGGCCGGTGTGCACCTCGTAGTACCAGGCGTGCACCGACAGCGTCCCGTCCTCGAGCCGCTCCCGCACACACGGGTACGCGCGCAGCCGCTCCACCTGCGCCACCGCATGGCCCTGCACCGCCTCCGCCACGTCGGGCGAGCAGGCCACCGCCTCCCGCGCGGGCCGCGGCGCGGCCCGCTCCAGCCAGCCCCGTACCGCCGGGGCGGCGGACAGGTCGTCCCCGCGTACCAGGGCGCCCACCGCGCCGCAGTGCGAATGCCCGCACACGACGATGTCGCGGACGCCCAGCACCCGGACCGCGTACTCGATGGTGGCCATCTCGCCGGCCGGGACATCGGTGCGGTACTCGGGGACGATGTTGCCCGCCGTGCGCAGTTCGAACAGTTCCCCCGGGCGGGCTCCGGTGATCAGCGCGGGCACCACCCGCGAGTCGGAGCAGGTGATGAACAGCGCCTGCGGGCTCTGGCCCGCCTCCAGGACGCGGAACTCATCAGCCCGCTCAGCCACGTGCGTGGAGAAGGAACGTGCGCTTTCTACCAGGGACTTCATGGTGGCCTCCCTCCTGCGCCCGCCGAGTACGGGGAGCGCGGTGTGTTCAAGGTCATCACTGGGTTGGTGTGTCAGCGGTCGGCAGGGCATGACCACTGACGGCTCGTCATGTCGCCTTCGACGTGACGGAGCGGTTGTCCGGCCGGTACTTCGCTCGCCGCTACGGGACGGAGCGCGCCCTCACCGCTTGGTGAGCGATCGTGAACACGGAACGTCCGGGAACGGCCGCACCCCTCGGTGTCCGCCGTCAGGTGGAACCCTCCGTGGATCCATCAGCACTACTCCCCCGAGTGACATGACCGGTCGGCCGTACGTCATGTGTGCCGCTGCCTCAGGGCGGGCGCGCCAACAGCCGAGCCAGCTCAGACGACTGCGACCGCCCCTTTACCCGGAGATTACCTTACGGCCGCAGCTTATGAGACAGTCAACTAATGCTTTTGAAAGGGTAATTGGCGCCAGGCGCGCAACACACGCCCCCGGGCGCACGCCCCTTGAGACAGGCCGGACCAGGGCCCTGATCGAAAGCCCCGGCAACCGCCGAGGACGATCGCTCTGATCCCCAGGCGCAGGTCTCGTGGGTGCCGGCGGGCAGGTGACCGAAAGCCGGAGGCCGGCTGTCTCAGGGCCCCGGCGGGGCGTACCGGTATCCCAGGGCGTTCAGGTCGAGCATCTCCTTCACCGTCACCGCCGGGGCGCCGGAATAGTCGGGCACGAGCTGCCGCACCGCGGGGTCGATGCTGACGTCGAAGCCCGTGGCGCCGCCCACCCACGGCCACATCGCGTCGTCCAGGCGGTGTCCCGGCGGGGCCTGGGAACCCGTGAAGGGGGAGAGCTCGGGCCCGGGAGGGTAGTGGTCCTCAGGGGCCGAACCGGGGACGGCGGCCTGTCGGCGCTGCTGCCAGTTCGCCCAGAGCCGGTCCACGTTGGCGTGGTGGAGCCAGAAGACGGGGTCGTTGGGCGAGAAGGCACCGGACATGTGCCCACCGATGAAGTTGTGCCCCCGGTTGTGGGTGCGGGCGGTGATCTGGTCGTGGCCCTGTTCCAGGACCAGCCAGAAGTACCACAGGGGGTGGACGCCCGGCTGCTGGATGACCAACTGCTCCAGTTGCGTGGTCTGCGCAGCCGTCGGCGGCCAGCCGACGCCGACGCTGCCCCGGGCCAGGGTGGTGCCGAAGCCTTCCTCCAGGAGCGGGTGGACCGGGAACCCTTCCGCTCCCGCCGGCCACCAGGCCGGCCGCTCCGCCGGAGGGAGCGGGTCGCGCAGCACACCGTCGGTGACGGGCCCGGGCGAGCCGGCGCGCAGCGAGCCCAGGAAGTCCGGGCGGAAGAGCTTGTTGACCGCGTCCGTGTGCCGGGACCAGTCCCAGTACGGCAGGGCCACCCCCGCGACCTCCGCTTGCAGCGCCTTCTCGAACTCGATGAGGTATTTGCGGTGCCAGGCACAGAAGCCGATGTCCCAGTGGGCGAAGTTCACGGTCTCCCCGGGCGGCAGGCCCGGCGTGGTCACGGCCATGACGGCCCCGTGCAGAGCGACGAACTGGTCGTAGACGCTCGCGCCGGCGGGGCCTCCGGGAGCGGGGCGGTGCTTGAGGCGGACCACGGCCTCCAGGAAGGCGTCCCGTTCGGTGGGGGTGAGGTCGGCGGCGCTCTTACGGGTGTCCATGGCCGGCTCCTGCGTGATGTGCACCGCCGTTATGCGCGTCGCCGTTATGCGCGCCGTCGTGGTGCGCGCCGTCGTGGTGTGGACCGTGCCCGCCATGCTCGCCATGGCCACCGTGCCCGCCCCCTCCGCCCGCGGGTGGGTGGTGGTGTTCGAGGTGGCCCGTTGCCGGGACGGCGTACAGGCCGGCGAAGAACGGGCGCGAGGGGTCGTCGGACAGCAGCCTCGTGATCAGAGCACGGAAGGTTTCACCCGTCCGGGTACGCAACACCAGTTCGCTCTGGTACATGCTCGCCGGGCCGAGACCGATCTGCAGCACGGCACCCGCCCGGTGCTTGTCCACCGTGATGTCGGCCTGCTGGATACCGATGAGGCCGCAGTGGATGGTGCCTTCCAGGTGGTGGGCGAGCTCTTCCACGCGCTGGGCGGTGCAGCCTTCGAACGGGGAGAGCGTCGTGAGCAGGTTGAGGTGTTCGAAGAGCATGCGCGGGCCGGTGACCGTGATCTTGAACTCCGCGGTGCCGACGAGCAGGTCCACCAGGACTGCCCCGCCCTTGGACAGTACGACCGAGGAGGTGCTGGATGACGCTGCCGCCATGAAGGCCCCGTTCTCCGCGCGGGCCTGTGCGACCCGTCCACGTCCGAGTGTCGCGTTCCGCGAGGAAAGACGAGAGGCGGGGGCGTACGAACGGGGGACGCCGCCCGCACCGGGAGCCGCGGGCTCAGGGGCTCGGGTCGTCCCTCATCCCGCCGGGGCTCGGCACTTCTTCAGTACCTCGCGAGCAGTGGAGCGCAGGGCGTGTGCCGTGTCGATCGTGCCGGTACGCGCTCGGTGTGCGACCTCCCGCACGGGACCGAGCGAGCGCCGTCCGGGGCCGATACGGAGCAGGTCCTGGTAGAGGTCCAGATGGCGCTCGGCTGTCCGCGCCGGGTCGAAACGGGCCGAGTTCCTCAAGGCCGCCTCGCCCATGCGCTGCCGCAGCTCGTCGTCACCCACCAGTTCGAGCAGTGCGGCGGCGACGGCGCCCGGGTCACCTGGGCGGACAAGACGCCCGTCGACCCGGTCCTCGATGATTTCGCGCGGCCCGGCGGGGCAGTCCGTGGAGACGACGGGGAGACCGCAGCGCATCGCCTCGACGATGGTCATGCCGAAGGATTCATGGTCGGAGGTGGAAGCGGCGATGGAACCCTTCGCCCACTCCGCTTCCATCCGATGAGCTCTGCCCATGAGCCGGACGCTGCGGCCCAGTCCCAGTTCATCGATCAGGGCGGACAGGTTGTCCTTCTCGTTGCCGGTGGCGTCGCCACCGCCGAAAATTCGCAGCTGCCAGTCCGGGTAGGCGGCGACGACCTCGGAGAAAGCCCTGATGAGCAGGTCGTACCGCTTCACCGGATTGAGCCGGCCCGCCGCCACGACCACCTTGCCGGCACCGTCGGCCGGTTCGACGCGGGCCGCGGGGACACTGTTCGGTACGGCCTCCACCCTCACCCCCGGCAGGCCGAGCTGCCGGTAGGCGCGCGCGTCGGCCTCGGTGACGGTGGTGAGGGCGTCCAGCTGCTGATAGCGGTGGCGTATCTCGTGCCGCATACGGAAACCATGGCCCGAGAGGGTCAGGTGCTCCTGACCCACTCTGATGGCCGCACCGTGCGCCTGGCGGGCGATGTGAACGTTCAGCCCCGGTCTGGTCCCGACGATCACGTGGGCGTCCAGCCGGGACAGGTACCGGCCGATACGTTCGTCCGTGAGCCTGCTGTACTGCTTGTGCCGCCCGTCGGCGCGGGGGAAGACCTTGGCGGGCTGTGCGTGGCGGGGATCGTCACCGTCGTAGTCCGCGGAGGATGTGCGCATGTCGACCAGAGGGGTCAGGCGCACCGCGGGAGGTGCGCCCATGACCGGCACGTCGCGGTGGCGGAGCACCGAGATGATCTCCACTTCGTGGTGCTCCGCCAGTGCCGCGGCCAGGTTGAACGTCGACCGGATCGTGCCGCCGATGCCGTAGGCGTTGTGGAGCAGGAAGGAAATGCGCATGGGGCGGCACGCCTTTCGGTAGTGCGAAGGGCTTCGGTGGAAGGGCGTCGAAATGCGGGTACCTCGCCCGGCTCAGCCGCCCGGCGTACGGATGGCAGGGGCACGGTCACGGGCAGGAGACCGAAGCATGGGCGCGCCGTTCGGCAACGGCCGGTGACGTCGCGGGCGGCCCCCACTATGCGCAGGTCATCCTTAAGCGTTCCTGAAGCCCGCTGTGTGAGCCACCGGGCGGGCACCTCCGCGGTGCCATGCTGGCGTGGTGGACATTCTGGTGGTGGAGGACGATCCGGTGATCGCGGCCGCTGTGCGGGACGGCCTGGAGGCCGAGGGGTACACCGTCACTCATACGGCGGACGGCCTGGCCGCCGTGGAGCTCGGTGGCACGGGCGGGTTCTCGGCCATCGTCCTGGACGTCATGCTGCCGTCGCTGAACGGTTTCGCCGTCTGCGCACGGCTCAGGGCCCTGGGTGTCGACACCCCGGTGCTGATGCTGACGGCCAGGGACGAGGAACTCGACGAGGCACACGGTCTGGACACCGGCGCGGACGACTATCTGACGAAGCCGTTCTCCCTCGTCGTCCTCACAGCGCACCTGCGGGCACTGATCCGCCGCAGTACCCGTACGGCCGCGGGCCCGGACCGGCAGGACGTGCTGCGCGCCGGTGATCTGTGGCTGGACGTGCAGGGACGGACCTGCGGACGTGGCGATGAGCACATCGAGGTCACCGGCCAGGAGTTCGCGGTACTGGAAGTCCTGATGCGCGAGCCGGGCCGGGTGCTGTCGAAGGAGACGATCCTCGGCGAGGCCTGGGACATCGCCTACCGGGGCGGGACGAGCATCGTCGAGGTGTACATCAGCCTCCTGCGCCGCAAGATCGACCAACCGTACGGCACCCGGAGCATCGTGACCGTCCGGGGACACGGCTACCGCTTGGACGCCTCACATGCCTGACCCCGTTCTCCGGCTCCCCGGCCGGACGTTCCCGTGGTGGGCGCGGCTGCCCACCCGGGCCCGTACCGCCCTCGCCGCGGGCGCCGCCGCCCTGGTCCTCGCCGGCGCCGGCGCGTGGTGGCTGCACCACGACATCTACGCCACACAGATGACGGCTGCCCGCAGCCGCGCGCTGGCGCAGTCCCGCGCGGTCTCGGCGGAGTTCGCCCGCATCCAGGCCAGGGACCGGGAAGCCACCAGCGACGTCATCGACCTGTGGCCGGTGATCATCATCGGCCCGAGCGGCCCGTTCGCATCCTGGCTCCCCCAGGCGTTCCCCGACGCGGCCAGAACGCTCCCGCCCGCACCCGCGTCGGCGAAACCCGGTTGGGGGACCTTCGTACCGGTCCACTTCGGCACGCCGGCCTCTTCCTGCCGGCAAGGCCCCTCTCGCACCGCGTCCGGGCAGCCCGTCACCGACTGTCTCTCCAAAGCCTCGGCCCTGGCCGGGCAGACCCTGGACATGGCCGGCACCAGCGTCGAGATCCACACCGCCGATGCCCCCGCCCCCTCCGCGGCCCCCGCCGGCCGCTACACCGTCTACGTCGCCGCCACCCGGACCGAGGCGGCCCAGGCGGCCGACGCGCTCATCCCGGCCCTGGCCGGCGCGGTGCCACTGGCCGCGCTGATCGTCGCCCTCAGCGCGTGGGTCGCGACCACCCGCGCCCTGCGCCCCATCGAAGCCATCCGCGCCCGCCTGGCCACCGTCGACCAGCCGGGCGCGGGCACCCGCGTCCCCGTCCCCGCGGCCGAGGACGAGATCACCCGGCTGGCCCGCACCACCAACGACACCCTCGACATCCTCGACGCCCACGCCCGCCGCCAGCGCCGTTTCATCGCCGACGCCGCCCACGAACTACGCAGCCCCGTCACCGGCCTGCGCGCCACCCTCGAAGTCGCCCTCAACCACCCCCGACGGCCCGGCGCCCTCTCCAACGCCCTTCAGGCCGCGACCAGGCTCCAGCACCTTGTCGAGGACCTCCTCACCCTGGCCCGCCTCGACAACACCCCCACGCCGCCGGCGACCACGACACGGGTGAACCTCACCGATCTCGTCCGAGAACTCCTCCTCGAAATTCCCCACACCCAACCCGGAGCCACCGCGCAGCTCACCCTCCAGGCTCCCGACGGCCCCCTCGACGTCCCGGGCGACCGCGACCAGCTGCGCCGCCTGCTGCGCAACCTCCTCGACAACGCGGCCCGCCACGCCGGCACCCAGGTCACGGTCACCCTTGACTCCCGGCCCGGATGGGTGGAGTGCACCGTCCACAACGACGGCGACCCCCTCCCCGAAGCGGACCGTGAGCGCATCTTCGAGCGCTTCACCCGCCTCGACGAGGCACGCACCCGCGACACCGGCGGCAGCGGCCTCGGCCTCGCCATCGCCCGGGACATCGCCCACCACCACCGAGGAACCCTCACGGCCACACCGACCGGTGAAGGCGCGTCCTTCCTCCTCCGGCTCCCCGGCTAGGACGTGTCCGGCCGCTCATATGCATGCCTGCTGACCGCCTGCCAGAACACGGGGGTCGTCGCCGACTGGCTTGCCCGTCGGTCATGTTCGGAGCCGGATCGTGAGGGCTGCCGCGGTCGCGGTGCCGAGGTGGACGTCATGGCGCTTGTCGCAGCGGGTGGAGGACCTCAGGCGGCCTTGGCGACCAGCCGGCCGGCGAGCTTGCACAGACGGCGGACCGTACGGTCCTCCATGGCCACCGGCGCGGCCGGGGAGAGGGCGGTGCGGTCGTAGTAGCCGCCCGGGACGACCTCGGTGGCCGGGTCGCACAGCCGCGCTACGCGCTCCGCGCCCTGCACCGCGGAGTCGCCTTCGTGCGCGTAGAGCGGGAGCAGGGCGGTGTCGCAGACGCCGGGGTGGACGCTGACGGAGGTCCAGGACGCCTTCTCCCTGCTGAAGACCGTCAGCGCCAGCTGGGACTGGGCGTAGGCGGCGAGCCGGGAGTAGCGCTTGGCGCGGTGGGGGTCGTTCCAGGAGATGGAGGCCGTGCGGTGCATGGCGGAGGACACGTTGACGACACGGCTGCCGGGCCGGGCGGTCAGCGGGCCGGACAGCTCGTGGGTGAGGAGGTAGGCGGCCAGGAAGTTGACCTGGAGGGAGAGTTCGTTGCCGTCGGCGGTCATGGTGTGGCGCTCGGGGGCCACGACGGCCGCGTTGTTGACCAGGATGTCCAGGGCGGGGTGCCCGTCGGCGACGCGGGCGGCCATGCTCCGTACCTCGTCGAGGCGGGAGAAGTCCGCGACGGCGAGGCACAGGCGCGAGGCGTCGACGCCGGCGGCCACCAGCCGGTCGAGGGCGTCCCGCCCGGATGCCACGTCCGGCGCGTGCACGATGACGGTGCAGCCCTGGCCCGCGAGCAATCGGGCGGTCTCCCAGCCGATGCCGGAGGTGGCACCGGTGACCAGCGCGGTCCGGGAGACGGGCGAGACAGCAGACATGATGATCCACTCCGGGATATGGGCGATCGCGACAGCGCCCCGCCTCGCGGCGGGGGTGTCGTGCGAACGGGAAAGCATCGCCAGGCGGTCGGTGAGTGCCGGCGAGCAGGTACAGGAAATCGGTGCGGTTCGGCGTCAGCGGGCCGCGGTCAGAGGTGCGGCAGGTGCGTAAGGCGCTGTCTTCCGCACACCGGGAGCGAACAGCGCGCAGGACTTGGCGGCGTCGTATGAGGCGGCCGGTCGTCGTTGCGCGAAGAGCTGTTCACGTCATGCATTCAACGAGGCCGCCGCCCCGGGTTCAACCGGCGCACCGCATTCCTGACGCCGCCCTGATGCGGAGCCTTCATGGTTTTGCACCCGCCCTACGGAGTGGCTGCCGTGGTCGGCTCCCGGTCCGTCATGGGGCCGTGCAGCTGAGACGTGGTCTCGTCATGGCCCCGTGCAAGCGAGCCGAGGACGCGATGACGAACAGGCCGAAGAGTGTGATCGGCAGCAGTCCTACGGGACGCAGCAGCCACGCGGGATCCTCCTCCAGCCGCGGCCAGTTCACGATCCAGTTCGCGATGACGTCCAGCGCCATCACCCCGCTCGCCAACCGGACGCCCTCCGGACGCACAAGTCCCACGAGGACGACGACCAGCGGATCGAGGACCACCAAGCTGACGAAGAGCGCCTGTAGCGGAACCGGCGCGAAGGACGCGTAGACATGGATCCCGCCCCGGATCAGATCCAGACAGTGGGCGGCGGCCCCCTCCAGAAAGCCGATCAAGTACACCGCGAGGGCCCGTCTCGCCCACGGCGGCTGCTCTCTCCATCGCTCGCGCACTCGCCCCTGCATCGGGTCAGCCTATCCGGCCCGCCGCCCAGGAGATCCTTCTCCCCGGCATGCGCGCGGGCCCCCCGATCGTGATCGAGGGGCCCACGCGATCTCTACCTCTGCCTGCTGTTCACGCCCGGCGCAGTGCGGAGCGGCCCGCGAAGCGTGCCGAGTCGCCCAGCTCCTCCTCGATCCGGATCAGCTGGTTGTACTTCGCCGTGCGGTCGGAGCGGGAGAGCGAGCCGGTCTTGATCTGACCGCAGCCGGTCGCCACCGCCAGATCCGCGATGGTGGTGTCCTCCGTCTCGCCCGAGCGGTGCGACATGACGGCCGTCCAGCCCGCCTCGTGGGCCGTGGCCACCGCGGCCAGCGCCTCGGTCAGGGTCCCGATCTGGTTGACCTTGACCAGGACCGAGTTGCCGACGCCGGTGCGGATGCCCTCGCGCAGCAGCGTCTCGTTGGTGCAGAACACGTCGTCGCCGGTGAGCTGGCAGCGGTCGCCGACGCGGGCGGTCAGCTCGCGCCAGCCGTCCAGGTCGTTCTCCGCCATCGGGTCCTCGATGGAGACGACCGGGTAGGCGTCGATGAGCTTGGCCAGGTAGTCGGCGTGCTCGGAGGGCGTGCGGCGCACCCCCTCGCCCGCGTAGTCGTACACCCCGTCGCGGAAGAACTCCGACGACGCCGGGTCCATGACCAGGCTGATGTCCGTGCCGGGGCGGTACCCGGTGCGCTCGACGGCGGCCACCACGAAGTCGAGCGCCTCCTCGGCGGTACGCAGCGCGGGCGCGAAGCCGCCCTCGTCGCCGACGCCGGTGGAGTGCCCGGCGGCCAGCAGGTCGCGGCGCAGGGTGTGGAAGACCTCGCTGCCCATGCGGACGGCTTCGGCGAAGGTGTCCGCGCCCACGGGCGCGATCATGAACTCCTGGAAGTCCAGCGGGTTGTCGGCGTGGGCGCCGCCGTTGACGATGTTCATCATCGGCAGCGGCAGGAGGTGGGCGTCGGCGCCGCCGAGGTAGCGGTAAAGGGGCAGGCGGTGGGCCGCCGCGGTGGCCTTGGCGGTGGCGAGGGAGACGCCGAGGATCGCGTTGGCGCCGAGCCGGGACTTCGTGGCGGTGCCGTCGAGGGCGACCAGCGCGGCGTCGAGACCCGCCTGGTCCGCCGCGTCCCGGCCGCGCACGGCCGCCGCGATCTCCCCGTTGACGTGGGCCACCGCGCGGTCGACGCCCTTGCCGTGCCAGCGCGCGGAGTCCCCGTCGCGCAGTTCCACGGCCTCCCGGGCACCGGTGGAGGCGCCGGAGGGGACGGCCGCGCGCCCCAGGGACCCGTCCGCCAGGACGACGTCGACCTCGACCGTGGGGTTGCCCCGGCTGTCGATGATCCGGCGGGCGGTGACGGTCTCGATGGTGGCGTCGACGGTTCCGGCTGCCTTTGCGGACATGGGAGGTCCTTCCCGTTGTCGTGTGCCGGGCCCCTGCTGCGACAACGCTGGCGCTGAGCCCGGCAGCCCGAAACACTACAGCAATGCTGATCAGTTTTGCTGCACAGCATTGCTGTGCAGCCATGCTGTGCAGGTCAGGTGCGCAGGTCAGGTGCGCAGCTTTGCTGACCAACGGGCTAAAATGCCTTATGCCCACCCCGGAAGCCGCCGCCATCGCCGCCGAACTGCGCACCGCGATGGGCAAGCTCACCCGACGCGTCAAGCACGAGGACCGCATCCCGCTGGGCCAGGTCGCCGTGCTCGGCGCACTCGACCGCGACGGCGCCATGACCACCAGCGACCTCGCAGCCGATCAGCGCGTACGTCCCCAGTCGATGGCCCGCGCGGTGGGGCTGCTCATGGAGCAGAACCTGATCACGCGCCGGGCGCACCCCACGGACGGCCGCAAGTCGCTGGTCGAGCTGTCGGACGCGGGCCGGGCCGCGCTCGAAGCGGAGCGCGGCCGTAGGGTCGGCTGGCTCGCGCAGGCCATCGAGGCCGAACTCACGGACGAGGAGCGGGCGTTGCTGGCACGGAGCGCCGCCCTGCTGGAGCGGCTCGCCACCCGTTAGCGCCCCGAGGGGCAGGCTTCCCGGTCAGCCCCGGCACCGGTGCGGCCGAGCGGGATGTACCGGGCCGGGCAGTGCCGTGGCTGCGACCACTGCCCGGCCCGGGGGTCTCAGCCCTGCGGTACGAGCGCGGGGTGCTCGTGCTCGCAGGCGTCGTCGATCCCGTAGGTGTCCCACACGGGGAACGGATCGGCGAGGGGGAGGCTTTCGCCGGGCCGCACGAGGCAGTCGGCCAGAGCGGTCCGGAGCTCGTCGACGCGCAGACCGGTGCCGATGAAGACGAGTTCCTGACCCTGGGCGCTGTCCGCGTCCCGGGCCCCTGAGGGTTCGAATCGGGCGACGGAGCCGGCCTGCGACCACAGGCCGGTCACCCGGGGGCGGCCGGCCAGCCAGAAGAAGCCCTTGGAGCGCAGGATCCGGCCGTAGGCCCCGCTGTCGAGACCTTCGGTGACGAACTCCCACAGACGCCCCGGGTGGAACGGGGCGTCGGAGCGGAAGACCGTGCTGGAGATTCCGTACTCCTCGGTCTCCGGGACGTGGTCACCGTTGAGCTCCATGACCCAGCCCGGGGCCTGCTGCGCACGCTCCAGGTCGAACAGCCCGGTCCCGAGCACGTCGTCGAGGGCCACTCGCCCGTGGGAGGCGGTCACGATGCGGGCGGGCGGGTTGAGCCGGGTGAGGGCGGCGCGCAGCCGCTCGGCGCTCTCCGCGTCGACGAGGTCGAGCTTGTTGAGCACGATGACGTCGGCGAATTCGATCTGATCCATCAGCAGGTCGCTGACGGTGCGCTCGTCGTCCTCGTACTGGTCGAGCCCGCGCTCGGCGAGCCCGTCCCCTCCTTCCAGTTCCGGCAGGAAATTGGCGGCGTCGACAACGGTGACCATGGTGTCGAGGCGCGCCAGGTCGCCCAGAGTGGCGCCGTCGTCGCGGGGGAAGGCGAAGGTGGCCGCCACGGGCATCGGTTCGGAGATGCCGCTGGACTCGATGAGGAGATGGTCGAAGCGGTTCTCGCGGGCCAGGCGGTCGACTTCCTCCAGCAGGTCGTCGCGCAGGGTGCAGCAGATGCACCCGTTGGTCATCTCGACCAGGCGCTCCTCGGTCCGCGACAGGGCGGCCTCGCCGCCCCGCACGAGCGCGGCGTCGATGTTGATCTCACTCATGTCATTGACGATCACGGCGACCCTCAGGCCCTCGCGGTTGCTCAGCACATGGTTGAGCAGAGTGGTCTTGCCGGCGCCGAGGAAGCCGGAGAGGACCGTGACGGGCAGTTGTCCGCGCACGCCCGTCAGCCTTCGGGGTGGAGCAGGCCGCGCTCGTAGGCCTTGGCCAGGCGCTGCGGCACCAGGTGGGTGACGCCGTCGACGGTGACCGGCACGAGCTGCGGCGTCACGGCCTTCCACTGGGCGCGGCGGTGGCGGGTGTTGCTGCGGGACATCTTCCGCTTGGGAACGGCCATGGTTTCGGGGTCCTCTCCGGTCGGTGCGGACCAGACGCTATATGAAAATGGATCCCATTACCAATTCGCAGACCCCTCGATACGTCCGAACCTCCGGCGGATCCAGCCGCACGGCCCGCCACCCCACGGCGACACGACAGGACACACCAACCCTCGACCGCCGGAACCCCAGGGAGCGCCACAAGCGGCACGGAACCAGCTCAACCGGACCACCCCACCTACGCGATACGTCCCACCGAGGCGTCACACACCCCCACATCCCGGCACGCGGCGTCCACCTCCCCCCGCCTCCCCGCAGCGACAATCGGCGTAGGGCGCCACCCAGGAAGCGGACGGGGCACCCTCCCATCCGCGTAAACGAGAGACTTCAAGTAAACGTGACGTAGGCCACATTTCCGCGTCTTTACTCCCCCATTGCCCGCTGTGTTCGATAGGGCGCGTCGCTTTCGATCAAACCGCCCACATCCGACGGCAATCGCCGGCGTCACGTCGGCAGGACCGACAGGGATGCTCGCACTCATGCCCGAACACTGCCCTGAACTACACCTTTCCGAGGCTCAACTCGGGGTCTGGCTGGCGGAGCGTGCCGGGCACAGCCGTCCCGGCGACTACCAATGGGCCGAGTACCTCGTCCTGGACGGCGACGTCGACGTCACCCTCCTGGCCTCCGCGGTCACCAGAGCGGCCGCCGACTGCGAGGCGGTCAACGTCCGCATCGTCGAAACGACGGGTTCCGCACCGGTGCAGCGGCTCCTCCGGGACCCGGAACACACCGTGGACGTGGTCGACCTCCGGGAAGCGCCCGCCCCGGACGCCGCCGCACGGGAGTGGATGCGGGCCGAGATGGCCGAGGCCGGGGGCAGCGACGCCGGGCCACTGTTCCTGGGGGCCGTACTGCGTGTGGCCGACGACCGCTCGCTGGTGTTCCACCGGGTCCACCACATCGCTCTGGACGGGGCGGGCATGGCCCTGTTCGCCGAACGCGTCGCCGAGGTCTACAGCTGTCTGCACGAGGGGCGCGCCGTTCCGGAGAGCGGCTGGACCGGGCTCCGTACCCTGCTGCACGCCGAGGCCGCATACCGGGAGGCCGCCGAACGCGCCGCGGACCGGGACTGGTGGCTGGAGCGACTGGCCGGGCGGCCGGACTTCCTGAGCCTGGGCACCCACGCGGCCGCGGCCACGTCCCGCTCGTTACGGCTGACCAGGGTGCTGCCGGCGGAGGAGTTCACCCGTCTGCGGGACGGCGCGCGACGGCTCGGGCACCGCTGGACCCGGCTGCTGACCGCGGCGACCGCGGTCCACCTGCACGCGGTGACCGGTAGCCGTGACGTCGTACTGAGCCTGCCGGTCGCCGGCCGTCCGGCCGGACTCGCCCGGACCGTGCCCGCGATGTCGGCCAACGTCCTCCCCCTGCGGTTGTACGTCGATCCGGCGGCCTCCCTCGGCGCCCTGCTCGACCAGGTCGCCGGTGAATTACGGCTGGTGAGCCGTCACCAGCGATACCGGGGTGAGCACCTGCGGCGTGAGCTGGGCTATCCCGAGGACGGCCGGAAGTTCTTCGGCCCGGTGCTCAACATCCAGCGTTTCGACCGGCCGTTGCGGTTCGGCCCGACGACCGCGACCGTCCACAACCTCCAGGCGCCGCCGTCCGAGGACCTCTCGATCGTCGCCTACGACCGTGGCGACGGTGTGCTGCGCCTCGACTTCGACGCCAATCCCGCCAATCACAGCGAGGAGCTGCTCCAGGATGTCGCCGACCGCTTCCTGCACGTGCTGTGGCAGGTCGCGGAGGCCGACCGCGCAACACCACCGGCGCGGGTGGCGGCGACCACGGCGAAGGAGCGCCGGCACGCGGCCACTCTGGGCACGGGGGCCCGCACATCGGCCGCGCCCGCCGGAACAGCCGTCGGCCGGTTCACCGAACAGGCGTCCCGCACACCCGACGCGGTCGCGGTCCGCTCGGCCGGGACCGGGGAACGGCTGACCTACCGCGAGCTGGACGCTCGAAGTTCCGCGCTGGCCGCCGCGCTCACCGAGGCCGGCGCCGGCCCGGAGCGGACCGTCGCGCTGCTGCTCGAACGCTCGGTGGACCTGGTCGTCGCGGCGCTCGCGGTGGTGAAGGCGGGCGCGGCCTATGTCCCCCTGCAACGGGACGACGCGGTCGCCCGGCAGGAAACGGTGCTGTCCGACGCGGGAGCACGGCTGCTGCTCACCGACCGCGACACCGAAAAGGATCGCGTCGTCGCGCGGGCGATCGACCGTGGTGTGCGGCGACTGGACGTACGGGAGCGGGGAACCGCGGCCATGGAGCCTCGGGCGACGACACCGGACTCGCTGGCGTGCGTGATGTTCACCTCCGGCTCCACCGGGCGCCCCAAGGGGGTCGCCATTACCCAGGGCAACCTGGCCGGGCTCGCCGCCGACCAGTGGTGGGCCGAGGGCGGCGCGGACCGGGTGCTGCTGCACTCGCCGCACGCCTTCGACGCGTTCAACCTGGAACTGTGGGTGCCGTTGCTGACCGGTGGCGAGGTGGTCGTCGCCCCGCCGGGGAGGCTGGACCCGGCCGCACTGTCCCGGATCACGGCCGCCACCGGGATCACCGGACTGTGGCTGACGGCCGGGCTGTTCGAGGCGTTCGCCACCGAGGACCCCGCCTGTCTGGCCGGACCGCGCCAGGTCTGGACCGGCGGTGACGTGGTGTCCCCGGCGGCGGTACGCGCCGTGCGGGCCGCGCTGCCGGGGCTCACCGTCGTCAACGGCTACGGACCCACCGAGACCACGGTGTTCGCGACCCGGTACGCCGTCGACGAACTGCCGGAGGACGCCGGCTCGGTTCCCATCGGCACGCCGCTGGACGGCAAGCGGGTGCTGCTCCTCGACGACGCGCTGCGGCCGGTGCCGCCCGGCGTGGTGGGCGAGGTGTACCTCGGAGGTACGGGGGTCGCGCGCGGCTACGTCGGGCAGGCGGCCGCGACCGCCGAGCGTTTCGTGCCGGACCCGACCGGTCCGCCCGGCGCCCGCGTCTACCGCACGGGCGATCTGGCCCGCTGGAACCGCGACGGGCGGCTGGAGTTCGCCGGGCGGGCCGACGGGCAGATCAAGCTCCGCGGCTACCGGATCGAACCGGGGGAGATCGACGCCGCGTTACTGGCCGAGCCCGGGGTGCGGCAGGCCGCCACGATCCTGCGCGAGGACCGGCCGGGCGTACGGCGGCTGGTCTCCTACGTGGCCGCCTCGGGCGACACGACGCGGCTGCTCGGCGGCGTGGCGAACCGGCTGCCCCCGTACATGGTGCCGTCGGCCGTCGTGGCGGTGGACCGGCTGCCGCTGACCCGCAACGGCAAGCTCGACCGGCGCGCGCTGCCCGCCCCGGAGGCCGGGAGCACGGACGCGGTCAGGGCTCCTCGCACCGCCGTCGAGCACCGGCTGGCCGAGCTGTTCGGCGAGGTCCTCGGTCTGGCGAGCGTTCCGCTCGACAAGGACTTCTTCGAGCTCGGCGGCGACAGCATCAAGGCGATCCAGCTCGCCGGTGCGGCGCAGCGGGCCGGTCTGGCCGTCAGCACCCCGGACGTGTTCCGCACGCCCACCGTCGCCGCACTCGCCGCCGGCATCGGAGCGGTGCCGGAACCGGGGCACCGGGTCGCTCTGGGTGACGCGGACGACCCCGCGGTCCCGCTGACGCCCGTCATGCACTGGCTGCGCGAACGCGGCGGCCCGGTCGACGGCTTCGTCCAGTCCCTGACCGTGCGTACCCCGGCGGGCATGACCGAGGCGCAGGTGCGCGCGGTGGTGCAGGCACTGGTCGATCACCACGGCATGCTGCGGCTGTCGCTGGGAGCGGTGGAGGGGCTGTGGACGCTGGAAGTACTGCCGCACGCCACCGTCGAGCTGAACCGGCCGGGCACCACGCTCGACCCCGCGAACGGGCACGTGGTCCGCGCGAGCTGGCGGGATCCCGGGCCGGCGGCACCGGGCGAACTGACCCTCACCGCGCACCACCTCGGCGTCGACGGTGTCTCCTGGCGCATCCTCCAGGAGGACCTCCGCACCGCGTGGGAGGCGGTCCGGCACGGGCGCGCACCGCGTCTGCAACCGACGGGTACCCCTTTCCCCCAGTGGGCGAGGGCGCTGGTCCAGTACGCGCACCACCCGTCCGTCCTCGCGGAATTCTCCCGGTGGCAGGCGGTACCCGAGGATCCCCCCGTCGCGCACCGTGCGCTGGACGGCGACGTGGACACCGAGGACACCCGCCGCAGGCACTCCGTCACCCTGCCGGGCGCGCTCACCGCGCGTCTGGTGACCGACGCGACCGCGGCCTTCGGCTGCTCGGTGCACGAACTGCTGCTGACCGCGTTCGCCCTTGCCGCCGCCGACTGGCGGGAGGGACCGGACGCGCTGCTGGTGGACCTCGAAGGCCACGGGCGTGAGGAGTTCGCCGCCGGCCTGGACCTGTCCCGCACGGTCGGCTGGTTCACCACCCTGTGCCCCGTGGTGCTCGACCCCGGCTGCTCCTGGGCGGACGCCCGCACCGATCCGGCCGCGCTGGACGGCGCGGTGGCCAGGGTGCGGTCCCGCGTACGGGACGCCGCGCGCGCCGGTCTTGCCTACGGTCTGCTGCGCCACGCCAACCCGCAGACCGCTCCGGCGCTGGCCGCCCGGCCGTCGCCGCAGTTCGCGTTCAACTACCTGGGCCGGTTCGACGTCGGCGGTGACGGCGACTGGGCGGTGCCGTCCGACGCCTCGGTGCTCGGCCCGGCCACCGGCGGCAACCTGGCGATGGCCCACACCGTGGAACTCGACGCGGTGATCACCGATCGTCCGGACGGGCCGCGGCTGGTGGCGCACTGGTCCTGGCCGGGTGAACTGCTCACCGAGAAGCGGGTCTCCGGGCTCGCGCGCCGGTGGTTCGACGTGCTGGAGGCCCTGACGCGGCGGGGCCGTGCCCGGGCGACGGGTGAGCTGCCCCTGCCGCCGCTGGCGCAGGGGCTGCTGTTCCACTCGCTCTACGACCACGACGGCGCCGACCCGTACCTCGTCCAGTTCGTCTTCGAGCTCGGCGGACCCCTGGACCCCGACGCGCTGCGCGACGCACTCCACCGCCTGCTGCTGCGTCATCCCCAGCTCTCCGCGGGCGTGCGGCACGGTCCGTCGGGGCGTCCGGTCCAGGTGGTAGTCCCGGACTTCGCCGTGGCATGGCAGGAGATACCCGCGCACGAGGACCTGGAGCGTTTCCTCGACGCCGACCGCAGGAGACGGTTCGACCTCGCCACTCCCCCGCTGGTCCGCGCGGCCCTGCTGCGCCGCACCGACGCGCGGCACACCTTCGTCCTCACCACGCACCACCTCCTCCTGGACGGCTGGTCCATGCCGATCCTGGTCAAGGAGTTGTTCTCGCTCTACGCCGGCCGTGAACTCCCGCCCGCGACGCCGTACCGCGACTTCCTCGACTGGCTGTCGACGAGGGATTCCCGCGCGGACGAGGCGGCCTGGCGCGCGCTGCTGTCCTCCGTGGACGGTCCGACGCTGGTCGGCGGCGCGGGACGGCGCGGTTCGGCCGCGGCCCGCCACCGGCGGACCGCTGAGCTGGACGAGGACACGAGCGCGCGGATCGACGCCATGGCACGGCGGCACGGGCTGACCGCCAGCATCGTCGTCCAGCTGGCGTGGGCCGTCCTGCTGGGTGCCATGACCGGCCGGGACGACGTGGTGTTCGGTGCGACGGTCTCCGGCAGACCGGCGGAACTGCCCGGTGCGGAACGCATCGTCGGCCTGCTGATCAACACCGTTCCGGTGCGGGTCCGCCTCGATCCGCGCCGGTCGGTCGCCGAGTGCCTCGCCGAGCTGCGCGCCCAGCAGCTGTCCATGCTGGACCACCAGCACGCCGATCTGACGCGGCTCCGGTCGATCACCGGGCATGCCGAACTCTTCGACACCGTCGTGGTCTTCGAGAACTACCCGATCGACGAGGACGCGCTGCACGGCGTCGTGCCCGGTCTCGACATCCGGGACGTGCGGGGCCGGGACGGCACCCACTACCCCCTGACGCTGATCGCCGTGCCGGGCCGCGGCCGCCTGCGGCTCCGCCTCGACCACAGCGCCGACCTGTTCGACGAGGCGGGAGCCCGCCGCCTGCTCGATCGTCTGGCCGCCCTGCTCGACCGGATCACGGCGGACCCGGAGGCACGGCTGGGGCAGCTCGGTCTGCTGCTCCCGGACGAACAGGAGGAGCCCGCGGACACCGGGGTGGGGACGGCCCCGGTCGCCCTGCCCGCGCTGTTCGAGGAGCAGGTGCGCCGCCGGCCGGAAGCCCCCGCCCTCACCTGCGGGGAGACCACCCTGACGTACGGGGAGCTCAACGCGCGGGCCAACCGTCTCGCACGGCTCCTCGCCTCACGCGGGGCCGGCCCCGAACGCCTGGTGGCCCTGGTCCTCGGCCGTTCCACGGACCTCGTGGTCGCGGTGCTGGCCGTGCTGAAGTCAGGAGCCGGTTACCTGCCGCTCGACCCGGCCCTCCCGCGGGAGCGGGTGCGGCAAGTGCTGGCCGACGCCGCTCCCGTGCTCGTGGTGACCTCCGGGCCGCTCGCGGTGCCGGACCCGCAGATCGTGCTCGACGGCACCGATCCGGCCGCCGGCTACCCGTCGGACGACCTCGGCCTGGCCCTGGACCCCGGCAGCGTCGCCTACGTGATCTACACCTCGGGCTCCACCGGAGCGCCCAAGGGCGTCGTGGTGTCGCACCACAATGCCGGACGGCTGCTCACGGTGACCGACGCCCGGTTCGGCTTCGGTGACGACGACGTGCACACGCTGTTCCACTCCTACGCCTTCGACGTCTCGGTGTGGGAGCTGTGGACGTCGCTGGGCCGCGGCGGCCGCCTGGTGGTGGTGCCGGACGACGTCGCCAGGTCGCCGCGGGAACTCCTGGCGCTGCTCGCCCGGGAGCGGGTCACCGCCCTGAGCCAGACCCCGTCGGCGTTCTACCAGCTCATGCGGGCCGAAGCGGAAGCGGAGCCGGGCGCGCTGCCCGACCTGCGGGTCGTCGTGTTCGCCGGTGAGGCGCTGGAGCCCACGCGCGTCCGCTCCTGGCACGGACCCGGCCGGCCGAGGCTCGTCAACATGTACGGGATCACCGAGACCACCGTGCACGCGACCTACACCGAGCTGACCGACCCCGACGAGACCGCCGGCGTCATCGGCACCGCCCTGCCCGACCTGCGGCTGCACCTGCTCGACCACGCGCTGCGGCCGGTCCCGCCGGGCTGCCCCGGTGAGATCTACGTGGCCGGTCCCGGGGTGGCGCGGGGGTATCTGGGACGCCCCGGGCTCACCGCGAGCCGCTTCGTCGCCGACCCCTTCGGCGCGCCCGGTACCCGTATGTACCGTTCCGGGGACCTCGCACGGCGCCGGGCCGACGGCACGCTGGAGTACCTGGGCCGGACGGACCACCAGGTGAAGATCCGCGGCTACCGGATCGAGCCCGGGGAGGTCGAGCGCGTCCTCGAACAACACCCCGCCGTGGACCGTGCCGTGGTGCTCGCGGAGGCGGACGCCGACGGTGGCCGGCTGCTCTGCTACGCCGTGACGAAGGGGGAGCCGGCACCCGGTGAGCTGCGCGCGTACGCCCGTACGGTGCTGCCCGCGCACATGGTGCCCGCGTTCATCCTGCCGGTCGACGCGATCCCGCTGACCGGCAACGGCAAACTGGACCGCAGGGCCCTGCCGCGACCGGAGTCCGCGGTGCGGGTGAGCCGCCCGCCGGCGACCGAGCGGGAACGGCTCCTGTGCGCGCTGTTCGCCGAGGTCCTCGGGGTCCCCGAGGTCGGCGCGGAGGACAGCTTCTTCGATCTGGGCGGGCATTCGCTGCTGGCCACCCGCCTGATCAACCGGGTACGGGCGGAGACCGGCTCCGAGCTGAGCATCCGCACCCTCTTCGACGCCCCGGTCGTCGCCGACCTGGCCGAGCGCCTGCCCGAGCCGGCCGGCGCCCCGCGCGCCGGGCTCGGCACGACCGTACGGCCGGAGCGTATCCCCCTCTCCCCCGCGCAGCGCCGGCTGTGGTTCTTCAGCCGGCTCGCCGGCCCCAACTCGGTCTACAACATGTCCTTCGCGACCCGGCTGAGCGGTCCCCTGACGGCCGGGCACCTGCGCGCGGCCCTCGGTGACGTGCTCGCCCGGCACGAGAGCCTGCGCACCACCGTCACCGAGTCCGACGGCGAGCCGTACCAGCGCATCAGTGACAGGGCGGAGCTGCCCTTCGAGGTGGTGACCACGTCGGAGGGCGAGCTGCCCGGCCTGCTCGCCGAAGCGGCGGCGCACGTCTTCGACCTCGGTGGCGAACTCCCGGTCCGGGCCACGCTCTTCGAGACCGCACCCGAGCGGTACGTGCTGCTGGTCCTCCTGCACCACATCGCCGCCGACGGCTGGTCACTCGCTCCGCTGGCCCGCGACCTGTCGACCGCGTACCGGGCGCGCGCCGCGGGCGAGGCCCCACGGTGGACCGGGAGCCCCGTGCAGTACGCGGACTACGCCCTCTGGCAGCGCGACACCGACCTCGGCGCCGGTATCGCCTACTGGAAGGAGACCCTGCGCGGCGCCCCGGAGGCGCTCTCCCTGCCGTTCGACCACGCCAGGCCCCAGGTGTCCGCACATCGCGGGGAGACCGTCGGCTTCACCCTGGACGCCGATCTGCACGCCCGGCTGGGCGAGCTCGCACGGTCCACCGGCACCACCTTGTTCATGGTGACGCACGCCGCGCTCGCCGTGCTGCTGTCACGGCTCGGCGCCGGTACGGACGTCCCCATCGGCACGCCGGTGGCCGGGCGGCACGACGAGGCGCTGCACGAGACCGTCGGCTGCTTCGTCAACACGGTGGTGCTGCGCACCGACCTCAGCGGAACGCCGACGTTCACCGAGCTGCTGGAGCGGGTCCGGACCGCCGATCTCGACGCCTTCGCCCATCAGGACGTGCCGTTCGAGTCGGTGGTCGAGGCGGTCAACCCGCCGCGCTCGCTGTCCGGCCACCCCCTCTTCCAGGTGATGCTGGCCTTCCAGGACACGCCGCCCGTCGTCTTCGACCTGCCGGGGCTGCGCGTCGAGCCGGTCGTCGCGCACGGCGGCGCCTCCCGTATGGACCTGCTGTGGAGCCTGCGCCCGCACCACGGCGACCACGGCGCGGAAGCCGGCGTCGAGGGCGAGCTGGAGTACGACACCGAACTGTTCACGCCCGCCTCCGCCCGTCTGCTGCCCGCCCGGCTGGAACGGCTGCTGCGGGCGGTGGTGGCGGAGCCCGACCGCCCGGTCGCCGACTTCCCGGTCCTCGTCGCCGGCGAGCGGGAACAGATCACAGGCCGCTGGAACGCCACCGCCCATGAGGTGCCCCGGACCACCGTGGCCGAACTGTTCGCGGCACAGGCGCTCCGCACCCCCGGCGCACCGGCCGTACGGCACGGGGACACCGTGCGCACCTACCGGGAGCTGTCCGGGCGGGTGGCCGTCATCGCGGCGGAACTGAGGGCTCACGGAGCCCGTCCGGGCAGCCTGGTCGCACTGGAACTGAGGCGGGACCCCGACCTGCCCGCCGCGCTGCTCGCGGTCCAGACGGTCGGGGCCGCCTGGCTGCCCGTCGACCCCGCACTGCCGCCGCGGCGGAAGGCGGCGCTGCTGGCGGACGCCCGCCCCCTGCTGGTGGTGCGCAACGCGGTGGACAACGACGAGGGGTTCGACGGCGGACTCACCGTCACCACCGGCGCCCGGGAACCTGCGGTCGTGCCGCGGAACACGGCGTACGTGATCTACACCTCGGGCTCCACCGGGCGGCCGAAGGGCGTCGTCGTGCCCCACAGCGCGCTGACGAACCTCGTGCTCGCGCTGCGCGAACAACTGGCCGTCGGTGCGGCCGACCGGGTCCTGGCCGCCGCGCCCGCGGGCTTCGACATGTCCCAGCCCGAACTGTGGCTGCCCCTGGTCACCGGCGCGACGATGGTCCTCGCCGAGCAGGGCGCGCTGCGCGAGCCCGACGAACTGTCCGCGCTGCTCGACCGGCACCAGGTCACCGTGATGCAGGCGACCCCGTCGCTGTGGCAGGCCCTGGTGGCCCGGCGGCCGGACCGGCTGCGCCACATCCGCGCGGTCATCGGTGGCGAAGCGGTGCCCACGGAACCGGCCGCGACGCTGTCCGGCCGTACCGCATCGCTGCTGGCCTGTTACGGCCCGACGGAGACGACAGTCTGGTCGACCACCCACCCGGTCGGCCGCGAGGTGGGCGCCACGGTGCCGCTCGGGCGTCCGCTGTGGAACACCCGGTGCTACGTCCTCGACGCCCGGTTGCGGCCCGTGCCCCCGGGCGTCACCGGCGAGCTCTACCTGGCCGGCGCCGGCGTCGCGACGGGCTACCTGCACCGGCCGGCGCTGACGGCGACCCGGTTCGTCCCGGACCCCTTCGGACCGGAAGGGCACCGGATGTACCGCACCGGCGACCTCGCCTCGTGGACCTCCGACGGGGTACTGCGCTTCCACGGCCGGACCGACGATCAGGTGAAGATCCGCGGCCATCGCGTCGAACTCGGCGAGATCGAGGCCGTACTCGCCCGCCACGAGGACGTCGACGCGGCCGCGGTGGCCGTACACGACCGGAAGGCCGACGACCGCCGCCTGGTCGGCTACGTCGTCCCCGCCGGCGCCGACCTGCGCTCCGTACGCGCGCACCTGGCCGCGCACCTGCCGGACTACATGCTGCCGACCCGCCTGGTCGGGCTGGACGAGCTCCCCCTCAGCCCCAACGGGAAACTGCTGCGCGACCGGCTGCCCGAACCGGACTGGGCCCCCGCGGGAGACCCGGCGCCCCCGGAGAACCTGGACGAGCACTGGATGTGCGGGCTCTTCGCCGACGTGCTGGACCTGCCCCGGGTCGGTCCCCGCGACAACTTCTTCGAACTCGGCGGGCACTCGCTCCTGGCGGCGCGGCTGACCGACCGGGTACGGACCGTGCTCGGGCTGGAACCGACGATCCGGAACGTCTTCGAGGCGGCCACTCCCGCCGCGCTGACCCGTCTCCTGAACCGGGCGTCGCCGGAGACCGGGGCCACGCACCTCGTGCCGTTCCGCACGGGCGGCCCGGCGGCACCGGTGTTCTGCGCACCGCCGCTCAGCGGGATCAGCTGGCTGTACGCGGGGCTGCTGCGGCACATCGACCGGGACCACCCGGTGTACGGCATCCAGGCCGAGGGACCCGGCGGGGTGAGCGACCTGCCCGGCAGCGTCGAGGCGATGGCCGAGCGCTATGTGGACCTGATGCGCTCGGTCCGCCCCCGCGGCCCGTACCACCTCGTCGGCTGGTCCTTCGGCGGGCTGGTGGCCTACGCGATGGCGGTCCGGCTGCACGAGCTCGGCGAGCCGGCCGGCTCGCTGTGCCTGGTGGACACGGCCGCCGACGCCGCGGCCGCACCGGAAGAACCCATCGACGACCAGCGCGTCCACCGGGTGCTGCTGACGGCCGCGGGCCTGGACGACGCGCGCTGGGCCGCGACGGACCTGGACTTCGCCACCGTCTCGGCCCTGCTGCGCCGGGAGGGAAGCGTGTTCGCCCGGTTCACCGAGGACGAGATCCGCCGGGTCGTCGCGGTGTCACGTCACCACGACAAGCTCGCGCGGGCCTACCGGCCGCCGCGCTACCCCGGCGACGCCACCTACATCGAAGCGACGGGGGACGGGCCGCGCCGCGTCCCGAACCACGAACTGTGGCGGCCCCGGTTCGGCGGCGATCTGACCGTCGGGTACGTCTCCGCGCGCCACTACCGGGCGATGCAGCCGCAGCACGTGCACGAAGTCGGGATCCAGCTCCGCGACCTGCTCAGGAGGCAGCGTTGATCCGCACCGAGCCCGGCGCCTCCACTGATTCCCGCACCCGCACCGATTCCGGTGCCCTCGCCGGACTGCCCGCGGGCGCCCGGGTGGTGATCCGGCTGCCCAGCGGCCGCGCACTGGCGGACGTCCTGCTCGCCTGCTTCGCCCTGCGCCTCGTCGCGGTCCCCCTGCACCCCCGCACCACCGACCGGGCCCTCGCGGACATCGCCGAACGCGTCTCCGCGGCGGCCCTGGTGGACCTCCACGGGCTGCACCGCACCGGCCCGCCCGACGTCCACGCGGCCCCGGCCTCGGCCTCGGGCGACTTGGCCTTCATCATGTTCACCTCGGGCTCCACCGGCCCGCAGAAAGGGGTCATGCTCGGCCGGCGAGCCGTCCTGGGCAACGCCGCCAGGACCGCGGCCCTGCACGGACTGACACCGGAACGCCCGCACGGGACCTGCCTTCCGCTGTACCACTGCAACGCGCTGGTCATGTCGCTGCTCGGCACGCACCTCACCGGCACGCCGCTGACCCTGCGAGCCGCCTTCGACCCGGCCGGCTACTTCGCGGCACTGGACGCCACCGGGGCCCGGACCGCCTCGATCGTGCCCGCCCTGCTGGCGGACCTGCTGGAGGCCGGTCCCCGATGGCCTGACGGCCTGGAGTACCTGATCACCGCGGCCGCCCCGCTGACCAGCGATCTCGCCCGCCGCTTCCACCGCCGGTACGGCCCGCGCCTGCGGCAGGGCTACGGCCTGACCGAGGCGGTCAACTTCAGCTTCACCATGCCCGTGCTCGACGAAGCCGAGTTCCGCGACCAGTACCTGGAGCACACGCCCCCGGTCGGGACACCGCTGCCGGAAACCGAACTGCGGCTGGAATCCGGCGAAGTGTGGATCAGAACGCCGGACCTGATGACCGGCTACTGGCAGGACAGCCGCGCCACGGCGGCCGCGGTCACCGACGACGGCTGGCTGCGCACCGGCGACCTGGGCGAACTCCGGGACGGCCTGCTGGTCCTCCGGGGCCGCGCCGGGGAGCGGATCAACCGGGGCGGGGAGAAGTACTACCCGCTCGACGTCGAGCACGGCTGGCGCGAGGCCGGGCTGTCCGGCCGGTTCGCGGCGGTCGCGGTGGACGAACCCACGCTCGGCCAGGACATCGGCCTGATCGCCACGGAGCAGCCGGTCTCCGACGTCCGCGAACTCTGCGAACGGGCGCCGCTGCGGCCGTCCGCGATCCAGTTCGGCGGCTTCCTGGCGACCCCGACCGGCAAGCCCCGGCGCACGGCGATGAGCCGGAGCCTCGCCGCGCGCCGCCTGGCCCCCGCACGCTACGAACGGTTGCTGCGCCACGCGGCGGCCACCGCGCACGACCTGCTGCGCACCGGGGCCGACCACCCCGGCCTGCGCGCGCTGGCCGCGTCGGCGGGAGACCCGCGCCCCCGGGCGGACGACGAAGCCGTCTTCGGCGCCCTCGACTTCATGCGGGAGCACTGGCACGACGAGGACGGCACGGAACTGTCCGAGGCCAAGGCCCACTGGCACAGGGCACTTCTCACCGAGTGGCCCCTGGCGGCGCACGCGGAACTGACCGCGGACGTGGCGGACCGCCACGGGTTCGAAGGACCGCCCGTGCCGCTGGGCACCGAGGCCCACTTCGGGGACAGCTCACTGCTCGTACTCCCGCACGGGCCCGCCGCCGACGGCCCGGTGTGGCCACTGGGCCCCCTGCTGTCCTTCCTGGACGGCTCCACCGGGGACGGCGGGACGGATCGCTGGACGTGGCTGACCCGGCTGCGCGACAAGGGATTCCCGGCCACGGGCTGCTCCGTACTGCGCGCCGGGCGACACGACCTGGGCGGCGTGCTGTGGGCACGACAGCCGGATTCCGGACCGGACGAGGTCCCACCGGCCGCAGGCACCTGACCGGCCGGCCCATGGCCACCACACCCACCACGAGCCGACCGGTCCCCCGGGGAGAGCCGTCAAAGAACGGGGCGGGACCGCAGCCCCGGGTCGCTCAGGCCGCGGCGCGGGGCTCCTGCCCGGACACGGCCGGCACCACGGGCGGGCGGGGAGCACCGCCGGCGGGCTGCGTCACGGGCGCGGCCGGGCCGGCGGGCGCGGCGTGCAGGGCCGCCTTGGCCTCAGCGGCGTAGGTGTCGACGTACTCCTGCTCCGACAGCTTCAGGATCGCGTACATGATCTCGTCCGTTACCGCGCGCAGGATCAGGCGCTCGTCCTGCATCCCCGCGTAGCGGGAGAAGTCCAGAGGGGCGCCGAAGCGGATGGTGACCGGGGTCAGGCGGGGCAGCAGACGCCCGGCGGGCTGCGCCTCGAAGGTGCCGATCATGGCGCAGGGGATGACGGGGACACCGGCGCGCAGGGCCATGGCGGCCACGCCGACCTTCCCCTTGTACAGACGCCCGTCGTGGGAGCGGGTGCCTTCGGGGTAGATGCCCAGCAACTGGCCGCGCCCCAGCACGTCCAGGCCGCTGTCGACGGCCGCCTGGGCGGCGTGGCGGCCGGAACGGTCGACCGGGATCGCACCGATCCCACGGAAGAAGGCGGCCTTCAGACGGCCGATGGGACCGGGGGCGGTGAAGTACTCCTGCTTCGCCAGGAACGCGATCCGACGCTTGATCATCACCGGCATCAGGAAATGATCACAGAAGGACAGATGATTACCCGCGATGATCGCGGGACCGGTGTCCGGCAGGTACCGGCGCCCCTCGACCCGCGGTCGGAACACCCACCGCAACAGCGGTATCAGCACGATGGACTTGAACAGGTGGTAGAACACGCCGGCTTCGTCCCCTTCATCGCCCGAGAGACCCCCGCGCCGACGCACGCTAGTCCGCGACAGGGATCAAAAGGGAGAGGGACTATTGAGCCATGTCCGGCCCCGGCCCCGGAGAAGCCGGACCGGCGGGCGCGGACCCGGAAGCGGCGGACTTGGCGGGGGTCGTGCGGGCGCCGGGCGCGGGGGTGGTGGGTGGGGACTTGACCTCCAGCATCGGGATGAAGATCTGCGCCAGCGGGCCGATGGCCAGCGCGTAGATCAGCGTGCCCACGCCCAGCGTGGCGCCCAGGGCGAAGCCGATGACCAGGACGGTCAGCTCGATGACCCAGCGCACGCCGCGGATCGAGTGGCCGCGGGCGGCCCAGCCGGTCATCAGTCCGTCGCGGGGGCCGGGGCCGAGGTTCGCGCCGATGTAGGCGCCGGTGGCGACGCCGTTGAGGAAGACCCCGCCCAGCAGGAGCGCCCACCGGCCCCAGAGGGAATCGGGGGTGCTCGCCCAGATCAGCAGCAGGTCCATGGACGTGCCCACCAGCAGGACGTTGCACACGGTGCCCAGGCCCGGGCGCAGCCGCAGGGGGATCCAGAGCAGCAGCACGGCGGCGCCGATGAGGTTGGTCCAGATCCCGATGCTCAGACCCACGGTGCGGGTCAGGCCCTGGCTCAGGGCGTCCCAGGGCTCCACGCCGAGGCCGGAAAGGATCACCATGGCGTCGCTGACCCCGTACAGGACCAGCCCCAGCAGCAGCTGGGTCAGGCGACGGGAGGGCCGGTCGGGGATCAGATAGCGGCCGACGGCGCGCAGCCGCCCGCCCCCGCGGCTGGGGGTGGGGGTGCCCGGGGGGCGGGAGGGCGTGGGGGTCATGGGGACTCCTGGGACCTTCGAGGGCCGTGGGAAGCGGGCATCAGGGCGTGCGGGCGCACCACCGACCGGGCCCGGCCCGCGGCGGAAGCCGGGGCCGGGGTGGGGGCGGTGAACCAGCGGCGGACGGCCTGGAGGTAGGGCGGAACATCCATCAGGAAGGCGTCGTGCCCGGCGGGCGCGCTCTCCTCGTGGAAGTGGCCGCACTTCACCCCTGCCTCCGCGAGCCGGCCGGCGATGTGGCGGCTGTGGTCGAAGCCGAAGAGCCGGTCCGAATCGAAGCTGAAGAGGTGGACGTCCGCGCCGGCCAGCGCCGCCGCGTCGTACGGGGTGGCGAAGGCGTCGAAGGCGTCCATGGCGGCGGTCAGGTACAGATAGCTGTTGGCGTCGAAACGGGCGGCCAGTTTCTCCCCTTGGTACTCCATGTACCGCTCCACGGCGAACGGGCCGCGGGCGGGGGCGGCCAGGTACCCGCCGGCGGTGGCACCCATGGCGGTCGTGGGCGGGGAGAGGCGGCGGGCGAATTTCGTCTGGAGGGAGGGCGCGGACATATAGGTGAGGTGGCCGATCATGCGGGCGATGCCCAGTCCGGTGTCGGGGGGTGCCTGGGGGTCGTAGCGGCCGCCGGCGTAGCGGGGGTCGGCGCGGATCGCGGCCCGGCCGATGGCGTTGTAGGCGAGGTTGTCGGCGCTCAGCCGGGCGGCGGTGGCGATCAGAGCGTAGCGGTCGGCGTCGGCGGGATGGCGCAGGAGCCATTCGAGCGCCTGCATGCCGCCCAGGGAACCGCCGACCACGGCGTGGAGGCGGCCGATGCCCAGCCGGCGCAGCAGTTCGCGGTGGACGGTGACCATGTCCGCGACGGTGACCGCCGGAAAGGGCACGGGAAAGGCGGACGGGGTGGCGTCCGGGGCGGGGCCGGCGGTGCCGGAGCAGCCGCCCAGGACATTGGCGCAGATGACGTGGTAACGGTCGGTGTCCAGGGGACGCTGCGGGCCCACCATGGCGTCCCACCAGCCCGGGGCGTCGGTGTCGTCGTGGCGGGCGACATGGGAGTCCCCCGTCAGGGCGTGGCAGACGAAGACGGTGCCCTCGGCGTCGGCCGGGGGCGGCCCGTAGCGCTCGTAGGCGACGGGCACGCCGATGAGGGAGCCCCCGCCCGCCAGCCGGAGCGGGCGGGCGGGGTCCTCGAAAAGGGTCAGGGTGCGGGCGTGGCGGGGGACGGTGACGGTCATGCGCGTCCCCCCGCCCGCCGGGCGGCCGCGGCACCGAAGGCGGTGAAGAGGCTCTTGGAGACCGGGTCGGAGGCGGCGTACCACTCGGGGTGCCACTGGACGGCCAGGGCGAACGCGTCCGCGCCGGTGACGGAGGCGGCTTCGATGACGCCGTCGTCGGTGACCGCTTCGGTGTGCAGCCGGGGAGCGAGGCGGTCGATGGCCTGCTGGTGCAGGGAGTTGACGGTGACGGTGGGGTGTCCGGTGAGCTGGTGCAGGAGGCCGCCGGGGGTCAGGGTGACGGGGTGGCGGGGCAGGTACTGGGCGTCGCGGGGCAGGGTGAGGTCCTCCCGGTGGGCCTCCCCCAGCGCGGTGCCGGTCAGGTCGCGCAGGGTGCCGCCGTAGGCGACGTTGAGTTCCTGGAGGCCCCGGCAGATCCCCAGGACGGGCAGGCCGGCGTCGACGGCCCGGGGCAGCAGGTCCAGGGCCAGGGTGTCGCGTTCGGGGGCGCGGGGGCCGGGGGCGGGCGGGACGCCGTAGTGGCGGGGGTCGACATTGGACTCGTGCCCGCCCAGGACGACCGCGTCGAATCGGTCCAGGACCGTGGGCAGCCAGGGGGCCGGGCCCTGGATCAGGGCCACGGCACAGCCGGCGACGTCCTCGAGCGCGCGGACGTAGGCCTGGCGGACGGCGGCGTAGGGGACGCCGTCGAGGGTTTCGGTGAAGCAGGCGAGCGCCACCAGCGGGGTACGGGCGTGCCGGGCGCCGGCGGGCGCCGGAGCGGTACGGGCGCCCGTGCCCGTACCGGCTCCCGCGCCCGCCCCGGTGCCGGGGGACGTGCCCGCGTCGGAGGGGGTGTGAGGGGTGCTCATATGGCGTCCAGGGCCTGGCCGAGGTCGGTGAGGATGTCGTCGATGTGCTCGACGCCGACCGACAGGCGGATGGAGCCCTGGGTGACGCCGGCGGCGGCGAGGTCGGCCTCGGGGAGCTGGGCGTGGGTGGTGGAGGCCGGGTGGGTGGCCATGGAGCGGACGTCACCGATGTTGGTGACGTGGGAGACCAGGCGCAGGGCCTCGATGAAGCGGCTGCCGGCCTGCTGGCCGCCCTTGAGCTCGAACTGGAGCAGGGGGCCGGTGTTGCCGCCCAGGTAGCGGCGGACCCGGTCGGCCTCGGCGCCCTCGGTGAGGCTGGGGTGACGGACCTGCTCGACCAGGGGGTGGCCCTGGAGGTACGCGGCGACGCGCGCGGAGTTCTCGCCGTGGACGCGCATGCGCAGCGGGAGGGTCTCCAGGCCCTGGAGGAGGAGGAAGGCGTTGAACGGGCTCAGGCAGGGACCCAGGTCGCGCATGAGGGTCTCGCGGGCCTTGAGGAGGTAGCCGCTGCGGCCCAGCCCGCCGCCGAGCTCCTTGCCCGTGCGCGTCCACACCACACCGCCGTGGGCGGCGTCGGGGGTGGTCATCAGCGGGTGCCGGGCGGCGTGGGCCTCCCAGTCGAAGGTACCGGCGTCCAGGATGAGGCCGCCGAGGCTGGAGCCGTGGCCGCCGATGTACTTGGTGGCGGAGTAGACGAGTATGTGCGCGCCGTGCTCGATGGGGCGCAGGACGTGCGGGAGCATGGTGTTGTCCAGCACGAGGGGGACGCCGTGGGCCTCGGCGAGCTGGGCGACCTCCTCGACGGGGAACAGGCGCAGGCGGGGGTTGGGCAGGGTCTCGCCGAAGTAGGCGCGGGTGCGCTCGTCGGTGGCGGCGGCGAAGTTCGCGGGGTCCTCGGGGCTGACGAAGCGGGTCTCGATGCCGAACCGGGCGAAGGTGTTGGCCAGCAGGTTCCAGGTGCCGCCGTAGAGCTCGTTGGAGGAGACGATGTTGTCGCCGGCCTGGGCGAGGTTGAGCAGGGCCAGGGCGGTGGCGGCCTGTCCGGAGGCGGTCGCGAGGCCGGCGACCGCGCCGTCGACGGCGGCCATGCGCTCTTCGAGGACGTCGCAGGTGGGTTGTTCAGGCGGGTGTAGGCCTGACCGTCGGTCAGGAGGTCGAAGATGCCGGCCGCGGCGGCGGTGGAGGGCAGCTCGTAGGCGGCGCTCTGGAAGATCGGGGTGATCATCGGCGGGTTGAGGCCCATGCGGGCCTCGAAGCCGCCGTGGATGGCCGCGGTCTCGGGCCGGGCGAACACCTTCGGCGCGAGCCCCGGACCGGCGTCGGAGGCGGTGGAGTCGGCGGCGGGGGTGGTGGGGTGGTCATGCTGCGGCATCGTGGGTCTCCTGGGGGTGCGTACCGGCGGAACCGGAAGCGGGCGAGGACGTGGACGAGGAGGTGGGGGTGGGGCCGGGGTTCTCGGGGGTCATGGAGCGGATGATGGCGCTGATGGCGCTGGGCTGGTTCTGCGGCCCGCGGGTGAACAGGCCGCCCACCTCGGCGTCGGCGGCGGCGTAACCGGGGTCGCGCATACGGATCTTGTGGGCCTCGGGCAGCTTCCAGAACGGGGTGCGCGGGTCGAGGTGGTGCTCGAGGTGGTAGTGGTCGTTGTGGATGCCGGTGAGGAACCTCTCCCACGTCCGGCTCTTGCGGTTGCGCGTCATGTGCAGGTCGATGTTGGAGTCCCGCACCAGCGGGGTGTGCTCCGACAGCTCGATGTACCAGCCGAGGATCTGGAAGCTGGTGAGGTAGGGGATCACCCAGAACAGCAGCAGACCCAGCAGCCAGCCCCCGTACCAGGCCAGGCCGACGACGACGGCCCAGAAGAGCCAGAACCCGATCCGGTCCGCGGCGCGCTTGCGGCGCTGGACGGGCGAGGCGGCCTCGGGGCGCTTGTCCTCGCCCTTCAGGACCCGGTACCGGTTGCGGACGAGGTAGCGCAGGTAGGCCCAGGTCTGCGAGCCCAGCAGCGGGATGATCACCACACGGCGGACGTAGGCGGCGGTGGAGTCCCGCCGGTAGGCGCCCTGTTCGATGAAGAACCGCAGGTCCGGATCGGCGTCCGGGCTGCCGAGCTTGGGGTGGTGGGTGTAGACGTGGGAGACCTTGTAGGCGTAGTGCTGCTGGAAGATGGGGTAGGCGGTCAGCACCGTGCCGGCGAACATCTGGAGGCGGCGGTTCTTCACGCCCACACCGTGCGCGCAGTCGTGGAGGATCGTGGAGAGCCCGCGCTGGCGGGCCCCGATGATCAGGACGGCGATCGGGTAGGTCCAGTAACTGCCGTAGACGCACAGGGCTATGCACGCGGCGATCCATACGGCGTCGTGGACCCAGGCGAGGAAGACGTGCCAGTTGTCGGACTGGTTCAGCGCGCGCAGGTCACGCTCGACATCCGGCTGAAATCGGTACATACGGTAGCGTTTTCCACTGTATGCCCATGAGGTGGTTTCCGTACTCACAACAGGCTCCTGGTACTCGGGGCAGGCCCGGATCCGGCGGGCGGACAAGAAGCTGACAGGCCAGGGTGGGGGGTGGAGGGTGCACCGGGCATGGGAGACAGCCCGGCCACCGGGGACGAGAGGGACGTACGGGCTTCCCGCACCGCCCGGGAAGCCGGGGCGGTGCGGGACGTGGCAGGCGTACGGGACGCGGCGGGCGCCGTCGTCCCGTCGGACGCGCGGGTCGTGCGGGGCGTGCGGGGCGCGGAAGGCTCAAGGGGCGCAGGGGGTACGGGGGGTGGCGGAGGGCGGAAGAGTTCCACGCTGTCGGGGTTGAGGCGGTAGCCGGGGCGCCCCTGGATGACCGTCTCGGGGCCGATCGGGCAGGTGGTGGCCTCGGCGAACCGGTCCTGGCACACGGCACGGAAGCGGCGCACGGTCTGCGCCAGCGCCGCGGGGGTGCGCCCCGTACGCGCGGAGAGCTCGCCGGCCGAGAGGAACGGCACCTCCTCCCCCCGCTCCCCCGCCCGTACGAACTCCTCCCCAGCACCCGCAGCAGCTGCGTCAGCGGCGCCGGGGTGACGCGGTGGATCGTGATCCCCTCCACCGACAGCAGGTTTCCGTAGAAGGCGACTTCCAGCCGCGGCGACCGCGCGCCCCGCACCGCCGCACCGTCCGGGCCGGCGGGAGGCAGGGGGCCGGCGGGGTGAAGACCGGCGGCACAGAGCAGGTCAGGGGCGGCGCAGGCCGTGCGCAGGGCGGTGTAGGAGGCCAGGAGCCGGGCGGCCTCCTGACCGGAGGACGCCTGGAGGTAGGTGACCGCGGTACGCAGCAGACCGGGGATCCGCGGGCGCAGCTCGGCGACGTAGCGGGTGACCCACTCCACCGTGGCCGCGGTCCCGTACAGGCGGGCGTGCACCACCGCCGCGTCCAGCAGCGCCACGTCGCCGTGCACGAGCAGACCGGCCCGGCCCAGACGGGCGCGCAGCGCCACGGCGGTGGCGACCAGATGGGCGGAGGTGACCTGGACCCGGCTGCTGCGCAGCATCCGGTGCCACCACCCGTCGGCGCCCAGGTGCACCTCCCAGGGAGCGCCGGGGGCCGCGTAACGGTCGGCCAGGTGCCGCAGGATCCTCGGGTAGGGGGAGGCGGCGAAACCCGCCCACCCGAAGGACATCAGGTCCACGGCGGCGGCGAAGTCCTCCGCGGACCGGTGCCGGCAGGCCTCGACGAGGAACTGGCTGGTGCGCACGTAGCGCAGCAGCATCTCGTGGTCCTCGGGCGTCAGCGCCCGGGGCCGCAGGCCCACGGGCCGGGTGAAGGCCGAGGCGGCCCCGGGGCCCGTCGCGGGAGGCAGCGTGGTGAACACCTCCTCGACGAAGCGCCGTTGCTCCTCCCCCACCGCCGCGGCCCGCCGCACCTGCCCGGCCATCAGCTCGGCGAGGATCACGTCCGTGAACAGCCAGGCGGCGTCCGCGCGGTAGGCGGAGGCCTGGTACCGCCTCGACGCATCCCGTAAGAGGTCCGCCGCCCGGGCGGCGCGGCCGGCGGCGGCGTACCGCAGACCACGCTCCCGGCAGATGAAGGAAGTCACGGCGAACTCCCCCGCGCCGGGCACGGGAGCGGTCCCGGCCCTGGGCCCGGGGACGGAAGTGGCGCCGGATCCGGAGGCGAGGACAGGCGTGGGGCGGAAACGGTGCCGCTCCCCGGGGTGGTGGCCCCGGCGTCGCGGTCGGATCCCGGGCCGGCGGCGCCGGCGGGGTCCAGGCGCGCGGCCAGGGCCGCCAAGGCGGCGGGGAAGACGGAATCGGGGTAGCCCGGCCAGCCCTGCCCGAGGTGGTCGGCCACCTCGGCCAGCAGCCGCGGGGAGCGGGCGGCGACCGCGGCGTCCAGGAGTCCGATCAGCTCACCGGCACGCGGCAGACTGCGTCCGGTGCACAGGAAGGACCGTTCCTGGTACCGGCTGGACACCGCCAGGAGAGCGCCGGTGACCGGCGGCCCGCCCCCGGCGTACGACCCCACGGCGGCCAGGACCAGCAGCCGGGCCACCTCCCGCTCCTCGGCCTCCAGCAGCTCAGGGCCGGACAGCTCGCACACCGGGCCCAGGTCCGGCGGCACCTGCCGCGCGACCTGCTCCTCGAGCGCCCGGTGGACGCCACGCAGACCTTGCATCTGTCGTCCTTCACCTGTCGGCCTCACGGCACAAAGGGCAACCGGGCCCACCCCACCAAGAGAGGGGCGCGCCCACGGGGGACTTGCCTGTCACGAGTCGTACGAGATGGTGCGCTACAGGGGTTTGCGGGGGTTCAAGGGTCGAGTACCGGTCAGGACTGTGGTGGGGGGCGAGGCCGGGTCGTGGGCGGTGGCTGGACTGTCGAGGGTGCGGTGGGTACGTGCTGTACGGGGGGCAGGCCCGCCGTGGGGCGCGACGGGGCCCCGGACGGCGACCAGAGGCCCGTATGTCATCTGGACCACGCAAGTTGCCTGCCAACCGGCAGTCTAGGGCGCCCAGTTGACACGTAAAGAGGATCTTGGCGATCTGGCCTGTTCCCCTCCCCGATACAGGAGGTACCGCTTCCACCTCGTGAGGCGGGAGTGGTGGATGAAGGGTGATTCGTTACGGCTCGCTCCACTGTGGACGCCGGCACTGAGCCAGACGCCGCCGCCTGCCCCAGGGTTGCCACGCCTGTGGAACGACCGCCAAACCTTCCGGGCACAACAATTTTCGGTCAACTGTTCGCCACTTGAGTGGGCGAAAACGGCCGAACGAGGCCACCGGGAGCCGCACGCACCCGCCGCCCGAAGCCGGCAGCCCGCCCCCGGCTCACTCATCAGCGCGGCCGGATACCGGCCGGTCGGCCGGTGCCACGTTGAGAGCTCAGGGCTCAGGAGTCAGGGCTCAGATCTCGGATCCACGCCCCGGTACAGAAATGCGGCCCGGCAGCCAACAGGCTGCCGGGCCGCACGGATCCGTGTTACTTGCTGATCGCGAAGCGCATCAGAGCGTGCTCGTCGCCCTGCTTGATCTTCCCCGTCACGTTGATCACTTCGAGCTTCCAGCTGCCGCCGACACGCACGGCCTTGGCCACGGCGCAGCCGTTGTCGCTGCTGAGCAGGCTCGGCCAGATGTCGGCGACCTGCTGGGAGCTGCCACCGCTCGCGTCGTACACCTTGAAGCTGATGTTGCGCGCCTTCTGGAAGGAGCTGCCCTTCTTGTACGCGGCGGCGACGAAGACTATCGAGGTGATGTTCTCCGGAACGCGCGCGAACTCGACCGTCACCGTTTCGTCGTCGCCGTCCCCGCGACCGGTCTGGTTGTCTCCGCTGTGGACCACGGAGCCGTTACCCATCGGGTCGAGGGAGTCCAGGCCCGCCAGGCGCACCGGGTCCGCGCCCTGCATCGCGATGGCGATCAGGTCGAGGTCGGTGCCGGTCTTGCGGCGGAGCACACCCATCACGCCGCCGCTGCTCCCGCCGGTGGGGTCCCAGGACACCCCGATGGACAGGTGGGTCACACCGTCCAGGTCCGCCGGGCCGTCTTCCTTCTTGAGCGTAATCATGCGTGGAACACCTCTTGCTATACGAGACTGCAACACACAGAGTGTGCCTGGAGCCTCTGGCGCCCCTCACACCTGGTCCGCTAATTTCCGTTTCCTCCCGCATTGCTTCCTGCGAGGCGACCGCCGACACGGCCCGGAGCGCCCCCTCTTACGCGTCAGGCCGGGTGGAAACCGGGCTGTCCCGCCTGGGTGACGAGGCTGGCCTCGGTGGCCAGGGGCGCGCCGGGGCGGGTGACATACGGCAAGGTGCGGTAGTCGGCACGGGCGTGCGTCGGGGTCAGGGTGAGCACGACGTAGCCGCGGCGTTTGGCGTAGTAGGACATGTGGGGGTTGGCGGCGAGGAGGGCCGCCCAGTCCTCGGGCTTGTCCATGCCGTCGCCGTTGCTGGAGATGGACGTGCCCAGGATCTCGACGCCGACGGTGGGCGAGCGGAGGTCGTCGAAGTCCTTCTTGATGTCCATGGCGAGGTGGATGTGGGAGTCGCCGGAGAGCACGACCAGATTCCCGGCGCCTCTGGCCCGGAAACCGTCGAGGACGCGTCGGCGGGAGGCGGGGTAGCCGTCCCAGGCGTCCATGGACAGGCGTGAGGGGCCACTGACGGTGAGCCTGCGCCGGGAGAAGGCCACCTGCTGGGCGACGACGTTCCACGTCGCCGCCGAGGCGTGGAAGCCCTCCAGCAGCCAGCGCTCCTGCTGGTGGCCGGGGAGCGTGCGCGCGGGGTCCTGCGAGGCGGGTCCCGGGTACTGCCAGCCGTCGCCGTAGGCCTGGTCCGATCGGTACTGCCGGGTGTCCAGCACGTCGAACTGCGCCAGGGTCCCGAACCGCAGGCGCCGGTACAGGCGCATCTCCCGCCCCTGCGGCGCCTGGGAGCGGCGCAGCGGCATGTTCTCCCAGTACGCCTGGTAGGCGGCCGCGCGGCGTTGGAGGAATCGGCCGGCGTCCTCGCCGTCCTGGGGGACGCCGGCCGCGTAGTTGTTGGAGACTTCGTGGTCGTCCCAGGTGACGCACCAGGGGTGAGCGGCGTGGGCGGCCTGGAGGTCGGGGTCGGTCTTGGCCAGGGCGTAGCGCAGGCGGTAGTCCTCCAGGGTGGCCAGCTCGTGGCCGAAGACCTCGGGCAGCCGGCTGCCGGCGGGCAGTTCGCGCGCGCCCGCCCGGGGGTCGATGGCGTTCTCGTAGATGTAGTCGCCGACGAAGAACACCGCGTCGAGCTCTTCCCTGGCCAGATGCGCGTGGGCGGTGAAGTAGCCCTCGTCGTACTGCTGGCACGAGGCCAGCCCCACTCTCAGCCGGGACACCGTGGCGCCCGGGGGCGGTGCGGTACGGGTGCGGCCCACGGGGCTGGTCCAGGATCCGGTGCGGAACCGGTACCAGTAGTCGCTTCCGGGGCGCAGGCCACGGACGTCCACGTGCACGCTGTAGCCGTTCCTGGCGTCGGCGACGGCGAGGCCGGTGCGCTCGGTGTCCCGCAGGTGCTCGTCGCGGGCGATCTCCCATTGGACCGGTACCACCGCGGCGGGGGGCAGCCCGCTGCCCGGTTCGTAGGGGCGGGGGGCCAGCCGGGTCCAGAGCACGACGGAGTCGGGCAGCGGGTCTCCCGAGGCCACGCCCAGGGTGAAAGGGAAGCCGGCCGGTGTCACCCGCCTCTGTTCGGCGTGGGCGCGCGGCATGCCGGCGAAGGCTCCCGCCGAGGCCGCCGCGGCCAGGGTCAGGAAGCGGCGCCTGGCGTGCCTCCCGCCGCCGCGCGGGTGTTGCCGTCCCTGTTCCTCCACCATGTGCTGGTCCCCTCCTGGCTCGGCGCCGGACTACCGCCGGAACCTACCCATTCGCGCACCGGACCTCACCCGCTTCCTCACGAGTCCCCGGCGGCATCCAGGAGCGCACCCGCACACAACCAGCGCATGGCCAGGCAAGGACAACCCGCCTTCCGCTGGATGCCGTTGCGGCCTTGCCGGATGTTCGTCTCCTTTTCACCGCCACAGCGGCCCGGGCCGCTGTGGCGGTGCGCTGCGGCAGTGGTCCCATGCGGCCCGCGACGGGCGGCGCGGGATCAGCGGTCCTGTCCGCCGGTGCGGTGGTGGACGGTGGGCCGCCGGTCCGCGGGCCACAGCAGCAGCAAGTGCTCCTCTGTCCCGGTGTCGCCGACGCGCGCGTGGAGGCGCAGTCGCCACCAGGCGGGCTCGCCGGTGGGGCAGGGGACGGGGAGGGGCTCGGGCGCGTCCTCGGGCACGGGGCCGGCCATGATGCCGAGGGAGGAGTCCCGCTCGTCGTCCTCGGTGGGCGGGTCGACCAGGATGCTGACCTCGTCGACGGCGTCCCAGGGGGCCGTGTCCAGCGCGGGTTCGGTGTCGTGGACGCGGGCGGTGAGGTGGACATCGGCCCACTCGGTCGCGGTGGTCACGGCCAGGAGGCCGCCTCCCGCGGAGACGTGCACCAGCGTACGGTCGTCGCGGTCGGCCACTTCGCCGACGAAGCGGTCGAAGTCCTCGGTGCCGCCGGACGCAATCCAGTAGCCGGTCTCGACGAACACCTCGCGGGTGCTGGCGCTCATGGAATGCCCCTTCCTCTCTCGGGCGCGTGCGACAGGGGTGGCCGGTACCCGCGGCTCGCGGTACCGGCCACCCCATCGTGGTGCGGTGGTCAGCCAGGGTCACACGCCGACGTACACGTAGTACGGGTCTCCGTTGAGGACACGGTTCTCACGGTAGAACGTGGCGAGGAAGCCGCCCTGGGTCTGGTTCTCCTTGTCGGGCACCCACATGGTGCCCCGGTTCGGCTTGGCGAGCGCGGTGCCGCCCTCCTTGGTGGAGGCGAAGGGGTACTCGTCGCACTGCGGCTTGGGGAAGGGCAGGTTCGTCGGGGGCTTGGTCCTGGCCGGGCAGACCGCCTCGCGGTTGGCGGCGATCTTCTTCCCGTCGGTGATCCGGTGCAGCGGCCGGCCGTAGTTCGGGGAGCCGATGTGGATCCCTTTGGACTGCACGTTCCGGATGTTCTCGCTGATGTACGGGAGCAGCCGCTGGTTCGTCTCGACGGCGGGGTGGGTGCGGAAGACACAGCCCGGGGGCTTGGAAAACTGCGGCTTCTTCGAATAGAACTTGTCGTCGCACCGGTAGACGGACGAGTTGTAGGCGAGGCTGCCCGGGGTGAAGCCCGGCTTGGTGAGCGAGAACGTGTAGCGGGACATGCTGTCGCGCTGTGTGTACCGCTTGACCGTCGCCTGGTACGCGGTGCGGGCGGAGGGCGCCGACGAACCGAGGGTGAAGGGCTTGAGCCCCGGGGTGGCCTTGCAACCGGAACCGCAGGTGGTGCCGAAGACAGCCCGGATGCCGGAGGCGTTGCCGACCAGTCTGGCCTTGGTCGTCCTGACCGTCTCCGACCAGGCCGTCTTGTTGATGTCGAGGCTCATGACGTGCTGGACGGTGAAGTGCGCCGATCCGACCGGCCTGCCGTTGCGCAGCACGTTCACGGTCGCGTTGACCGTCTGACACGAGTGCGTGCGGCTCCACACGCTGGTGTTGCCGGGCGGCGGCACCGGGCACTTCAGCTCTCCCGCCGCCAGGGCGGCGCCGGCCGTCACCGGGGTGAGCGAGACCTCCAGCCGGTCATCGGACGGCGCGGCCTGCGCGGTACCGGCCAGGGCCGTCCCCAGCAGCACCATCCCGGACGCGACTACCGCCGCGTTCTTTATTCGCATGTCAACTTCCTTTCCCCGTAGGCCGGTTCACCGCTCGGTGAACGACCGCCAGCGAGCCTGGCACCACGGGGCACACCACCCCCACCCCTGCATCACGCCCTGGCCGATTCCCTCCCCCGGCATGTCCGATTCCGTCCCCGCCCCACCGGGCGCACCCGCCCGACGGGCAACACAGCGAGCGCACACCACTCGGGCCGCCGGGACACGGGGTCCCGCGTGGCCGGGATGCGGTGCCCGCGAGGCTCAGGTCACCGGCCGTGCCCTTCGCCCCGGCCGGTCCGGGCGGGGTCGGCGGCGTGGATGAGCTGGCGGAGCGCCCCGTAGTAGACCTCGTGGTCGACCACAGCGGGCAGGATGACGGCGAGGTTCCCGGTGAGCGCGGGGAACTCCTCCGGATCGAGGGCGGCCAGCGCGGTCCGGGTGGCGGCCTGCGCGGCCTTCGGGTCGCGGTGGTCCACGAAGCTCGCGCTGCCGAGAGTGAGCAGGTACATCCGCCGGTAGCCCGTGATCGCCTCTTGCGGAGTCATGCCGGCCGCGAGGGAATCGGCGAGCTGCGGCTCCACCAGGCGCTTGAGCAGCTGCGGACCGAGCCAGGGCCGGCCGCCGCGCAGGGTGAGGAGACCCGGGTGGGCCGTCAGCAGCTCGTACAGCCGCCGGAAGCGGGTCTCGGTGGCGTCGGCCCATGGGGTGCCGGACGGGATGTTGGGCAGGCCGGCGGCGAGGTGGTCGGCGCACAGGTCGAGGAGTCCGGCCAGGTCGGTGCAGCGGCGCTGGATGGTCGCGTGCGCGATGCCGAGCCGGGCGGCCAGGGACCGGAAGCTCAGGGCCGCCGCGCCCTCTCGGTCCACGATCAGCAGGGCCGTCGCGGCGATGCGTTCGGGGGTCGCGAGGTCCAGGGAAGCGGATTGCCTAGGCATGCGAGCCAGCGTACGGTACAGCGTATCGTTCACGGTAGGCTCACTCGGAGGCGACAACGTGTCCCGCACGGCGCTCGACCCCCTGCTCACCGCCGTGGACGCTCCGGCGGGCTTCATTCACCGGCACCCGGCCGATCTCGCGGTCGACGCCCTCTCCGCCGTCCGCGTCCCCGGCTTCCCGGGCCACCGGACCTGCGTGCGCCAGGCCGACCGGGCACCGGTCCCCGCGGGGCGGCGACCGTGCGACACCCCCGACGCGAGCCGGCCGACCGACGGACAGCACCGCAAGATGTCCGGCTGCCGGCCCGAGACCCCCGAGCGCTGCCGACAGGCGGGCCTGCGGCCCGGCCTCGGCGGCGGACCGACCCCCACCCCTGCGAGCCGCCGCGCCGCCCGGCCCCGCCCCGTGCGGCGACGGTCCGCCTCCGCGTCGCCTCTCGCCCCCACCACCGCGGGGCGGGCTCATCGCCTGCCCCGGCCCTCTCCCCGCAGGAGCAAAGAAGTGCACCAGCTCACGTACGGCGACATCACGGCCGCCGCCGACCGGATCGCCGGACGCGTCCGCACCGTCGCCCTCGCCCCGGTGGAGCCCGACGCGATCCGCGCCGCCCGCCACGGCGACGGACCGGGCCTCCCGGGTGACCGGCCGGAAGAGTCCTGCGAGGTCTGGCTGGCGCTGGAGTTCATGCAGCACACCGGCTCTTTCAAGGCCCGCGGCGCCCGGAACTTCCTCCAGGCGCACCACGACGCCGGGACCCTGCCGGCCGCCGGGGTGACCATCGCCTCGGGCGGCAACGCCGGGCTCGCGTGCGCGTGGGCCGCCCGGCAGCAGGGCGTCACCGCCACCGTGTTCCTGCCCACCACCGCCCCGGCGGTGAAGGTGGCCAAACTGCGCGGCTACGGCGCCGACGTCCGGCTGGTCGGCACGGAGTACGCCGAGGCGCTGGCCGCCTGCGAGGACTTCGCCGGCACGACCGGGGCGCTCGCCTCACACGCCTACGACCACCCGCTGATCGCCGCCGGGGCAGGCACCCTGCTGGAGGAGATCCGCCGGCAGGTCCCGGGTCTGGACACCGTGGTCGTCTCGGTCGGTGGCGGTGGCCTGTTCGCCGGGGTGGCCACCGCCGCCCGGCACCACGGCATCCGCACCGTCGCGGTGGAGCCGGAGAACTGCCGCGCGCTGAACGCCGCGCTCGAGGCCGGCCGCCCGGTCGACGTCCCGGTGGACTCGGTCGCCGCCGACTCCCTCGGTGCCCGCCGCGTCTCCGCCATGGCCCTGCACGCCGCCCGGCAGGACGGTGTGCGGTCCGTCCTGGTGCCGGACGCCGAGATCGTCCGGGCCCGCCAGGCGCTGTGGGACGACCACAAGGTCGCCGTCGAGCACGCCGCCGCGACGGCCCTCGCCGCGCTCACCTCCCCGGGCCGCGGCTACCGGCCCGGCGGTGGCGAGAGGATCGCCGTGGTCCTGTGCGGCTCCAACACCGACCCCGCGGACCTCGTGCGCCGGACCTCCGGGAGCTGACCGGCGGTCCGAAGGGGGCTGCCGGGCGGGGGGATCCGTCCGGCAGCCCCCTTCGCCATGCCGCACTCACCGCCGCTACGCGCCGCTGCCCCAGGGCGAGGGACGGGCCCGGCCCGCCGCCCATGAACGACGCCCGCGCCGATCGGTTACTGACCGGCATGCAATTTATCCGAAATTGGTAAATATTGCGGCGAAAGCTGTACCCTCGCGTGATCACGCTCGGCAGGGCAGCAGGCACCTCAAGCCCGCCGCGCAAGCCCATGTACCACCGGTCGCGGGGAGAGCCTCCATCCTTCGGGTCATTCGTCTGCCGTTGCCCAGCCCCGACCGGACGGCCGTGTGGGCACCGGCGGTCGTCGCGCTCGCCCTCGGACTGTGGGGGATCACGGGACCCTCGGCATGGACCGACGAGGTCGTCACCATGGACGTGGCCCAGCGGTCCGGGTCGCAGCTCATGGAGCTGCTGGGGAACCTGGACGCGGTACACGGTCTGCACTACGTACTGATGCACCTGGTCGGGCAGGCCGTCGGGGTCGGCGAGTTCACGATGCGGGTGCCCTCCGCGGTGGCGGTGGCCGTCGCGGCAGGGGGCCTCGCGTGGCTGGGACGGATGCTCGGCGGTCCGCGCCTGGGCCTGTACGCGGGGCTGCTGCTCGCCGTGATGCCCACCGCGTCGCGGTACGCGCAGGAGGCCCGCTCGTTCGCCTTCGTCATGGCGGTGGCGGTCCTGGCCACGGGCGCCCTGGTGAAGGCCCTGTCCGGCGGCCGCCGGTGGGCCGCCGGCTACGCCGTGCTGATCGCGCTGCTGGGCTGGTTCAACGCGATGGGGTTGCTGCTGGTGGCCGCCCACATGGTCACGGTGGTCCTGCGGCGTCCCGGCCGCCGCGTGGTCGTACGCCTGTTGTCGGCCCAGGCCGCGGGCATCGCCGCCGTCGCTCCGCTGCTGGTCCTCGGCTTCTCCCAGCGCTCCGCCGTGGGCGACGTGGCACCGGTCGCCGGCGGAACCCCGTACAACTACCTGACCTGGCTGCTCACCCCCGGCCAGGACACCCTCCCCGCCGCCCTGAAACTCCTGCTCACCCCCACCGCCCTCGCCGCCGTGGCCCTCCTCGTGGCCCGCCGGCACAAGGCCCCGCCCCTGGTCCTCGCCGTCGGCGCGCCCTGGCTGACCGTGCCGCCGCTGGTCCTCATGGCCGCCTCCCTCGGCCAGCCCCTCTTCGCCTACCGCTACCTGCTGTTCTGCCTGCCGGCCCTGGCGCTGCTGATCGCGGCGGCCGCCACCGTCGCCCCGCTTCCCAAGCGGCTGTTGCTCGGACTCCTGCTGGCCGTCCCGATGGCCGTGTCCCACCTGGCCGTCCGCCAGCAGGACAGCCGCCCCTGGGACACCACCGCCGTGATCACCACACTCGACGCCCGCGCCGCCCCCGGCGACGGCGTCCTGTTCAGCGGCGCCCGGTGCGACCTGATCGCCTCCGCCGCCCCGGAGACCTTCGCCCACCACCCCGACCTGGGCACGGCCGAGACGGCCGCCGAGCGCGGCACCCTGGACAGCCTGCCCGCCGGCCCGGCCCTCCTGGACCGACGCCTCGCGGCCGCGTCCCGCGTCTGGCACATCACCTGCCGGCACCTCTCCCCCGGCGCCCGCCGGGCCGGCGCCCGCACGGCGGCGTCCCAGGAAGAGGCGCTCGCCCGCGCCGGCCTGTCCCCGGCCCACCACCGCGGCGCCCGCGGCCTGGAGATCACCCTCTACCGGCGCTGACCCCCAGCCGGGCGGCCACTCAGCCCTGCCGGGCGCCTTCGAACAGCTCACCGGCCTGTCGCGACGCCGAGTCCCCGAGCCCGGCGCCCGGCGTGCCGGACGCCCGGAGCGTCCGCCGGGGGCCGGCCTTCCCGGCCCGTTAAATCGTTTCGACCGTCCCCGCCCCCGTTGCTAAACTGCCACCAATATTGATCATGCGTTGAGGAGACGCCGGACATGGTGATGGACGACGACATCTCCGGGTGACCACCCGGACCCGACAGGCCACCGGCCGGTGCGCGGAAGCGCCGCCGTCGTGGCTTCGTTGTCGTCTCCTCGTTCCCTTGTCTGCTGCCGAGGCAGAAGTCTCATCCCTGCCTCCCTCCTCATGAGGTCACCTCCATGTCCGGCGTTTCCGTCGTCTGCTCGAACCTGTCCTTCACCTGGCCCGACCGCACCCCCGTCTTCCAGGGCCTGTCCTTCACCCTCGGCTCCGGCCGCACCGGTCTCGTCGCGCCCAACGGCACCGGCAAGAGCACCCTGCTCAAGCTCATCGCCGGTGACCTGCGACCCGGCACCGGGTCGGTCTCCATGACCGGCACCCTCGGCTACCTCCCGCAGAGCCTCCCCCTGACCGGCGACCTCACCGTGGCCGAGGTCCTGGGCATCGCCGCGATCGTCCGGGCCATCGACGCCGTGGAGTCCGGGGACGCCGACGAGAAGCACTTCGCCACCATCGGCGACGACTGGGACATCGAGGAACGCACCCGCGCCCAGCTGGACCGCCTCGGCCTGGCCGGCCTCGCGCTGGACCGCACCCTGCACACCCTCAGCGGCGGCCAGGTCATCTCCCTCGGCCTCGCCGCCCAACTGCTGAAGCGGCCCGACGTCCTGCTGCTCGACGAACCCACCAACAACCTCGACCTCGCCGCCCGGCACAAGCTCTACGACGCGCTGGCGGACTTCAACGGCTGCCTGCTGCTGGTCAGCCACGACCGCGCCCTGCTCGACCGGATGGAACGCATCGCCGAACTCGACCGTGGCGAACTCCGCTCCTTCAGCGGGAACTTCACCGCGTACGAGGAGACCGTGCGGGCCCAGCAGGAGGTCGCCGAGAAGAACGTCCGCAACGCCGAACAGGAGCTGAAGCGGGAGAAGCGGGAGATGCAGCTGGCCCGTGAACGCGCCGAACGCCGGCAGAGCAACGCCTCCCGCAACCTCAAGAGCGCCGGGCTGCCCCGTATCTTCGCCGGCAACATGAAGCGCGGCGCGCAGGAGTCCGCCGGACGGGCCGGGCAGATGCACGCCGGCCGGATCGACGAAGCGAAGGCCCGGCTGGACGAGGCCGGGCGCGCCCTGCGCGAGGAGCAGCGCATCACGCTGGACCTGCCCGCCACCCATGTGCCCGCCGGACGCAACCTGTTCTCCGGCGAACAGCTCCGCGTCCGTCTCGGCGACAAGGACGTCTTCGCCGGCGACGGCGTCGACCTGACGGTACGGGGACCGGAACGCATCGCGCTGACCGGCCCCAACGGCGCCGGGAAGAGCACCCTGCTGCGTCTGCTCAACGGCGACCTGGCCCCCGGGGGCGGCGAGCTCAAGCGGGCCGGCGGACGCGTCGCCTACCTCTCGCAGCGCCTCGACCTGCTGGACCCGGACCGTACGGTCGCGGAGAACTTCGCCGGCTTCGCCCCGGAGCGGCCGGAGGCGGAGCGGATGAACCTGCTCGCCCGCTTCCTCTTCCGGGGCGACCGCGCCCATCTGCCCGTCGCGGTGCTCTCCGGCGGCGAGCGGCTGCGCGCCACCCTGGCCTGCGTACTGTGCGCCGAACCGGCCCCGCACCTGCTGCTCCTGGACGAGCCGACGAACAACCTCGACCTGGTCAGCACGGGCCAGTTGGAGAGCGCCCTGAACTCCTACCAGGGGGCCTTCGTGGTGGTCAGCCACGACGAGCGGTTCCTCCAGCGGATCGGTGTGAACCGGTGGCTGCGGCTGGCCGACGGCCTGCTGACGGAGACCGGGGCCCCTGAGGCGTGAGCCCACACGCCGACCTGATGTGACGGGCGTGTGAGCCGGCGGTGGCCGCCGGCTCACACGCCCGGCCGGGCCCGGTCACGGGGGCGGGAAACAGCGCACCGGCGCGCGTCACGACCGGTGCTCAGCGCGTCGCGAGGTCGAGGATGCGCTGGATCAGGTCGGGGTAGGTCCAGCCGGCACCGGTCGCCGCGAGCGGCAACAGGCTCGTCGCCGTCAGGCCCGGAAGGGCGTTCACCTCGATACACATCGGATCGCCGTCGGCGTCGCAGCGGAAGTCGGTGCGCGAGTACGCGTCACCGTCGAACCCCAGCGCACGGTGCGCGCGCAGCGCCAGCTCCGTCAGGCGGGACGCGAAGGCGGGCGGGACCCGCGCGGGGCACACCTCGTTCACGGCTCCGGGCTGGTACTTGGCCGCGTAGTCGAACACCGGGGTCGTCAGCTCGATCTCGATCACCGGAAGCGCCTGGTCACCGACCACGGCCACGGTGAACTCGCGCCCCGGCAGGAACGGCTCCACCATCAGCTCGACCCCACGGGAGCGCACCTCGGAGGCGACCTGGGACAGTTGCGCCGGCGAGTCGACCCGGTACACCGACACGCTCGATCCGTCGGCCACCGGCTTCGCCACCACCGGACCGGCCGCCACCAGACGTTCCACGTCCTCGGGCACGTCGCCCGCCCCGGGCCGCCACAGCGCCCGTTCGACCACCGGCAGCCCCGCCGCGCCGAGCACCGCCTGCGCCCGGCCCTTGTGCCAGGCCGCCGCACACGCCGCGCTGCCCGCGCCGGTGAACGGGACACCCGTCATTTCCAGCAGCGCCTGCACATGCCCGTCCTCACCCCAGCCACCGTGCAGCGCCAGGAACACGGCCTCCGCGTCACGCAGGAGATCGAGGACCGGACCGGACGTCAGGGACGCGTGCATACGCTGCCGCCACTGCCGCTGATCAGCGAGGGAGGGCGGCTCCTTCGCGACGGCGAACCCGTCGACCACGTCACCCGGGCGCAGCGGTCCGGCCAGGACCGGCACCGCCGCCGCCGGGTCGACCAGCACCACCTCATGGCCCCGTTCGAGCAGAGCCCGGGCCACCGACCGGCCGGAGGCCAGGGAGACGTCCCGCTCGGAGCTCTCTCCACCACACAAGATCACAGTTCGCATACGGGGATTGTGCCGCACCGCTTCCGCCGTCTTGTGGAGCGACGGTGAGGCGATGCCTGCCGGTAGGGCGACCGGCAGGCCCCGGGCGGCTACTTGGGGGCGGTGACCCCGGCGGCCTTGGCGATGTCGTCGAGGACGTGGCCGGCGGCCTGGATGCCGATGCCGGACATCCACGTCTCGTCGGGCACCTGGAAGACCTTGTCGTTCTTGACGGCGCCGAGGCCCTTCCAGAGCGGGTTCTCCTGGACGGCGTCCTGCTGGGTCTTCTTCGGGTCGTCGGCGACGGTCACGAACACCATGTCGGCGTCGGCCTTGTCGATCTGCTCCGGGGAGATGTCGAGCATGGGCTTGTCGACGTCCTGCGACTCGGGGCGGCGCAGGCCGATGTCGCTGAGGACGATGCCGCTGAAGGACTGCTTCTGGTAGAGGCGGGTGGGGCCGGCGACGAAGCGGACGACGGACGCGGTGGGCGCCTTGCCGTCGTTCTTCTTCTTGATCTCCTCGCCGAGGGCCTTGGCGCGCTTCTCGTACGCGTTCATGGCCGAGGCCGCCTCCTTCTCCAGGCCCAGGGCCTGGGCGTGGACCTTCAGGTTCTCCTTCCAGGGGGCGCCGGTGGTCTCGGTGAAGACAGTGGGGGCGATGCCCTTGAGCTTGTCGTAGACCTTCGCGTGGCGGACCTTGGAGGAGAGGATCAGGTCGGGCTTGAGCGACATGATGCGCTCGATGTCGGGCTCCGCCATGGGGCCCACGTCCTTGGTGTTCTTGATCTTGGCGGAGAGGTAGGCGGGGAAGCCGCCCTCGGTCTTCATGTGGGGGGAGACCGCGCCGACCGGCTCGATGCCGAGCATGGTCACGTCGTCCAGTTCGCCGGTGTCGAGGACGACGACGCGCTGGGGCTTCTTCTTGATCTCGGTCTTGCCCATGGCGTGGGTGATCGAGCGCGGGAAGCCGGCGCCGGCGGAGGCGGCGGGCTTGGACTCGTCGTTCTTCTTGTCCTCGCCACCACAGGCGGCGAGCGCGGAGGCGCCTATGATCACGGTGAGCGCCATCACGGACACTCTTCGCATTCGGCTCGGGGCCGGTCGGAGCACGGTCATGGTGGGTTTCCCTTTTTCGAGCGGTAGGGGGCTTTTCGGCGTGGTGGGGGCGTCAGGAGGTCGCGGCGGCCGCGCGTCTGCGCGACCGGTCGCGGGGGACGACCAGGGGGGTGCCGCTTTCCGGATCGGGGACGACCCGGCATTCCACCCGGAAGACCTCCTCGACGAGTTCGGCGGTCAGCACGTCCGCCGGGGATCCGGCCGCCGCCGGGCGGCCGTCGCACATGACGACCAGGTGGTCGGCGTAGCGGGCGGCCTGGCCGAGGTCGTGCAGGACCATGACGACGGTCCGGCCGGCCTCGGTGTTGAGCTCCTCGACCAGGTCGAGCACGTCGAGCTGGTGGCGCAGGTCGAGGAAGGTGGTGGGCTCGTCCAGGAGCAGCAGCGGGGTGTCCTGGGCGAGGGCGAGGGCGATCCAGGCGCGCTGGCGCTGGCCGCCGGAGAGTTCGTCGACGGCCCGGTCGCGCAGCGCGTCGGTGCCGGTGCGCTCCAGCGCCTCCTCGACTGCCGTCTGGTCGGCCTTGGACCAGGGGGTGAGCATCCGCTGGTGGGGGTAGCGGCCCAGGCGTACGAGCGCTTCGACGGTGATGCCCTCGGGGGCGGCGGCCTGTTGCGGCAGCAGGCCCATGCGGCGGGCCAGGGCGCGGGCGGGCATCCGGTGGATGTCGCTGCCGTCGAGGGTGACGGTGCCGGCGGCGGGGGCCAGCAGCCGGGCCATGCCGCGCAGCAGGGTGGACTTGCCGCAGGCGTTGGGGCCGACGACGGCGGTGACGGCGCCGCCGGGCAGCGTCAGGTCGACCCCGTCGACGACGACGGCGTTCCCGTAGCCGAGCCGCAGGCCGCTGGTCGCCAGTTCGTTGGCGTTCGTCGTGGCGTTCATCGGACGGCACTCCCGGCGTTGGGCTTCATTTGACGCAGCATCAGTACGAGCAGCCAGGGCGCCCCGAGGGTGGCGGTGACGACGCCGACGGGCAGCCCGTGGACGGGCAGGAGGTGCAGGACGACGAGGTCGGCGCCCAGCAGCAGGACGGCTCCGGTCAGCGCGGTCAGCGCGAGCGTGCCGGTGGTGGGCGGCCCGGCCAGGAACCGCACGATGTGCGGTACGGCCAGGGCCACGAAGCCGACGGGGCCGGTGAGGGCGGCGGCGACCGAGGCCAGCACGACGGCGAGGAGCAGCAGTTGCAGCCGGGCGGCGTTCGGGGGCAGGCCGAGGGCGCCCGCGCTGTCGTCGCCGAGGTCGAGGACGGCGATCCTGCGGTGGCAGACCAGGGCGAGGACGAGCCCGGCGAGGATCACCGCTCCCCCGGCCTGGACCTCGGCCCAGGTGCGTCCGTACACCGAGCCGGTGGTCCATTGCAGGGCGGAGGAGGCGAGTTCGGCGGGGAAGCGGACGATGAGGAGGTTCACCGCGGCGGCGAGGCCCGACTGCACGGCGAGGCCGACGAGGACGAGCCGGGAGACGGTGAACCCGCCCCGCCAGGCCAGCAGTCCGAGCAGGCCGGCCGCGAGCAGCCCGCCGCCGAGCGCGGCGGGTGAGATCAGCGAGGCCGGCGCGCCCGAGGCGAGGACGGCCATCGCGCCCAGCGAGGCGCCGCCGGTCACCCCGACCACGTCGGGCGAGGCGAGCGGGTTGCGGGCGGCGCGTTGCAGGACCGCGCCGGCGACGCCCAGGCCCGCCCCGGCCACGACGGCGGACAGCACGCGGGGGGCGCGCAGCTCCTGGACGAGCATCACGTCGCCGGCGTCGCCGAGACCCACCAGGCCGCGCAGGGCGTCCACCGGCGCGATCGGGACCTCGCCGGTGCCGAGCCCGATCGCCGTGAGCACCACGAGCAGGGCCGTGGCGGCCGCGCTCAGCAGGGCGGTCCGCCGGCGCTGCCGGGCGAGCGCGCCGCCTGCCGCGCGGGGCGGCGCATCGGTCATGACGGCGGTCATCGCGCCACCTTCCGGGCGAGGAGGGCCAGCAGGGGCGCGCCGAGCAGGGCGGTGACGATGCCGACCTCCAGTTCGACGGGGCGCAGCACGAGGCGGCCGAGGACGTCCGCGGTGAGCAGCAGCAGCGGGCCCGCGATCAGGCAGCCGGGGATCAGCCAGCGGTGGTCGGCGCCGACGAGCTTGCGGACGAGGTGGGGGGCGGCGAGGCCGACGAAGGAGAGCGGGCCGGCGACGGCCACCGAGGAGGCGGCGAGCAGGATCACGGCGATCCCGCCGGCGGCGCGCACCTTGGCGACCGGGACGCCGAGTGCCTGGGCGGTCTCGTCGCCGAGGGCGAGGGCGTTGAGCGCGGGTGTGACGGCCAGGGCCAGGACGAGGCCGATGACGAGCGGGGCGAGGACGGGCAGCAGGATGTCGGTCTGCCGCCCGGCGAGCGAGCCGGCCAGCCAGAAGCGGGCTTCGTCCAGGGTGCGGTGGCTGGTGAGCATCACCGCGGAGGTCCAGGAGATGAGCACGGCGTCCAGCACGGTGCCGCCGAGCGCGAGCCGTACCGGGTCCAGGTCGCCGGCGCGGCGGGCGAGGGCGAGGACGGCGAGGGTGGACATCGCCGCGCCGGCGAAGGCGAAGGGCAGGTACTGGGCCGGGTGCGTCAGGTGCAGCACATAGCTGGCGACGACCACGGCGAAGCCGGCTCCGTGGTTGATGCCGAGCGTGGCGGGCGAGGCCAGCGGGTTGCGGGTGATGCCCTGGGCGAGGGCGCCCGCGACGCCGAGGGCGGCGCCGACCACCACGCCGATGACGGTGCGCGGCACGCGCAGCCCGGTGACGACCAGGCCGTCGCTGCTGCGGTCCCCGTCGGCCAGGGCGTGCCACACGGTGCTCAGCGGCACGGCGCGCGACCCCGCGGCGAGGCTGAGCGCCACGCACAGGACGAGCAGGGCCACGCCGCCCGTCAGCAGCAGGGCCCTGCGGAGTGCCGCCGGGCGCCCGGCGGCGGGCCGGGGCGGCCGGACTGGCCGGACATCGGTCGCGTTCACGGGGCAGACCTTAGGTTAGGCAAGCCTAAAATTGTCAATTCCCGTCGAACGCTTGCCTGTAATGCCCGCATTTCGTTATGACGAACCGCCGCCCGTGCCACCGGGGCGCCGATGGCGCGCACAGCGCCCCGAGCGCCGCTCGCGCTGGTCACCCGCCCTGAGAGCAGCCATTTCCGCTCCGATCACAGATCCGTTCGCGCAGCCGTCAGGACCGAGGAGGAAGTCCTCTTCCTCCTCTACGATGCGGTCCGCGAACCTGTTCGCCAAGAGGCCGGCCCCTTGCCCGCCCTGCGGAATCGATCAGGATCCACACTCGGACGGAACGTTTCGTCCCGTGCATCGCTCCAGCCGGATGCGCACCGGCCCAGCAGTTCATCGAGAAGGTGAGGAGTCCCGCACGCGTTTCGTCGGTCACCCTCGACCGCGGCGGCCACAACGTCAACACCTGGCTCCGGGAGATCCCGCCGTCCCTGCGGTGGCTGAGCGGACGCCTCGGCGCCGGGTGACGGCCGGCCGGAGGCCGGGCGGAAGCCGCGGCGGCGGGTGACCGCGGCCGGGTCCCTGGCCAGGGTCCGGACCGGGGGTGGGACCCGGGCCGGACCCTGGAACAGGGGTGGGGGGTGGGAATGAGGACAAGGGGGAAGGCGAGGCGGTGTCAGCTGACCAGGCCGAGCCGGGCGGCTCGTACACCCGCCTGGAAGCGGCTGCCCGCCCCCAGTTCGTGCATCAGGGCGGCCAGGTGCCGGCGGAAGGTGCGCGAGGACATCCCCACCCGCCGGGCGATCACCTCGTCCTTCAGCCCGGACGCCAGCAGTTGCAGGATCGTGGACTTCAGGTCCCCCAGCGCGTCCCCGTAACCCGGCGCCGCGCCCTCGACCGGACTCGCCGGCTCCCACAGCCGCTCGAAGACCCGCCCGAGGAAGGCGACCAGGTGCTGCTCGTAGGTCAGGGCACCGCCGTCCTCTTCCTCGCGCCCGTCCTGGGCGGGGAGGAAGGCCGCCTGCCCGTCGAAGACGACCACCGGGTCGAACGCCTCGGTGCACGAACGCACCTCGGCACCGTCCTGGACGAGGCGGGTCAGCACCGAACGCGCGGCGGCGTCCGCGCGCAGGGTGTGCGGGCAGAGGACCCGGACCCGGGCCTGGTTCCGCAACGGCTCCTTGAGCAGCTCCAGGACGAACGGGCGGGGGCCCGACACCTCCCGGGCCGACAGCATCACCACGACCTCGAACCGGCAGCCCCCGGCGAGGTTCACCAGCCGCGCCCGGGCCTGCCGTACGACCCCGGTCGAAGCGTCCTCGGCGGAAGCACCCGCGGGGGAAGCGGCGGAGGACGGGGCATGGCCGGCGGAGGTGTGGAGGGCGGCGGTGAAGGACGCCAGGCGCTCGTGGACACCGTCCAGTTCACGGTGGGCGTCCTCGATCACCCGCTGTAGCGGTACGGCCAGCTCCCGCCGCGCCACCTCCGCGCCGACCGCCGCGAAGCCGCCTCCCGAACCCGCCGCACCCACCAGAAGTCGCAACTCCCGCAGCTCTGTCACCGCCCGCTCCACTCGTCTCACAGGAACACCCAGTACGGCGGCCGCTTCCCCCACCGTCACCGAGGACCGGCCCAAGGCGAAGGCGTAGAGGCGCAGGGCGCACTCCCCCACACCCGCGACCGCGACCTCCGCGGGCGCCGTTCCGCGGGCGTCCGCCACGGTGGACGCCCGCGGCGCATCGGAGACCGGCGCGGCGGCGGCAGGAGCGGCGGTGCGGGGAACGGCGTTCGGCGCGGGAGCCGGAGGAGCCGGGGCACGGTGACGGGCGTACGACACCGCCGCCACAGGGGACCTCGGTATTACGGGAGTTACGGGTGCCACAGGTGTCGCGGTCGCGGCTGAGTGGACCGGTACGGCTTCCTTGAGCATCTTCACCCATCTCTGAGGTGCCGGCAGTGTTCCGGAGCGGGAGAACGCCCGCACCGCCACCGGGTCGGGAGCCGGTGGCCGCGCGAACGGTGCGCAGGGTGGAGCAGTAGCCACGGGGGAAGAGTGGAAAGGTGGACTGATGACACTCCCGCCACGGGGCGGCGCGGCGGGCAACAGGCACCCGCACCACCGTGAGGCCCCTCGCACCAGCGGTGCGGGTGCCTCACGGCACGTGCGCGTACCCGGTACCACCACACTCACGCGGCTGCGCCCCCGTACCAGCCGCGTGAGTGCGTGCACGGGCGGCGGATGATGCCGTCCGTACAGGCCAAGTGGCCGGAGTATCCGGAACGTTACTCAGCGGACCCAAACCCGTCAAGGCATCCGCTATAGCGGATGATGAGAGTCGCCGGGCCGGACGCGGCACCCTGAACAGCCACCCCGCAGGTCAACGCGTCCACAGCCGGCACGGCCCGGCGGACGGGCGGGAAAACGCCATGAAGGAGCGCTGGTGCACGGACGGATGACGGGCCAGCATGCTCCACGCGACCCCCTGCGACAGCCCAGGAGGAACAGCACACGGGCACCACCACCCGGCCACCGGCACGAACGGGCCGGGCCCGGCGGCAGGCAGGGAGCCGGCGGAAGCGAGGAGTGCGACCGGCCGGGACCCGAAGCCCTGACAGGTGATGACGGCGCACGCCACGGGCGGGGGCTGACATCGGCGGCCGTACGTACGGCCCTGCCGGGCTGATGCGGCGTCACCGGCTCGTAGGGCAACAGCGCACACGGACAGGCAGCGGTCGGCAGTCGGCACCGTGAGACGGCCGGGACAGCCCCGCCGCCGGCCAGGGCGGCGGGCGAACAGCCGTCAACAGCGGCGGCAGGAGCGGGCACAGCCCCGTTCCGGGCGGCGGCCGTGCCACAGGATCGGGAACGGCAGCCGGACCCGGGCGGGCAGGCCCGGGGCAGCGGAGCCGCCGCCCCCACCAGCGCGCACACCGGCAACCGCTCCCCGCCCCGCGACCTGTCCTCGCGTCCCGACCCGTATGTATGTCCCTGCCCGATGATTCCTACTGGAGAACCATGCCCGACACCACACACCCCGACCCCGCCGCCACCGACCGCGGCCGCCTCACTCAGGCCCACCGCGCCGGGCTCTCCGGCATGCTCGGCACCACCGTCGAGTGGTACGACTTCTTCGTCTTCACCACCGCGTCCAGCCTGGTCTTCCCCCAGTTGTTCTTCCCCTCCACCACCCCCGGCGGCGGGATACTCGCCTCCTTCGCCACCTTCTGGGTCGGCTTCCTCGGCCGCCCCCTGGGCGCGGCCCTCTTCGGCCACCTCGGCGACCGTTACGGCCGTAAACGCAGCCTCATCACCAGCCTGACCCTGATGGGCACCACCACCACCGCGATCGGCCTCCTGCCCAGTTACCACACCGCGGGTGTCGCGGCCCCTACCCTGCTGTGCGCGCTACGCCTCCTCCAGGGCATCGCCGTCGGCGGGGAGTGGGGAGGCGCCGTCCTCCTCGCGGGCGAACACGCCCCCCGGGGACACCGCACCCTCTTCACCGCCTACATCCAGCAAGGCACCCCCGTCGCCTCGCTCCTGTCCACCGCCGTCTTCCTGCCCTTCTCCCGCCTGGCGGACGACCAGTTCCTCAGCTGGGGCTGGCGCGTCCCCTTCCTTCTGGCCGCCGCCTTCACCGCCACCGGCCTCCTCATCCGCCTGCGGGTCGCCGAATCCCCCCAGTACCGCGACCTGACCGCCACTCCCCAGGGCACCGCCACCGCCCCACTGGCCGAAACCTGGCGCCACCACCGCCGCACCCTCGCCCTGTGCGCCGGGGCCTGCGCGATCCCCATCGCCGGCACCTACCTCGCCGGCACCTTCGTCCTGTCCTGGGCCACCGCCCACCTCGGCTTCCCCCGGCACACCGTCCTGACCGTCATCCTCTGCTCCGCCGCCGGCCGCTGCCTCCTCCAGCCCCTCACCGCCCTCGCCGCCCACCGCTACGGCCCCGCCCGGATCTGCGCCGTGGGCCTGGCCCTCTACCTCGCGGCGATCCCCTTCAACCTCTACTGCCTGCACACACAGAGCATCTGGTGGATCACCGCCGGCATCGCCGCCCTCGAAGCCGCCAGCGCCATCACCTACACCGTCATCGCCACCCTCCTCCACGACGCTTTCCCCACCCGCATCCGCTACACCGCCATAAGCCTCGCCCAGCAACTCGCCAGCCTCACCTTCGGTGGCACCGCCCCCGCCACCGCCCAGACCCTCACCACCCTCTCCGGCAACCACCTCTGGCCCATCGCCCTCTACCAAGCCGCCCTCACCCTCCTCTCGGCCGCTTCCCTCCACGCACTCACCCGGCGCCCCCGACACGCCGGAAGCGCAACGGAGGGGAGTACGCGAGCCGTTCACCACACCGGAGGAACGGCGAGCGCCACAGAGGCACCGACGACCTGAGCACAGGCGCCGCCCGGCACCACCACGGACACCGCGGAACGAGCGGGGCCCCGCCTCCACCCTCATGGGGAGGCGGGGCCCGTCCCACCGGCCGGGCGGGGTCGCTACCACCGCATGGGCAACTCGGAGAGGCCACCCGAGAGACCTCCGCCCAGCACGCGGTCCCGGTGAGGCCGGCGGCGGTGCGTGGGGCCGAACCCGTCACGTCAGCACGCGACGAGCAGCTCCCGCAGCCCCCGGATCACAAAGCCCGGCTTCCACTCGGGCTCCGCCACGAGCCGGAGCCGGGGCGCCCGCCGCAGCAGTTCACCGAAGGACGCCGCGAGTTCGAGGCGGGCGAGCGGCGCGCCCAGGCAGTAGTGGATGCCCGCGCCCAGGCTGAGGTGGGGGTTGTCCGCCCGGGTGACGTCCAGGCGGTCCGGGTCGGGGAAGCGGGCGGGGTCGCGGTTGGCCGAGCCGAAGAGGAGGGCCACCTCGCTGCCGCGCGGGACGACCGTACCCGCGATCTCGATGTCGTCCAGCACCCACCGTTCGAAGAGCTGCAACGGGGTGTCGTACCGCATGAGTTCCTCGATCGCGCCCGGCAGGAGGCCGGGGTCCGCACGCAGGGCGGCGAGCTGGTCCGGATGGCGGAACAGCGCCCACCAGCCGTTCCCCGTGGTGTTGACGGTGGCCTCATGGCCGGCGTTGAGCAACAGCACGCAGGTGGAGACCATTTCCTGCTCGGTGAGCCGGTCGCCCTCGTCGTGCGCGTGGACGAGCGCGGTGATCAGGTCGTCGCCGGGGCGGGCCCTGCGGTCGGCGATCAGCTCCCGCAGGTAGGCCGAGAAGTCGAGGGAGGCGCGGACGGCGTGCCGCGCCGTCTCCTCGTCCGGGTTGAGCTCGTACATCCCGCAGATCGCCGCCGACCAGGGCCGCAGCAGCCTCCTGTCGGCCTCGGGGATGCCCAGCATCTCCGCGATGACGGCCACCGGCAGGGGCTCGGCGACCGCGCCGATGAGATCCCCACCGCCCTCGGCGAGCAGCTCGTCCACCAGCCCGGCGGCCAGCCGCGCCACGACCGGCGCCAGGTCCTCGACCGTGCGCGGCGTGAACGCCTTCGACACCAGGCGCCGGATGCGCGTGTGGTCGGGCGGTTCGAGGTCCAGCAGGCCGTTGCCGTTGAGGACGTGGAACGGCTCGTGGGACGCCGGCGGAGCGGTGCGCCCGAACTCCTCGTGGGAGAACCGGTGGAGGTACGTCCGGCCCAGCCGCCGGTCGCGCAGCAGCGCCCGCACGTCCTCGTGGTGCGGCACCAGCCACTGACGGCTCGGCTCGAACCAGTGCACCCGCCCGGAGGCCCGCAGCCGCTCGTACCCCGGATAGGGATCGGCGACGAACCGGGAGGACCACGGGTCGAATCCGCTGTTCGCATCCATGTGCGGATGCTAGCGGTGCGGGCCGGGCCTGTGCTGGACGGGGCATCGCCCCGAGGGGACTCGCCTGTGATTCATACACGGAATGCACGAGGCAAAGAAAAACCGAAAAACAGACTGAACGATAAGACGCCGCAGGGTTTTCGGGAAAATGTTCTTCCTCTTTTGGCGGGTATGCGCAGGCATTAATATGGTGCCGCCCGGTGCGCGGATCGCCCCATGGGGACCATGCGCGCGGAGTTCGAGGAATCAAGTGCAGCCGCCGCCGACCGATCACTGAGGATCTTGATGGCATCCTGCTTGGCTTCGGTTGTCGCCGGTGTCGGGTCCTTCCTGCCACCGCGCGTCGTCCGTAACGGCGACCCCCCGCTGTCGGGCCTGGACACCACCGAGGACTGGATCCGCAAGCGGACGGGCATCGAGCGCAGACGCTGGGTGGACCCGGGAACGAGCACCGGGGACCTGGCGGTGGAAGCGGGCCGGGCGGCGCTGCGCAGCGCGGGCGACCCGGTGGTGGATCTCGTGGTGCTGGCCACCACGACACCCGATCACCATTCGCCGGGGACGGCCCCGTGGGTGGCCGCGCGACTGGGGCTGGGAACGGTCCCGGCGTTCGACATCTCGGCGGCCTGCTCCGGATTCACCTATGGCATGGCGGTCGGCGACGCCTGGATCAGATCCGGGTCCGCGGAATGCGTGCTCGTCCTGGCGGCCGAGACGCTGTCGACGATCACCGACCCCAGCGACCGGGGAACGGCCGTGGTCTTCGCCGACGGTGCCGGCGCCGTGGTCCTGCGCGGCGGTGAGCCCGGCGAGCCCGGTGCCGTCCAGGCCGTGTGCCTCGGCAGCGACGGCGCACAGCACGACCTCGCGGTCGTGAGCGCGGGCGGCTCGCGCCGCCCGGATCCCGAGGGTGCCGCCGCCCTGGCCGACCGCTGTCTGCGGATGCGCGGCCCCGACATGTTCGCCCATGCGGTACGCCGGATGACCGAGGTGTCGCGGCTGCTGCTGACGAGGCTGGAGTGGCCCGTCGACTCGGTCGGAGCGTTCATCGGCCACCAGGCCAACCAGCGCATCCTGGACAAGGTCGCCGACCTGGTGGGCGTGCCCGCCACGAGCCGCTTCGCCAACATCCGCGACGTCGGCAACACCTCTTCCGCCTCGATCCCCCTGGTCATGCACGACCTGGTCGAAGCCGGCACCGTCCCCTGCGGCGCCAGGACGCTGCTGACCGCCTTCGGCGGCGGGGCCGTGTGGGGCGCGATCGGATTGACCTGGCCCGACCTCAAGCCCGCGTCCTGATCCCGAAGGAGACCCCACGTTCATGAGCGAGGCCGTGCAGCACCCCTTCACCTACATCCGCGACTACCTGGCATCGGCGTTCGGCCTGACCGCGGACGAGCTCACCGGCGACCGCACCTTCGGCAGCCTGGAGTTGGACTCCATCGCCCAGGTGGAGATGTTCGTGACGCTCTCCGACCACTACGGCGTCCAGCTGGACGACTCGCTGGCCGGCGACGAGATGACCCTGCGACAGACAGCCGACCTCGTCTCGGCGGCCCTGGAGAGCGGCGGTGGGCGGCCGAAGCCGCAGGACGCCGGAGCGGTCGCGCCGGGCTGACGCCCGTACACCCACCGACCCGGCACATACACCGCCCCCGGCTCGGCACATCCTGCGGCACCCCGCGCGGGCGCCGTCCACCGGCCGCGCGCCCGCGCTCTGAGCACGGACCGTTCCCCGCCCCCGGCCCTCACCCGCCCTTCTGCCGTCTGACGGAGAGCCGTGACCGAGACGCTCACCCGCACCCTGTCCCTGGACGGACTGTCCTTCTCCTATCAGGTGACCCACGCGGAGAACCCGCGCACCGACCCCGTCCTCGTCATCGGGGGCGTCCTGCAAGGAATGCACGGCTGGTCCATCATGGAGCGCCACGTCCTGCCCCACGCCGGTCTCATCTCGGTGGACCTGCCCGGCGCCGGCCGGTCCACACCGCTGCGGCCCGAGCAGAGCATGGAGACCATGTGCGAGGCCACCGAGATCATCATCGACGACCTGGGTCTGGAACGGGTCAACTTCCTCGGGTACTCCTTCGGCTCCGCCATCGCCTTCCGCTGCGCGCAGCGCCGTCCGGAGCGGTTCGCCAAGCTGGCACTCGGCGGCGTCCCCGTCCGCATCAGCGACAAGCTCATCGACCTGTGGACGCGCGGCGCCCGGCGGATGCTCAGCGGCGACGCCTCCGGCTTCGTCGACGTACTGGCGGAGATGTTCCTGTGCTCCGACCCCCGGGCCGAGGTCAGGAACCGGGACGTCGTACGCCAGTTGGTCAAGCGCATGACCCTGCGCGCGGTCACCGCCAGCGCCCACGGATTCGAGACGATGGAACGGTCCGTCCTGGAGAACCTCGACCCCGAAGGCGGCCTCCGGGGCGTTCCCACCCTCGTCTTCTGCGGTGAGCACGACACCGTCAGCTCCTCGCAGGAGCAACGGCGGTTCGCCGCGACCATCGAGGACTGCGCCTTCGCCGCGATCGCCGAGGCCGACCACTGGGTGTTCATGCAGCGCCGCGACGAGGCGAGCGACCTCGTGATGCGCTTCTTCACCGGCCGGCCGTTCCAGGACCGCGACTACCTGGTCGAACCCGCGGCCGCCGTCGGCACAGCCGCCGTACACGGCTGACCGGCACGCGTGTCGCGGCTCGCCGCCGCGGCGGACCCGACGGCACGAACGTCCCGCCGCACACGCCCGGTCGGGACCGAACGGCACCGGAACAGTGGCACAGATGAAGAACGGGGCGAGCGAGAGACATGACCCGCAACACCGTCATAGCCGGGCTCGGGTGCTGGCTGCCACCGACCGTCGTGGACAACGCGGACCTGATGAGCCCGGAAATGGATGCCTTCGTCCGGCGGCGTATCGGCATCGCACGGCGGCACCGCATCACCGACGGCGCCGCCACCGTCCACATGGCCGCCGGGGCCGGCGCCCGCGCCCTCACCTCGGCGCGCGCCGAACGCGTGGACGCCCTCGTCCTGGCCACCACCACCCCCGACCGGCTCTGCCCCGCCGGAGCACCCGAAGTGGCGAGCCGCCTCTGCCTGACCGGCGTTCCCGCCTTCGACGTCAACGCCGGCTGCTCCGGGTTCCTCTACTCCTGCGAGGTGGCCAAGGGACTGATCGCGACCGGCGCCGCCGACTCCGTCCTGGTGATCGCCTCCGAAAGCACGTCGGCCATGGTCGACCCCGCGGACCCCGGCACCGGCCCCCTCTTCGGCGACGGCGCGGGCGCCGTCGTGCTGCGCCGGGCCGGGCCCGGCGACGTGCCCACGCTCGGACCCACGGTCTGGGGAAGCGACGGAACACTCGCCGACGCCATCGCGATCCCGGCGGGCGGATCCCGGCAGCGCACGGCCCGAACCGACTCCGGCGGAGCCGACCTCTTCCTGCGCATGCGGGGCACCGAAGTACTGCGCAACGCGGTGCGCCGGATGAAGGCGGCCACGACCGCGGCCGCCGAGGCGGCCGGCTGGGGCCTGCCGGACGTCGACGTGCTCGTCGCGCATCAGGCCAACGCCGCGATCACCGGCGCGTTGGCGGCCGCTCTGGAGTTCCCCTCGGCCCGTATGCCCTCCAACATCGAGACCGTCGGGAACACCGCCGCGGCCTCCGTGCCGATCCTGCTCGCACAAGCGGCCGCCGACGGGACGGTCAAGGAGGGCCTGCGCGTCCTGATGGTGGCTTTCGGCAGCGGGCTGTCCTGGGCGGCGACCACCGTTACGTGGCCTCCGGGAATCACTCCCTGCCTCTGACGCGGCGCGAGGGAGCCTACGGTTTTTTCCCCCGCGAACGTCGCATCTACGCAAGCCGTCAAGCCGCCGTCACGCCACCCGAACCGGTCGGCCGGGCCGGTCGTCCACGGAGAACCCATGAGCGACATGCTGAAGATCGTCATCGCAACCCTCACGCAAAAGGCCGGGCTCCCCGCCGCCTCCGTCACCCCCACCGCGACCCTGGCCCAAGCCGGCGTGGACTCCATGGCCATCGCCGTCCTCTCCATGGTGCTGGAGGACGACCACGGCCTGGTGATCACCGAGACGGACCTCTCGGCCAACTCCACCATCGCCGACCTGGCCGCCTTCATCGAACGGCACCAGGCGGCCAACCCATGACGGGCGCACCCCGGTCCGCCACCGCACCGCCCCCGCCCGCGGCCGACATCCGCGACCACCACATCACCTGGCCCGCGGCCGACTACCCCTGCCGGGTCCTCACCCCCCGCGCCCCGGCGCCGGGTGAGCCACTCCTCGTACTGGGCGGCGGCCTCCAGACCCGGCACTCCTGGGCGCGGCTGGAACGCCGCCTCTCCGCCCGTCACCCCCTCCTGATCCCCGACCTGCCGCCTGCCCGCTCACCCGGACGCGCCCGCACGAGCCTCACGTGGGAGGACCTCACCGACGCCGCCCTGAGCGCCGTCGACCAACTCCGCGTACCGCGCTTCGCCGTCCTCGCCGTCTCCTCCGGCTACCCCATCGGCTACCGGCTCGCGCAACGACACCCCGCCCGCGTCACACACTTGATGCTCTTCGGCGCCTCTCCCCGGCCCGGCCCCCGGCTCGCCGCACTCATCGAAGAGGGCCTCCGCCGGGAAGCCGCGCCCCGGGCCGACGACCCGCCCGGCACACACCGGCGCACCGCGGCCGACCTGGTCGACGTCCTCACCAACACCGAGGCCGCCGCGGACCACCTGCTCATCAGAGCCGCCGCGCGCGTCATGACCGACCAGCTCACCGCCGCTCCCGGAGACCCCCTGGTCCGCTACGTATCCGACCGCGGCTCCCTGCTCCTCCGCGACCCGCTCCCCCCGGGCGGCCTCACCGGTGTCCCCACGCTCGTCGGCGTCGGCGAACACGACACCGCCACCACCGTCGAGGACAACCGCGCCGTCGCCGCGACCGTCTCCGGCTCCACCTTCCTGGTGATGCGGAACGCCGACCACCTGCTGCACGTGGAGCGCGACGCCGACTTCGCCGCCGCCCTCACCCTCTTCCTGCGCGGCAGTCCCCTCGACTCCCTGCCCCACTGCACCACGGAACACTTCCGCTCACCCCCGGCGGCCCGCTCAGGTCCGTAACTCCCCGCAGGAGACACCCCACTGTGCACTCGCCCACGCCGCGACCATCTGCCGCACCACAGCGCGTCCTGCTGGCGACCTGGGGCTCCACCGGCGACATCGCCCCCTACGCCGGACTCGCCGTCGCCCTCGAAGAGGCCGGCCACCGGGTGACCGTCGTGACCTCCAACCGCTACGCCCCCGTCTTCCGCCGCCACCGGCTGACCGTCCGTGCCATGCCGCTGGACGCGCAGGAAGCCACGATCGGGCCGCACAGAACGTGGCGCGCCCGCATCGCCAACGCGGCCCATATGGCGGACGTCGGCGCCCGATGCCTTTTGGACGCGGCACGGGAAGGAGCCGACGTCCTGCTCGCCCACCCGCTGATGCACCCCTTGGCCGCCGTCATCGGAAAGGGGCTGCGGGTGCCGTGCGTCGGCGCCTACACCGTCTCCCACGCCATGATGCTCCCCGCCCTGATCAGCGGAACGCCCCGCCGGCGGTACACCGTCACCGACGGCCTCACCAGGCTGATCCTCAGCCCGGTCTACCGTACGGCCGCCGCCCGGCTACGACGCGAACTCGACGTCAAGGCCGGCCTCGCGGACGCCGTCGCCCCGCCCTCACCCCGCCACCCCGTGCGCTACGGCTTCGCCCCGGCCCTCCTCCCGCCCGGCCTTCCCCTGCCCCCGGGCCACCGCGCGGTCGGCCCCTGGCACCCGCCCTTTCCGGCGGACTGGCGCCCTGACGACCGCCTCACGGACTTCCTCCGCTCCGGTCCCCCACCGGTGTACTTCGGGTTCGGCAGCATGAACGAACTCGACAACGCGCGTGTCTCCCGGGCCATCGAGCAGGCCGTCCAGCGGCTCGGGATCCGCGCCGTGGTCCAAGGAGGCTGGGCGGAGCTGGACGTGCCCGGCGACGACATCCTCAACATCGGCGAATGCCCTCACTCCTGGCTCCTGCCGCGCATGGCCGCGGCCGTACACCACGCGGGCGCGGGCACCACCCACGCCTGCCTCCGGTCCCGGACCCCCGCTCTGCCCGTCCCCGTCCGCCTCGACCAGCCCTTCTGGGCTTCCCGTCTCCATGCCCTCGGCCTGACCCCCGGCGTCACCCCGATGCGCCGCCTCGACGGCGGCATCCTCACGGCCGGCCTCGCGCGTCTCCTGGCCGACCCCGGATACCGGGAACGCACCCACCGGACGGGGGAAGTCGTCGCGGGTCTGGACGGAACCGCGGCCGTTCTCCAGGAGGTCGACCGCCTCGGCCGCGACCGCGGCTGAGCGTCAAGACGGCGGTGGGGCGCCCGGCCCCGAAGGCCCCGCGCGGCTCTCGACAGCAAGCCCGCAGGTCCCACGGGGCCGGGCCCCGGCCCGGTGGGTCAGCCCCGCCGGCCGCCGCGCAGCTCCAGCCGTTCCCCCGGGAACCGCTCGCGGAAGCCGCGGTCGTGCGAGACCGCGACGACCGCGCCCGGGTAGGCGGCGAGTGCCGCCTCCAGGTCCTCGACCAGATCGAGCGCGACGTGGTTCGTCGGCTCGTCGAGTACGAGGAGGTCGGCGGGCGCGGTCACCAGGCGTGCGATCTGCAACCGCCGCTGCTGACCCGCCGACAGCGCCGCGACCGTGACGTACAGGTCCTCCTCACGGAACAGGCCCAGCGCCAGCAGCTCCCCGGCGTACTCCTCCGGCAGCCCGGGCCGCCCGGCCGCGAAGGCGGCGAGCAGCGGGAGCCGCGTGGAGCGCGCGGGCAGCTCCTGCGCCAGGTAACCGATCCGCGCGGGGCGGCGTACGACGCCCGCGTCCGGCTCCAGATCGCCCGCGAGGACGCGCAGCAGGGTCGTCTTGCCCGCTCCGTTCTCGCCCGTGACCAGCAGTCGCTGCCCGGGCGCGATCGCCAGTGGACCGACCAGGCGCAGCCGCTCGCCGACCGCTATGCCGTCGAGCTCGGCGAGCGGGAGGTGGGCGGCCGGGTCCTCGCCGCCCGCCGCGGTCAGCGCCGCGGTGAACCGCAGCGGTTCGGCGGGTCGCGCCACCGGGTGGCGCCGCAGGTGGGCCAGCCGCTCCCGGACCGCCCGCACCTGCCCGCCGAGCTTCGCCTCGTGCGAGCGGCGGTGCTTGCCGAAGCCCTGGCGCGGGTCCCCGCCGGTGGTGGCCAGCCGCCGTCCGGCGGCCTCCAGCAGCTCCTCGGTACGGGCCACCTCCTGGAGCCATTCCGCGTACTCCTGCTCCGCGCGGCGCCGGGTGGCGGCCTTCGCGGCGCGGTAGCCGGTCCAGCCGTCGCCGTACCGGTGCACCGTGCGCGCGTCCCGGTCGACCTCAAGGATCGTGGTGGCGATGCGCTCCAGGAAGCCGCGGTCGTGGGTGACCGCGACGACGGTCCCGTGGTGTGCGCGCAGGTGCTCCTCCAGCCAGCGCACGGCCGTCGCGTCCAGGTGGTTGGTCGGCTCGTCGAGGAGCAGCAGCTCGGGGGCGGCGGCCAGCACGCAGGCGAGCGCGAGCCGCGACTGCTCTCCGCCGGAGAGCGAGCCGAGCACCCGGTCGCGGGTGATCCCGGCGAGCCCGAGCCCGTGCATGGCGGCGTCGACGCGGGCGTCCGCCTCGTATCCGCCGCGTTCCTCGTACGCGATCAGCAGCTCGCCGTACGCGGTGAGTTCGTCCTCCGTGGCCTCGCCGAGGTGTTCCTCGGCCGTGCGCAGCCGGCGCTCCATGTCGCGCAGTTCGGTGAGGGCGAGGTCGATGGCGTCCCGCACGGTGCGGTCCGGGTCGAGGTCGAGGGTCTGGGTGAGGTGGCCGGTGCCACCGGGGAAGCTGACAATGATCTCCCCGGCGTCCGGCGCCTCGGCCGCGGCGAGCAGGCGCAGCAGGGTGGACTTGCCGGAGCCGTTCTCGCCGATGACGGCGGCCTTCTCGCCCGGGCGGACGGTGAAGGAGACCTGGTCGAGGACGGTCCGGGTGCCGTAGGTCTTGGTGACGTCCTTGACGGACAGCTGTGCCACGGCAGCGGGCACGGCGGTATGGGCGCGTTCGCGCATCTGGCTTTCCCTGGGAATGCGAAGTGTCTACGGGCAGCAGAAACGGCGGCATCGGCCGTGCCCGGACTCAGAGAAAGTAGAAGAAGTGCATGCACCCACCATAACAAGACGGCTCGTCTCGCCTCTACCCGTTTTCTCGGGGCGGTGGCTTCCCGCCCGCTTCCAGATGGGGGCCAAGACCTGTCGGGGTCCCAGCACGAGCAGCCTCGGCCGGCCAAGAGCCGGCCGAGGTGGAGGCCGCATCACCAGATCACGACATGTCGCACCAAACGGGTTCACCGTTGGGGCGGGTGACGTGCGTGCCGTACACCCAGCCGTAGTAGGTGAAGTACCAGATGTTGCCGTAGCTGTTCCGGTACCGGCAGTACGCGTCGAGGTAGGACGAGGCACTCCTGGTGGTCCCGTCGCACTCGGCGTAGGGGCCGTCGCGGAACGGGGCGGTCGCGTGGCGAACGACGACCGATTCCCAGTGGTGGTAATCGGGCACCACGTCGCAGACCACCGCGGCATTGATCTCGCCGCTGCTGTCGGCACCGGCGGGTGCGACGGCGAGGCCGCCGACGAGTGCGGCGGCCGCCGCGGTGGTGGCGAGTGCGCGTCTGATACGCATGTGGGTTCCCTCCCCCTGAGAGTCGCGCCTCCCCCGCCGCCGGAGGGCACGCTTCTGAACAGCAGCCGCCTGCCGTGAACGGGCGGCGGGCAGCGGGCATTCGGTGGTCCTCGCCCCGACCCGAGCCGAGGGCTGGGCGGGCCGGGCGAAAGCCGGCCGGGGCTGTTCGGGGTGTCCGGCATTCAGGATGCCGGGAGCGACAGCGCCTGGCCTTGTCAGTCCGCGCAGGGCTGTTGACGATTCGCGCACGTCTTGGGCGACAGGGTTCTGTAGTCCCGCGGTGGTATCCCGTAGGCGTCCCGGAACAGGCGGCTGAAGTGCGCGAGGTTGACGAAGCCCCAGCGTTCGGCGACGGCCTGGACCGGACGGGCGCTCAGGCGGGGGTCGGCCAGGTCGTGGCGGCAGCGCTCCAGACGGCGGTGACGTATCCAGGCCGCCGGCGACGTGCCGTCCTCGGCGAGCAGCTGCTGGAGATGACGCAGGGAGATGTGGTGGGCGTCCGCGATCGTCCGGGGGGTCAAGGCCGGATCGCCGAGGCGCTGCTCGACATACGCGTTGATCCGGGCCCGCAGGGCACTCCGGCGGGCCTCCGGGTTCAGCGCCTCTTCGGCCTCCAGGCAGCGGGCGACGACGGCTGTCAGGAGGTCCAGGGTGACCGAGGCGAGCGTGGGGATGTCGGCCGGAGTGAACTCCTCGGCACGTGCGTCGAGGTCGGCCAGCCAGCGGGCGAACACCCCGCCCATGCCGCCGCGGCCGCTGATCGGGACAGCGAGCAGGCCCCGCATCGTCTTCTCCGGCAGCGGCAGCAGCGTGTGAGGCAGCTGCACGGTCAGTTGCGACCAGCTCTCCCGGACGGCGTGGCGATGGGCGTCGAAAGGACGACTGCTGTCCAGCACCATGAGGTCGCCCGCACGCAACGTCGTGTCTTTGCCGGCCTGGGCGAAACCCGCGCCCCCACCGAAAATGTAATTGACCATGTACACCTCGGGGTCGGACTGCCGGATCGTCTTCGCTGTCCGCGTGATCTCCAGATGCGGAAAGGACAGCGCGGACACCTGTAACTCCCCCAGGTCCAGGACGCGGACCCGGGCACGGAAGTCCTCCCGGTCGTCGCTGCGCAGCCGGTTGCGCAGGTGCGACCCTGCCGCGACTTCCTCGAACAGCGCGAACCGCTCCGGCGCCGCCACGACCTCTGTACTGAAATCCGTCACCAGCATTCCCAACCCCCCGTAGCCGGTTCCTGTGGCTTCGAATGGCTTCGAAGGTGACATGGGGGACGTACGCAGTCCAGCAACCTTCGGTCACATGTGTCGCCACAGGGCCTGCTGGACCGGCACGGGCATGCGGCTAGCCCGCGTGGAGTCGCAGCCAGAGGTCGAGAGCGGCGAAGTCCTCGTCCGTGATGCCTTGCCGAGGATCGACGCGGCGCAGGAGGGCCCGCCCCGGGTGGTGCGCCTCCGTCCAGATCCGGTCGGCGTCGGTGATCTCGTCGTCCACCCAGGCGAACGGTCGTCCGGCCGCCCAGTCGAGGATGCCGCGGGTCTTCCAGTGGAGCCCGCCCCGCTCGTCCTCGTCGGACGGTTCGGGCCAGATCACGACGGGCAGCTCCGGCAGGCCGAGCCAGGGTGCGATGCATTCGTTCGCGTCGGACATCCAGGTCGTGGCCCACACCAGCTCGCACGGCAATGCCATCAGCCGGGGCCCGTGCGCCGGATCGATCCTGGTGATCAGCGGATTCGCGTCGGCTGCCTGCGTCTCACGCCCGGACCGGTATGTCGGGTAACCGTGAGGAAGCTGTTGTCGCGTCGCCCCGAAGGGGATGAGAGGGCCGTCGACATCGAGAAAGAGAAGGGGCAGCGTATTACCGATCACGACGACACCGTAGCTGTCTCCGGGCTCGCGCCAAAGCGGTCGCAGGCGAGGCCGCACCGCGTGCTAAGCGGTCACGGGACCGTCAAGGAATCGAAGCAGCACGGCCGCCTCCGCACGGAGCTCCGCGGCTCGGTCAGCATGCGCGGGCGCGGTCAACTGCGCCGCGACCTCCAGCCGCTCGGCAGCCTCGGCGCGCACGACCTCCACGACATCGCTCTCGCTCAGCTCGCGCCGCACCGCCTCGGTGACGCCTACACCGGCCGGCGAATGCTCAAGGGCCACGCCGCGGAGCTCCGCTTCATCAACGGGTACCGCCTCGGCGTTGTCCAGCGCGGCGAGTGTCGCGCGCAGGGCACGCACCGCCGTCTTGTCACGGGCACGCATCGCTTCCGGCAGCGCTTGACGCATACGAAGTCGCATAGACATACGGATGACCTTATGGCCGCACCCCTGGCGCCCACAACGCGATATACGCACAGCGGTGCGCTTACCGCCGAGTGAGAGCCGGACCCGCGCCGCTCCCGCCTTTACCAGGTGACGGTCTTCGCCGGTTCCTCGTCCGGCTGGACCCGCCTGGCGCTCTCCCCCACAGGCCCGGCCTACGGCCTGGGCACTCAGGCCGCGGGGATGCCGGCCCCGGTCGACGCGGCGGCCACACTTTGCACCCCGTTCGCCGGACGCCTGGTGGATCACAAGGGACCCGACCCGGTGAACCTGGTCCGCACGCCTCGGCCACCGGATCGCCGAGCCCAGGACCGGCCGACCCACGTACCACCCGTGACCAGCCAAACCCACCCGCACCGCTTCGATAGCATGACCGAACTCATGACGAGCGCCCCCATCGCCCGTCCTTCACCGGAAAACCATGCTATCCGGCACGAAGAGTGACTTATTTAACCAAAACCTAACAAATCGGCCAAACACTTGATATCTATAGCATCGCGGGTGCTTTCGCGAATAAATTCCAGAATTACATTCGCCGCGTGGCGTCAGCCACGGGTGATGCTGTGGACCGCGGCGAGCGTGGTGGCACTCGGATTCCTCATCATGCTGGAGGTCGCCGCGCGCCACTACGGCCTTCCGGGGCCCATGACCAACCAGGCGAAAGAGGTGATACTCGCCCCCAAATCGGGGCCGCTGCTGTACGCCAGCATGGCATTGATGATGGTGGTGCTCACCTGGCGGCAGCGATTCATAGCGGCCGGCGTCGCGGTCGGCATCGACATCGTCTTCTTCCTGGTGCGGTGGATGATCGACGCCAAGATGATGTTCGGCAACGGCGCATTGTGGGTGATTCTGGGCTGCGCGGTCATCGCTGTCACGCGCCGCACCGGCAAGGAACGCGTCCTGCTGCTGAAGGGCGTCGGACTGGGCCTGCTGCTGGTGGCCGGCCGTAAGACCGGCGACACCTGGCTGCTCATCACGTCGAAGACCCGCCCGATGGTGCTGGACCAGTACGTGGCGACCGCCGATCACGCGCTCGGCGACCCCTCGTGGCTGGCGGGCCGGATCGTCGAGGCCACCGGTACGGTCGGCGAGCACGTTCTCGACTACGTCTACATCCAGCTCGCGGTGGCCGCGGTCGCCGTCGCGCTCTACCAGCTGCGCAACGTGGCGACCGAGCGCCGCTTCCCGGGCCACCACCTGGTGCGCACCTTCCTGGTGATCGGCCTCCTCGGACCGGGCATCTACATGATCTTCCCGGTGGTCGGACCGATCTTCGCCTACGGCGCCGACGGCGGGCACTGGGCGGTCGCCAACCTGTGGCCGGACACGCCGCCGCCGCTCGGCACCCCGCACCAGATGCCGTTCGACGAGTTCACTCCTCGCAACTGCATGCCCAGCCTGCACACCGCATGGGCCACCGCGATATTCATTCATTCCCGCAAGGGCCCGCGAGTTCTGCGATGGGCAGGAGCGTTCTGGCTGATTGCCACGCTCGGCGCGACGCTCGGGTTCGGCTACCACTACGGCACGGACATCATTGCCGGCGTGGTGTTCACGCTCACGATCGAGGCGGCGCTGCGCGCGTTCGACCGCGGCTGGGACCGGTCGGGAATTCAGCTGGTCACCTACGGCACGGTGGTATTCGCCGCGTTCCTGGTCTCCTATCGCTATCTGCCGATGGAAATGGCCGAATATCCGTGGGTGTTCGGACCGCTTCTCGTCCTGGCGATGATCTCGGTGATCTACGGCTACATACGGACCATCAGACTGTGGGAACAGGAACCCGGGGCCGCAGCGGTGCGGCAACCGAAACCGCAGCCCGAACTGGTGTGAATCGCGTTGCATCAGGCGATGGGCGCCCCGCGCGGCATCTCACGCCGTGTCCAGCCGGCTGGACACGGCGTGCCCGCTTTCCCGGGGCTTGAGTGGAACCCGACACACCGCGAGGGGCCGCGCCCTCGTGTGCTCGCGAGGGTGTCCATGGGTGTCACTTGGTCTCGGACAGCTTGTGGCCGGGGTACACATGTCCCGGGCTCACGATGCGGGTGACCGCCTCGCCGAAGAGCGTGCTGGGCTCCTGGCCCTTGTGCAGGACGTCGGTGTTGAGGAGGACGACCATGGTCGCCCGCGCCTGGGGCAGGTAGACGGCCAGGCTCTCGTACCCGGGCAGCGAGCCGTTGTGGCCGATCCAGCCGTTGACGTCGAAGATCCCCAGACCGTAGCCGGCGCGGGGAATGCCCGTCGGCAGGGTCTTCAGGCGCTCGGCCTGGGTCGCGGGCTTCAGCAGGGTGCCGGTGGCGAGGGTGTGGGCCCAGCTGCGCAGGTCCCGCAGGTCGGAGATCATCGCTCCCGCCGCCCAGGCCCAGGAGGGGTTCCAGTGGGTCGCGTCCACGATCTTGCCGGAGGCCGACTGGCCGGTGTAGCCGTGGGGGCGCGGTGCGGGGAACTCCGCGCCGGTGGGGAAGAGCGTGCGGCGCAGACCGGCGGGCCTCAGGACGTCCTGCTCGATGACCTTGTGCAGGGGCCGGCCGGTGACCTTCTCCACCACCAGCCCGAGCAGGATCAGGTTGGTGTTGCAGTACTCGAACTTCGCCCCCGGCGCGAACCCCACCGGGTGTTTGAAGGAGTAGTCGAGCAATTGCCTCGGCGTGAACGGCCGTTCGGGGTGAGCGGTGAGCGCCTTGTCGAACGCCTCGTCCTCGCTGTAGTTGAAGAGCCCGCTGCGCATGCCCGCCAGTTGGCGCAGGGTGATGCGGTCCCCGTTCGGCACGCCGGTGACGTACTTGCCGATGGCGTCGTCCAGGCCGACCTTCCTCCTGTCGACCAGCCGGAGGAGAGCGGTGACCGTGAACGTCTTGGTCTCGCTGCCGATGCGGACGTTGAGATCAGGCCTCATCGGCCTGCCGGTCGCCTTGTCGGCCACGCCGAAGGCCCGCACGTAGCTTCCCTTGCCGGGAGCCCACAGCCCCACGATCACGCCCGGCACCTTCGCCTCACGCATGGTCCGGCGCACAGCCTTGTCCAGTTTCGCCGCGACGGCCGGGGTGAGCCGCGAGAAGTCCGTGTCACTGTCCGACGAGGCGGCGGGGACGGGCCGCACCGGGGCGGTGGCCCCGTACGCGGGGCCCGCGACGGCCGGGGCGACGAGTACACCGGCGGCGGCAGCGGCCACGCAGGCCTGGTACAACCGGGTGAGGGACGGCTTCACCGCATGCGCTCCTGTCGTCCGAGGACCAAGGCAACGGCATCAGCGTAGGTCTGCGCCCCTGGGGTCGCGAGACGAGTCGTCCGGCGGTGCCCGCCCGGTTCCGCGCAGGTCGGCGGGGCATCCGACGGTCTGTCCTTCTCCCTCCCCGGCAGGTACGCGATGGGCGCGTTGCGGCATTCGTATGAAAGGGCGGTCCTCCCCCGGGCGGCCGCGTGGAGGACCCGGCCGGGGCCTTCAATCGATATGCGGTAGCGGCCCGCTCCGGCAAGGGGATGCACACCAGCACGTCATCGGCCGAACCATCCTCCTCGCGGCGGTGGCACGCACGCCGTACCCGGGTGGCATGTCCCGGTCCACGAGGACGTCGCCGAGCATGCACTCCTCGGCGAAGGTCTCGTACTGCGGCAAGCTCTTCTCTGCCCGCGGGCAGCACAGGGCTTGCACGAACACGATCCGGTCGGCCGACCGGCTGCCTCGCTGAGAACGAACAAGCGCTCTGCCCTCCCCATGGTGAAGGGGAGAGCAGAGCGCCGGGCGCGCCTGCTGCTCGTCGAACACCGAGCGCATCCGCGGGGCCAGGGTGGCGTGCCCGCCGTCCCCGGGCCAGGACATCGAGGGCCGTTCCCGCCCTCGCGCGGATCAAGGAGCCAGGCAGGAAACGCCGGGAAGCTCGCTCGGGACCGCGATGCTGGCCGGGTCGACCAGACCCGTGACGTCCTCGACGACACAGGTGACGGTTGCCACCGGGTCCGGCACGGCGTTGGCCGGCGTGGCGAGGAAACCGAGGAGCACGAGGCCCCCGAGAGTTGCCGCTACTGCGGAGATACGGTGCATGAACGCCCCCTTGAAGTGCACTGCATGTCGCCGCAGGGCTTCCCACGAGGCCTGGCGGACATGCCGTACGTCACTCGTTCGTGCGACCCCGGTGTCGCACGGCATGACCGACCGCCGGGCTCAGTCGTGGTCGAACAGAGGGCGCCGGCCCGCACTGCGCCGTACGAATCCGCGGCGGCCGGCGAGCAGCGTGATGCCGGTCCATCCGATGACGCCCATGACGAGCAGGTCGAACTCCGAGTCCGGGTCGACGCCGGAGGCCGCTTCCAGCGGGACGACGCCCTTCGGGTCGCTGATGACCTCGACGCGGTCACCCACCTTCCACTCGGGGAAGGCTCCGTCGTGGTTGAGCGTCTCCTTGAGCTCGCCCGAGCGGCCGGTGAGAGTGAAGCGGTGGTCCGACCGGCCGGCTTCGGCGCTGTCGTCGGTGATGAGGACGCTCTCACGGACGCCTCTGTTGTCGAGCGCGGCCTCGGGTGCGTACTGGACCGAGCCCACGAGCACGCACAGCGCCGGTACGAACGAGAGGGCGGCCAGCCACCACGCGCAGTGGAGGAAGCGCAGGACGATCGCGAGGACGAAGCACCCGAGCACGCCGGTGGAGATCGGTATCCAGTCCATGCCGAGGGTGAGGTACGCGAGGCCGGTATTGGCCGCGGCGATGATCCAGCCGAGCAGCACCACGGCGAGCGTGAACATGAGGTACAGCCCCCGGTCCACGGTCCCGTCCTGTGGTTTTTTCATGTTCACTTCAGTCACCACAGGAGCATACGCAGCCGTACCGCAGGGATCTCCGCAGGTCCATCGGGTCTCATGCTGCCGGGGAGTCCCCGTGCGCCGGTGCCCGGAACTACGCCCGGTCCACCGGCACACGGGGTTCGTGCACCCAAACACGACAACGACACAACACCGGGGGACGTCACGCCTGTCTTGTGACCGGACGGGGGTGGCCGCCGGCCCGGCCGTGTCACAGGAGGCCGAAAGGGGCCGGGCCTTCCTTGGTTCGGCCGACGGCCTGTTCAGGAACTCCGAAGGCATCGGTCAGCGAGCCCACGTGTTCGGACAGCCGCGCAGGAAGGGCTCCGCGGCGCGCTGCGATCGGAGATCCTCTTCGACATGGAGATTCACGGCAGTTGCAGCGACCGGTTCGGCGCCGTGCGGGAGGCGTTCGCCGATTCCCTGCGCGACGGGGCGGACGTCGGCGCCTCGGTGGCGATCCGCCTCGACGGCGAACCCGCACCCGCCGCCAATCGCGCGTGACCATCCCGGTCGGCGCCTACGTCACCGCCCAGGACACCTGGAGCACCCGCTGGCGCCGGGCCGAGATACCCGCCGCGGCAGGCTACGGAAACGCGCGGTCCGTAGCCGCCGTCCAGTCCGTACTCGCCGACGGAGGCAGGACGCCCTCCGCACGTCTCCTCTCCGAAGCCACCTGCCGCGCGGCGCTCGACGAGCAGTCCCACGGCACCGACCTCGTCCTCGGGATCCCCGTACGCTTCGGAACCGGCTACGCCCTGGCCTCCGACGACGCACCGGTCGACACGCCCAGCCCACATACCTGCTACTGGGGCGGAAGGGGCGGATCACTGATCGTCAACGACCTCGACGCACGCATGACCGTCTCCTACGTGATGAACCAGATGACCCACCTCGGCCTCACCGACCCCCGCGGCCGAAAACTGCTGCGAGCCGCTTACGAGGCCCTGCGAGGCTGACCGCCAGGCTTCCCGGCAAGGTGGTGGGCGAGCGGCGGCTGTGGCGATTCCTGGCTGGGCCGATGCGCCGATCCCGTCGGTGTCGGCTGGGCATCGGAGCGTCGCGCCCAGGCAGGACGGTCCCCACCGTGACCACGTCCCCCTTCGCCCAGAACAGAAGTGCCAGCCTCACAAAGCCTCCCCCGTACAGCCGATTCCCGGTAACGTCAGGCACAGCAGGCCGAGCCCTGGATGACCCGCGTTCCGTCCCCTCCGACCGGGCGGACGCGATGCCAGGGCGGCCGGTCCGGCCGCCCTCTGCGGCGTCTGTTCGAAACGGCACCGGGCAGCGGTGACGGTGCGGGCGGTGCTCTTCGTCGGGCGGCGAAATCCCGGGATTCGGATCAAGGAGCACAAGCGGATGAGGAACACGAAGCGTGCCCTTCTCATGCTCGCGGCGGCCGCGGCCGCCGTCGTACTGCCGGTCTCCACGGCCCATGCGGCCGACGGATACGACCGGTGCCCTGACGGCTATTACTGCATGTTCTCGGGACTCGACGGCACCGGCGACATGGTCATGCTGAGGGCGAGCACGCCGGACCTCATCCCACTCGGCATGAACGACCGGGCCAAGTCCGACTGGAACCGGACCTCTTCGACCATCCACCTCTGGTCCGAAGTGAACTACTCCGGCTGTACGGCCGTCACTTCCGCCGGCCCGGCGGGCAAGGGCAATTTCTTCCCCACCTACCGGGACTTCTTCAGCTCGGTGCAGTTCGACGGGCCGGGCGGCAGGAGCTGTGGCACACCGCCTGACGAAGGTCGCTGACACCGCCCGGCCGGCCCCGCTGCGGGCTTGTTCCAGCGGGCTGCCGACTTCAGGTCGGCAGCCCGCCGCGGTGACGGCCCGCGGCGACAGGGAGCGCCGGAACCGGCAGTATGTGCGAGTGGACAAGGTGACCATAAGCGAAGAAGACCGCCGCCGCCTCGGGGCCTGGGCCGCCGACTGCGCCGAGCGGGCGCTGCCGCTGTTCGAGGCGAAGGCCCCCTCCGACACGCGCCCTCGCGAGGCCGTCGAGGGCATACGCTCCTACGCGCGCGAGGAGATGCGGAAGGGGCCGCTGCGCTCCCTCGCCCTCGCGGCCCTCGCCGCCGCGCGGGAGGTCGGCGATCCGGCCGCGACGGCAGCCGCCCGCGCCGCGGGCTACTCGGCGGCCGCCCCTTACATCCACCCGCTGGCCACACCTCACCAAGCGAAGCACGCCCTCGGACCCGCGATGTACGCGGCGCGCGCCGGCGAACTCGCGGCGGGCGACGACGCCGGCGTCGGTGACGAGGAGATCCGGTGGGCGATCGAGCACGCACCGGAAGCGGTCCGCGCGATCATGCGGCAGATGCCGCCGCACAGCCCTGGCCGCACCCGGTTCGACGTGCTCCGTCACCAGCTCGACTCGGCCCTCCGCCGCTGACCGGCAGCGTGCCGCGCGGGGCCGCGGATGCCCTGCCGGGCCCGGCAGGCGAGAACGTACGGGAAGCCGCGGGCACGCCGTGGCCCCCGCCCGCTCATCGGACGTGCCGGTTCCCCTCGCCGGACTGTGCGAGGAGGCGCCGGAGCCAGCGGGTACGGGCCTCGCGTGCGTCCTGGCTGAGGGCGGCCTTCGGGGCCAGGCCGTCGAAGCCGTGGTAGCCGCCCGGCCATACGTGCAGTTCGGCCTGGCCGCCGGCCTGCCAGATGGCGTTCGCGTAGGCCACGTCCTCGTCCCGGAACATCTCGGCCGACCCGACGTCGATGAAGGTCGGAGGAAGGCCGGAGAGGTCGGTGGCACGGGCGGGGGCCGCGTAGGGCGGCAGGTCCGCGGCACCGTAGCGCTCCCCCAGCAGGGCCTTCCATACGGTCACGTCGGAGGTGCGGTCCCAGATGCCGAGGCCCGACATCTGGTGGCTGGAGAAGGTGCCGCCGCGGTCGTCGAGCATCGGGCACAGCAGCAGTTGCCCCAGCGGCCGGGGGCCGCCGCGGTCGCGGTTCAGCAGGGTGAGGGCCGCGGCGAGCCCGCCTCCGGCGCTCTTGCCTCCGATGATGACGCGGTCCGCGTCGATGTCCAGCTCGGCCGCGTGTCCGGCCGCCCAGACGAGTCCGGCGTAGCAGTCCTCCAGCGGTCCCGGGTACCGCGTCTCCGGCGCCAGCCGGTACTCGACCGAGAGGACAGCCAGCCCCAGCGGGAGGGCCCACTCGCGAAGGATGCGCGGGAGCACGGACCAGGCGTTGCCCATGACCATGGCGCCTCCGTGCATGTAGTACAGGAGAGGCAGCGGGCCGGTGAGCCCGGCCGGGCGTGCGCTGACGAGCGTGACGTCCGGTCCGTCCGGCGGGCCCGGCACACGGAGCTCCGTCACCTCGAAACGTCCGTCGGCGCGCAGTTCCTCGGCCGTCGGCCTGGGCCGGGACGCGGCGTCCCGCTCCCGCCGCGCCTCCAGGTTGTCCGGGGTGAGCGACTCCCGCGACTCCCTGCTGATGGCCGCGAGCGCGGGCTCCAGTTCGGGATCGAAAGGGGGCGCCGCATACGGCGCCTGGACGCGACCGGGCTCCGACGGGACGCTGCCGACGCTCATGACGCACCCCCCGCCCGGCCGGCGAGGTTCCGCCGGGCACCCCGGCGGAAAACACTCGATCGCACATTTGCGCACTCGAAGAACTCTTGCCTGAGACCCATACGGCGTAGCCAACCACACCGCCGGACGGCACCGCTGACTGGTCCTCAGACCAAGGGTGCCGGGTGCCCGGTGCCCGTCACTGTGCTTCCGGAAATGACCGCAGGGCCGGTCACCGCTTCCTGTAGGCGAGGCGCAGGTTCTGGAACCCGCGGTGGGCACGGACCGGTACGAGTCCTTCGCCCCGGGCCCGTAGGGCCGTGAGGGCGGACGTGCGGCGGCGACGGGGCATCAGGGGCCGCCACAGGAACAGCACGAGCTGTCCTCCCGGGCGCAGGACGCGCTCGGCTTCCGCCAGGGCCGCGCGCTGGTCGGGCATCTCCTCCAGGCTGTAGCTGTACAGCAGGGCGTCGAGGCTGGCGGACGCGAAGGGCAGGGCGAGGCCGTCCCCGGCGACGTGGACGGTCGTGGCGCCCGGTCCCGTACCGCGTCGGGCGCGGGGGTCGTGGGCGGCGGGGTCCAGGGCGACGAGGAGGCTGCCGGGGCCGAGGTGGGCGGCGAGGGCGGAGGTGTAGAAGCCTCCTCCGCTGCCGATCTCGGCGCAGCGCGTGCCGGGGGCCGGGGTGATCCAGCGGACGTCGTGGGACGGGCTGTCTCCCAGGGCGGCCCTGATGAGGCGGTGGCTGATGAAGGCGTAGCAGAAGGCGGGGGTCCTGGGCATGGAGCATCTCTCCCCCGCGCCGCCGTCCGGCGAACGATGATCAGGCGAATGCGCGCAGCCGTCCGCCGAGGGCGTGGTGGGCGTACCACCCGGCCGGCCGCCGGGGAGGGCCCCGGGGGCCCGCCTCGCCGATGAGGCGGCGGAATCGACGGGCGCCCGGGAACGGCGGAGCACCGGCGGGAGCCACGCGGTGCCACCCCTCCCACCATGACGGAACGCACGCGGGTACGCCCCTCTCGGCTTCCCCCGACAGGTTCCGGGCGTGTGGACGGGCCGCCCCATGGGGCCCGTCCACACGCCCCGGGGTGAGGCGTCGGGTCAGCGTGCGACGGTCACGCGGGAGACGAGGGGCTGGTGGTCGGAGGGGATCTCGGCCAGCGGGTCCCCTCCCTTGTGGAGGCCCGCGTAGCTCACGACGCGCCCGTCCGTGAAGGTGGGGGCGGGGCCGGTGCCGTTGATGTAGCCGATGTAGTCGAGGCGGTTGCGGTACTTGGCGTAGCTGCCCTTGGCGTCGTCGCGGAGCTTGGCGCGGGCGTTGCCGACCATGTCGTAGGTGTGCTGGGTGATGTGCTGCGGAGAGAGCTTCCCGCCGAGTGCCCCGTCGGCCTCGGCCACGTCGGCGCTGACCGCTCCGGTGGGCGCGCGGCCGTCGCGGGGGTCGGTCGCGTGGTACTCGACGTTGAGGTCGCCCGCGACGATCACGGGGCGGCCGCCGGACTTCTCCGTGGCCCAGGAGCGCAGTTCCCGCAGTTGCCGGAGGCGGACCTTGCGGGTGTTCTCGATGGGGCTGCCCGACTCCTCGTCCGCCTGGAGGTGGGTGCCCGCGACCCAGACGGGGGCGCCGTCCACCGAGAGGCGTACGAGCGCCGCGCCCTTGTTGGACTTGTAGTCGCTGGTCTTTCTGTCGCTGTCGCTGTAGACGAGCTGGTGGGATTCGAGGATGGGGTACTTGCTGAGAACGGTCACGCCGCCGTTGACGACGATCGGGGAGTTGCTGCAATTGCCCGCGTAACTGGTCCAGTTGCCCTTCCCGCCGCAGTGCTCGCCGACGAGCGAGCTCTGGTGCGGGTAGGCCTTCCGGAGGTCCGTGCGCATGGCCTGGGCGTACTTGTTGAACGCCTCGTCCAGCACGACGACGTCGGGGTTCTCCCGCCGGATGACCTCGGCGGCCACGGTCGCGCGTTCGGTGCGGCGGTCGCTGCCCCAGGTGCGGGCGATCTCCGTGATGGAGGGGAGCTGCTCGACGTTGAAGGCCATCACGCTGATGGCCGGTGCCTTCTCGGCGGCCACGGCCGTGCCGGTGGGAAGGGGTGACAGGATCAGCGCGGCGCCGGCGGCGGCGAGTGCTGTGCGGGGGGTCTTGGCGGTCACACGGTCTCCGATCTCCGGTGGTGGAGACTCGGCGGCAGCACAGCGCGCACGGAACCACGCCACGGTTTCCCGGGCTTCCGGGCCGCTGCGTGACGATCGAGCCCTTGCTCAGTCTTCATAGCTGACGGGACCTCAGGCAGAGAGCCTTTGGTCCTTTGCTGAATGAAAGGCTCCACTATGACATGGAGGCGAGGAAGGGCTGCGCGGCTGGTCAGGGCGCCAGGCCGGAACAGTCAGGCTCCAGACGGATGGTGACGGATCGTTCACAGTGAAGAACAGCGGGGTAGGTCAGGGCGTATCACCCTGACCTACCCCGCCGCCCGGACCGTTTCAGTTCCAGGGGTTGGCCGGCTGGTCGTCGATGGATGTCCAGAACCGGGTGCCCGCGGGGACGTCACCGTAGGCCCAGAAGCTCCAGCCCCCTGAGCTCTCCAGGTTGGGGCCGTACCTGCCGTCGTGGAACTCGGCCATGCGCCAGCCCGGGCCGAAGTTGTTCGCGCAGACGCCGTCGGCGACCGCGAGGCTGGTCAGGCGGGTGCCGCGGATCGGACCGGTGGCCGCGACCGTGCCGCGCGCCCAGCCCGCGTAGAAACCGGGTGTGATGCCCGCGGGGGCCGGCCGGCCGTCGACTCTCAGGCAGAGCAGGGGCAACGCCGTGGACACGGCGGTGTCGCCCTGATAGGCGTTGCTCAGCGGACCGCCGCCCACCTGGACCGTTCCACTGGGGCCGTCCGCGAGCAGGGTCCAGGTCATGGCCTTTCCGTTGGCGTTCACGGAGGGAGTCGCGGCTGTCGCGGCCGGGGCCATGACGCTCCCCGCCGCGGCCAGCGCCGCGACACCGAGAGCGAGGGCCGTCTTCACCGAGCGCATGATTTCTCCTCACCGATGTGACACGAGAGACATGGCGTGACGGTGCGGATTCTTCACGCTCTTCACAGGACATCCAAGGGGGGAACCGGACACCGCGCCGGAGGGCGCTCCGGCCCGGCGCGGCGAGCGGGCCGGGCCGGGTCGTCCCCGACATGACCGGCACCGGCGGCATCGGGCGCGGTCAGACGAAGGGCGTGATCCGCTCCTCGACCCCGAGCAGCACCTTCCCGTAGATCTCCATGGCCACCGCGGGCGTGGACGCCGCGTGCCGGCCGGCCACGCTCGCGTCGCGCCAGATCCGCTGGAGCGCGCTGGTGTCCGCGAAGGACCCGGCGCCGTGCACATTGAGCAGGGTGCCGATGGCGGACAGGAGGTTGTCGATGGCGTGTCCGGTGTCGGCGCGCACCCGCGCCCTGGTCAGCATGTCGAGGTCGGCGCCCTGCGCCGCGGCCGTGTCGAGGTCGGCGGCGGCCCGGTGCGCGTGCAGATGGGCGGTGTCGATCTTCATGGCGGCCTCGGCGACCTGGAGCTGGACGCCCACCGACTCGGCCTGGGTCTCGTAGTACGTGTACGAGATCGGCTTGGTCGCGGCCTTCTCGGTGACGAGCTTCAAGGCGGCGCGCCCCAGGCCGAGCTGGGGGCCCGCGAGGCCCACGGCGAGCAGCGGGGAGAACGCGGTGCGGAACAGGCCGCTCGGGCCGTGGTCGGCGGGGACGTCCCCCTCGATGGCACCGGGTACGGACATCACCCGGTGCCCGGGCACGAAGACGTCCTCGGCGATCAGGCAGTTGCTGGCGGTGCCGCGCAGCCCGGCGACGAACCAGGTGTCCTCCAGCTCCAGTTCGGACCGCGGGACCAGCACCATCGCCTGGTCGACCACCTCGCCGTCCCCGTCGGTGAGGGGCATGCCGAGGACCGCCCACGAGGAGTGCGAGGAGCCCGAGTTGTAGTACCAGCGGCCGGTCATCCGCCAGCCTCCCTCGACCTTGCGGCTGGTGGCGGTCGGGCTGAACACGCCGGTGACCCGGGCGTCGGGGTCGGCACCGAAGACCTCCTCCTGCGCCTGCTCGGGGAAGAGCGCGGCGAGCCAGTTGGCCGTGTTGACCACGGCGGCCACCCAGCCCGTCGAGCCGTCGCCCTCGGCTATCGCGGCCGTCACGTCGATCAGGGTGCGGACGTCGCTCTCGTGGCCGCCGAAGCGCCGCGGCACGGTCAGCTTGAACAGGCCGGCCTCCGCGAGCGCCTCGATCACTTCGTCGGTCACCCGCCGCTCCGCGTCGATCCGGGCGGCGTGCTCACGCAGCAGGGGCTGAAGCGCCTCCGCCCGCGCCACGAGCTCGGCCCGGGTCGGGGCCGGGGCCGCGGCGGGCGGGACGGCGGACGGCGCGGGACGGGTGTACGTGCTGGTCATGTGGGGCTCCCGGCTGGGGTTCGGCTGGCTGGGTGTCTGACTGAGGGGCGTCCGACGGAGGTTCATCGCGCGAACGCGGAAGGGGCGGGGGTCATCGCGCGAACGCGGAGTGGGTGCCGAAGGTGCGGCGACCGTAGACGAGAGGTGCTGCCTCGGCCGTGCGGACGTGCGCGACGTCGCCGAGGAGCAGCAGGTGGTCGCCGCCCTCGACCACCGATCCGAGCTCGCACACGAGCCAGCCCGGCGCACCGGTCAGCCGCGGCAGCCCGTGGTCGTAGCCCCAGGGCGTCCCGGACGCGGCGAAGCGGTCGGGCACACGGCGGGCGAAGGTCCTGGCCTGCTCGTCCTGGTCGTGGCCGAGCACGTTCACCCCGAACCGCCCGGTCGCGAGGATGCGCGCGAGGACGTCGGAGGAACGGTCCAGCGCCACCGAGACCATCGCCGGGCGGAGTGACAGCGAGGTGAAGGCGCTGACCGTGGCCCCGTACGGGGTCCCGTGCTGAGTGGCCGTCACGATCGTCACCGGGGCACAGACCCCGGCCATCGCGTCGCGGAAGTCCTGCTCGATCACCGTGCTCGCTCCCCTCTAATCATCATGATGATTACGGTGATCATGCATGTGGTTTACGAAAGGCGTCAAGAGGTGCGATGCTATTCGTCATAATCAATTCCGGCGGGGTTGTCGGGGACCGAGGAGGCACCGTGGGAACCGCAGACCACCGCACAGACGGGCACGACACCGGCCACGCGCGTGACGGTGCCGAACCCCCCGCCCTGCGCCGCGACGACTGGGAGCGCCCCGCCTCCCCCTCCCGCGCCGAGATGGCCGCCGAGCGCATCGCCGAGCGCGTCACCCGCACCGAACCGGGCGCCCGTCTCGGCACCAAGGACGAACTGCGCACCGCGTGCGGGGTGTCCGTCGGCACGTTCAACGAGGCGCTGCGTCTCCTCCAGGCGCGCGGCCTGGTCACCGTCCGGCCCGGCCCGGGCGGCGGGCTCTTCGCCGCCCAGCCACCGCCCGCCGGGCGGCTGGACGCCTGGGCCCGGGCCCTGGACGAGCGGCGCCCGGACGAGGCCCTGCGCGTCCGCGACGCCCTCGACCCCCTGCTCGTCGAGGACGCCCTGTGGCACGCCTCCCCCGCCGACATCGCCGGGTTGCGGCGTCACCTGACTCCCCTGGGCGAGGCCGCCGACGCCGCCGACCCCGTCGCCTTCGCCCACGCCGACCGGACGCTGCGCGCCCGCCTCGCCGCCCTCAGCCCCAGCGCACTGCTGCGCTCGCTGTACGACGGCCTGCTGACCGTCGCCGAACCGGCCGGACCCACCACCACCGCCCCCGAGATTCTCCGGGCCCGGTACGACCGGCAGGCCGCTCTCGTCGACGCCCTCGACGCGCGCGACCGCGACCGGGCCCTGCGGCTGGCCGCCGCACCCGCCGGCACGCCGGAGGCCGGCGGGGCCCCGGTCTCCTGAGCGCGCGGACGACAGCGCGCAGACGACGAGGCCACAGCCCATAGAGCTGTGGCCTCGTCGTCTTCAGCCGCGATCGCGGTGCCGGGTTCCGTCTACCAGGTCACAGGGATCCCGGCCGGCATGATGGCCATGCGGTCGGGGTGCCAGGGCACTTCCGACGGCGGCACGGCGAGACGGATGCCGGGCAGCCGGTCGAGGAGGACGCGGAAGGCCACGTCGGACTGGCGGCGGACCAGGTGGGCGCCGGGGCAGTGGTGGCGGCCGTAGCCGAAGCGGAGGTGCGGGTTGGGCGAACGGGTCGGGTCGAAGGTCTCCGGCTCGGGGAACGCGGCGGGATCGTGGTTGACCGCGTCCAGGGAGAGCAGGACCATGTCGCCCTCCTTCACCTCCGCCGGACCGAGCCGCGCGTCCCGGGTGACGAAGCGCGGGATGGCGTTGCCCAGGACCACGCCGCAGCGCAGGAGTTCCTCGACGCACTGCGGCATCGTCTCCGGGCGGGCCCGAAGCTCGCTCATGACCTCGGGGTGCTGGAGGAGGTTGAAGGCGGCGACGCCCAGGAAGCTCGCGAAGTCCTCGTAGCCGCTGACGAAGAGGACGGACACGATGTTCGACAGCTGCCGGTCCGTCAGCCCCTGGTGCGTGGCGTTGAGGTCGGCGAGGCGGTCCGCCAGGCCGCGCGGCTCACCGGGGCGGCGGGCCGCCATGTGCTCGTGCATGTAGACGCGGATCTCCTCCCAGTTGCGGGCGAGTTCCTCGTGGGTGGGCGTGACCATGGTCAGGTCGAGGTCGGCCCGTACGGCGAGCCAGGCGTGGTCCTCGAAGGGCAGTCCGAGCAGCCGGCACATGCACTGCCCCGCGACCCACTCCGCGAAGTGGTGTTGCAGGTCGCCGGGGCCGCCTCCGCGGACCATCGCCTCCAGGCCCTCGCGGGTGACCTCCTCCACCCAGTCGGCGGGAAGTTCGGGCTGGTTGCGGCCGAGGGCCTTGAGCACCTCGTCGCGCAGCCCGGCCTTCTGGAGGTGGTTCATGGCGTCGAGCAGCTCGGGCGCCAGGATCGGGGCGTCCTGCCCGGGGCTGTCCGCCTCGGCCAGCACGGAGCGGGCGAAGGCGCGGTCGCGCAGCACGTGCTGGGTGAGCTCGTAGCCGGTGACCAGCCACGCCTGGTCGCCGGAGTTGGTGCTGACCCGGGCCACGGGGCAGCGGCCGCGCAGCTCGCCGAGTTCGGGGGCGAGCCGGTCGCCCCGGGTGCTGAAGGGGTAGTGCGGGAGGGGCTCGTCGTGCGGGGTTTCCTCGGACGCGGGGGCGTGAGGTGCGGTCATGGTGTGCGGGGTCTCTTTCCTGGGATCTTCCTGGGTTCTTTCCTGGGGGCGCCGGCAGTGCGTCCGCCGGGCGGGCGCGTCACCAGCGCACGGGCAGCCGGGCCGGGGCGCGCAGCGGGGTGGACTCGTCCCAGGGGATGGTCTCCGCCGGTACGGCGAGCTCGATGCCGGGGAGCCGTTCGAGCAGCACCTCGATCGCGGTGGCGAGCTGGAGCCGGGTCAGGTGCCCGCCCGTGCACGCGTGCGGGCCGTGCCCGAACGCGACGTGCGCGTTGGGCGACCGGGTCAGGTCGAGCCGGTCGGGGTCGTCGAAGGCCTCCGGGTCGCGGTTGGCGGACGCCGGCACCGGGACGACCGCGTCCCCGGCCCGGATGTGCTGCCCGTGCAGGGTGAAGTCCTCCTTCGCGACGAGGATGTTGATGGCGTTCATCAGCGGGACGTACCGCAGCAGTTCCTCCACCGCGGTGCCGATCCTCCCGGGCTCCTCACGCAGCATCCGCAGCTGCTCGGGGTGCGTGAGCAGGGCGAGCAGGGCGTTGCCGGTGTGCTGGATGTTGGTCTTGTAGCCGGCCATCAGCATGGTGACGACGAAGCTGACGACGTCGTCCCTGGTCAGCTCGCTGCCCGGGCGGCGGGCCTCGGCCAGCAGCAGCCGGATGTAGTCCTCGCCGTCGGTGTCCTTCTCCCTGAGGGAGATGAGCTCCTCGGCGTAGTCCTGGAGCGCGTACAGCGCCGCGAGCACCTCCTCCATCGTCAGCCCGGCCGCGCCGAGGAGCGCCAGGGTGTGCGGCAGGTAGACGTCGCGGTCCTCGTACGGCAGGCCGGTGGTCTCGCAGAGCACGCGCAGCGGCAGCGGCTCGGCGTACGCGGCGACGAGGTCCGCCGTGCCGTCCCGGGCCCCGGCCACCATGGCGTCGATGAGCTCCCCGGCCATCGTCCGGATCCGGGGCCCCATGAACTCCAGCCGCCGCCGGCCGAACATCGGCAGGACGGTGCGACGTACCCGCTCGTGGTGCGCGCCGGTCATCTCCAGGAAGGTCGGCAGGCACGGCGGCGGGGCGTCGGACCCTTCGCGGGGCGGCCAGGCCGACAGCAGCGGCCGGACGAGCCGGGGGTCGGCGAACGCGGCGCGCACGTCGTCGTAACGGCTGATCAGCCAGCCCGTCTCGCCGTTGGGCAGCTGTGCCTTGACGACGGGCTGTTCGGCGCGCAGGCGGGCGTAGGCGCAGGGCGGTCCGGCGGTGCCGGGCTCGACCTCGGGGACCGGGACGAGGGCTTCGGACGGGTTCACGCGGTGTGCTCCGATCCCGCCGCGGCGGCGTGCGGCGCCGGCCGGTCCGGTACGTGCGCGGGGCGGTCGAGGTAGCCGGAGGCGAAGAAGTACTCCAGGTACCGGTCCAGCAGCGCGGAGTCCACGGGCGGGCAGTGCAGTCCGCTGTCCGTGAGCGCTTCCTCGGCGTTGCGCCGGCCGAGGACCGGGAAGGTGTCCTTGAGGTACATCTCCTTGACGGACATGTCGGCGTTGCGGCTGCGGTCGACGCACAGGGACACGAACGGCGCCGTGGCGCTCGTCGGCTTCTCGGCGACGTACCGCACCAGCTCGCCGACCCACCGGTCGTACGGCAGCGTGCGCAGGGTGAAGCCCGCCGCCCGCATCCGGTCGAGGACGTCCGAGAACATCGCCGGGCGGGGGTTGGTGACGTGGTAGACGCGGCCGTCGGCCTTCTGGTGCGTGGCGATGTGGACCACGGACTCGGCGAGGTGGTCGACGGGGACGAAGTCCATCGGCAGCTCGATGTCGGGGGCCAGCCCCGTCTCGGCGACCGTCTTGAACAGCGAGCAGATGGCCGTCTCGGTGTTGCACGCGCCGGTCGCCCGGTCGCCCGTCACCTCGTACGGCCGGTACACGGCCACCGGCAGGCCCTGTTCGGCGGCGCGGCGCAGCACGCCTTCGGCGACCCATTTGCTCTCGGCGTAGCCCATGGTGAGCCCGTCCGCGTGGGCGAGCGGCAGGTCCTCGTCCACCTCGCGCACCCCGGCGGTGCCGAACCCGGCGACGACGGCGACGGTCGAGACGAAGTGCACCGGGACCCGGCGGGGTGCCGCGATGCGGATGATCTCGCGGGTGCCGTCGACGTTGGCCGGGCGCAGCTGCTCGTACGGGTAGAGGAAGTTGACGCGGGCGCCGTTGTGCACGATCAGGTCCAGCCGGCGGGCCAGTTCGGCGGAGTGCCCGGCGTCGAGCCCCAGTCCCGGCTGGGTCAGGTCTCCGGGGAAGCACTCGACCCGCCGCCGGTCGGCCTCGTCGAGGTGCAGTCCGTAGCGGGTGAGCGCGGTACGTACCCGCTGTTCGGCGTGGGCCGGGCTCGTCGCCCGGACGGGGCAGTGGACGCGGGCGGTCGTCGAGCGCAGCAGGCGGTGCAGCAGGAACACGCCGACGAACCCGGAAGCGCCTGTGAGCAGGATGTCCTTCGGGTCGTGCGGGTGCGGTGCCGGGCCTTCGGCGGGCGGGAGGTCGAAGCCGAGCTCGGTCTCGGCGGCGAAGTCGACGGCCGGCTCCGCGTCGTCCGCCCGGCCGAAGCCGCCCCGGGCCTCGCGCACGGCGGCGGTGAAGCCCTCCAGGGTGGGCGCGGCCAGCAGGGCCCTGATGAGGGTGGAGCCCAGGGCCGCGTCGAGGCTGAGCACGGCGAGGGTGCGGGTGACGGCCTCCGAGGCGAGCAGGGAGTCGCCGCCGAGGAGGAAGAAGTCGTCCTGGGGCGTGGGGCGTACGCGCAACACCCGCTGCCACACCTCGGTGAGGACGTCGAGCAGGCCCTCGACCTTCGGCTCCTCCGCCTCCTCCGTCCCTTCGCGGCTCGCCGCGTCGTCGGCGCGGCCGGGCAGCGGTGCGGTGGACTTCAGGCGGGCGCGGTCGACCTTGCCGCCGCTGGTCACGGGGAAGTGGTCCATGGGTATCAGGACCGGGACGGCCTGCGGGGGCAGCCACTCGGCGCAGTAGGCGCGCAGGGCGGGCAGCGGCAGGGGGTCGCCGGGGCGGGCGGCCGTGACGTAGGCGGTCAGGGCGCCGGACTCGGCCTCGACGACGGCCTCGCCGACCGCGGGGTGGGCCCGCAGCCGGGTCTCCACCTCGTCGAGTTCGACGCGCGCGCCGCGCAGCTTGACCTGGCGGTCGAGGCGGCCGCGGTACTCCAGCAGGCCGTCGGCGGTCCGTACGACCCGGTCGCCGGTCCGGTACAGCGGCCCGTCCGGCTCCACGGCGGGCAGCGGGACGAAGCGCTCGGCGGTCAGCCGCGGGTCGCCGAGGTAGCCCAGGGCCAGCCCGTCGCCGCCGACGTACAGCTCGCCCTCCTCGCCGGGCCCGGCCACCGAGCCGTCGGGCCGCAGGACGTGGCAGGTGGAGGCGCCGAAGGGGCGGCCCAGGGGGACGGTCGTGGCGTCCTCGGGCAGCGGGTCCAGGACGTGGGCGGTGGAGACCACGGAGTTCTCGGTCGGGCCGTAGAAGTTGACCACGGTGGTGTCCGGGCAGGCGGCGAGGACGGCGTTCGCCAGCCGCGGGTCCATCGCCTCCCCGCCGGCGGAGACGTGCCGCAGCGTGGCCAGTGCCTCGGGGCGGGTGCGGGCGACCAGGTGGAAGACGCTCGTCGTCAGGTACGCCATCGTCACGTTCTGCGCGCGGAAGAGGCGTTCCAGGGCGAGGGGTGAGAGGAGTTCCTCCCGGTCGGCGAGGACCAGGCAGGCGCCGGTGAGCAGCGCGCCCCAGATCTCGATCGTCGAGGCGTCGGAGGACAGGCCGTAGGCGTGCAGCACCCCGTCGCCCGGGGCGGGCGGTGACAGTTCGGGGTCGGACAGCACGAGGCGCACCACGCCCCGGTGCGGTATCGCGACGGGCTTGGGGCGGCCGGTCGTGCCGGAGGTGAAGACGACGTAGGCGCAGTCGGTCGCGGAGCGGGTACGGGGGTGGCCGCGGTGGGCGCCGGCGGCCGCGGCGTCGGTGGGAGGCACGGGGTGGTCGAGGGAACCGACCTCGACTGACGCGCGTAGACCACGCACGGGGCGCGTGCTGCCGGGCAGGGTGACGGCGGCGCTGAGCCCCGCGTCCTCGGCCATGGCCCGCAGGCGCGCCGGCGGAAGGTCGTCGTCGAGCGGTACGTACGCGCAGCCTGCTTTGAGGATGCCCAGCAGTGCCACCAGCGCTTCCAGCGAGCGGCTGCCGCACACGCCGATGAGGTCACCGGGACGGACGCCGCGGGCGAGCAGGCGTGCCGCCAGGGCGTCGGCGTGGGCGTCGAGTTGCCCGTAGGTCACGGTGCGCTCCCCGTGCCGGGCCGCCGGGGCGTCCGGCCGCGCCGCGGCCCGCGCCTCGAACAGCTCGGGGACGAGGCTGTCCCGGGGGTAGCCGGCCGCGAGCGCGCCGGGCGCCGCCGGCGACGGGGCGGGGGCCGGGGAACGGGGTAACAGCAGGCGTGACGAAACGTCGGTGTCGGTCATCGAGTCCTTCTTGCTTGTGGGGCTTCGGCGCGGGTGCGCGCCGTTTCGTGCGGTGGGGCGGTGCGGAGGACGCGCCGGCTCTCAGGCCGCGCCGTCGTCCTGGGCGGCGCCGGCTTCGGCGAAGTCCGCCGCGAAGGCGGCGAAGTCGGCGCTGCGCCAGTGCCGCGGGCGCATGCGGAAGACGATGTCGTCCTTGAGCTGGTCGGAGGTCGCCGCCAGATAGGCGCCCGCCTCCTCGGGGTCCAGGTACCGCCGGGCCAGTGCCTCGCGCAGCTCCGGGTCCACCGTCTCCTCTATCGCCGTGACGGGTCCCTCGACGCTGACGTAGCGGTACGGCCTGCCCTCGTCCTGCACGCAGAGGCTGAACCGGCCGGCGGCGCGCAGGAGACTCGCCTTGATGGTCGCCCGGCCCATCTGGACGACGACGTCACCGCCGGGCTCGTAGCCGTACCAGACCGGCACGATCAGGGGCGCACGATCGCCGCCCCGGGAGTCGGTGACCCCCAGGACGCCGACGCGCGGCTCGGCGAGGAAGTGCTCGCGGGCGGGGCTGGGCATGGAGGGCAGCATGAGTGGGGCTCCTGTCTCGGTGGCCGGCACGGCGCGGCCGGAACGGTGCTGTCGCGGCGTCGTCTTGTTGAGCAATCTTGAAAGCGAGTGATCAATCCCCGAACATATGGCCGACAAACTCGGGATTCTGCCGGTTTTTGAGCCGCTTCTCACCAGAGCGCGGCGAGGCGTGCACACTCAGTGATCACCGCAGGTAGGAGTGAACAGTGAGCCGAAGGGACGGGGCGGGCACGCCGCACCGGAAGATGATCATCCCCAGGGCTGACGGGACGCTTGAATGCGCAAGCATGTCCGGATCGCGCCGCTCGAACGCCGACCGTCAGAAGCGGCCCGTACGGCACGGACCCCCGGCCCCACAGGGCCTGACCCGCCCTTTCTCTGCGAGTAGACAGTGTCTACCTCCTCTGGTAGACACTGTCTATGGAATCTGGGAGCCCGCTGCGGGAACGGCTGATCGACATCGGCGTGGACCTCGTCATGACCGAGGGAACCGCTTCACTGGGACTGCGTGAGATCGCCCGCCGGGCCGGGGTGTCGCACGGAGCGCCGCGCCGTTACTTCCCCACCCACCACGCCCTGCTCTCCGCGATCGCCCACCGCGGTTTCGCGGACCTCAAGGGCCGGTTCGAGGCCGCGACCGGCGGTACGACGTCGCCGCGCGGCCAGTTGCGGGCACTCGGGCGGGCGTACGTCGGGTACGCGCTGGAGCACCGCGGCATGTTCGAGCTGATGTTCCGGCACGACCTGCTCGACAGCGAGGACGCGGCACCGGACCGGCCCCGGCTGCGGGAGTCGACCCTCCCGCTGTTCGGCGTCGTCGTGGAGCTCGTCACCCGCTGCCGGGCGGAGCGGGACCCCGCGCACGGGCCCGGCGCCGCGGAGGACGCGGGCGCGGCGGCGGTCACGGCCGCCGCCCTCTGGTCGAACCTGCACGGCATCGCCCAGCTCTGGGCCTGGGGCAGCCTGCGGCTCGCCCTCGGCACCCCGTCGACCAGCGGTGCCCCCGACGATGATCGGCTCGACCGGCTCGTCACGGCGGCCCTGGACGCTCATCTCGGCCCGGTGACCCCGTGACCGCGGCCGGAGCCCGACCCGCACGGCGGCACCTCGCGCTCCTCGTCAGCGCGGCCGGCGCGATGATCGTCGCGCTGGACGGCACGGTCCTGCTCATGGCCCAGCCCGGTCTCCGGCGCGACCTCGGCGCGAGCGTGGCGCAGGTCCAGTGGACCAGTACCGGCTACCTGCTCGCGGTGGCCGCGCTCCTGGTCCTCGCGGGGCGTCTCGGCGACCGGTACGGGCACCAGCGGCTGCTGTTCACCGGCGTGCTCGGCTTCGGGGCCACCTCGGCCGGCATCGCGCTCGCGCCCTCCGTCGGCTGGGTGATCGGCCTGCGTGTCGCCCAGGGGGTGTTCGGCGCGCTGCTCCAGCCGGCGACGCTCGCACTGCTGAGGCTCACGTATCCGCCGGACCGGCTCGGCACTCCGGTCGCCGTCCGTACCAGCGCGATAGGGGTGGCCGCGGCGGCCGGCCCATTGCTCGGGGGTGTCCTCGTGGCGCATCTGGGCTGGCGTTCCGTGTTCTGGGTCAACGTCCCGGCCGCGCTCGCGATCGCCGCGCTCACCCTCGCCGTTCGGGCGCCGGCGCCCGAACGCCACCCGTCCCAGCGGCTGGGGCTCACCGGTGCCGCCCTGCTCACGACCGGGCTCGCGGTCCTGGTGCACACCCTGGCCGGGGTGCCGGCGTACGGGTGGACGGGGACGCCGACGCTGCTCGGGCTCGTCGCCGTCGCGGGCGTCGCGGCAGTGCTCGTCGCGCACGAACGCCGTACCGCGCACCCGTTCGTGCCACCGGCCGTGGCGCGGTCGGTGCCGGTGACGGCATCGATGGCGCTCCTGCTGCTGAGCACCGCCGGCCTGTTCGGCACGCTGTTCGTGACCACGTTCTTCCTTCAGGACGTGCTCCGTCTCGACCCGCTCGACTGTGGTCTGCGGGTACTCCCTCTGACCGCGTTCATGGTCATCGGCGCGCCTCTCGCCGGTGCCGCGCTGCGCTGGACGAGCCCCCGCCGCGCCGCGCTCGCCGGTGTCGTCCTCGTCGTGCTCGGCATCGCGGGGCTGTCCCGGATCGGCGAGGCCGGTGCGTGGACGGTCACCGGCGCGGCGTTCGCCGTGCTCGGTGCGGGGTTCGCCACCGTGATGGTCGCCGCCACCGGCACCGTCGTCGGCGACGCGCCGCCCGGGTACGCGGGGGTCGTCGGCGGACTCAAGCAGACCGCCATGAACGTCGGCCCGACGTTCGGCATCGCCGTCGCCGCCGGGATGACGCCGCCGGCGTCGTCCGCCGCGGGGCTTTCGGACGCGGGCGCGGCCTTGGAGTCGTCCCCGGCGATGGGGTCCACCCTGCTGGTCCTCGCCGGACTCACCGCTCTCGGCCTGCTGCCGGCGTCGCTGCTGCCGCGCGACCGGCCCGGCACACGGCCTCGCGGCGATACGCACCGGAGCGGCCCCGCCCCTGCCTGTCCGGCAAGGCGATATCCACTCGAAGACGCCGGACGCTGACGGCGACCGGCCAGAGGGACCGATTCCGTCCATGTCGTACCAGTGCCTTGACGGCCGGTCGTCACCGGGTGGGGAATGGGCGGGCCCGGACCCGTCACGTCACCAGGAGGACGAGATGAGATCCATCCGTATCCCCGCCCTGATCGCCGCGTCGGTGCTCGCCGCCACAGGGATGGCGACCGGTACGGCGCAGAGCCACGACAAGTCCCCCGCGCCGGCCGCGGTCCCTCTGTGGCGCAGCCTCGCCGGCCACGAGAAGTGCGTGGGGCTCGCCGACAACGGCAGCACCGCGAACGGCACCGACCTGGTCGTGTGGGACTGCCACGGCAACTACGACCAGCGGTGGGCGGCCGGCGCCCCGGCAGGTCTGATCCAGAGCCTGGCCGCCGCCAACAAGTGCGTGGGGCTGGCGAACAACGGCAGCACGGCCAACGGCACCCGGCTGGTCGTATGGGACTGTCACGGCAACTTCGACCAGCAGTGGGCCGTCCACAGCGACAACAGCGTGCGCAGTCAGGCCGCCGCCAACAAGTGCGTGGGACTGGCGAACAACGGCAGCACCGCGAACGGCACCCGGCTCGTCATCTGGGACTGCCACGGCAACTACGACCAGCGGTGGCGCTTCGGGTTCTAGCCGTTCGCCCGCGGATCCGGCAGGTCCGGCGGGGATGACGCGTGCCGCCGGCTCGGCCGACCGGTGAAGCGGTCAGTCGAAATACGATTCGAGCGTCCCGCGGCGCCGGATGTCGAGCGTCGCGCAGTGGAACGAGCCGCCGAACGGCGCGTAGTGCCGCAGGTCGCACGGGACGGGCTCGAACCCCCATCGTTCGAGCGCGCGCAGCATACCGGTGTGGTGCCGGTCCGCGATCACCCGGTGGCCGTCGATGACGAGGACGTTCAGGCTGAGCCACTTCCCGCACATCGAGGTGAGTTTGAGCAAACGCTCTTCCATGGGCGTGGGCTCGGGAGCGACAAGGATGTCCCAGGAGCCCAGGACGTCGGGCAGCCGGTCGATGTCGATGTATTCGGGATTGACCAGCACCTTGCCGGGCGCGAGAGGGAGAAACGTCGTGTCGATGTGCATCGGCGTGCGACAGCGGCTCTCGATCTCGTGAATCCGGTAACCGGGCCCGAGATGGCGGCGCAGCCATTCGATTCCCATGCGGTTGGTGACATTGCTTCGTGTGACGAACAGATCGCGTCCCGCCCGCACGAAATCCGCCGCGTCGAACACCGGCTCGAACTCGGTGAGGATGTACCGCATGGGCTCCTCCGGCCCGGGGACACGGAAATCCGTCTCGAACAGCGCTTCGGTGAGCTGCGGTTTCGGCGCCGCCGTCCAGCGCGCGCCGCGCCGGAAGTAATCCTTGAGGACCTCGCGGTAGGAATGGGTCTCGAAGTACCGGCACGGCCACGCCATCGGGGTTTCGATGATCTCGTCCCCGATCACCAGCATGCTGTCCCGCGGACAGCTGTTGCAGAAGCCGCGAGACGACCAGCCGGGCGTTCCGAAACGCCGCCTGTGGTCGACCGCGTCCGGGCGTCTGACGGTGACGCCGAGGGACTCCAGGAGGGTGATGAACCCGTCGAGTTCCCGCTGCGCCTGCTCGACGAGCACGCGCGGATACCCGAAGCCGGCGGTGGCCCCTTGGAGCCGCGCCGCCCACGGCGGGAGATTGCAGGCCACGACCGGATGGCGGGAGGGGATCGTCGCGCCTTCGAGGCGCCCGACGACGACCTCCTCCAACGGATCCCACTCGTTGTGGGAATTGACCGGCGGGCCGGAGGATCCCGAGGCACGGGAGGCCGTCACCGACGGCGTCGACGTCACGCGAATTCCACGGCACGCGCGGGAGCGGCTTCGCCGCCCGGTGTCACAGCCGAACCGTCAGGCCCTCGCACTACCGCCATACTCGACCGCTTTCGACACGGAATCCGGTAACGCAGTTTATCCAATGATGAACGATGAGGATTCCCGCAGCGGGCGGTTCACCCGTGTGGGGGTGAACCCTTGACCGGACACGCCTACGACGAAGCTTGATCGGCCCCGCGAGTTCCATAGGGTATTCATATTCACCGCGAATCCGATGATCCCCTCTGCGGGGGTGGGCGCGATGCGTGCGTCGATTCCCCCGTGGCAGCGGCCCGGCCGCTGCCCACCCAATAGTCGAGGAGAAAGAGACGTGATGACTGTGAAGAACTCGTCCCGACGCCGCGCGGCGGCCGTAGGCGTGCTGACGGCGGCTCTGCTGACGGTCGGCGCCCCCGTGACGGCATGGGCCGGCACGAGCGGCCACCCGGTGACGCCGGTCACCGACAAGTCCGGCAAGTCGGAGCACCACTACAAGGTGTCCATCTACGAGGCCGCCCACATCGCCGAGAAGGCGAAGCACGGGCGGGTGACCGGCGCGGAGCTGGAGGAGGAGAAGCTCAGCTCGAAGGAGAAGAAGCGCACCGTGTGGGCGGTGGAGGTCGAGTGCGACGGCACCACCTACGAGGTGCTGGTCGACCCGCACAGCGGCCACGTCCTGCGCGGCCCCACCGCGGAGAAGACCGAGAAGAAGGACAAGTAGCCGACGGCGCCTCTGTCGGCGGCCGGGGTCACGGGACGAGGACCCGTGACCCCGGCCGCCGGCTCATCCACGAACAGGAAGGCCGGCGATTCGATGCAGTGGGACCACAGGCGCGACGCCCGTCCGGCGCGCCGCGCGAACCGGTGGTGCGCGGCCGGTACGGTCGCGGCCGCGATGCTGGTGCTGACCGGGTGCGGAAGCGACGGCGACAAAGACAAGGACAAGGACGACGTCACGACGCCTCCCGCCGCCACCTCGGTCTCTCCCGGCGTGACGAGGACCACCCCGAGCGGCCCGGCACCGTCCGGGTCGCCGGCGGTGGACAAACAGCGCGCCGAACAAGCGGCCCAGAAGATGCTGCCCGGCTCCACGGTGGCCTCCAGCCATCTGGACACCGAGAACGGGCGCACCGTCTGGGAAGTACGGCTGAAAGACCCCCAGGGAACGGAGCGGGAGGTGGACGTCGACGCCGCGACCGGCGAGGCCGTGCTGAGCGACGACGTCGACGAATCGCCCGGCCTGGAGGACAAGGCCCGGCCCTGACCCTCCTGGCTGCCGGGCGGAAGGCTGCCGGACGCGGGCTGCCGGTGCGCTTCGACGCCCGGGTGACGGCGTCGTGGTAGCAGGGGTCGCGGACCGCGTGCGGAAGCCCGCCGCCCCGCCCGGAGGACGCGTCGGCGGAAGGGACCGCCCACGCCGTGGCGACGCGCCCGCGCCCGGAGGCCGGCACATGTCCACCGGCCCCCGGGCACTCCCCCGCTGTCACCCACCGGTCCGGCCGTTCCGAGGCCGCGCGAGAGCGCGGTCAGGAGCCGGGCCGGGGGCGGTCAGGAATCGAACCAGACGACTCCCTCGCCGCCGTCGTGGCCGAGGGTCTTCGTCATGACGTCACCGTCCCGCGTGTACTTGGGGTGCTGGACCAGGAAGCCGCCGAGGGACTTCAGCGACGTCGCGTCGCACACCCCGTCGGTGCGGATGCAGAAGCGCCGCACCGGGACGCCGTCGAGTTTCGCGGGGCCGGCGCCGGTGGAGGTGAACCCGAGGGCGCTCCAGCCCTTGGGCAGCAGGGCCCAGATGCCGGTGCCCGGCTGCATCGGGTCGGCGTAGAGCATGCCGTTCACCTGCGAGCGGGGGATCCCGGTGCCGCCGGCGGCGATCGTCTGGAGCACCTGGTCGGCGGCCTGGGCGCCCTGTGAGTAGCCGACGATCGTGAGGCGGGCGCTCGGGTCGCGGCGGTGGGTGGCCTCCGCGGCGGCCAGCAGGTTCTGGTATCCCTGCCGCACGCTGACGTCGTAGCTCGGCGCGCCGGGGTCCGGGACGTTCCGGCCGTTGAGCCAGGGTCCGGCGCTCGCCGGGTAACAGACCGGAACCGGAATACCCCCGTTGAGGTGCTTGTTGGCGAATTCGTAGCTGCTGGTGCAGTCGGGTGCGGGCGCCGCCGATCCTGTGCCGCCGAGCTCCAGGTAGTAGTGACGCACGGGGTCGGCGTGGGCGGCGGTGGGCACGGCGGCGGTGGCGGCCACCATGGCCGCCACCGCGGCGGCGGCGAACATCGCTTTCCTCGCTCTGCGGATCAGGGCCATCCTTCTGCTCCTCCTCGGGTAGGTCGTGAGCCGGTCCCGGATCGACGCAACAGGCAACTACCGGGAACGTCTCGACGTTAGGCACGGCCGTTGACATCGCGATGAAACGGACCGCCGAACTCCCGCGCGAGCGGCCGGTCTCCGCCCCGGACCGCTCAGGCCCTCGCACCGGACGCCGGAGGTCAGCGCGCGCCGTCCGGCCCGAGGTGCTCGACGAGCGCCCGGAGGACGAAGGGGTTCGGGACCTCGGACGCCGTGGAACCCGGCCCGTGCCACGTCCCGTCCACGTCGAGCTCGACGGATCCGTCCCGGAGCCGGACGCGCCGGACCCGCGACCACGGCACGCGGATCTCCCCGCGGCCCAGCTCCTCGCTGGTCAGCCACACATCGCCGAAGGTCAGGCGCTCGCCCCGGTCGAGCGCGGCCAGCGCAGCGGGCAGCTGGGCGCGGCTGACGCCCCGCTCGATCCCCTCCCACCACCGCGCCTCGTCACCCTGCTCCGGCCCGCCGCGCAGCACGACCCGCCGCCCGGTGACGTCGGTGAGCGTGCAGGCGCCGCCGCCGCGGGACGGGTCGTACGGGCGCGGAGGGCTCGTACGGAACACGGAAGTGGTGTCGTAGCGGACGACATGGATCCGCCCCTTGACGGCGACCGTCATGCCGCGCTCGTACAGGTCCAGCCGGGCGTCGTCGCGCTCGCGCGCCGCGGCGGGACCGCCGTGGCGGACCTGGGCCAGCAGCCGACGGACGGCCCGGACCGGCGGGGTCTTCGCGTGGGGCGTGTGCGCGACTCCCTTGTAGGTGGCGCACCGCCTGCCGAGGCGTTCGCGGCCGGCCGCCGCCGAGATCCTCGCCAGCAGCAGCTCGTCGCCCGGCGTACGCGGCCCCGGTCCCGTCACCGGGCGGTTCCGGTGAGGCCGGCGAGGGCCTCGTCGCCACGCAGGATCAAGTGGTGCGTCCGCCGCAGCAGCCGGCCGGGAGAGACCCCCAGTTCGTCCGCCAGCCGGTGGCGGGTGCGGTCGAACACCGCCAGCGCGTCGGCCTGCCGGCCGCTGAGGTACAGCGCGCGCATCAGCATCGCGGCGGCCGGTTCGTTCAGGGGCTGCGCCGCGGTCAGGGCCGACAGCTCGTCGATGACGTCGCGGTGCCGGCCCAGGCGCATCTGCCAGTCGAGCTTCCGCTGCACGAGGACGGTCCTGCGCTCGGTGAGCCGCAGCCGCTCCAGCTCGGCGAACGGTCCGGGCTGGCCCGCCAGCGGCTCTCCCCGGAACAGGTCCAGCGCCTGGGAACAGGCACGGACCGCCTCGGCCAGCTCGCCCGCCCGCTCGGCCGCGCCGGCCGCGGCGACCAGTTCCTCCATGCGCGTCACGTCCACGGTGACCGCGCCGGGGAGCAGCCGGTAGCCGCACTGATCGCGCTCGATCGCCGACTCGGGGCCGTCCCCCACGCTCAGGATCTTGCGCAGCCGGTAGATGTACACCGGCACGACGTTGGTGTTCGGCGGCTCCTCCCCCCACACGCCGTCGAGCAGTTCCTGCCGGCTGACCGTGCGGCCCGCGCACAGCGCCAGCACCGTCAGCACGGCCTGCTGGCGCAGGTGCCCCAGGGCGAGGGGCTGCCCGTCGCGCCGTGCCCTCAGCGGTCCGAGCACCGATATCTCCCAGCGCGGTCCGGGCGGGCGGCGGGTCACCGCCGGCGGCAGCGGGCCCGCCGCCTGTCTGCGGGGGCCGCGGCCGGGGGCGACCAGGCCGCAGTCGAAGGCGTGGACGATGACGGCGGCGCGGTCGCGCAGCCCGAGTTCGGCGAGGATCCGGGCGAGGTGTCCGGCCACCGCGTCCTCGGGGATGGCGAGGGCGGCGGCGATCTCGTCGTCCCTCAGGCCGCAGCCGACCGCGTAGAGCACCTCGCGCTCCTGGTGCCTGAGCGTGGTGGCGGCCGGCCGGCCGGTGGTCGTGGTGATCGGCATCGTGGCTCCCCTGGCTCCGGGCCGCTTCCCGCGGCGCGTGCCGTCGAGGCTGGCCCCGGCGCCGGAAAACGGACAGGCCAGGGGGACCGGCCGTATCCGGCCGGTGGCCACGCTAGATTCCCCACCTGGGAAAACAACATACCGAGCGGGAGGCCGTGACCTGTGGCCAGTGAGTTCAGCACGCTGTTACGACGGCTGCGGCACAACGCGGGAATGACCCAGGAGACCCTGGCGGAGCGCGCCGGCGTGGGGGTACGCACCATCCGCGGGTTGGAGACGGGCGAGCGCGCCGACCCCAGGGTGACCACGGTGCGGCTCCTGGCCGACGCGCTCGGGCTGAGACCGGCCGAGCGCGAGGACCTGCTGGCGGCCGCCGTCCACCGGACCGGGCACCCGGTACGGCCGAAGGACGACGCGGCCGAGGACCCGATCCGGCCGGGCGGCCAGGCCGGGCGGACGACGGAGCCGGGCGACCCGGCCGGGCACACGATCGGGCCGGGCGACCGGGCCGGGCGGCACACGCTCGGCCCGTATCCCCCACCGGAGCGTACGGTCCGGCCCGGCGACCCGGCCGCGTACACGATCCGCCCTGACCCGGCCGACCGCGTCGGACCGGCCCCCGGGCCACCGGCTCCGGCGCCGCACGACATCCTGGCCGACGTCGCCGAGCAGCTCGCCCTCGCGGTGGCCGCCCGCTGGCAGCGCGAGGAGGAGCAGCGGCAGGTGCACGACCCGTACCCGCTGCCGGTGCACTGGCGGCCGGCGCCCGAGGAGCTCACCGACCACTGGGCCAACGTCCGGCGCCTGCCCGCCGGGGGTACGCACGGCCCGCTGGACCTCAGCGGACGCCTGGACGAGGTAGCGGGCGTGTACCGGCGGATCCCCTCCGGGCGGCTGGTGGTGCTGGGCCGGCCCGGTTCCGGGAAGACGATCCTCACCATGCGGTTCGTCCTGGACTACCTGAAGTCGAGGGCCCGCGCCGAGCCCGTACCGGTGATCTTCAGTATCGGCGCGTGGGATCCCACCGCCGTCACGTTCCGGGACTGGCTGACCGCGCAGCTGACCCGGGATCATCCCGGTCTCGCCGCCCCGGGACCGGGCGGGCCGAGCCTGGCCGCCGCCCTGGTCGAATCCGGCCGGATACTCCCGGTGCTGGACGGTTTCGACGAGATCGCCGACGGTCTGAACCGCCCGGCGCTGGAGGCGCTCAACGCCACCACTCTTCCCCTGCTGCTGACGAGCCGTCCGGCGGAGTACGCGGCCGCCGTGGCGGAGACCGACGTGCTCACCTCCGCGGCCGCGGTGGACCTGACCGATCTCACCCTGGGCGACCTGGCCGACTACCTGCCGCGCACCACGCGCAAGGCCCGCGGCGGCGACCCGGGGACGACCGCGTGGGACCCCGTCCTGAGCGAACTGCGCGAGCGTCCGCACAGCGCGGGCGGTGCCCACCTCGCCACGGTGCTGACCACCCCGCTGATGGTCACGCTCGCCCGCGCCGTCTACAGCGACACCCGCGACCGCGACCCGGCCTCGCTCCTGGACACCCGGCGGTTCGGCGGCCCCGAGGAACTGGAGGACCACCTTCTCGACAACTTCATCGCCACCGCGTACCGCGTCCGTCCGGGGCAGCGCCCGGCGGGCGGGCCGCGCCGCGGCTTCGACCCGGAGCGCGCCCGGTACTGGCTCGGCTACCTCGCCCACCACCTGGCCCGGCTCGACACCCCCAACCTGGAGTGGTGGCGGTTCGGCTCGGGGCTGCGCCGCTCCACGCGCACGCTGGTGATCGCGCTGGTGATCTGCCTGACCATAGGGTTCGTCGACTGCGCCGTCGGTGTCCTCTTCAGCCCTCTCGGATTCCAGCTCGCGGACGGCCTCGTGGTGGGGTTCCTCTCCGGACTCACCCTCGGCGTCGCTTACTGGTTCATGGTCGCGGCCAAGGACGTGGCGGTGCCGCCGGCCAACGTGGGCATGAAGATGTTCAGCAAGGCACGGAAGGCCGGACGGGGAACCGCCACCCGCTTCCTGATCGGGTCGCTTTTCGGGCTCGTCTTCGGCAGCGGCTACGGCTTCATGCAAGGAGTGCTCGTCGGCTTCCTCCGCCGCGTCGGCCTCCCGGCCTCCTTGCAGATCGGCCTCGACAACGCCACGCTCTACGGGGTCGTGTTCGCGCTGGGAGCCGGCCCCACGCTCGTGCTCCTGGTCCTCCTCGAAACGCCTCTCGACATCCGGTCCGCGGTCAACCCGGTCAGCCTGCTGCGCACGAACCGCCGGACGGTCCTCGCCCAGTTCCTCGTCTGGGCGACCGTCTTCGGGGTGCTCGTCGGGGTCGCGTCCGCGATGGCGATCCGGCCCATGTCGGTGTTGCTGGGCCCGCTCGTCTGGAACCTCACGGCCTCGATCAAGCTCGGTGTCATCAGCGGGCTCGGCGGCGCCCTCGGCTATGTGCTCGGGCTGACCGCCTGGGGGCAGTGGATGGTCTTCGCCCGGATCTGGCTGCCGCTGACCGGCCGGCTGCCCTGGGCCGTCGTCGCCTTCCTGGAGGACGCCTACCAGCGGGGCGTGCTGCGCCAGGCGGGCGCGGTCTACCAGTTCCGCCACGCCCGCCTCCAGGACCACCTCGCCCGTACCTACCGGGCGTCCCTCGCTCCCCGGGAGCCGGCCGGGCCGAAGGACACCGCGCCCACCCGGTGAAGGCGGTCCCCCGCCGCGCCGCGCCGAGCCCCCGCGTGGGTACGCCCGGGCAGCGCGGCGGCGCCCGTCGCGGTCACGCGGACCCGAACACGACCGCCGAGTTCTGGCCGCCGAATCCGAAGTTCTGCTTGACGGCGACGCCGATCGCGGCGGGGCGCCCCACGACCGGGGTGCAGCCCAAGTCGCAGCCGGGTCCGGGTGGTCCAGGTTCGCGGTGGGCGGCACGTACTTCTCGCGCATGGTCTCCTACCTGGACGGCCGGTCCGCCCCCGGCTCCCGCGACTACCTGAGCGCGGACGCGACCGTACTGGTGGGCCCCGACAACGCCAGGGGCGTGTCCCTGTGGATCAACTGGTTCCCGGACCGGGTGACCTGGTGGTCAACATGCCGGACACGGCGGAGGCGGCGGGTGTGCCGAAGTATGTGGACCGGGTCAGGGAGATCATGCCGGCCCCCGTCCGGAGCGGACGATCAGGGCGATGATCAAGGCGTTGATCAAAAAAGGAGGAGTACTCACTCCTCGCCACTCTTAATGTATAGCGCACCAGGGGGCTTGCGGCAAGGCCCTGGTCATGGGTCAGAATCACCGGCCTAGGCCAGAACCTGCCGAAATTGGAGAATCACTCAGTGCGTGTGTTGTTGTCGGTTCATGGGTCGTGCGGTGACGTCGAGTCGGCGGCGGGGTGCGCACCGCGCGTGCGGACGCTCGGCGCCGGGACGCGGGTGTGCGTGCCGTCGGCCGTCGCGGCGGCGACCTCGGATCGGAGCTGATGACATGAGCCCTCTGATCACCAGCGCTTTCGACCTTCCCCACCACCTTTCTCCCAAGGCGGACCCGGCGCTGATCGACAGCGACGAGAAGCACTTCGCGGCCATATCGGAGAGCCTCGAGCAGTCGATCGGCGAGCTGTCCGACCGCCTCGAAGCCGCGCGCAAGGCCCCCGGCGGAATCGGCCGCGAGGCGATGGACCGGGACATGGAGATCCACCGCCTGACCGGGCGCCTGCGCACCCTGCGTCGCTTCGGCCTGGACCTGTGCCTGGGGCACATCGTCCCCGCGGACAGCCCCGAACCCGTGTACATCGGGCGCCTCGGCCTCACCGACAGCACGGGACGCCGGCTGCTGCTCGACTGGCGCTCCCCCGCGGCCGAGCCGTTCTTCGCCGCGACCCACGCCAACCCGATGGGGATGGCGAGCCGCCGCAGGTACCGCTGGACCCGCGGCCGGATCAGCGACTACTGGGACGAGGTGTTCACCGCCGACGGGCTCGAGGGGCACGCCGCGCTCGACGACCAGTCCGCGTTCATCGCCAGCCTGGGCGGCAATCGGTCGGAGCGGATGCGGGACGTCCTCTCCACCATCCAGGCCGACCAGGACGCCGTCATCCGGGCGGGTTCCCGCGGCGCTCTCGTCGTCGACGGCGGTCCGGGTACGGGCAAGACGGTCGTCGCCCTGCACCGCGCCGCCCACCTCCTCTACTCCGACCCCCGCCTCGGGCACCGCCGGGGCGGCGTGCTGTTCGTCGGTCCGAGCCGGCCGTACCTGGCCTACGTGGAAGACGTCCTGCCCAGCCTCGGCGAGGAGGGCGTGCAGACCTGCATCGTGCGCGACCTCGTCGCCGAGGGAGCCGGAGCGGCGACCGAGACGGACCCGGACGTGGCCCGGCTGAAGTCGTCCGCGGACATGGTGAGGGCGATCGAGCCGGCCGTCGCCCTCTACGAGGAGCCGCCCACGGAGGGGATGACGGTCTCGACCCACTGGTCCGACGTCTGGCTGAGCGCCGACGACTGGGCCTCGGCCTTCGCGGCCGTGGAACCGGGCACCCCGCACAACGAGGCGCGCGACCAGATCCGCGAGGAACTGCTCACCATCCTCGCGGACAAGCACGCCGAGGACCACGAGGACGACGACGAGGTCTCGCCCCAGCTGCTCCGCAGGTCGCTGCTCCAGAACCGGGAGCTGATCGGGACGCTCAACCGCGCGTGGCCGATGCTGGAGCCGACCGACCTCGTCGGAGACCTGTGGACGGTCCCCGCCTACCTGCGCAGGTGCGCTCCCTGGCTCGCTCCCGAGGAGGTGCGCAAGCTCCAGCGCGCGGACGCCCGGGCCTGGACGGTGTCCGACCTGCCGCTCCTGGACGCGGCACGGCAGCGGCTCGGCGACCCGGAGGCGTCCGTGCGCAAGCGCCGGCACGACGCCTCCGTCGCCGCCGAACGCGCGCGCAGGGCCGACGCCATCGACAGCCTGCTCCAGAACGTCGTGCTCGACGAGAGCGAGGGCGCGGTGGGGATGCTGCACGGGCAGGACCTTCAGGACACCCTGATCGACGAGAGCGCGCTGCCCGGCGCCGAACCTGACCTGCTCGCCGGGCCGTTCGCGCACATCGTCGTCGACGAGGCCCAGGAACTCACCGACGCCGAGTGGCAGATGCTGCTGGCCCGCTGCCCGTCCCGGAGCTTCACCATCGTCGGTGACCGCGCCCAGGCCAGGCACGGGTTCACGGAGTCGTGGCAGGAGCGGCTCGAACGGGCCGGACTCGACCGGATCACCGTGGCCTCCCTGAGCGTCAACTACCGCACGCCGGAAGAGGTCATGGCGGAGGCCGAGCTCGCCATCCGCGACGCGCTGCCGGACGCCAACGTGCCGGCCTCCATCCGCAGCAGCGGCATCCCCGTCGTCCACGGATCCGTCGCGGATCTGGACTCGGTCCTCGACACCTGGCTCGCCGCACACGCCGAGGGAATCGCCTGCGTCATCGGCGATCCTGGGTTCCCGGCGACGTCCCGCGTACGGTCGCTGACGCCGGAACTGTCGAAGGGGCTCGAATTCGACCTGGTCGTCGTCATCGACCCGGAGGCGTTCGGCGAGGGCGTCGAAGGAGCCGTCGACCGCTATGTCGCGATGACCCGTGCCACTCAGCGGCTCGTCGTCCTCACGAGCTCCTGAGCCCCGGCTGTCCGCCCGCCCGGTAGGCCTCTTCCCGGTGACGCCCGGGAAGAGGCCTACCGGCTCTCCCACGGAATCACCCTCATGAAATGAGGGGCCACCGCCGCAGCCTACCCGAGCGCCGCCGTCGCGCTCGGATCCTGCCCCTCCTCCGCTTGCCACAGCCGCTGCGCCTGCATCCGGGCCAGGGCCAGCAGCACCTGCGCGCTGTTCTCGTTCTTGCGCGCGTCCTGATAGGTCATCCGAACGATGACGGTGCCCACCCGCACCGTCATCTCGGTGCTCGGCGTCGCGTACGCGGCCCCGGGCTGAGCGACGGCCGCGCTCTCGTTGCCGACGGCCGGCACGGACATCGGGCGGCTGCCCACCGAGCCGCGGGACCAGTCCTTGAATGCCGTGGTGGCCCGCTGCCGGTCGGCATACGCGAGCAGCGATATGTACACGCTTCCGGAATCGCCCGGAGCCTTGTACTGCACCTGACCCGAGCTCCGGTGCCGGTAGCAGTCCCGGGATTCCTTATCCTCCTGGCACCGTTTCTCCTCCGGAACGTCCCGGGCGTCCAGCGGCTGTACCCCCGTCGTCCAGCCCGTCGGCATGCTCCGCAGGTCCGGCAGCGCTTTCCGCAAGCCTCCGGCATCGAGGACCGTATCCGGATCAGGGCGCTTGTCCCGCTGTGCCGCGTCGGCGCTCGCCGGGCGGGCCTCCTTGTGGGGCTCCGCCGGGCCACCTCCGCACCCGGCCGAGGCCAAGCCCACCGCACACACCGCGAGAAGCACCCACGCACCGCTGGGCGGCTTCCTCCGAACCCAAAGCAACTAACCTTCTCCAAACCCTCCGCTCCAGCGGCGAAGACGGGCCTTAGGGGATCACACTCACCGGAAACGATCACCCGAGGGGCGCTGCCCCCGCCCCCCGTCGGCGTGGAGATCGGTGACCTGCGGCCGCGCTTCACTGAACTGCTGGAAGACCGGTCGACGCCCCGCTCTTGGATCATGCGGTGACCGGTTCACGGGAAGGGGCCTGGCCACCGGCGTTAGAATTCCGGGTGTCCCGGCGGACGGCCGCGGTGGGTTCCATCTCCGTGGGGAAGGACAACGGATGAGCAGTACCGAATCGGCGCGCGAAGAGGTCGACAGGCCTCTGCTGCTGCAACTGGAGCGGCGGCTGAGACAGCTGATCGAGACGCTCTACCCCGACGAGCGCACCCGCCCGGGATACGCCCGTCTGGCCAAGGAGATCCGCGAGAGCACCGGCGGCGCCATCTCCGCCACCTACCTGTGGGAACTGGCCACCGGCAAAAAGCGCAATGTGACGCTGGAACAGCTCGACATCCTCGCCCAGTTCTTCGGCGTCCCGCTGGAGTACTTCCTCAGCGACGAGGTCTGCGAACGCGTCAACACCCAGCTCGCCCTCGCCACCGCGCTCCGCGACTCCAAGATCCGCAACCTCGCGCTCCGCGCGGAAGGACTCTCCTCCGCCAGCCTCGACGCCCTCCTCACCATGGTCACCGAAGCCCGCAAACTACAGAACCTCTCGAACGTCGACGACCCGGACCACACCGTCCCTCACCCCCGGGACTGAACTCCCGGGGCGGGGCAGGACCCTTGGCTCCGGCACCCGGCCCCGTCCGCCCGTATCTCCGGCTGCCGTCGGGGGTCCCGGGTGGGCGGGGCCGGCACCGCGCCAGGGGTCCAGGGTCGTCGTACGGTCGACGCACGGGGGTGCACGGTCGTTTCTTCCCTCCACGGCAGGCTATGGGAGATACATGATTACCAAGTACACCCAGCTGCACCGGCGTTGCCAGGCCGTGCTGGACCAGCTGACGCTACCGCGCCCTTTCTCCATCGACGCCCTCTGCCAGGAACTCTCCCGCAGCCGCGACCGCCCCCTCCATCTGCATGCCCTGCCCGACCAGGCCGCCGACGGCAACATCTGCGGACTGTGGCTCGCCACCCCCACGGACGACCACATCTTCTACGAACAACGCACCACCCAGATCCACCAGGAACACATCATCCTCCACGAGATCGGACACATGCTGTTCGACCACCACGGAATCCGCCCCACCACCCCACCACCCGGTGTGCTCACGAGTACGGACCCGAGAGCCCCGACCGCCGCCGGTACGAGATCCACCGCCGCCGCGGAAGCGGGCACCGAAGCCCGTGGCGAAGGAACGGCGGCCGACGAGCACAGCGGGGTCCAAGCGCTGCTGCCCGATCTCAGCCCTCAGCTGATCCGACGGCTCCTCGGCCGCGCCAGCTACACCACCCGCCAGGAACAAGAAGCCGAAATGCTCGCCACCCTCCTCCGCATCCGCGCCTCCACCCTGCCCGAGACCGGCACACCCCAGGGCGTGCTGGGACGTCTCGGCGCGGCCCTGGGAGCACCGGTCACCGATGTCCGCTGATCTCGCCACCGCCGGCCAGGAGCTCCAGTACGCCGGCACCGGCATGCTCTGGCTCGCCGTCGCCCTGCGCGCCGGCCCCTCCTTGCGCTCCCCCGAACGCCGTGGACTGTGGCTCGCGGTCGCCACGGCCGCCGTGGCCATGACCCTCAACCTGCCCGAGGCCGCCCGCCTCGCCCAGCGGGTCACCGGCTCCGCCCACACCACCGCGCTCGTCCGTAACCTCTGCGGGGTGCTGTCCGCCGGGGCCGTCCTCTACTTCGTCACCGCCACCACCGGCAGCCGCCGGCTCCGGAACCGCCTGTCCCTCGCCACCGGCGGCGTCCTCGCCGTCCTCGTCGTCCTCGACCTGGCCGCGCCGCCGCACCAGGAACACACCATCCCCCACAGCGGCGCCCCCGTCCCCTCCACCGCCTACTGGCTCGTGATGATCGCCAGCCATCTCGCCGCGAACATCTCGTGCGCTCACCTGTGCTGGCGTTACGGCAGGCAGGCGGACAGCCGCTCACTGAAGGTCAGTCTGAGTACCTTCGGCACCGGCACCGCCTTCGCCGGGCTCTTCTGGACGGGCCATCTGGCCCATCTTCTGACCGGCACGGAAGCCCCCTCCCCTACCTCCCGTTCCTCATGGCCTTCCACGCCATCCTCCGCGCCACCGCTCTCCTCACCCCCACCCTGGCCACCTCCCGTCAAACCCTTACCGACATCACGACGATCTGGCGTCTTCATCCTCTTTGGCGCGACCTCATCGAAGCCGCTCCCCATGTCGCCTTCACCACGCCCCGCCCCCGCCTCCTCGAAATCCTCAATCCCCCGCTCCCCTACCACCTCCTCGCCTACCGAAAGATCATCGAGACCCACGACGCCATCCTGGCCCTCCACCCCCACACCCCACCCGGTGCACCGGGCCTGACGGATGCCCCGGCCGAGGGTGCCTGCCTCCATGCCGCCCCCGCCGGTACGCCCTCGGGAGCCGGGACCGGTGACAGCTGCACCGAGTGCGCCGCCCTCGCCCTCGCACGTGCCCTCGCGCACGCGCGCCGGGCCAAGCTCGCGGGGTTGCCTCCCACCACCCGCCCGGAAGCCCCGCACCCCACGCCGCCCACCACCCTCACGGCCGAAACCCACTTCCTCCTCGCCCTCGCCCGCCACTACCGGTCCCGGGCGCGAGCGGAAACGGGCGTCCAGGATGCCGGTGCGACGGCGCGACCGACCGGCCGGGAAGGCCCCGGGCACCTCAATAGGCTGTGCCCCAGACCGAACCGGAAGGGGTGACGCGTGACGACATGGGGACTGGTCCTCGAGACGTCCGAGCAGATAGGCGAGCGCAGGCAGGCCGACGCCCGTGTGCTGGCGCATGTGGAGGGCACGCGCGAGGAGGCCCTCGCGGAGCTGGAGAGACATGCCCGGAGCTACGCGCCGGAATACCCCAGACGCCCGAAGCGCCGGCGGCTCATCCGGCACGGCGACGGCTTCCTGCTGGTCATCGACTGCTCATCGATTTCCTTCAGCGTGCGGTTCACGGTCGGGGAACTGCTGGCGGACAGCGCCGCACCCGAACCACCGGTCCCGTACGAGGAGCCGGAGCCAGCGGACGAGGTGCCGGCGCCGCCGGACGAGCGTGACGACGACGGCGTGCCGGTGACACCGGCGTGGCTGGGCCGCACCGACCTGCCGTGACGGCCCCGGGCCGCGCGGGCGCGCTGCGAACCGGCTACTCGCCCTTGCCCGGCCGCTCCGCCCTGTCCTCCAGCCAGCGGATGATCCGCAGATCGTGCCGGCCGCCGGTCAGTTCCACGAGCTGAGGCAGACCCGCCATGCTGGTGACGTTGACCTCGGTGAGCCGGCCGCCGATGACGTCGATGCCCGCGAGGTGCAGCCCGTCGGCGCGCAGGCTCGGGGCGATCCGCCGTACGATCCGCAGGTCGTCCTCGTCGAGGCCGGCGGCGTGGACGGTGCCGCCGACGGCCATGTTGGCGCGGAAGTCATCGCCCGCCGGGCGGCGCAGGAAGCCGCCGAGCGGCTCCCCGTCGAGGAGGAGGATCCTCTTGTCCCCTTCGGCGACTTCGGGAAGGAACGCCTGGGCCATCGCCGGGCGGCTGCCGAGCGCGGTCGTGGTCTCCGCGATCGAGCGGGCGTTGCGATCCCCGTGGGCGACGGACAGGATGCCCCGGCCCTTGAAGTCGGACAGCGGCTTGAGCACCGCGCCGTAGGGCTGTCCGGCGGCGAAGGCGAGCAACCGTCCGGGGTCCGCGGACACCATGGTCGGTGGCATCAGGTCGGGGAACCGGCAGGCGTACAGCTTCTCGTTCGCCTCCCGCAGCCCCCGGGGGTCGTTCATCAGCACGGTGTCGCCCCGCAGATGTTCCAGCAGGAGCGTGACGGTCAGGATGTCGTACGGCGGGTCGATACGCACCAGTACCGCCGTGGCCCGGTGCGGGTCCAGTTCGGTCGGTGCGCCGAGCACCGGCCGGTCGCCGTCGAAGGCGACCTGCCGGGCGACAGCGTGGACGCGGGCGCCGATCAGGGAGAGGCCGGTGGCCGTGCAGTGCCAGACAGCGTGCCCCCGTTCGGTGGCGGCACGCATCATGGTGACGGTGGCGCTGTGCTCACGCCCGTCACCGAGCGGGTCCATGATGAAGACGAACACGCGCCTCCTCCGTTCTCGAAGCCCTCGGACAGCCGCCCTGGAGCATCCTCTCGCCACGGGCCGGCGTCCATCCCCCGCCCAGGGAACAGGCCAAAGGCGCGTTTAAGGTGTGCGGGTGAGACGACACATCGCATTCGAGCGCCTGCACAACTTCCGCGATCTGGGCGGCTATCGCACCCAGGACGGCCGTACGGTGCGCTGGGGCCGGCTGTACCGGTCCGACGCGCTTTCCAAGCTGCGAGGGGCCGACTGGGACGCCTTCCGTTCCCTGGGCATACGCACCGTCATCGATCTGCGCTACCCGTGGGAGATCGAGGCCAGGGGCCGGGTGCCCGAGGCCGACGAGCTGGCCTACGTGAACCTCAGTGTGGAGCACCGCCCTTACGACCAGGCCGAGATCGACCCGGACGTCGACCCGTGGCGGTACCTCGCCGACCGTTACGCCGAAGTCGCCCTGGACGGCGCCGAGGAACTGCGGCAGGCGCTGGAGGTCCTCGCGGCCGGTGACGCCCCGCAGGTCTTCCACTGCGCTTCGGGCAAGGACCGCACCGGGCTGCTGGCCGCCCTGGTGCTGTCGCTCCTGGGCGTGGACGAGGACGACATCGCCGCGGACTTCGCGCTCACCGAGCTGGCCACGGACCGGCTGGTCGCGGACTGGAAGGCCGCCAACCCTGACCGGACCTTGACGTGGCCCGCCTACGGCCGGGCCCCGGAGCAGGTCATCCGGCTGTTCCTGTCCGACCTCGCCGAGACCTACGGTTCCGTGCGCGACTACGCGGTCAAGCACGTGGGCGTGGACGAGGCCCTGATCGCCCGGCTGCGCGCGCGGCTCCTGGACTGAGCGACCGCGCCGCCGCTCACCACCGCCGCGCCTTACCGACCGGCCCACCTGTTAGGTTGACGTGTCCCGGCAAAAGCAAGGGCCGGGAAGGGCGAGGAAAGGGAAAGTCGTGCGCAAGGCAGCGTGGATGGCGGCCGCGTCGTTCGCCGTCATCGTGTCGGTCACCGGATGCGGCGGCGACGGCGGCGCGCCCGAGAAGAGGCCGGAGGCCGGGGCGAGCACCGCGGGCGCCGGGAAGCCGGCGCAGGCCCCGGCCAAGGGCACGCTCGTCCAGCGGGCCACCGGCTCCTGGAAGTCGATCGGCACCCCGGGGGACGACACGCTCGACACCCTCACCGTCGCCGACGGCAAGGTCACCTCCCGAGGCGCCAAGCTCTCGTGCACGGGCACCCTCGTGCCCGGCGGGGAGAAGGACGGCAAGGAGACCGCTTCCCTGACGCTCACCTGCGAGGGCGGCAAGGACGGCGGCCGCGGCCTCGGTCACCTGACGGTGAAGCCCGACGGCTCGGCCCTCGTCCTCGACTGGGACGGCCCCGAGGGCGGCTGGGGCGGCCCCGTCGACAGCTACCGCCGGGCCTGACACCCCGGCCGGAACAGCTGAAGCCGTGGACGGTGTCGTCGCTCAGCCCGGGGTTCACGACGAGGACGCTCTCGTCCCCCACCTCCTCCTTAGGGGCCTCCACTTGTGAAACTCATCCGTGACCCCGGCGGGACCGGCGGCGACTCCCCCGGCCGGGCGGTGTTCGCGGGCCGTCCGCGCGTCACCCCCTCCGCCGAGAACGACAGCAGTCCCCGCACCGGCCGTCCCCTGGGACGCCGCCCGCACGAAGGCGTGCCGAACCGGTGACGGAACGATTCGATCCGAACGATCAGGCCTATGCGCCGGCCGACTCCCTCCATGGGCTGCTGCAACGCGGTCGGGGCGCGGGCGCGTTGCGGGTGCTGGACGAACCCGGGGCGACCGGGGCTGTACGCGATGTCCTCCGGCAGGACTGGCGCTGGGACGCGGTGGACGACCGCCACCTCTACCTGGCGCGCCTGGTCCACGACCTGAGGCTGCCGCTGGATCCCCTGCTCGGCCTGCTGGCCGGCGACGAGGACGAGTGCGAGCGGGCCACCCGCGTGCTGGAGCTGCTGGCCGTCGCGGGGTCGGCCGACGCCCGCACGGCACTGCGCGCCTACGTCCGGGACGGCGAGCACTGGGTGGACGTCCTGGAGTCGGTGGCGGACGCCTGGCCGGTGGAGTGGTGGGACGACCTGGCCTACGTCGCGCGTACCCGGCTGGCCGATGAGCAGCTTCTGCCGGGCGGCTCCCGCCCCTGGGCGCGGTGGGGCATGGAGGTTCCGGCCGCCTCGCCCCGCCGCCCGGGACGGGCACACACCGCGGAGGTGGGTCCCGACGGCCGTCGGCTGCTGTCCGTACTCGCCGACGCCGGTTCGGCCGACGGCGCCAAGGCGCAAGCCCTGTACGCCCTGGCCGGGCGACCGCCGGAGCCCGGTCTGCTCGCTCTGGTGCCCGGGCTCGGGACGGCGGACGGCGAGCGGCCCCTGCCCTGGCTCGGGCGCGCGGTCGAGCGGCTCGGAGCCCTGGCCGTGCCGGAGGCGCGGGCGTGGGCGGCGGACGAGCGGGAGTGGCTGTCCTGGACCGGCGTCCGGGTCCTCGCCGAACACGGCGAGGACCGCGACCTGCCCACGCTGATCGGGGAGCTCGCCTCTCACGAGAAGGCGCGCCAGTGGTGCGGTCCCGGGCTGCTGGCCTCCGGGCTCGCCCGCTTCGGACCGGCGGCCTCGGAGGCCGCGCCGGTGCTCCACCGCCTCTGGCTGCGCACACCGCACTCCTACGAACGGCCGGCCCTCCTCAAGGCGCTGGCCGCCATCGCCCCCGCCGGCCTCGGCCTCGCGTACACCGAGTCCCTGTGGGACTGCGAAGCGGAGGCCCGCCTGCTGGGGGTCGCCTCCGCGCCCGACCTGCCGCACGTACACCGGCGGCTCGCCGAGCTGCGGGCCGACCCGATGGAGGAACGCGAGGTCAGGGCCGCCGCGGGAGCACGCATCGCGGCAGGGCGACGCTGACCGGGCCCCCGTCTCCTCGGCCTCGGCGGACACCCGGCACGGCCGAGGCTCACGGGTCCCGACCGCCGGGGGCCGAACTGCCGGGCTTGTTCATCAGCACGGCTCCCGTCCCACACTGACGCCCGAGGGCAAAAGGCAGACTGAGTACCTGTACCAGGACCGTCTGAGTACCCGGCCCGAGGCGCGTCCGTCATGCCGAAGGGTTCACTGGCGTCATGAACGATCAAGAAGCGCGCGCGGACGACGAACTGCGGCACGCGTGGGCCGCCGCCAACGCCGCGGACGCCGCCGCGGGCGCGCGTGCCGTACGTCCTCTCGGGCCCGACGACCGCGACGAGAAGGCCGGGGCGGCTCCGGGCTGGGCCACGTTGTTCGCTCTGCTGCTCGCCCCCGTGGCCCTGTTGTTCGGCGGGCTCGCGCCGATGGCGACGGACGGCTGCGGGCCCGACAACTGCTCACGGGAACTGGACGCGGCACTCGCGGCCGTCATGGGCGGGATGTACGCGATGTTCGCCGCAACACCCGCGCTGCTCCTGACGGCCTGGCTCCTGCCCCGGCGTATGCGGTTCGCGACCGCGCGCAGGGTCGTGGCGTGGTGCGCGCCGCTGCCTCCGCTGTTCGTGATCCTGATGGTGTTCACCCTGCCGGAGGGGTGAAGGGGCCGGGCCCGGCCGGACACCCGCCCCGGCTCCGGGCCGCTGTGACCGGACAGCCGGACCACGCCGTCGGCGTGCACAGCCGAAGCACCCCCACCCACCCCATGTCATTTGCTCATGCAATTCGGAAGATCCATAGCCCTCCTGCTCGGCGCCGGTGCGCTGGCCCTCACCAGCGCGTGCTCGTCCTCCTCTCCGGACTCCGGCAAGGGCGACGGCGCACCGTCGAAGACCGCGGCGTCCGGTGCCGCCTCCGCCGGGCTCGGGGCGGCGGAGCTTCAGGAGCGTTGGTGGAACTGGGCGGGTACGGCGCCCGGGAGCGCGAACCCCGTCGACGACGAGGACGGCCACCTGTGCGGTGACCGGCAGGCGTCCGACGTCTGGTTCCTGGCCGGCACGCACGGCGGGCCCGCGACCCGGACCTGCAAGCTGCCCTCCGGAATCCTGGTGGCGTTCCCACTGGTGAACCGCATCGCGACGAAGAGCGATTGCGAGACGTTCATGACGTCCGCGAAGGGAAGCGCCACCCTCGACGGCAAGGCCGTCGAGCCCCAACGCCTCGACGCCACGCCCATCAAGGACAACGGCCCCGGCGCCATGGCGTGCGGTCTGTGGGTGCGGTTGGGCCCCCTGTCCCCGGGGGAGCACACGTTGAGCTTCGAGGGGTCCTCGGGCACGTTCTCCACCTCGGTGGACTACCGGCTCGAAGCCGGCGGCCGCTGACGCCGACTTCGGAGGGACTTGGCCGCCCCCTTCGTCGTACGGCCGCAGCCGCAGGCGCCCGGGACGGGGCCCGCGTGCCATGTTGACCCGGCCGGGTCGAGGTCGCGAGACTCTGTCGCCGGAGACCCCCGGCATCCGTTCCGGGCGGCGGCCGGCTCATTACCAGGGGGCATGGTGGCGACAGGACAGGTCATTCCGCACGAGGTACAGGGCACGGGACCGGTACACGCCCTGCTGCTCCACAACTGGTTCGGCGACCGCACGAGCTACGACCCGCTGCGCGCGCACCTGAACGGGGACGCCTTCAGCTACGCGTTCCTCGACTGCCGCGGATACGGCGAGGCGAAGGAGCTCGACGGCGCCTTCACGATGGAGGAGGTCGCCGCGGACGCCTTCGCCGTGGCCGACCACCTCGGCTGGGAGACGTTCTCCGTCGTCGGCCACTCCATGGGCGGCAAGGCGGCGCAACTGATGCTGCTGGAGGCCCCGGAGCGCGTCACGTCGGTCATCGGTATCTCGCCGGTGGCCGCGTCCGGCTTCCCCCTCGACGCCGAGGGCCGGAAGCTGTTCACCGGCGCCGCGGAGAACCCCGGCAACCGCGGGGCCATCATCGAGCACACCTCCGGCGGGCGGTACGACAAGGCCTGGCTGGACACCATGGTGAGCCACTCGGTGGAACGCTCGTCGGCGACCGCGTTCCGCGCGTACCTGGACTCCTGGTCCGGCGACGACTTCCACGAGCGGGTGCGGGGCAACCCGGCCCCGGTGCTCCTGGTCGTCGGCGCGCACGACCCGGCGCTGGGCGCCGAGGCCATGCAAGCCACCTGGTTGCAGTGGTACCCGAACGCCGAACTCGAGGTGCTCCAGGACGCGGGCCACTACGCGCCGGAGGAGGCCCCCGAGGCCCTCGCCGCGGTGGTCGAGCGGTTCCTCGGCCGCTGACGGGGGCGTCGGCACTGCCGCCGGCGAGGACGGGCGCGTGGCGGGCACCGCCGTGACGGCACGCCGGCCGCCCTTCCGGTCTCCTTCGCCGGTTCCTCGCCGGCGCCCGTCGCACCGGCCCTCGGGAAGCGCTTGAGACATGTTCCTCGCGGCCCGTAGTGTCGACGTGATCACGACGGAGAGACCGCGCACAGGAGAAGGCACGCATGAGCGACCCGCGATCCGCGTCCGGGCCGGCGGTGGGAATCGCGGCGTTCAACACCGTTCTCACCGCGACGGCCGCCGCACTGAGCTGGAATGACGGCCCCAGCCCGTGGGCGGCGGCCGCGGCGGTCTCGTTCCTTCTCCTGCTCGTGGTCCTGCGCGGGCGTCGCCGGCACTGAGCGGTTCCGTAGCTCCGCACGTACAGCCCTCAGCAAGAAGTGCCCGAAGGCGCACCTGCGCACAGCCCGGAAACCGGTGGCCGTACCCGGCTCAAGGTGTGATCATCGCCCAGGTCGATCACACCTTCCGGAGGCAGAATGCTGTTTCGTCCCGTCACCGACGCCGACATGGACCGTGTCGCCGCCTACCCGGCCGACGGTCCCGTCAGCTGGATACCCGAGGAGCGCTTTCGCGGGGAGTGGGCGGACCGCCGGTTCCGTGCCGAGTGGACATGGGTGGCCGAGGAGGACGGGGAGATCCTCGCGCGGGCGCTGTGGTGGGGCAGGAGCGACAGCGAGCATCCGGTCGCGCTGGACTGCCTGCACGTGCGGGATTCGGTGGACGACCGTGCCGGTGTCGCCGCCGGGCTCCTCGGCGCGGGGCACCGGGCTTTCGAGGCGAACGGCGCCACGGAGAAGCCCCAGTACAACATCTCGCTGCCGGGTGACTGGCGGGAGGATCCCGCGGCCGCGGCCGCCGTGGCATGGCGCAAGGCGGCCGTGGGGCGGGCGGGACTGACGGAAGAGGTCGAACGGCTCCGCTACGAATGGACGCCCGACGCCGGAGTGCCGGAGTCCACCGGAAGGCTCGTCTTCTCGCCCGAGCCGGACGACGAGCGGTTCGTGGAGGTGTTCCGGCGCATCGCGGCCGGCAGTCTCGACGTCGCCACGCGGCGCGAGCTCGCCACCATGGACGCCGACCGGCAGGCCCGCGAGGACATGGCCTTCTATCTCGGCTGCCCGGGAAAGCGTGAGTGGTGGCGCCTCGCCCGCACGCCCGACGGCACCCTCGCCGGAATGGCCGTCCCCTCCCGCACGCCGTACCACCCCAACGTCGGGTACCTCGGCGTGGTGCCGGAGCTGCGCGGTCAGGGGTACATCGACGAGATCCTCGCCGAGATCACCCGCATTCACCACGGCAACGGCGCCCTGCGCATCACCGCCACCACGGACACGGTGAACACGCCGATGGCCGCGGCCTTCGAGCGGGCCGGTTACCGGAACACCGAGATCCGGCTGGTCTTCGAGGCCCCCGCCGTGTGACACCCCCACGACGAGGCGAACGGAGTCACGCAGTCCGTTCCGGCGCGATCTCCGCGATCAGATCCTCGACCAGGGACCTGATCCGGTCGCGGATCGGACGGACGGCGTCGACGCCCTGGCCCGCCGGGTCCTCCAGCTTCCAGTCCAGGTACCTCTTGCCGGGGAAGACCGGGCACACGTCGCCGCAGCCCATGGTGATGCAGACGTCGGAGGCCCGGACGGCGTCGGTGGTCAGGACCTTCGGGGTCTCGCCGGCGATGTCGACGCCGACCTCGCGCATGGCCTCGACGACCGCCGGGTTGACGCTTCCGGCCGGCGCGGAACCCGCGGAGCGGACCTCGACGCGGTCGCCCGCCAGGTGGGTCAGCCACGCGGCGGCCATCTGGGAGCGGCCGGCGTTGTGGACACAGACGAAGAGAACGGAGGGCTTCTCGGGCATCGGGGTCTCTCTTGTCTCGCGGAGGGACGGCGACGAGCCGCGCGCGGCAGCCTCGTATCCGGTGGAGGGACGGCAAGCACGGCATCAGCGTTCACTGGCATCAGCCATCACTGATATGAAAGTATCAGTCCATGATGACATCAGTCGACACTGATCTGATCCGGGTTCTCGCGGACCCGCTCAGGCTGAGGATCGTGACCCTGCTCGCCGACGAGACCCTGTGCACCACACACCTGGTCGAGGAGACCGGCGCCAAGCAGACCAACCTCTCCAACCACCTCAAGGTGCTGCGGGAGGCCGGGGTCGTCGAGACCGAGCCCTGCGGCCGGTTCACCTATTACAGGCTCAAGCCCGAAGTCATCGCCGCTCTCGCCGGGCAGTTCACCGAACTGGCGGAGCGCGCCCGCGGCGGCGCCGAGCGGAAGAGGTCCTGCCCGTGACCCGCGCCGAGGTCCCCGCCACCACGGGAGACGCCTCGGTCGTCGCGAAGCTCTCCACGCTGGACCGCTTCCTCGCCGTGTGGATCCTCGCCGCCATGGGCCTCGGGCTGGGTCTGGGGCGTCTGGTCCCCGGCCTGGCCGACGCCCTGGCGGCGGTCGAGATCGGCGGCATCTCCCTGCCGATCGCCGCGGGCCTGCTGATCATGATGTATCCGGTGCTGGCCAAGGTCCGCTACGACAGGCTCGACGCCGTCACGGGCGACCGGAAGCTGATGGCGTCCTCGCTGGTCGTCAACTGGCTCCTCGGGCCCGCGGTGATGTTCGCACTCGCGTGGATCTTCCTGTCGGACCTGCCGGAGTACCGCACGGGCCTGATCGTCGTCGGCCTCGCGCGCTGCATCGCGATGGTCGTCATCTGGAACGACCTCGCCCGCGGCGACCGCGAGGCCGCCGCCGTCCTCGTGGCCCTGAACTCGGTCTTCCAGGTCATCGCCTTCGGCCTGCTGGGCTGGCTCTACCTCGACCTGCTGCCGGGATGGCTGGGCCTCGGCGACGGCGAGCACCTCGACATCTCCATGTGGAAGATCGCCTTGAACGTCGTCGTCTTCCTCGGGGTGCCCCTGCTGGCCGGCTTCCTCACCCGGCGCGCCGGCGAGAAGCGGATGGGCCGCGAGGGCTACGAGCGGCGGTTCCTGCCGAGGATCGGCCCGTTCGCCCTGTACGGGCTGCTGTTCACGATCGTGGTCCTCTTCGCCCTCCAAGGGAAGACGATCACCTCCCGGCCCGGCGACGTGGCCCGCATCGCGCTGCCGCTCCTGGCCTACTTCGCGATCATGTGGTTCGGCACCTTCGCCCTGGGCAAGGCCATCGGCCTCGCCTACGACCGCACCGCCACCCTCGCGTTCACCGCGGCGGGCAACAACTTCGAGCTGGCCATCGCGGTCGCCATCGCCACCTTCGGCGTGACCAGCGGCCAGGCCCTCTCCGGCGTCGTCGGCCCCCTCATCGAGGTGCCCGTCCTCGTCGCCCTCGTCCACGTCTCCCTGGCCTGGCGCCGGAGGTTCACCGCGCCCGCGCGCGCATCGACCGCGGGGTGAACCGCCCGTACCGCCCGGGGCCGGGCCGGACCGTCCCACCCGGTTCCCGCGGTCGGCCGAAAGCCGGTGTGACAATCTGCCGTCGCGCCTTCCGCCCGGAGCGGCCGGTCCGACGCATACTGCGATCAGTGTCCGGGGGCGGAACAGGTGGCCAGGAGGCCTTGCCCGTCATGACGTACGACTCGCTCCCCGCGCGCACGACCCGTCGACGCCTGCTGTACGTGCTCGCCGCCACGGGCGGACTCACCGTGAGCGGCGGACTCGGCGGCGTCCGCCACGCCGCGGCGGACGCGCGGGCCGTGACGCCCGCCCGGGCGGCGCCCGTACGGCCGAGGACGCTCCGGCCGGACCGCGCCAAGGCGGACGAGATCCGGGACGAGTTCGTCCACGCCTGGGAGGGCTACAAGCGGCTCGCGTGGGGCTACGACGAAGTGCTCCCGGTCTCGGGCCGACACCGCGACTTCTTCGCCAAGGGCCACCCGGTCGGCCTGTCGATCGTCGAAGCGCTCGACACGCTCCACCTCATGGAGCTCGACACCGAGGTCGACCGCTGCGTCTCCTGGATCAAGGACTACCTCCGCTTCGACATCAACGCCGACTTCCAGGTCTTCGAGACCACCATCCGGCTGGTCGGGGGCCTCCTCTCGGGCTACCTCGCGACCGGGGAGAAAGCCCTGCTCGACCGCTGCGCCGACCTGGCGGACCGGCTGCTGCCCGCCTTCACCTCGTCCCGCACCGGCATGCCCTACCGGTACGTCAACCTGCGTACGGGCCGGGTCTCGGGCGCCACGCTGCCGCTGGCCGAGGTCGGCACGAACATCCTGGAGTTCGGCACCCTGTCCCGGCTCACCGGCGACCTCCGGTACGAGCGGGCCGCCAAGCGCGCCCTGCGGGCCGTCGTCGAGCGGCGGTCGTCGCTCGACCTGCTCGCCTCGCGCATCAACGTCGAGAGCGGCCAGTGGGCCGACCGGGCGGGCATCGCCGTGGACCCTCCGGCGGACTCGTTCTACGAGTACCTGTGGGGCGCGTGGGTGATGTTCCGCGACGAGGACTGCCGGGACTGGTTCCGGATGTTCGCCGCCGCGATGAAGAAGCACCAGGTGGAGTGGGTCGACGGGCTGCTGTGGTTCAAGCACGTCGACTTCCGTACCGGAGCCCTGCTCAACAGGCGCCAGTCCGCGCTGTCCGTCGCCGTCCTGCCGGTCGGCGGGGACGACGAGCTGGCGGCGGACTACTACAAGTCGTGGACGGCGGTCCTCGACAAGTACGACGTCATCCCCGAGGAGATCGACTACCGGCGGCTCACGGCCGTGAGCCCCGGCAACGCGCTGCGCCCCGAGTACGCGAACTGCGCCTTCCAGCTGTACTGGGAGACCGGCGACTCCTACTACCGCACGACGGCCTGGCGCTACTTCCAGAACCTCAAGGAGTACCACCGTGTGCGGGACGGCTACACCGTCGTCACCGACGTCACCCGGCGCCCGATGCGGAAGGGCGACCACTGCCCGGCGTACGTCTTCGCCGAGAACTTCAAATGGCTCTACCTCACCTTCTCCAGCACCCCGCGCTTCGACTACGCCCACGGGTACCTCAGCACGGAGGGGAAGGTCCTGGAGGGACTGCGGCGGAACGGGGCCACGGGGGACGACTGAGCCTTCGCGGCGTCCGGGGGCCGGGCCACGCCGGAAAGCCGGCTCCTCAAGACACCTCCCGGCTCTCTGTCACCGTCCGAGGACAGCACCGCCGTTGCTGTCGAGGAACTCGCCCGTGATGTGACGGGCCTCGGGTGAGGCCAGGAAGGCGACGGCCTCGGCGATGTCCGCGGGCTCGCCCACGTCACCGACGAGGGTCCGCGCCCGCCGCCCGGCGAGCTCCGCCTCGTCGGCGGGGCCGCCGGAGAAGCCGGTGCCCGCGACGAACCCCGGCACCACGACGTTGGCCGTGGCACCGCGCGGCCCCAGTTGCCGCGCGAGCGTGTGGTTCCAGGCCAGCAGGGCCGCCTTGGCGGCGCCGTACGCGCCGCCGCCCCGCAGGGCGGCTGCGGAGCCGACGGTGACCACGCGGCCGCCGGGCCGGGCGAGGCGGGGCAGCAGGGCCTCGGTGAGCAGGACCGCGGGCATGACGTTGCTGTCGAAGACCCGCCGCCAGTGCTCGGCGACCTCCTTGAGGCCCCCGGCCGGGGCGGGGCCGCCCCGGCCGCCCGCGTTGTGCACCAGCACGTCGACCTCCGCCGGGAGGTCGTCGCGCGCCCGCTCGACCTCCGCCGGCACCGACAGGTCGACCGCGACGGCCCGTACGGGGTGGGCGCCCTCGATCTCCCGTGCCGCCGCGCGCAGGACCTCCGCCCGGCGTCCGAGTACGGTCACCCTGTCGCCCTGCCGGGCGAACCTTTCGGCGACGGCCCGGCCGATGCCGATACCGCCACCGCTGACCACCACGATGCGTCCTGCCCCACCCATCGGCCCCTCCACGCTCTGCCTTCTCGGACGTGACCCCCGTCCCTCCCCCGCCTTGTCACCGACGGACAGTCCGGGTGCGGGCCGTCCGAACGTACAGGTCCGGGACACCCGCCTCGGCAGCGGCACCCCCAAAGGCCCGCGGGGGCGCCCCTATCGGGAGGCGAACGCCGATCGCACCCGCTTGCTGTTCACGATCAGGACGACACCGGCCAGCAGCACCCCGCACACGCCCTGTTCGATCTTCAGCCACACCGGGAACGCGCCGGGCAGCGCGATGACGGCCGCGATGACCACCAGCATGACGCCCGAGGCCAGCCGCAGCCGGAGGTAGGAGCGGCTGTGGCCGCGGGCCGCCCGGGTGACGAAGGAGGCCATGAGCAGGGAGGTGGCCACGACGACGCCCGCCCGGACCCGGACGGCGTCGGTCACGATGTCGTGGTGCTTGCGCAGCAGGATGATGGCGACGAGTGTCAGCAGGCTGAGGCCGGCGTAGGAGCCGACGAGTAACTTGGCGCCGCGGAACGCCTTCCGGGTGCGCGGATGGTCGAGGCTCGCATGGGGGGAACGGTCGGCGGGGTGCGTCCTGCGCGGGCTCATGGGGATCCTTTCTCTCTCCTGCGCCGCCGCTCTCGGCGGCCGTTCCAGGATCCGGCCCGCCCGCGCTTCGTTCATCGTTCACCTGAACGAGACATGACCCCTGCCGGTTTCAGGGGTCTGCCGGGGCCGCCCGTAATGGATCTGACCCGATACCGCCAGGGTCCCCTCAGGGATCCGGAACCCCGGGCACCGCGCCGGGTACGCGCTCTAGTACGCCCCGCCCCGGAAGTACAGGCTGCCGTACGGCCGCGGGCGGTCGCCTCGTTCGTGCGCGGCCGCGGACCGGTCCGCCGCGGTCGACCGCCGGTCCAGGGCCCGGAGGGTCTCCAGGCCGGCGAGGACCTTGGGGCGGTTCTCGGCCCTCTTCAGCCACGCCGGCAGCCGCGGGATCATCGCCATCGTCGGGCTCGCGCCGCCGCGCTCGCGCAGATGGGCGCCGACGTAGGCGGCCAGCTCGTCGACGTGCCGCGTGTTGTACGCCCACAGGATCCGCCCGGCGCAGCGCGTCTGGAGCCACAGCGGGCGCCGGAAGAACGGGTCCTCGGTGCCGCCCGGGGCCGCGCCGACCAGGCCGGCGCCGCGCGTCCCGGCTTCCCAGGTGTCGACGGCGCCGCAGCCCGCGCAGGCCAGGCGGCGCGGCCGGAAGAGGAGCTCGCTGAAGTACTTGGGCTCGGCCAGGCCGGGCCTGGGCACGACGAGCGCGCGGCCGCCGCACCCTGGGCAGACCACCGCTATGCGGTCGGTGAACCCCACCAGCCATGTCCCCCGGTCGTGGTGGCGTGCCGGGCCGCTCGGTTCGGTGTTCATGGCCGACACCCTCGCAGGTGCCCTGCGTCCCGGGCGAATTCGCCGGCCGTCCTTCACGGCCCGGTGTGGACGTAGGCCGCCCACCACAGCGGGTCGTCGTCCCGTGCCCGCAACCGCTGGACGGCACTGTGCAGGGCGGTCGCGGCGCGGTCCGGATCGAGGTCGCCGGGGTCGCCCGGGCCGCCGGGAGAGCGCGGCCGGGTGAGACCGGCGTAGAAGTCCTCCGCCGCCCGCAGGGCGGACTCGTCGTCGACGGCCCACTGGGCGGCCACCACATGGGTGAACCCCGCCAGTTGCAGGGCTCCCGCCAGGTGGACCGCCTCGTCGGGCAGCCCGGCGGCGCCCCGCGCGGTCTCGCAGGCCGACAGGAACGCCAGCCGCGCGTGGCTCAGGCGCAGCCGTGAGATGTCCGCGACCGTCAGCGGGCCGGACCGCTCGTGGTCGTGGCAGTACAGGGCGCCGCCGGCCGAGTCCTCCGGGTTCTGGCTGCCGTGGCCCGAGAAGTGCAGGAAGGAGTGGGCGGGGAGGGCGTCCAGCACCGCCGTCCGGGAGGCCCGGCGGCCCGCCAGGATCGTGGTGCGCGGCACCCGGCCGGACAGCAGGCGCACTTCGGCCCGCGCGTGGGGCAGCGGGGGCAGGCCGGGGGTGTCGGACTGGTCGACGGCGAGCATCCGGCCCGGCTCGGAGGCGCCTCTGTCACTCTCCGCCCGCGCGCTCCCGTGCCCGCCCGTGCTGCCGTTCCCGCCGGTCCCTTCCGCCCAGGCCGTGCCGCTACCGGGCGCCGTCTGCGCCGCGAGGGCGCGCAGCGTGGTCGTGTACGAGCACACGTACCGGTCCGGCAGCGCCCTCGGCCCGCCGCCCGCCCCGCCGGTCTCATCGGTCCCGTCGATCGCATCGGCCCCGGGGCCGTAGTGCCCGGCCGCGTGCAGGGGCAGCAGGGACAGCAGGCCGGTGGGGCACCACCACAGCCGCGGCAGCCGCACCCCCGCGCGCTTCGGGGCCTCGCCCAGCTCGGCCAGGACCGGCGCGGCCACGGCGTCCCACAGCCAGCCCAGGGTGCGGACCAGCATCCGCTGGGCCCGCCAGGCGCCCGCCGGTGAGCCGCCGGCCGAGGCGAGCGCGTCGAGCAGGGCCCCGGTCCGTTCCTCCAGGCCGCCGGGCCCCTTCAGCGCGAGCTCCGGCAGTGGCACCGCGCGCAGCCCGTCCCGGGTGACGACGAGCGCGTCGCAGCGCAGGGCGCTGGTGTTGACGACCACGACCGGCCCGTTCGCGGCGGCCGCGCGCAGCCGCTCGGCGGAGGGCAGCCGCAGGAAGTCCTCCAGCCCGGGGAGTTCCCGGGCCCGGCGCACCAGCTCGTCCATCTCGCGGGCGAGTTCGCGGTGCCGTTCCGCCGCCGCCCGCTGTTCCCGGACGGCCCTGGCGGGGTCGGTCCCGATCGCCGCCTGGTCAGGGTCGGACGCGGATCGGGTGTCCGGGTCCGCGTCCAGCAGTGCCCGCACCTCCCGGATGCGGGCGGCCAGTCCGGGCGCCCGCTCCCGTAGCGCCGTCATGTCGTCGCGGGCGTCGAGGGCCTGTGCCAGGAGTACGCCCCGGCCCTGTTCCAGCAGCTGGACGGCCTCCTGCGGGCGCCCGGCGTTCAGGGCCACGGCGGCGGCGTCGCCGGCCAGTCCCGCCGCGCGGCCGAGCGCGTCGAGCCGGTCCTCCCGGGCCAGTCCGTGCCAGGCGAGCAGGGGCAGTTCGGCGACGGCGGCCCGGTGGGCGTCCAGCGCCTCCCGCCAGTCCCCGAGGCCCGCGGCGGCCCTTCCCCAGGCCCGCGCGGCGCGGTACCTCACCAGGGCGGGCGCGGTGGTGATGCCCGTGGCCTGGCGGAACAGGTCGAAGGCCAGCTCGATGTCGCCCAGGCTCCCGCCCAGTGACGCGCGGACCAGGAGCGCCGCGCCGAGGTTGGACAAGTACTTGGCGCGCTGCGGGTGGCCGTCGGGTGCCGCGCGGACGGCCGCCCGCGCGGCACCCGCCGCCTCGTCCGCGTCGGCGGCGTCGGACGCCTCGGCCGTGTCGGCGAGCAGCCGCCGCTCGTCGATACGGGCGAGAAGGGCTCCGCTGAGGTTGGACAGGCCCACGGCGCGGGACGGGTGGCCGTCGGGACAGGCGCGCACGGCTTCCCGCAGGCAGGCGACGGCCTCGTCGGCGTCCGCCGGCCGTCGCCCCGCGCTTCCATGGCGGTGGCGCAGCGAGTTGCCGAGGTTGGACAGGTGGACGACGCGGGCCGGGTGGCCTTCGGGTACGGCCCGGACGGCGGCGCGGGAGGCGTCGATCGCCTCGTCGAGGTGGGCGGGGTCGCCCGTCCGCTCGTACCGGGTCGTGAGGGCGGTGGAGAGGTTGGTGAGGAGCAGATGGTCCGTCACATGGCCTGCGGGCAGTCCTCGGACGGCGGCGCCCGCCACTTCGATCGCCTCGTCGAGGTCGGCGAGCGCGCCCGACCACTCGTACCGCCGGCGCAGGGCGATGCCCAGGTTGGCCAGGTGGACCACGCGCTCGGGGGCGTCGGTGACGGGAGTGGCCTCGACCGCCTGTCTGCTCGCCCGTACCGACTCCTCCAGGTCCGCCTGGGCCCCGGAGCGGATGTAACGGGCGAGCAGGGTGGTGCTGAGGTTGGAGAGATAGGTGGCGCGCCGCGGGTGCTCCGTGGGCAGGGCGTCCACCGACTGCCGGCTCAGCTCCACGGCCCGGTCCAGATCGGCCGCCGTGCCGAGGCGTTCGGCCCGGACGCGTAACGTCGCGCCGAGGTTGGACAGGTGCATCGCCCGGTCCGGGCCGGACCGTGGGGTGGACCGTCCGGCTTCCTCCATCCGCTGTACGGCCTCGTCCAGCAGGGCGAGGTCGCCGTTCCGCTCGTACGCGGCCTGGAGTGCCCGGCCGAGGTTGAACAGCACCTGGGGCGCGTTGCGGTCGGCGGGGCCGCCCACGAGTGACCGGGCGGCGGCGCGGTGCCGGTCCAGCGCCTCGGTGAGATCGCCCTGGTCCCCGGTGAGCGCGAACCGGTCCAGCAGGAGGCCGCCGATGTGCGACTCGTCGACGGCCCGGTCCGGGTCGTCGGGGCCCTGCCGGACGGCCTCCCGGAAGGTGTCGAGCGCCGCGTCCAGGTCGGTGAGGGACGCGGTGCGGTCGAAGCGGCGCATCCGGGCACGTCCCAGCTCGGACAGGCACTTGCGCAGGGCGACGGGCTGGAAGCCGGTGAGGAGCCCGCGGGCCTCCTCCAGGACGGTGGCCGCCTCCTCCTCGTCGGCGGACGAGCGGGCCCACCCGGCCCGTTCCAGCAGGGCCTCGCCCAGCAGGCTGAGCGGTACCCCTCGGTCCGCCTGTGCGGCGGGGGTGGCGCGGACGCTGCGCCGGGCCGCCTCGACCGCGGCGTCGGCGTCGGCGGGATCGCCGGTGCGGCGGAAGCGGGCCAGCAGGGCGCCACCCAGGTCGTACAGGCTTACGGCCGCGGGGGCGCTGTCGTCGCCGGGGCGGGGCACAGCCCGCCGGAGGAGCTCCACGGACTCGTCGATGTCCGCCGGCCTGCCCAGGCGGGTGAACCGCAGCCGCAGGGCCTTGCCCAGGACTCCGAGGTACAGGTCCCGGTGCGGATCCGCGGCGTCGGCGGGGGTGTCGGCCAGGGCCCGCCGCGCCGCGTCCACGGCGGCGTCCAGGTCGGCCGCCGCCCCGGAGCGCTCGGCCTTCGAGCGCAGGACGCCGCTGAGGTTGGCCAGGCATCTGCGGTGTTCCGCGTGGCCGGGCGGGCAGGCCGCCACGGCGCGCGTCACCGCGTCGACGGCGGCGTCGAGGTCGGCCGGGTCGCCGAGGCGCAGGAACCGCTGGTCCAGTGCGAGCCCGAGGTTCGTCAGGTACATCGCCCGCAGGGGGTCGTCCGGGGCGGACCGGCGATCGGCGTGCCTGAGGGCGTCGACCGCGGCCTCCAGGTCCGGCACGGCGGCGTCCCGTTCGTACCGGGCCAGGAGGGCCATGCCCGCGTTGGAGTGGAAGAGGGCCTGGGGCTCCGGCGTGGCCCGTACGGACGCGGTGCCGTGGGTGACGGCGTCGTCCAGGTCCTCCTGGGTCTGGTGGACACCGAACCGGACGAACAGCGCGGCGGAGAGGTTGGAGAGGTACAGCCCGCGGTCCGGGTCGTCAGCGGGGGCGAGCCGTACGGCCTGCCGGCCCATGTCGACGGCCTCCTCCAGGTCCGTGGCGTCACCCAGCACCGCGCAGCGGTTGCGCAGCGCGCCGCACAGGTTCGCGAGGAGCATCGGGCGGACGGGGTGCGACGCGGGCAGGACGCTCCGCAGCTCCCGCCAGAGGGCGATCGCGTCCTCCAGTGCCTGGCCGTCGCCCCTGGTCTGCCAGCGGCCGAACAGCTCCAGGGCACGCTCCCACAGGGCGGCCAGGTCCCGTGGCTCGGGCACGTCCATCGTGGCGACGGCCTCCCGTATGTCCTCGGGCACCTCCTCCGGCGCGAACCGGATGACCAGGGCGAACAGCCCGAACGTCAGCCGCGCGTCGGGCAGGGCCTCCTCGGTGCCCGGGCCGAGGGCCACGCACCGGGCGTAGTGCAGGCAGGCGACCGCGTACAGAGCGGACCGGTCGAGAAGGTAGAGCGGCTGATGGGGCCCGGCGGGGCTCTCCGGGACGCGCAGGACGCCCAGGCGCAGCGCGGTGGCCTCGGCCAGGGCGTCCGGTTCCGTCACGGCCTCCCGGTTGCCTTGGTTCCAGAAGGCGCCCAGCCGTTCCTCCAGGCGGGCGGCGATCCGCTCGATCCCGGTCCAGTCGGGCTCGGTCCGGTCAGGTCCGGTCAGGCCCGGTTCGTTCCGGGTGGCGCCGGTCCCGGTGCCGTCGTTCCCGGTGGTGTCGTTCCGCATCATCCGCCCCCGCAGTCTTGTCCCGTCTCCCCCGCATGACATGATGCTCCATCAACTTCGTCGCGGAGGGGGCGGATTGTGGAGACCTCGGAGCTGCTGGGTGTGCTGTGCCGGGAACTCCCCGAGCTGCGGGCGGTCGCCGAGGAGACCGGTGACGGTGACGGCCTGGAGGAGGTCCTGGCGGCGGCGCGGCGCGGGGAGCCGGTCGACGAACGACTGCGGGCCCTGGGGCTGCTGCGTCTGCTGGAGTCCTCGACGACCCGTGCCGCGCCGGCGGGCGGCGAGCAGGCGGCCGGCCTGGTCTCCCTGCCCGGTGACCGCGTCGGGCATGTGGCGCTCGGCCGCTACCGCTGCCCGGCCGGCGCCTGCCGCCGGGCGGAACAGCCGAGTCCGGGCGAGGACCTGCCGGTCTGCGCCCTACACGCCCGGCCGCTGCGGTTCGGCTGACCGCGCGGCCGGGGCGGGGGCGGGGTGGGATGAACACGGTGCTGGCGGAGCTGGGCCGCAAGTACGTGGAGCGGTGGGTGGCCGTGCTGGTCCTGCCCGGGCTGCTCTACGTGGCGGGCGCGGTGGCGGCCCACCGGCTGGGCCACGCCCACTGGGCCGACGCCGGCCGGCTGGCCGGTCTGCTGGATCCCGGTGGCCCGCTCGACGGTGGCCGTACTTCCCTGTGGGTGCTCGTGTTCGCGGTGCTGCCCGTGCTCTCGGCCGCCGCCGGGCTGGCCGCCCGCGGTGCCGCCGCGGCGCTGGGGCGGCTGTGGTTCGAGCCCTGGCCCTTCGGTCTGCGACGGCTCGCGCGACGGCTGACGGCGGCCCGCGCCGAGCGGTGGCGGGCGGCCGACCGCGCGTACCGGACCGAGGTGGACGGCACGGGGGCGCGGCCGTCGGCCGAGGTCCGGGCGCGGATCGACGCGCTGGCGGCCCGGCGCAACGCCGTCGCGCTGGGGCCCCCGGCCCATCCCGTCTGGACGGGCGACCGGCTGGGCGCGGTCGGTGCCCGCGTCTGGGCCTGGTACCGGCTCGACGTCGTCTTCGCGTGGCCACGGCTGTGGCTGGTGCTGGAGGAGTCCGAGCAGAACGCGCTGCGGGCCGCCCGCGCGGAGCTCGACACGGCGGTGACCCTGGCGGGCTGGGGCGTACTGTGCCTGCTGCCCGCCGTCTGGTGGTGGCCGGCGCCGCTCGTCGCGGCGGCCGTCTTCGCGGTCGGCCTGCGCCGCACGCGCGCCGCCGTGGACACGCTGGCGCATCTCACGGAGGCGGCCTTCGACCTGCGCGCCGCCGTGCTCGCGCGGGAGCTGGGCTTCGACGTGCCGGAGGGGCGCCTGTCCCCGGACACCGGCGCGCAGGTCACGGCGCACCTGCGGAAGCACGTGTAAGAGCTGACGGGGGGCTGGTGCGGAAGCCGACGCCACGCTGTGGGCCGAGACCGCCGGCGTCGAACCGACCGGGCGGATCCGCACGGCGCGGCGCGGGCTCCGGCTCCGCGCTCCCGCCGGTCGGGAACGGGGGTTCCCCCGGCGAGGCGGGACGAGCGAACGCGCCGGGGTGTCTCAGCTCTCGTTGGCGAAGTGGACGCAGTTCCCGGCGGGGTCGCGGACCGCGAACTCCCGGCCCGCGGGGGATTCCCCCACCGCGGTCATCGCCGGGCCCGAGGTGTCCCTGTAGTCGGTGGAGACCACACGCGACCATTCCGCGAACAATGCGTCGACGTCCGTGACCTCCACCCACGCCGAGGTGTTGTCCGCGACGATCTGGTGTTCCGTACGGCTGATGAAGAGGTGGACGTCACCGCGGTGGACACCCGCGAAGTCGGGTTCCGCGAAGTCTTCCTCGAACCCCAGGGTGCCGACCCAGAAGGCGACGTCCGCCGCCACGTCGACGGCGGTCAGGACCGGTACGGCGCCCGTGAACTTCACCATGGCGGATCCCTTTCGGAATTTCTTCGGACCGCGGGTCGGGAATCGTGCTTTCGTTCCCGGAAACGACTCGCGCGGCAGCATATCCGGGTCGCGGTCAACTCGGTGGCGGGGCGGCGGGAGGGCGGCCGGGTCCGTCGGAAGGACCCGTCGCCGCCCGCCGCCGCCCCGCGCACCGGGACATCGGACCGGGCGGACCTAAGGGGTCAGGCCACCGGGGCCGGGTAGGTCGGGTACTCCACCCCGGAGACGTGCTGGACGACGCGGATGACCTGGCAGGAGTAGCCGAACTCGTTGTCGTACCAGAGGTACAGGATGGCGTTGTCGCCGTCGACCTTGGTGGCGCCGGCGTCGACGATCGAGGCGTGGCGCGAGCCGATGAAGTCGCTCGACACCGCGTCGGGAGCGGTGGTGAAGTCGATCTGGCGCTTGAGCGGCGAGGTCAGCGACACGTTGCGGAGGTAGTCGAGGACCTCCTCGCGGTCGGTCTCGCGCCCGAGCCGCAGGCTCAGGATCGCGATCGAGACGTCCGGCACCGGCACCCGGATCGAGCTGCCGGTGATCGGCGCCTTCAGGTCGGGCAGCGCCTTGGCGACGGCGGAGGCGGCACCGGTCTCGGTGATGACCATGTTGAGCGGCGCCGAGCGCCCACGGCGGTCCGAGCTGTGGTAGTTGTCCAGCAGGTTCTGGTCGTTGGTGAACGAGTGGACGGTCTCCACGTGGCCGCGGAGCACACCGTACTCGTCCGCCATCGCCTTCAGCGGCGGGACGATCGCGTTGGTGGTGCAGGACGCGCAGGACAGGATCTGCTCGTCCGGCTTGATCGTGTCGTGGTTGACGCCGTGCACGATGTTGGGGACGTCGCCCTTGCCCGGGGCGGTAAGGACGACCTTGTCGATACCGGGGCGCAGGTGCTTCGACAGACCGGCGCGGTCGCGCCACTTGCCGGTGTTGTCGATGAGGATGGCGTTCTTGATGCCGTACGCCGTGTAGTCGACCTCGGACGGGTCGTTGGCGTAGATCACCTTGATCTCGTTGCCGTTGGCGGTGATCGTGCTGTCCGCCTCGTCGACCGTGATCGTGCCCTGGAACTGGCCGTGGATGGAGTCGCGGCGCAGCAGGGAGGCGCGCTTGACGATGTCCTGGTCGCCGCCCTGACGGACCACGATGGCGCGCAGGCGCAGACCGTTGCCGGAGCCGGACTTCTCGATCAGCAGGCGGGCGACGAGGCGGCCGATGCGGCCGAAACCGTAGAGGACGACGTCGCGCGGCTCACGGCACTCGATCTTGTTGGCGCCCGTGGCGCCGGCGACGGACTCGGCGGTGAACTCCTCCACCGAGAGACCGCGGTCGTCGGCCTTGTACGTCGCGGCCAGCATGCCGATGTCGATCTGCGAAGGACCGAGATCGAGAGTGGTGAGGGCCTGGAGGAAGGGCAGCGTCTCGGTGACCGAGAGCTCCTCACCGGCGATCTGGCGGGCGAACCGGTGGGTCTTGAGGATGCTGACCACCGACTTGTTCACCAGGGAGCGGCTGTGCAGCAGGATCGTGACGTCCCGCTCCCGGTGCAGCTTCCCGACTATCGGGATCATCGACTCCGCGATCTCCTCGCGGTTCTTCCAGTTCGTGAACGAGTCGTCATTGACAGTCACAGGTTTATCTTTCGAGCTAGGCGGCGCTTATCTTTCGAGCTAGCTGGCGCTCATATGCTAACCCCATGTCGTTCCGGCCGGTCGGGGGGTGCCACCTGGGCGGATACGGCCCGCACGGCCGGGCCTCCGCGACGCGGCCGCTCCGGCGGGTCAGGACACCGAGACGCTCCACCCCCGGGCCCCGCGCGCGTCCCGCACGTACAGCAGGCCACCGCAGGCGATGATCCAGACGGCCAGGACGTCCGCGAGCGGGCGCGGCCGGCCGGGCGGGTAGGGGGCGGGCATGACGCCGCCGCTGGTGCTGCCGGAAAGCCATGGGCCGCGGTGCGTGGAAGGGCGGCGAGGTGGACGCTGCCGAAGATCGTCCCGATGGCGAGCATGACGGCTACGGGGGGGAGGCCCCCCTTCAGGCCGCTCAGTCCCTGACCGCCAGGCTTCGAGTCGCTCTGCGGAACCGGTCCGATCCGGTAACGGAGCGTGGTCAGGTATGTCGGAATCCCTGTCCGAGCGGTAACCGCCCGAGGCCGACGGCGGTGGGGTTCGCCGCCGCCGGCCCAGGGTGCCTCTAAGTGATCGGTGCGGTGGCCTTCATGTCCACGGGAATCACTGAGCCGCTTCCCTCTGCTTGACCCACTCAGGAGCCAGGACCGACCAGATCTCCGCGTCGTGGCGTACGCCTCGGTGCAGGGAACTCTCCCGGTGCACGGCCTCCCGCTCCATGCCGAGCCGCTTGGCGACGTTGATGCTCGCGGTGTTGGCGGACGAGGCCTCCCACGTCACACGGTGCATCCCGCGCTCGTCCACCGCCCAGTCGATGAGCACCCGCATCGCACGGCTGATCAGCCCCCGCCCGACGGCCGGCTCCTCCAGCCAGCAACCGACCTCGCAGTTCCCCTGCGCGACGTCGAAGGAACGGAAGAGGACTCCTCCGACGAGCGTGCCCTCCACCCAGATGCCGTATATCCGCCCGGTGTCGGTGGCCTGCTTCTCCGCGTACGCCTGAAGGAATCCGGTCGCCGACGCCAGGTCGGTGGCACGGTCCGCGAGCCCGATGAAACGGCCGATGTACTCCCGGGAACGGTCGATGTGGGCGAGGTACTCCCCGGCGTTCCACGGCTCCAGCGGCCGCAGCTCGGCACCGTCGTCACCCAGCGATATGGCGAACATCCTGCTCCTTACATGGCGGTACACGTAACGCAGGGGACAACTCCGCCGCGGCGACGCCTGTTCCCTTGCGCGCCGCCGGCCGGGTGTATCGCCGTTTCGCCGGATCCGGCTCACCGGGCAGGAAAAATCCGACGCCCGGGCGTCAGGTGTTCCTTATCCTTTCAGGGCGGAAGGGAGCCGGTCATGGCATTGCCCCGGAAGGGCTCACGACTCATCGTGGTCGATGGCGTCACCTACCGATGGAAGGTACGGGGGAGGCCGACCTACGACCAGGGGATGTGCTGGTCGCCCTTGACCTACGCAGTCGAGCACGCCGAATCCCCGGGCACCACGCTCGTGGTCGGTACGGACCGACCGCATCCCGGTAACTGGACAGGCGAACCCACCTCGCCCGTACTCCCCTCCGAAGTCGCGGACACCATCCGGGCCGCTCGCGCGGAGGGCTGGACACCTGAAGTTCCGGGAACGCCGCGCCGGCTCGACCTGCCTTACGACGGCGGTCCTTACGCCATGGCTACCGCACCGTGACGCTGCCGGTCATCGAAGGGTGAACAGCGCAGTGGTACCCGAAGGTCCCGGCGCTCGGGAATGTGTGGCGGAAGCTGGTGCCGGGGGTGAGGTGCGGGGAATTCCACAGACCCGTGTCCGAGGTCGAAGTGTGCGTGGCGCTGTCGTTGTTGGTCCACCGGACCGTGTCCCCGGGCCGGATCGTCACGGACTGGGGAACGAACTTGAAACCCTCGATCACCACGATGACCTCGGCGGCGCGCCGGAAGGCGACCATCCACTGCCGGGGCGCCCGTGGGGGAACCCGTAATGCCCCGCCGTAACCCGCTTGGTGGCCGCCCGAGGCTCATGTAGCGTGCACCGTCGCTACTGATCCACGCATGGTTTTCCTCGCTCAAGGAATCGCACTTGACCCCCTATTCCCTCGCGTTCTACATGGACGTCGTGGCCACCGGCACCGTTCTCGGCGCGAAGCCGACGGACACCCCCGACCAGGTCGCCGAGGCCCTGGGCCCGGACTTCGCCGAGAATTCCTTCGACGTGCACGGCATGTGGCGCGATTACGGCCTGGTCGAGTTCTTCTGGAGCCGTGCGTCCGCCGACGACCAGTGGTCGGGCCACCACTTCACCCTTCAGGTGCACCGGCTGGCGGGCGGCGGAGGGAAGACCGTCAACCGGTCGGTCCGGGACCGCTACGGACGCTTCGACCGCAGGCTGCGCCACGAGAAGCTGCGAAGGCTCCTGGAGCGGCGCGGCACGCCCCTGCTGGAGATCCCGGACCCGTCGAACGCGCCGAACTACCGCACGTTCTGGCAGCCCGATTCGCTGGTGTCGATCAGCGTCCTCAGCGCCCACGAGGAGTTCCTCACGCCGGACGATCTGCGGATCGGTGATGTGTACAGCATCAGCGCCCCGACGACGCCCGAGGAAGTGGAGTGGCGCAGGTCGCGCCGGCAGGGCGGATGAGCTCCGGACGGGCCCCGGCTGCCCGTCCGTACCCCCGTCACGCGTCGAGCGCGATCGCGTTCTTGGCGCGGTCCAGGGACTCCTCCGGGGCCGGTCCACCACGGTTCTCCGTCGCGAGCGCCTGATTGAGCGCCGCGTAGGGGCGCATGCGTGTCTCGTAGCGGGCGAGTGCGGCGCGGTGGTCGTCTTCCGCCCTGCCGAGTTCGTCGGCCAGCACATAGGCGCCGACCATCGCCAGGCTGGTGCCCTGGCCGGACATCGGTGAGGGGCAGTAACCCGCGTCCCCGACCAGCACGGCCCGGCCGGCGGACCAGCCGCGCATGCGGACCTGGGCCATCGCGTCGAAGTAGAAGTCCGGTGCCGTCCGCATGGCGGCCAGCAGCTTCGGGGTCTCCCAGCGCAGGTGGGACAGATGCTCGGCGATGAGGGACTTCTGGTGGTCCAGGTCGCGGTGGTCGTAGTCGAGGGGCCCCGAGGCGAAGCCCAGGGTGGCGCGCATCTCGGTGTTGTCGCGGGCCGGGTAGAGGCAGTAGCGCGCGGTCTCGTCCCGCATCCACACCTGCCAGTTGTCCAGGCCCAGGAAGTTCTCGGCACTGAAGACCGCGAGGTGACGGCCCAGGTAGTGGACGAACTGCCGCTCCGCGCCGAAGGCCAGCTGCCGCACCTTGGAGTGCAGGCCGTCCGCTCCGACGACGAGGTCGAACGTCCGGGGCCCGCCCTGCTCGAATTCGGCGTGGACGCCGTCCTCGTCCTGCGTCAAGGCGCTGAGGGAGTCGCCGAAGACGTACTCGACGCCGTCACCGGCCCGCCCGTGCAGCAGCCGGACGAGGTCGTCGCGGAGCAGCTCGATGTCGTCGTTGTCGAGCCGGCCGCTGCTGAGGGTCATCTCGGTGGAGCGCCAGAGCTCGTTGCCCTCGGCGTCGAGCATCGTCATGCCGCGCATCCGGGTGCGCACGCTCCGGGCCTCCTCCAGCAGCCCCATCCTGTCGAGGACGCCGAGCGCGACGCCCCGGACATCGAGCGCCTGCCCACCCGGGCGCAGCGCCGGAGCACGCTCGACCACGGTCGGCGCGTACCCCTTGCTCCGCAGCCAGTAGGCGGTGGTGAGACCGGCGACGCTGGCGCCGGAGATGAGCACGGTCTTCATGGTGTCTCCCACGTTCTGGTGCGCGCGTGTGGACGTACGAGTCGCGCGCGGCCCGTCCAGGGCGGTCTGCGGTGCCGCGCCCGGGCGGTGGCCGGCGGGTCCACGCCGTCAGCGGAGTGGCTGCATACCCCGCCGACCGGCATACATCCTCGCGCCCGCTCCTTCAGCACCTTAAGGACCAATCCTCTTAACAAAGTGGGAAACGTCTGCCGCTTTCCCGACAAGCAGCCGGGCGACCGCACCGCCGCGCCCGACGACAACCCCACCCCACAGCACCACCCACCCAATCCGGCAACTTCGACACCATTTCCCCTCGGTCTCATAGGCACAGGGGCTGTTTCAGGACGATATTGAAGGCCCCGGCGCAAGCTCCCTTGCGAGTCCCGAGTCCCGGCCCAGGCCTCGCACGACGCAGCGTCACCCGTCACCCGCACGACCACGGCCCCACCGCACCCCCACCCCTCACCCGTCACTGAATGTGATCGTCCGGAACAAGATCGGCAGTCTCGCCGCCCCTCCGGGACTCTGCCAAGGTCGGGGCGTGCCGCACCGTGAACCACGTGTGCACACCCATGAATTCACCGAAATGGAGGGATGCGCTGTGAACAGTGCCGTCCGGACCCGGTTACGCACCACGCTGGCGGCGTGCGCGTCCGGGTGCGTCGCCACGGGGCTGATATGGGGAGCCGCTCCGGCGCAGGCGGTACAACCGCCGCACCCGGCAGGCTCCTTGATCGCGCCCGCCGCGGGCTCCGCGGCCGTCGCGGAGCCCGCACCGCTGCTCGACGCCGGCTCCCCCGACGGGAAGCGGTTCCGGGCCTCCGGGCGCCTGGTCGGCGGTGGCGGCACGACCTGCACCGCCACGCTCGTCCACGCGACCGGCAAGCCGGACCCCGGCGCCAAGGCCCTCGTCCTGAGCAACGGCCACTGCGCCGACGACGCCATGGGAACCAACGACGTCGTCGTCGACAAGCCCGCGCCGGCCGACTGGAGCTACACCCCGGCCTACTTCCACGACAACGTCGTGGAGCACAAGAAGTTCTCCGTCGAACGCGTCGTCTACGCGACGATGAAGGACGTCGACGTCTCGGTCCTCCGGCTCTCGGCCACCTACGCGGACCTCGCCGCGCTGGACGTGACCCCGCGGACGCTCGCGACCGACCGCCCCGCGCCCGGTACCGCCCTGCGCGCCGCCCACGCCCCGACCGACGGTGTCGAGCCCGACCAGCGGTTCCTGCGCCTGTCGAAGTGCGAGGCCACGGCCTCGGGCGTCGCCCTGCACGAGAACACCTGGCTGTGGAAGGGCGCCACCCGCACCGACTGCCTCGGCATCAGCGGCGGCTCGTCCGGCGGCGCCGTCACCACCGCCGCGGACCCGGGCCGGCTCGTCGGGATGCTCAACACCATCGCCACCCCCGGCTATCTGGGCTGCGGCCCCGGCCGCCCCTGCGAGGGCGGCGACAACGGCCTGATCGTGCCCGAGGACGACGCGGCCTACGTCACGCCCGTCGACACCGTCGCGTCCTGCCTCGACGCGAAGGGGCTCCAGTTGCGGAAGAAGGGCTGCCGCCTGGACCGCGGCGAACAGGCGAAGGTCACCGGCGGCGGCCTGTACACCCGGAGCGGGACTCCCGCCGGGCCCGCCCGCTGGGACGCGCACGTCACTCCCGGAACGGCCGGGCGCCAGACCCACGTCGCCTTCAAGAGCGGGCCCTTCGGCGCCGTCGACTGCACCAGGCCCGAGGGCTACGGCAAGCCCCGGCGGCTGACCGAGGCGGGCGTGGACCACAAGGAGGTCCTGCCGGCGAAGGACAACCTCTACGTCCTGTGCGTGGCCGCAGGCCCTGACAGCACGCTCAAGGGCACCGCCTGGGCGGCCTCCCTCGCCCACCCGGCGTACGCCTACGCCCGCGTCGACAACACCGCGCCCACCGTCGCCCCGACGATCGACAGCCAGCTCTTCGGCGAGGGCGAGGACGCCTCGTACTGGGTCTACCCGGTGTACGCGCCGTGGGAGATCACCGGGTACAAGGTGAAGTACGGCCCGCGCGCCACGACCGACTGCGCGGACACCGCGGGCTACCGCGATCACCTGGGCATCCCCGCGTCCCTGAAGGCCGCCGAGGGCCCGTGGACGTACTGCGCCATCGGCTACGACAACGCCGGCAACGCCACTCCGCCCGCCGCATTCGCCCTTTCACCGCAGGGCGCGCGGGCCCAGGGGGGTTCGCAGTCCCGCTGACGACCCCGCCGACGCCCGCACGCCTTCGCCGGCCGCGCCCTTCCGGGCGCGGCCGGCACGACGCGTGTCACGCCTCCCTGGTACCCCGGCTCATTGCGACACGCAGAGTTCGTTGCCCTCCGGGTCGGCGAGCGTGGTCCAGGTGTAGGGCCCTTGCCTGCCCTCGTGCAGGTGGGTGGCGCCCTTGGCGATCAGCCGTTCGACCACGGCCCGGGGGTCGTCGGAGCCGGCACGCACGTCCAGGTGGACCCGGTTCTTGACGGTCTTGGGCTCCGGCACCAGCTGGAAGAGGACACGCGGCGCGCGTTCCAGCCCTTCCGGGTGGCGGACCGCCGCGCCGGCCTTCCACACCAGGGTGCCGTGGTGGGTGGTGGTGTCGTCCTCGCTCGCGTGGCCCTCGTCGACCATCCGGCGGATGAACGCCTCGTCGCTCGGCTCGACCTCCCAGCCGAGCGCGTCGGCCCACCAGTCGGCGAGGGTGTGCGGGTCGGCCGAATCGATCGTCACCTGAAATGTGTATGCCATGACCAGACCCTACTCAGCGGTCACCGGGGCGCCCAGGAAGCCGCGTCCGGTCGTGCCCGGAGGCCGCGACCGAGGCCTGCGGCGCGGGCGACGAGGACGGGTGGACCGGACGAACAGGGCCCCCGGCCAGGAGGAGGCTCCAGGGGAAGAGCCGCTCCTGGCACGGGGGAAGGTCCCGAGGCGGCCAGGAGGGGGTCAGGACCGCGACGGAACCGCCCGTTCCCAAGGGCCGCGAGGGGTGGGCGCACCTGGGAACGGGAGACAAGGGGTGGAGCGGTGGGCGGGAGGCGGGTCAGCCTTCCGCCGGCTCCCGGGGCTCGACGCGGAAGGTGAACGCGGCCATGCCCGGGTCCACCGCCGTCACGCCGCCGTCCACGGTGAGCGTCGCGCCGTTGACGAACGAGGCCGCCGGGGACAGCAGCCACGCGATCGCCTCGGCCACCTCCTCGGGCCGGCCGGGACGCCCGGCCGGGAGCAGGCGGGTGGCCGCCTCGTACGCGGCGTCGGCACCGCCCTCCCCCAGCCCCGCCTCACGGGCGAAGCGCTCCATCCGCCCCTCGGCCATGTCCGTGCGGACCCAGCTCGGGCACACGATGTTGGCGCGCAGGCCCTGGGACCCGTAGTCCACCGCCAGGGAGCGGCACAGCTGGAGCAGCGCCGCCTTGGAGGTGGCGTAGGCGGCGTTCGCCGGGCCGTTGCGCAGCGCCGAGACGGAGGCGACGGCGACGACGGAGCCACGGGACTCCAAGAGGTGCGGCAGCGCGGCGCGCTGGAGCAGGAACGGGCCGGTGACGTTGGTCCGCATCACCGTCTCCCAGTCCTCGAGCGCCAGGTCACCGACCGTGCCGGGGCGGGCGATCCCGGCGTTCAGCACCAGGCCGTCGATGCGGCCGTAGGCGGCGAGGGTGGCGTCGACGAGTTCCTGGACGGCGTCGGGGTCGCCGGCGTCGGAGGGGTGGGCCAGCGCCCCGGTCTCCTCGGCCAACCGCTCCAGCGGTTCGGGCCGGCGCCCCGAGACGACCACCTGATGTCCCGCCGCACGCAGCAGCCGGGCCGTGGCGGCACCGATGCCGGTACCCCCACCCGTCACGATCACCACACGCTGATCCGTCACAGTCACACCCTCCCCGAACGTCGACCACATGCACACTACATCCACTGCGCGGACCCGCTCACCAGGCCCCCGGTCCTCCCGATGACAACCGGACGAAGCGCGGCCGGTCGGCACCGCGAACCGGGCCCGTCCGGTGACGGGGCGCCAGTTCACCTTCCACGGCGGGTCACCCGCCCGTGAGCCCTGACGAATATAGGCGCGGCGGACCCGGCGGACGGGGATTGTCAGTGGGGACGTGCATGATCAAGCCATGAACGAGACGACACACTCCGAGGCCGCCGGCCCCGCCACCACTTCCCTGCGCGCCCTCGCCCGCGAGCACCTCCCCGCCGAGATGGCCGAGCGCTGGATCGGCCTGCTGCGGCCGGGCGTGGGGCTGACCGCGGCGAAGGGCTCGGAGGCGGTCGTGGGGCGGCTGGGCGGGGCGCCGGAACTCCCGGCCGACGTCCGGTGGCCGACGTGGGAGGGGAACGGCCCGCTGTCCTTCGTCGCGGCCGTGGACTGCGCCGCGCTGCCTTCCGACGCCCTGGACATCCCCCTGCCCACCGACGGCACGCTCTCGTTCTTCTACTTCGACGGCCAGATCGACGACGGCGACGCCCTGGTCCTCCCCGACGACCGGGAGAGCTGGGCCGGAGCACGCGTGCTCTACACCCCGGCGGGTACGCCCACCGCCGAGCGGACCACGCCGCCGGAGCTCGACCCCTACCCCGTGGTGCCGCTCACCGCCCGGGTGGAGGAGACCGCGCCCGACCCGTACCACCCCCTGATCGAGGCGGCCTTCGCCCACACGGGCCACCGTGACCACCCGGTGTACGGGGAGGAGTTCCTGGACGCCCTCGCGGAGGCGGACGAGGGCGCCGGCCACCGCATCGGCGGGCACGCCGACCCCGTGCAGAACCCGGTCGAGGCGGAGGTCGCCCACGGCGTCCTCGGCAGCGGTACGGCCTGGGACGACCCCCGCCTGGACGAGGAGGCCCGCGGCTGGACGCTGCTGGCCCAGTTCGACAGCGACGACGACGCCGACATGATGTGGGGCGACTGCGGCGCGCTGTACTGGCTCATACGCCCGGAGGACCTCGCCGCACGCCGCTTCGAGGCGGCCATGTTCACCTGGCAGTGCTGCTGATCCGAGGGTCCGGCCACCGGGCCGTACGTACGCACGCGACCGGATCCGCGGCCTTGTGAGCGCTCTCGACGGTTCCTGGACGCGATCCGGGCGGAGACGGTTGTTGACCCTCACACCGTGTCAGGCGCTGAACTCGGAGACATCATGTTCACCATCGGAGACTTCGCCCGGCACGGCCGCGTATCGGTCCGCATGCTGCGTCACTACGACGCCACCGGACTGCTGCGCCCGGCCCATGTCGACCCCGTCACGGGCTACCGGTACTACTCGGCCGCCCAGCTCGCCCGCCTCAACCGCGTCATCGCGCTGAAGAACCTCGGTCTGACCCTCCAGCAGGTCCGGCGGATCCTGGACGAGAAGGTCACCACCGAGGAACTGCGCGCCATGCTGCGGCTGCGGCGGGCCGAACTGGAGGCCGCCATGGCGGCGGGGGCGGCGCGGCTGGTCCAGGTCGAGGCGAGGCTCCGGTCGATCGAGAGCGAGGGGCACATGCCCACGAATGATGTCGTCATCAAGAGCGTCCCGGCGATCCGGGTGGCGGAGCTGACCTCGACAGCCGCGAGCTTCGGGCCCGAGGACATCGGCCCGGTCATCGGGCCGCTCTACGACGAGCTGTTCCGGCGCCTGGACGCGGCGGGCGTCACGCCCACGGGTCCCGGTGTCGCCTATTACGAGGACTCCCCGGAGGGCGCCGGGAGGATCAGCGTCCACGCCGGCGTCCAGGTCGCGGCCCCGCTCCAGGACGGTGCCTTCCGGGTGCTCGACCTGCCGCCCGTCGAGCAGGCGGCGACCATCGTGCACCGCGGCTCGATGGACACAGTGCTGCCCACGGCCCAGGCCCTGGCTCTGTGGACCGACGAGAACGGGTACCGGTCGATGGGATACCCCCGGGAGATCAGCCTGGAGTGCCCGGCCGACCGCGACGACTGGGTGACCGAACTCCAGGTGCCGGTGACCAAGCCCTGACGCTACGGCCGGGCAGTCCGCGGTGACGGTCCGATCCGCGGCTGCCCGGCCGGGGGTTCGCGAGCTTCCCGCCCGGGGCTCGGGGGACGTCAGACCGGCGGGGCGACGAAGACGCCGGGGTCGACGTCGTTGAACGACTCCTCGGCGACCAGTTCGTTCAGGACGCCGGCGGTGCCCCACTGGTCGGTGACCTCGGGCTTCGACACGTCGTAGACGTGCGGGTGCCAGGTGTCCTCGTCGAGCTCCTCCATCTCGGTGGTGTACTCGACGACGTTGCCGTGCGGGTCGTGGAAATAGGTGAAGGCGTTGTCGCCCGCGAGGTGCCGGCCGGGGCCCCAGATCTTGCGGAACCCGGCGCGCATCACCCGCCCGGAGCCGCGCATGCACTCGTCCAGGCCGCGCATCTCGAAGGAGACGTGGTGGAGCGAGGTGTGCGGCCCCCGGGCGAAGCCCATGGAGTGGTGCTGGCCGCTGATGCGCATGAAGTGCATGATCTCGCCCAGGTGCGGGGAGCGGAGCGTGTCGGACAGCGCGAAGCCCAGGTGCCGCTCGTACCACCGCCTTGTCCGACCCGGGTCGGTGGAGTTGAGGACGACGTGCGAGAGCCGGACCGGAATCGCCTCCCTCTCCTCGATCCGCCGGTGCCGCCGGGCGGCCACGTCGGCGGAGACCTCGATGGTGCGGCCGTCGACGTCGAAGAAGCGGAAGGCGTAGCCGCCGCCGGGGGTGTCGGCCTTCCCCGGCCGGGAGATCAGAGGAACGCCGCCGGCGAGCAGCCGTTCGGCGAGGGTGTCGACGTCGGCGGGGGTCGCGGCGCCGTACGAGATCAGGTCGAGACGCTTCTCGGCGGCTGCGCGCAGCCGTACGACGTACTGCTCGGGGGAGCCTTCGGCGGCCAGGAAGGAGATGCCGGAGTCCCCGGCGACCTTGGTCAGGCCCCAGACGCCGGCGTAGAAGTCGAGTTGCTTGTCGTGGTCGGGCACGGCGAGGTCGACGTGCCGTAAGTGGGTGAGCAGACGCATGTCGTTCCTTCCGGAGGAGAGCTGTCGCGCCGGTGCCGCGTACGGCGTGGAAGCCGGCGGCGGTCCGGCCGGACGCCGATGACTACGGGAGTTCCGTCAGGGCGGTCATGGTGCGGCCCATGAGACCGGACACGTCGGCGTCGCGCGCCCCGTCGAGCTGCCACTGGCCGATCCGCACGGAGGCGTCGACGACCATGCGCACGCGCGGCATGCGGCGGTCGCGGTAGGCGGTCAGCAGGTCGTCGTCCCAGGCGTCGTGCGTGCCCAGCAGTTCGGCCAGGACGGCGGCGTCCTCCAGGGACATGGCCGCGCCCTGCGCGAGGGTCGGCGGACAGGCGTGGGCGGCGTCCCCGACGAGCACGACACGGCCGCGGTGCCAGGCGCCCTCCACCAGGTGCCTGTCGCACCAGGTGTAGTTGACCTGTGCCGGGTCGGTGACCGACGCGCGTATCCCCTCCCAGTGGCCGCCGTAGCCCGCGGCGAGGCGGCGCACCTCGTCGGCGTACGAAGCGGGGTCGACGGCCGCGCGGTCGCGGCTCGGCTCGACCAGATAGGCGTACATCGTGGTGTCACTGGTCGGGGAGAACCCCGCGATGCAGGCGGGGCCGCCGAAGGCGAGGTGCGTACGGTCGACGTCCGCCGGGCGCGGCACGGAGGTCCGCCAGACCGCCAGGCCGGTGGGCGCGGGCTTGTCGCTGATGCCGATGAGCTCGCGGGTACGGGAGTTCAGGCCGTCGGCCGCGACCACGAGGTCGTAGCGGCCCGTCGTGCCGTCGGTGAAGGAGACGTCGACGCCCGTCGCGTCCTGTGTCTGCCCGGCGACGGTGCGGCCGAGCCCGACCCGGGTGCCCGACGCGCGTACGGCCTCGATGAGGATCCTCTGGAGCGCGGGGCGCCCCAGTCCGAGGCCGGCCGGGAGGTCGTCGCCGCCGGTGCGCAGGTCCCGCCGGGTGAAGACCTCGGTGCCGTCCGGGTCGGTGACGGTGACACCGTCGACGCTGTGGCCGTGCTCGCGCACCCGCTCCCAGAGGCCGGCCTCCCGCATGACGCGCAAGGCGTTGCCCTGGAGCGTGATGCCGGAACCTGCGGTGGCGTTCCAGTCGGCCCGGGCTTCGACGAGTTCGACGGTGATGCCGGCTCCGCGGAGCAGTACGGCGAGTACGCAGCCGGAGGTGCCGCCGCCTATGACGAGGACGGTGCGGCGGGTTTCGGTCATGTCAGGTGCCTCCTGGCTACGTCACGGCTGTCGGGCCGGCCGGAGAGCCGGCGACGGCTCCCGTGGTGGGCGGTCGCCCCGCGGTGAGGTTTCCTCTACCGGGGTCTCGGGACCACTCTCGCCTCCCCCGTGTGATCCGGGAAATCAATCTTCTCTATGGTGGAGATCCATGCCGTGGATATCCGCAGGAAGGGCAGGTGCTCCCCGGTGAACCTCTCCCGGCTCGACCTCAACCTCGTCGTCGCCCTGCGCGCGCTGCTCGACGAACGCAACGTCACCAGGGCCGGTGAGCGTGTGGGCCTGAGCCAGCCCGCGATGAGCGCCGCGCTGTCCCGGCTGCGGCGGCACTTCGGCGACGAACTGCTCACCCGCGTCGGGAACACCTACGTGCTCACGCCGCTCGGTGTCGTCCTGCGCGACCGCAGCGCCACCGCCTGCGACCTGCTGGACCGGGTCTTCACCAGCCAGGCCGCGTTCGACCCGGCCGCCGAGAGCCGCGAGTTCACCTTCCTCGGCTCCGACTACGGCGCGGCCGTCTTCGGCGCCGCGCTCTCCCGCGTCCTGCACGAGGAGGCACCGGGCATCCGCGTCACCTTCCAGCAGTGCGGTCCGGCCGTCGTCGAGAACCCCGCCACCGCGCTGAGCACCGTCGACGGCCTGGTGATGCCGCACGGCATCATCGACGGATTCCCCTCCGTGGAGCTGCTCCAGGACCGCTGGGTGTGCGTCGTCGCCGACGACCACCCCGACGTGGGCGACGAACTCACCCTCGACGACCTGGCCCGCCTGCCCTGGGCCGTCTACAAGCGCCCGTACGACGCGCCCGCGGCCCGCCAGCTCAGCATGATCGGCGTCAGTCCCCGGGTGGAGGTGTCCGCCGAGTACTTCCAGCTGCTGCCCTATCTGGTGGAGGGCACCCGCCGGGTCGCGATGCTCCAGGAACGGCTGGCCCGGCGCGTGGCCGGCCTGGCCGCCGTACGGGTGCTGCCGTGCCCCTTCGAGGCGGTGCCGCTCCGGGAGGCGATGTGGTGGCACCCCGTGCACACGCGGGACGCGGCGCACATCTGGCTGCGGGATCTCGTCGCCCGTGTCGGGGCGCAGGTCGCCGGCACGGCGGACACGCCTCGTGGCCGGGCGCGTTGACCTGTTCGTCCGGGGTGCACGCCCTGGTGAGGCCCGGTCGTCCGCCGGCGCCGGCCGGTCACCGCGGCCGACGCCGGCGCCCTTCACGCGCACGGAAGTGTCCCGGCCTCTTCCCTGCCTTCGGCGACCGGTCTCAGCAGGGCGTCCCCGCCGAGGCGACCCGCAGGTCCGGCGCGAAGTTCACCGCCTGGCCGGGCTGCACCATGACGGTTTCGCCTCCGCCCGTCGAAATCCTCGCGTTCACCCGGGTGTTGTTCTCGACCTTCCTGGCCCGGAACGGCTGGTCGAACTTCCGGCTCTGGCACTGGCGGATCTGGAGCGGCTCGGGGACGCCGATGCCGCCGACGTAGAGACAGAGGTTCCCCGCCGGGCACAGGTCGGCCGCGGGCACCGGCGCGGCGGACGCGGGTGCGGCCGCGGCGTACGTCCCCAGGAGGGCGGCCGCCGCGGCGAGCGCCAGCGCGCCCGGCAGGACGCCGGAACGTCTGCGGCGGACGGAGCGGTCGAGGAGGGTGGGGCGGTGGGCTCGGCTCTCGTGGTGCGCGTCCATACTCGTCGCCTCCCGGCGGGGTCGTGAGGGCGGGCCCGCGGGGACCGGAGCGCCCCCGCCGTGTGCACCGTCCTCCACCTCTGATTCAGGGGGCGGCCCGACCGTAGGTAAAGCCTGTTGCCCGACAAGCTCATCGCAATCCACCCTTTCGGCGGAGCCGCCGGAGCCGTCCGGAGGACAGCTCCCGACAGCCGGCGGACGAACACGGCCGGATCGCCTGACCGGCGGAACCGGCCGACGCCGGGTGCGGCGGGGGCCCTTTCCCCGACCCGTGTAATTCGCTTTCCCCACTCACCCGTACGGCCGATACTCGCCCCTATGCAAGAGCCCTACCGCCGTATCCGCGCGACCCACACCCCCACCACGATCACCGTCTACCAGGCGTACTCGCCCCGCCTCGGCCTTCCCGCCGCCCGCGACGGCCGCTTCCCGGCCGCCTGGAAGCGCGACCGGATGACGTGGATCAAGCCGTCGTTCCTGTGGATGATGTACCGCTGCGGCTGGGCCACCAAGGCCGACCAGGAGTGCGTGCTGGCCGTCGAGATCGACCGCGCCGGCTTCGACTGGGCGCTCGGCAACGCCTGCCTCTCGCACTACGACCGCACCGTGCACGCCGGCCACGACGCCTGGAAGCACGCCCTCAAGTCGGCGCCCGCCAGGGTGCAGTGGGACCCCGAGCGCGACCTGCGCCTGCGGGCGCTGCCCCACCGCTCCCTCCAGCTCGGCCTCGCCGGCGAGGCGTCGCGCCGCTACGCCGAAGAATGGACCGTGTCCATCACGGACGTCACCCCGCTCGCCCGCGAGATCCACTCCCTGGTGACCGCCGGCGACCTGGCGGCGGCGCGGCGGCTGCTCCCGGAGGAGCGCCCGTACGAGAGCGGGGACGAACTCCTCGCCCACCTCCGGGGTGATGCCCCGGGCCCCCGCGCGTAACAGCCCGCCCCGGTCGCGCGACGGCACCGGGCCGCGGACGCCGGCCGCGCGGTCACTCCGCCGGAATCTCCTCGTAGTCCGCGTCGTCGAAGCCCGGGGCGACCACGCACGTCACCAGTACCGGCTCGTGCCCAGCGGGTTCGGCCGTCTGCCAGCAGCGTCCGGGGACGAGGAACTGCGGCCGCTCGCCCTTGCCGACGGCGCCTCCCACCGTCACCTCGACGGCGCCCGCCGCGCGCGGTGCCCCGCCGTCCCCTCCCAGCCGCATCCGGAGCGGCCCGCCGCCGTGCCACAGCCACAGCTCGTCGGAACGGACCCGGTGCCACCGCGAGGTCTCCCCGGGGTGCAGAAGGTAATAGATGCCGGTGGCGAAGGCCCGCACCCCGTCGTACCCGTCGGGAAGCGCCTCCGCCGTGGTCCTCCACGTCTCCCGGAACCACCCGCCCTCAGGATGGGGCCGAAGGCCGAGAGTCTCCACCAGCTCCGATGGCTCCGCGTTGTCGGCAGTCATGTCGCAAGTCTGGCGCACGGCTCTCGTTCCGCGCCGTCTCTCCCGCGAGTAATCCGGCCGATTCGCGCCGGGGCCCGGGACCCCTCGTGCCCGGGCCCCGACGTGCCGGCCCGCCACCGGCCGGACGCGTCCTGGCCGCCTGCCGGTCCGTCAGGCGTGCGGGCGGTAGCGGACCGGGAGGCGGGACAGCCCCCGGATCAGGCCGGGGCGCCAGGGGACCTCCTCAGGAGGGACGGCGAGGGCGAGGTCCGGGAAGCGGGTGAGCAGGGCGGGGAAGGCGACCGCCGCCTCCAGGCGGGCCAGTGGGGCGCCCAGGCAGTGGTGGAGGCCGTGGCCGAAGGCGAGGTGGCCGCCGCCCGCGCGGGGGCGGCGGATGTCGAAGCGGTCCGGCTCGGGGAAGCGGCGCGGGTCCCGGGAGGCCGATCCCAGCAGGATCAGGACGGCCTCGCCGGCCGGGACGGTCACGCCGGCGATCTCCACGGGTTCGGTGGTCCAGCGGTACGCCGCGGACGTCACCGGGCCCTCGTGGCGCAGCATCTCCTCGATCGCGCCGTCGAGCAGCGCCGGTTCGGCGCGCAGGGCCGCGAGCTGTCCGGGGTGTGTGAGCAGGGCGTACGCCCCGTTGGCCAGAAGGTTGACGGTGGTCTCGTGGCCCGCGACGAGCAGCAGGAACGCCATGCCGAGGAGTTCTTCCGGGGAGAGCCGGCCGTGGTCGGTGTCCCGGGCCCGGACCAGCGCGCTCAGCAGGTCGTCGCCGGGTGACCGGTCCTTGGCGCGGAGGAGGCCGGTGAGGTAGTCGGTCATCGCCCCGGCCGCGGCGGCCCCCGCCTCCGCGGTCGCGGGGAAGATCATCTCGTGGGACCACTCGTGGAACGCCTTGCGGTCCTCGGCCGGCACGCCGAGGAGCTCGCAGATGACCGCGATGGGCAGCGGCCGTGCGAAGGACTCCACGAGGTCGGCGCCGCCCAGCGGGGCGATGGCGTCCAGGAGTTCGTCGGTCAGCTGTCGCACGCGCGGTCGCAGGGCTTCCATGCGGCGCGCGGTGAACTCCCCCGCGACCATGCGGCGCAGCCGGGTGTGGTGGGGCGGGTCGGTCTGGAGCATGTTGCGGCCGATGGCGTGGCCGCCGTCGTCCGCCCAGCGGGAGGAGTGGCGTACGTCGTTGCTCAGCCGGTCGTCGGTGAGCGCGGCCCGCGCCTCGTCGTATCCCAGGATCACCCAGATGTCCCCGGCGCCTTCGGTGGCCACGCGGTGCACAGGACCCTTCTCGCGGAGGTGGGCGTAGACGGGATACGGGTCGGTGGTGAAGTCCGTTCCTGCCGGGGCGAGGGCCTCGAACGCGGGCATGGTGGACATGAGTTGCCGCCCTTTCGTCGTCCGGTCGCGACCCCGGGCAGGCCACGACCCGCCAAACGGGGAGCACTCCCCGTTTGACGGTCGAAACGCTAGCAACGAAACGGGGAGTGGTCCACGCTTTCTTGCTAAGGTGCTGTCCACAACAGCGGGGACGGCATGGGACGCGACATGGGGCGGGGCACGACAGTGAGCGGTGACGGCACACGGAACGACGCGGCATCAGCCGGGAGCGAGCGCCCGGCCCCCCTGCGCCGCGACGCCCGGCGCAACCGCGAACTGCTCATCGCCGCCGCCCGGGAGCTCTACGCCGAGCAGGGCGTGGACGCCCCGCTGGACGACATCGCCCGCCGCGCCGGCGTCGGCAACGCCACCCTCTACCGGCGCTTCCCCACCCGGGGCGCGCTCATCGAGGCGGTCTTCGGCGAGGGGCTGACCGACACCCTGCGCCGGGGCGAGGACGCCCGGCACGCCGAGGACCCCTGGGCGGGCCTGACAGGCTACCTCGAGTACATCTTCGCGGGCCTGGCGGAGGACCGGGGCGCCAACGATCTGATGACCACCGGCATTCAGGGCATCCCCTCCCTGGAGGCGCTCAAGGCCCATCACCACGAGACGGTCGCCCTGCTGCTCCGCCGCGCCCAGGACCAGGGCACGCTGCGCGGTGACGTCGTCGTGGAGGACCTGCTCTTCGCGCTGGCCGCCCTCGGCCGGGTCGTGCCCGCCTCCGAGGCCGTCGTCCCCGGCGCCTGGCGGCGTCACCTCCATCTCCTCCTGGACGGCCTGCGGGCCGGGGCCGCCCGCCCGCTGCCCGTACCGCCGCTCACCCCCGGACAGCTCACGGGGGCGCTCCAGGCCCTCGCCTCCCAGGGCCGCCCGGCCGACGCCTGACAACCGCGCGGAGAGCGGACCGGCCCGTGCAGGACGCCCTCAACCACCTTCGCCCGTGGCGGGGTTGGCCACGGACCACCCGCGCGTCACGGCCGCGCCGGGGCCTTCCGTCTCATCTGCGTCCTCGGTTGCGCACCCCTCGCCCGTAATGCTTGCATCGCACGCATGACGCTTACCTTTCTCCGTGACCCGCAGCTCACCCCCGAGGCTCGCGAGGCGTTCTTCCGGCTGTGGTTCGAGGTCTCCGAAGCGGGTGGCGCCGTAGGGTTCGTTCCCCCCGTCGACCCCGGGGCCGTCCGCTCGGCCACCGCGCGCGTCGCCGGGGTCGTGGGCTCCGGCGAGCAGCGGATGCTGGGCGCCTACGAGGGCGGCGCGGACGGACGCCTCGTCGGCACCACCTTCCTCAAGCTCAACTCCGACTTCAAGATGAGGCACTGGGCCATGGTGGTCCTCGTCATGATCCACCCGTCGCTCCAGGGCACCGGCATGGGCGGGGCGCTGCTGACGGAGACGATCGCGTTCGCCCGCTCGCTCGGCCTGGAGGCGCTGCGGCTGGAGGTGCGCGGCGGCGAGGGCATCGAGGACTTCTACGCGCGCTACGGCTTCAAGGAGGTCGGCCGGGTGCCCGGCGGACTGCGCCTCGGCGAGGGTGACTACCGCGACGACATCATGATGTGGCTCCCGCTGGCCTGAAACGGCCCGGTGCCGTCCCCGGGTCCCACGGCCGGCGCCGGGCGCGGCCCGTCCAGACGGACGTCGGCCCTCCACTCTTCACCTGTGTTCCGTATGTGACGCCCCTTCAAAAAACACGGGCCGGGGCGCACCCTACGCACTGGGCCGGATCCCCCGGCACCGCCTCTGCCCGCCGAGCGAAAGGGGACGGCATGGAGAAGGACATCATCCACAACGATCCACTCGAAGAGGCCGAGGACGGCGAGTACCAGACCGGTATGCGCCTCATCGACATCCCGATTCCCGCGGTTCGGGAGTAACGCGGGCCGGGGCGGGCCAGGCGATCCTGGCCCGCCCCTCCGCGTTGCCGCCCCCTGGCCTTCCGCCTTGAGGCCCTGCCACGCCCCGCCACCGCACGTTTCCCGGATCACCGACGACCCGTGAAAGAGGTCGATCGTGCACATACTCCTGGTGAACATGCCGTGGGCCTCCATCGACCTCCCGTCGCTGGCCCTCGGAATCCTGAAACGCAGTGTCGACGAGCGTGTCCCGGACGCCCACGCCGATGTGATGCACGCCAACATCGACTATGTCGACTGGGTGACCAGGCGTACCGAATTCACACTTCGCGACTACGAGTACTACTCCCTCGCCTCGTACTTCCTCGGGTGTGGCGACTGGGTGTTCTCCTCGGCCCTGTACGGCGACCCCGGATGGCGGGTCGAGGAGTTCGCCGAGGCGACACGCGAACGGCTCTCCGGGGAACGGCTGGAACAGGCCCGGATACTGCACACCGTGGCCGAGGAGTTCGTCCGGGACACCGCCCGGCGCATCGTGGACCTGGCGCCGGACGTCGTCGGGTTCACCTCCACCTTCCAGCAGAACACCGCCGCGCTGGCGGCCGCGCGGCACGTCAAACTGCTCGCCCCCGGCATCGTCACCGTCCTGGGCGGCGCGAACTGCGACGGCGAGCAGGGCGAAGCGCTCCACCGCAACTTCACCTTTGTCGACCATGTGGTGCGGGGTGAGGCGGAGGAGTCGTTCCCGGCCCTGCTCGCCGCGATCGGCCGTAAGGAGGAGCCCACCGATGTGCAGGGGGTCTGCTGGCGGGACGGGCGGGGGCGCTCCGTCGTCAATCCCATGAACACCAGGCCGCTGCCGCCCGCTGCGATCCTGCCGCCCGACTACACCGGTTACTTCGAACGCCTCGCGTCCTCCGCCGCCCGCTCCTGGGTCGAGCCCAAGCTCGTCGTGGAAGGGGCCCGCGGCTGCTGGTGGGGGAGAAGCACCACTGCACGTTCTGCGGTCTGAACGGCTCCTCCATGCAGTTCCGCAGCAAGAACCCGGCCGTGTTCTTCGAGGAGATCGTGGAACTGGCCCGCAGACACCGTGTCCTGGACATGTACGTGGTCGACAACATCCTCGACATGAACTATCTGAAGTCGCTGCTTCCCCGGCTGAAGGAGAGCGGCTACGACCTCAGGCTCCAGTACGAGATCAAGTCCAATATGCGGCGGAACCAATTGCGCACGCTCGTCGAGGCGGGGGTCGTCTACGTCCAGCCCGGGATCGAGAACCTCAACAGCAAGGTGCTCGCCCTGATGGACAAGGGGGTCACCGGCTGCCAGAACGTCCGCATGCTGCGCGACGCCGCCACGGTCGGTCTCACCGTCGCCTGGAACTACCTGCACGGCTTCCCCGGCGAGGAGGCCGGGGACTACGACGACGCCGTCGCCCAGATGCCGGCCCTGGAACACCTCAACCCACCCGCGAGCCAGTCCGCCCGGATCGCCATCGAACGGTTCAGCCCGTACTTCAACAACCCCGGCCTCGGCTTCTCCGACCTCCGGCCGGCCCAGCAGTATCGATTCATCTACGACCTGCCCGAAGCGGAGATGTTCGACCTGGCGTACATCTTCGACGTACCGCCCCGCGGCATCGCCGACGAGGTCGTCGAACGGCTCAACGCCGCCATCACCGCCTGGCAGCAGGCCTACGCGGGCAGCCGCCTGACCCACAGCGACTTCGGCGACCGGATCGTTCTGGTCAGCAGGCGGCGCGCGTTCGACTGGACCGTGCTGGAGCTGACCGGCCCGGAGGAGACGGCGCTGTTCCGCCTGCTCGACCAGCCGCACACGGTCGCCGCCGCCGCGCGCAAACTACGTGCCGGGACCGAGCGGGCCGCCCCCGGGGCCGCCCCCGGCCCCGACAGGCAGGCCGAGGCCCGGGTGCGGGAGACCCTGCGGCACTGGCGGAGCCTCGGGCTGGTCTACGAGGACGGCGGCCAGTACGTGCACGTGGCGCCGGCCTCCGTCAACCAGGAGCTGCTGCGCCTCGGCTACCTCAAGGAGAACGACGCCCGGGAGGCCACGGACCTCGCGGCGCGGCTCCAGTCGGCGCCCGCATGACGGCGGCCGGCCACCGGCCCGGAGGAGGACGATGACCACGAGCGCCGGACCCGGATCCGCCACCGCGTTCGCGGTGACCGCGTGGCGTGACCACGACCGCTCGGTGTGCCGGGTGCCCGGCATGGAGCTGGGCACCTTGGAGGTGCCCTCCGGACCCGTCGTCGACGGCGCGAACGCGCTCTTCGACGCCGGCGCCCGGCGGGTGGCCCTCCCCCGGCCGGTGGACGTGACCGGCGCGACGGATCCCGCGTGGGCCGTCCGCGCGCTGAGCCTGATCGGCGCGCTCACCGGCCTGGCCGTCGCGGTCGACTGGCAGGCCCGTATCGCCTCCGACGACCCGGACGCCTGGATACCGCTGAGCCATCTCCACCCTCCCGGCGCCCTGTCCGGACCCGCGGACGCGGAGGGTGCTCTGAGCCAGTGGCACGACAGCTTCTACCTCTGCAAGTGCGCCTACCGCAGGGGGCCCGGTTTCCTCCAGGTCCGCGACCGGCGCCGCAGGCAGCTGCGCCGGTTCACGATCGACGACCCGGGCTACCGGCAGGCGATCGCCTCTCTTGCCGACGGGGCACAGGCCACCGCCGTGCCGCGCGCCGTGCTGGCCGATCTCCTCCAGGAGGAGCTCGCGATCGAGGTGGGCGACCACGTCTGGTGGGCTCCTTACCAGGTACGGCGCTGGCCGACGGCGGCACTGGTGATCTGACGCGCGGCGGCCGCTGCCGGGCGTACGGCGAAGGGGGCGGCGCGACGAGCTGTCGCGCCGCCCCGCGCCGTGAGTCCTGGCCGTCATGTCAGGGGAGGCGGGGCACGACAAGGCACGACAAAGGAAGATGTAACACCCATGTAACCGTGCGGCCATGACACCCCGTGGCGGAAGTGCCGGTGTTAGCTTGTGACCTCTTGTCCCACTGGACGCCACGGAGGAAATCGTGCGCAGAGCAGCACAGTTCACGGGGGCGGCGCTGGTCGCCGCTGTGCTGATGACCGGTTGCGGCAGCGGCGGCGGCGACAAGGACGGCGGGAAGAAGGAGGCCGGTGCTCCGTCGGCCGCTCCCTCCTCACCGGCGCGGGGCGGGGTCCCTGACAGCAAGGGCGGGAGCTCGCTCGACGGCGTCTACGCCGCGCGGTCCGCCGACGGCCCCGTCGGCCTGTCCGTCCACCAGGGCAAGGCCGCCCTCTACGCCGACAGCGGCAAGCGTGCCTGCACCGGCACCGTCGGCGTGGACAGGAAGCCGGTGACGTTCGCCCTCACCTGCGCCGACGGCAACACCGACCGCGCCTCGGGCAAGGTCGAGCGCGCGGACGGCAAGGCCCTGGTCGTCTCCTGGGCCAATGGCGGGAAGGACACCTTCTCGCGGACGGGTGACGCCTCCCAGCTGCCCGACCCGGCCAAGCTCGGCGGTGGCGGGCTGCCCGCGCCGACGAAGCTCGGCGGCTGAGCCCGGAGCCTGTCGCCGACGGGCGGCCCTCCGGGTTCACCGGCATCCAGGGCAACACCGGAACCCGGGCGACCTGTCCTCACGGACCTGCCGCCCTCGGGTTCATCGGCCCAGCGTGAGGGTGTACCGGTCCATGAAGTAGCTCGTGCCGGTCGCACCGATGACGAACGTACCGGCCTGGGCGGCGCCCTCGTCCCGCGCACCGGCACCGGCGAATTCCCCGCTGTCGACCCGGCCGTTGCCGACGGATCCGGCGGGACCCGTGGTGCCGCCGGAGAGCCTCGTGAACGTCCTGTCCATCGTGAGGTGCGACTTCTTTCCCGTCTCGAAGCTGATGGTGTCCGAGGTTCTCGTCCCGGTCGCCGATCCACCGCCGCCGGTGACAGAGCCCGACATGACGATGGCGGCGGCCTGCTCCTGCCCACCGGGCTCCGTGCACAGGAGCTTGCCGCGACCGGACGCCCTCCCTCCGGGAACGTCGACGACTTGCATGTCGATCTGGCCGACGCAGTGCAGAACCGTGGCGAACGCCCGGTCGTCGGCGGTGGCCGGATCCGCGCCGGTGGCGGTCAGCGGGAGCGAGAGAAGTCCCGCGACGGTGACAGCTCCGGCGATCAGGCGGCGGGCTGAGACTGGGAGCATGGGCGGGCCCTCCTTCGTCCGGGCGCGCCCCGGGCACGCGGCAGCGGCCGGGACGCTCGGGTGAGACGGAGGTGCGCACCATCCACTCCGGAGTGTGCTCCTGTTACCCCTGATATCGGAATCACTCGTTCAGGTGAGATGGTCGCGTGTCATCGACATCGGCACGGTCGCTCCCCCGCCGAAAATGTTCAGCGGACCGCCGGCCAGGGCCCGTACGATCCCCCGGAAACAGGTATCGGGAACAGGAAACACACGCGAGCAGGAGGCTCTCAGCCTTGTATCTCAATCCGGTCCGGCACATCACGTTCGACGCCCACGACCCGCTCGCGCAGGCCAGGTTCTGGGCAGAGGTCACCGGCTACACGGTCGAGGAGGAGCCCGGCGACGACGACGTGGTCATCGAGCCGCCTCGGCCCGGCGTCCCGGGGCTGCTGTTCATCCGGGTCGGGGAAGGCAAGACCGCCAAGAACCGGGTCCACCTCGACATCCAGCCGACCGGCGCCCGCGACGCCGAGGTGGAGCGGCTCCTGGGGCTCGGCGCGACGGTCCACGAGGACCACCGCAGGCCGGACGGCGGCGGCTGGGTCACGATGCTCGACCCCGAGGGGAACGAGTTCTGCGTGGAACGCAGCCCGGCCGAACGCGAGCTGATGACGGGTTAGCGCCCGGCGGCACCGCGCTGCCGGGGACCGGCCGGGGGGCGAGTGGCGGCCCGGGACGTGGTGTCCGGCCGTCGCGGGACCCCGCGAAGTCCGGCCGCTCCCCCACGGGGCCACGGCCGCGCGGCGGCCGAGGCCGCCGCGCGCCGCCGCTCAGGGCGCCTCAGAGCGCCGTGCGCTCCACGGGTATCCACAGCTCCGCGTCCGCCTGCGCCGCGTCCCGCGACAGCCGGGTCCGCAGGATCTCGGGCCCGGGCCGGCTCCGGTAGGGGTTGGACGGGAACCACTGCGTGAACACGTCCCGCCACAGGTACTGGAGCGCCTGCGGAAACGGCCCCGTGTTCTCGAAGACGGCCCAGGTGCCGGCCGGGACGGTGAGCGCGTCCATGTCCTCGGGTACGGCGGCCCCGGTCACCACCCCGTGGTAGTAGTCGAGTTCGGTGCCCTCGGCCCGGCTCGGGTCGAGGTTGTCGCTCACCCCGACGATCCCTCGCGGCTCCTGGTCGGACAGGCCCTCGACGCGCCGCAGCGTCTCCTTGCCGATGCCCCGGATGAAGTCGGCGATGGCCGGGTTCACCCCCTCGTGCACGAGGGGGACGCGTACCTTCCTTCCGGCCACACGGAACTCCTCCTTCTCCACGACCCGATATCGCATGCTGCTGCTCCCTTCGACAGTGAGGCGGAAGGACAACCGCGACTGGCACCGCAGGCTCGCACCGGACCGTCTGGCCTCGGCGGGACCGACGCCGTGCATGACGCGGAACGCACGCGCGAACGCCTCCCCCGACGTGTAGCCGTACCGCACCGCGACCTCCAGCAGCGTCCGCTCACCGGCCAGCACCTCGGCGCCGGCGACCGTGAGCCGCCTGCGCCGGACGTACTCCGACAGCGGGATCCCCGCCAGCGCGGAGAACAGCCGCCGGAAGTGGTACTCCGACGTCGCCACGATCCGTGCCAGGTCGGCCACGTCGATCCGTTCGTCGAGGTGGCGCTCGATGTGTTCCATGGCCTGGTTGAGCCGCTCCAGCACCGCGGTCTCCTTCCCTTTCGCTCACTCACGTTAGGAGGAGCCGCCCTTGCCGGACCCGACATCCTGTGCCCGTTCCTGTCGGGTGCGGCGCCTTCGCCCCGTGGGGCGGGATCACCGCGCGGATTCAGCCCGCCGTGCCGACGCGGTCCGGTGCGGTGTCCAGGGACGGGCGCGGGTGCGGGACCGTGGGGTCGGTGGTCGACTGGAGGGAGACCGTCCGGGCCGGGGAGGGGATCCGGATGCCCTCGGCGCGGTACCGCTGGTGCAGGCGCTTGATGAATTCGTGCTTTATGCGGTACTTGTCGCTGTACTCGCCGACCCCGAGCACCACCGTGAAGCCGATCCGGGAGTCCCCGAACGTGTGGAAGCGGACGGCGGGCTCGTGGTCCGGGACGGCGCCGGTGACGTCCTTCATCACGCTCGCGACGACCTCGTTGGTGATCCGTTCCACCTGGTCCAGGTCGCTGTCGTAGGAGACGCCCACCTGCACCGTGACGGACAGCTTCTGCTCGGGCCGGGTGAAGTTGGTCATGTTCGTGCCGGCGAGCTTGGCGTTCGGGATGATGACCAGGTTGTTGGAGAGCTCCTCCACCACCGTGTTGCGCCAGTTGATGTCGCGGACGTAGCCCTCCTCACCGCTGCTGAGACGTATGTAGTCGCCGGGCTGCACCGTCTTCGAGACGAGGATGTGCACGCCCGCGAAGAGGTTGGCCAGGGTGTCCTTCAGGGCCAGGGCGATGGCCAGACCGCCCACGCCGAGGGCGGTGAGCAGCGGGGCGATGGAGATGCCGAGGGTCTCCAGGACGATCAGGAAACCCATCGCCAGCACCGCGACGCGCGTGATGTTGACGAATATCGTGGCCGATCCGGCGATGCTCGATCTGGACTGCGCCACGGACCGCGCCAGGCCGCCGATCACCCGGGCGGCGGTGACCGTGGCGATCAGGATGACCACGGTCGTCAGCACCCCGCTGACGATGTTCCCGACCTGACGGGTCAGCGGGAGGGCGGCGGCCGCCGCCCCCACCCCGCCCGCCACCGCGGACCAGGGGGCGAGCGTGCGCAGCACGTCGACGATGATGTCGTCCCCGCCCCAGCGCGTGCGCGCGGCCCGCACACCGAGCCAGCGCAGGATCACCCGCAGCACGAGGGCCATGGCCAGGCCCGCGGCCAGCGCGATGCCGGCGACGATGATGTCGTGCAGTGTCAGAGCCCGGGTCATCGGTGCCCCCCTGCCGTCACGGAGAGCGCTGCGGCGGCGCCGTACGCCGCCGGAAGCCCGAAGTAATGATTCGTCACCTTGTACCTGCCTGTCCCCACGGATCGTGATCGCGCCTGGCCACGGGGGTCTCCAGGCCGCGAGAAGTCATCCTGCCGCACGCCCGTTTCGCCCTCGCACACCCGGGTGGTCCATGGCCGGGAACCGCCGGTCCTCTCGCACCACGGAAAGATGATCTTCGCCGGACGGGAGGGCCGGGGATGTTCGCGGTGATCCGTCGGTGGCGGCTCGGGCAGCCGCCCCGCCGCGCCGGATCAGGCGATCAGCCAGACGAACAGGCCCATGAGGGCGAGCAGCCCGCAGACGGTGAAGTTGACGAGTTTGTGCTGGAGGAAGACCGCGACGAACTCGCGGATGGTCGCGCTCGGCCAGAAGTACGCGGCCGTCGGCGAGCCCACGACCTGACCGTTGACGCCGGTCTTCCGTGCCATCAGGGCGGCCCGGAAGGCGTGGAAGTTGTTGGTGACGATCACACAGGAGTAGTCGCTCCGGGCCGCCGCCATGATGGCCTTGCTGTATTCGAGGTTCTCCTCCGTGGTGCGGGAGCGGTCCTCGCGCCGCACGTGCTCGGCGGGGAAGCCGCGCTCGGTGAGGTAGTCGGCCATGGCGTGGGACTCGGGGAGCCGCTCGTCGGGGCCCTGGCCGCCGGAGGTGAGGAGCACGGGCGGCCTGCCGCGCGCGGCCTGCGCCTCGTAGACCTTACGCCCGCGCTCCAGGCGGCTGGCCAGCAGCGGCGGGACGCGCTCACCGCCGATGAGGCCGGAACCGAGCACCACCACGAAGTCGACGTTCCGGCGCGGCTGGAGGCGGCCGTAGAGGAAGGCGTAGCCGATGAAGCAGAAGAAGAGGAACGAGACGTAGCCGACGATGAGCAGGGTGGTGCCGGCGACGGCCGCGAGGGCGACGGAGCGGGTGGCGGCCGCGGCGAAGAGCAGGCCGATGACTCCGAAGATGCCGAGCCCGCAGAGGAAGGAGAGGAGGTTCGCCGGGCTGCGGCCCTCCTTGCGGATCATTTTGACGCCGTTGGCCAGGAGGAAGACCGGCAGGACCAGGGCGCCGAGGAAGGGGATCAGGAGCAGCGCCGCGACGAGCCACTCCAGGTAGGGGCGGCCGTGCTCCCCGGCGGTGTCGGCGAGCCGCAGCAAGGCGAAGAACAGGGATATGACGGCGAGTCCGAGGTAGACGGCGTTGCTGAACCGCCGGCGGTCGCGTAGCACGCCGATACCGAAGAGGACGAGGAACAGTACTGCTGGGGCGTAGACGATCACGCCCGAATCGTACGCATCACGGCCGTGGGGTCCGTAGTGCGCAGTGCCGCGGGTACCGTGCGCGGGCGGCTCCGGCCGCGCGGCGGGTGCCGGGGCGCGGCAGGGAGGGCGGCCGTGGCCGGGCTGCCGGCCGGCTTCCGAAGTCCGGCGTAGCGACGGGGCGTCGGCGTGGGCGTGGGCCGCGATCCGTGAGCCCCCCTTGTGGGCCCTGTGTACCTGTCCCCCGTCCTGTTCTCCTGGGGAGGGGACGCAGACGGCACGCGGGGTCGGGAGGCCGGCAGATGACGAGGATCGTCCGGAAGGCGCTGACATCGGCTCGTGGGGCTCACCCGGGGGGCGCGCTGCGGTGGCTGGGCGCGCTGGCTCCCGCTGTCGCGCCGTTGCTCGTGGACATCGTTCCTGTGTGGGCGGCCGTCGTCGCCCTGACGCTGATCGCCTCGGCGGCCGTCGGCACCGGGCGGCCGGACCGGCGTCGGGGCACGGGGGAACGCACCGGTACCGCGCCACGGCCGGACGAGTCGCACCGTCCCGCCCGGCCTCTGGCCCGCCGGATCCGTTCGTCGCGTCGCGCGGCTCTGGCCGACCGGCCGGACCGGCGGTGCCGGCCGCCTCGCCGGGCCCCGACCGTACGGCGTGAGGCGGCGGGCCGACGGCCGCGGCGGTAGGCGCTGTCGGGCACGGGCGAGTACGTACGCCCGTGCCGTGACCTGACGGGTCGGACGTATACGCCGGGCGCCGCGGCGGACCCGCGGGTGTCCGGGCCGGGGCGGCTCCCGGCCCGGGTGTCGGCGTCCCCCGGCCCGCCCCTCCCCCGGTGTCCTTCCGGCCTGTTCTCAAGGAGTGGAGCAGACTGCCACAGCCCTCACGCTCCGCTCCGAAGTGCTGACGTCGGTGGTGGACACACTCCAGTGGGACGTCACGGACGGAGGGCTCGCGGTGGTGAAGGGGCGCGCACCGGTGCCGGACGCGCCTCCCCTCGCCGGGTCCTGACCGGCCGAGCAGGTCACGGACAGGCCGAAGGACTTGCCGGTGGCCACGGAGACCTGGGAGTGCGATGCCGCGGGCCCCGACCCGGCGGGTGCCGGGGCCGTGGTGCCGTGGACCCAGGCCGAGGCGGCGGCCGCGCCGACGGTGAACACCAGAGCGACCACCAGGGCGGGGAGTCGGAAGGGTTTCATCTCGACCTCTCAAACCTCGCGAGTGCCTCGGGCCTCTGGCATGCCCGTCGCGGCGGCGCCGATCCGCCGACTCACTCGTTCAGCGCAGGGAAGGAAGGATTCTTCCTCCTCTAAGGGGTGGTGCGTCACCGCGCGCCGAGGGGGGAGCCGGCCGCAACCGGCTCCCCCTCCCGGCAGGCCCGGGCGACCGCTACTCCGCCGCGGTGGCCGGGGCCAGGGCGGCGTCGCGGACGTCCGGGTGCGGGTGGCGGCGCAGCTCACGCAGCCTCTCGCGCCAGTGGTCCGCCCAGTCGGTGCGGCGGCCGCCGGTGACGGTGAGGGCGACGGCGAGCAGCCCGGCGGCGTGGCCGCCGTCCTCGGACAGGACCCGGGCCGCGTGCCCGAAGGCACCGTCGGCGCCGTTCCGGGAGGTCCGCAGCCGCTGGTCGAGGCCCTCGGCGGTGCGCGCGGCGAGCGCGGGCCGGCCTTCGTGGAGCCCGGCCAGGCGGGTCAGCTCCGCCGCCAGCACGTCCGGCGCCGCGTCCAGGTCGAGGCTCTGGGCGGTCAGTTCCACCGCGTCGGCGACGAAGTCCGGAGAGGTGCGGAGGAGTTCGACGACCGCGAGCGTGACGGGCAGCGTGCGGCGGTGGTTCCAGCGGCCGCCCGCGGTCAGGTGGGCGACGACGTGCCGGACCCTCCGGCGGGCGGGGCGGTCCCGGTCGGGCTCCGCGTCCGGGGTCCCGCCGCCCGTGTCGGCGTCGATGAGGGTGCTGAGCGCGCGGATGAGCGGCGCGACGCCCGGGGTGCCGGACGGGCCCGTGGTGACGACACCGCACAGCGCGGTGGCCGCGGTCCGCCAGCCGGTACGGTCGTCGAGATCGGTGACGACGTCCACGAGTGTCCCGGCCGCCTCGGGCACCCAGCGCGCCCAGTGCCCGAGCGCCGCGTACCCGGCCTGCGCGACCTCGGCGTCGTCCGTACGGCACATGGTGTGGACGAGCCCGGCGTAGCGCGGGCGGTGCTCCTCGCGCAGCCGGTAGGGATCGGTGCCGAGCACCGCCAGCCGCAGCTCGCGCCGCCCGGTGACGGCGGCCTCCAGCATCTCCCACGCCTCCGGGCGGTCCAGCAGGTCCGTGGTGGCGGCCACGCAGGCCGCCTGGACGTCGCGGTGCTGGCCCGGGTGCGCGCAGGCCTCGGCGAGCAGGGCCGCCGCGTCCCGCACCGGCAGCACGGCGGCCGCGAGGCGGGCCGCCTCCTTGCGGCTGGTCACCTTCACCCCGCTGTCGGCGAGCAGCAGCCCGCGCAGCGCCACGGCCAGATGGGACGGCGCGACGAACCGGCTCACCCGGGTCGCGGCGTAGATCGCCACCCGGGCGCGGTCACCGCCGGCGTGGGCGAGCAGCGTCGTCAGGTGCTCGCCGGGCCGGTCCGTGTGCGCCAGCGCGGCCAGCGCCGCCTCGGCGAGCTGGACCTCCGTGCTCCTGGCGTGGCGGCGCAGGATCTCGGTGCCGGGCCCCGGGATCCAGGCGGCTCCGCGGAGGGCGTCGACGCGCTGGTATGCCGTGAGCGAGGTGTCCTGCGCGGCGCGGGCCAGCAGCCGGGCCGCGGCGGCCTGCTGACGCGGTGTCCAGCCCGCCGTGGCGGGTCCCACGAGCGGCAGCCAGTGCCGGTTCGCGGGCAGGAGCCGGCCGTACGGCGGGGTGTCGCCGAGCACCACGTCCAGGAGGTCCGTGCGGCGGTGCGTGAGGATGCGGACGACGAGCGGGTGCGTGGCGAAGGACACGTCCAGGGCGAGGAGCTCGCGCAGGCGCTCGTCACGGGTCCTCGGGTCGTCCAGCCACAGCCACACGGCCTGGATCGCCGTGCCGTCCGTCCCCTCCCTGATCGCCCGCCGGAGAAGGTCCTGGACGACGGGGAAGGCGTGGGCGCGCCGGCCGAGCGCGCGGGCCAGGTGGAGCAGTGGCGCGTGGTCGGCCTTGTCCACGGCCGCTTCGACGGAGGGCAGCAACGCGTCGACGATCTCGCGCTCCTGGCCGCGTCCCAGCCCTTCCAGCCGGAGCCGGATGTTACTGAAGAGCCTGGTGAGGGTGCGCAGCGCCCAGCCCGTCAGTTCCTGCTCGCCGGTACCCGCGTGCTCGCGCAGCAGGGCGTGGGCCAGGTTGCCGAGGGCGGAGACGCCGTTCCAGGACAGGTCGCGGGCCTCGACGGCGTCGGTCGCGATGCGTTCGAGGTGGGGAACGGCCTCGCGGGTGAACAGCGCGGGGTGGACGCCGGCGAGCGTGGCCAGCGCCGGGGAACGCACCGGGTCCTGCTCGTTGCGCAGCCGGCCCAGGCCGTCCGCGAGGAGCTCGGTGACGGCGGCCGGTTCGCGGGTACGCGCGGCGTTGCGCAGCAGCAGCTGATAGGCGTACGCCCGCTCCTCGGGCACGGAGCGGCGGGTCGCGGCGAGCAGCTCGGCCCGCGCCTCCGCCACCGGCAGGAACGCGACGCAGCCGAGGACCCGCTGCCAGGAGGCGCCGTGTTCGCGGGCCTGGGCGGCCATCCGCCGCGCCTCGGCCTCGCGCCGCGCCCGCGGCAGCACGTCGAGGAGGTCGTCGGAGAGGATGGAGTGGCCGGTGGCACGGCCGGCCATGGCGGCGTCGTAGCAGGCGGCGCGCCGGGAGGGGGCCATCCTGCGCAGCAGGTCCGCCAGCGCGCGCTGGTCGTGGCCCAGCGCGCGGGCGAGCTCGGTGAGTTCGGGCGGGTCGTGGCGGACGAACGTGCGCAGGAGGGGCGCGCCGAGCCGGAGCGGGTGTGCCGTGCCGCGCCCGGGGGCGAGCAGCAGCCGGATGGTGCGGCCCGGGGCCGCGGCCGCCAGCCTGCCGATCCGGTGCTGGATCCGCGGCGGCGGTTCCTCATGACAGAACCGCTCCAGCAGGTCGAGCACCCGCAGGGGCTCCGCCTCGACCGTGGCCGCCACGCTCGCCGCGTTCGCCCTCCACCAGTCGCCCCGCGAGGTCTCGGGCGTCGCGGCGAGCTGGCGTCCGGCCTCGTCGAGGATCGCGGCGGAGTGGTGGCGGGCCAGGCCGGTCCATCCGGTGATGCCGTGGAAGAGGACGGGCAGCAGCTCCGCGACGGTGCCGGAGCCGCAGCCGGGCAGCAGCCGGGCCGCCTCGTCATCGCCCCAGCGGGCACGGACGGGCCGTACGAGGGCGTCCGCGAGCGCGGTGCGCCGGCCGGCGACGACGGCACGGGTGAGCTCGCGCCGTACGGCACCGGGGGCGTCCTCCATCGCCGCCGTGACGGCGGCGTCCGGTATGTGTCCCCGGCGGACGGCGGTGACGGCGTGATGCCGGACGGTCGACACGGGGTCGGTCAGGTGGGCCTGGAGCCAGGCGATGTCATGGCCGGCTTCGGCGGCCAGCGCCGCGAGCCCCCGCCCGTACGCCCCGCGCCGTGCCAGCTCGGCGACGACCGCGCTCAGTTCCCCGGCGGCGCTCAGTTCCCGGGCGCGGAGGGCGGTGTGGTGCAGACGCCGGGGGCGGGGCATCGGGTCGATGGCGGCGAGCAGCTCGTCGACGAGCGCGGCCGGGGACTTCTGGATCATGCCGGGGATTGTCACCGACGCCACCCCCTGCCGACCAATCGTTATCGGAGGGGCCGACGCGCGGTCCGGGGGGATCCGAGGCCCGGTTCAGTGGGCCGGGGGCCGGTGGACCAAGGGCGCGGCACGTGCCACGAACGCCTCTATGGCCTCCCGCGCCCGGTGTCCAGCGCGTCCCGCTCCGTCTGGTCCCGCGCCGTGGACACGTCCCGGGTGCACGCGTACGCGCGCTCGGCGGCGCGGATCACTTCCGGGTCGTCGGTGAGCAGTTTGATCCGGTAGAGGACCTGCCGTGTCGCGGTCCGGAGGCGGTGCGCCTCGTCGCGGGCCGTGACGAAGTCCGGCCCGGCCGGGTCCTGCCGCATGCGGTACCACCGGTCCGCCTGGCCGTGGCGGTACTCCTCCGCCGCCCCGGCGAACGCGCTGAACGTGGCCATGCGCTCCTGCCGGAGCGCCTCGGAGCGCGCGAACGCCTCTCCGCGTCCGGACGCGAGGCGCTGGAAGATCTGTGTGACCACGGCGCCCAGGAGGGTGCCCCCGACGGCTACGACGCTTGTCCATATGGCTTCCACGGCACCAGCTGATCACAGCGGACGCCGGTGCCGCGGCCCGTGCCGAAAGCGGTGGGCCCGCCGGGCCGTTCCCTCACGTGCTCAGGAAGTCCGCCCGGCCGCCCGCCACTGCGGTGCGAGCACCGACCAGATCTCCTCGTCGTGCCGCTTGCCCCGGTACAGGTAGCTCTCCCGCAGCACGCCGTCCTTCGTCATCCCGAGCCGCCGGGCGACGGCGATGCTGGGCGCGTTCTCCGCCGAGACCCACCACTCCACGCGGTGGATGCCGCGCTCCTCGACGGCCCAGTCGATGATCGCGCGCACGGCGCGGGTCACCAGCCCCTTGCCCACCGCCGACGGTTCGAGCCAGCAGCCCGCCTCGGCGGTGCCCTGCGCGACGTCCATCCTCCGGAAGACGACCGCGCCGACCAGCCGGCCGTCGGTCCGGATGCCGTAGAGGCGGCCTGTGTCGGCCGCGGCCCGCTCCGCGTACGTCCGGAGGAACGCGCGGCTGGACTCCAGGTCCGTGACGACGTCGGGCAGGCCGTTGTGCTGCCCGATGAACTCCCGGCCCCGGTCCACATGGGCCAGGAACTCCTCGGCCTGCCACGGTTCGAGCGGGGTCAGCTCGGCCCCGTCGTCGCCCAGGGATATCGCGTACATCGTCACCTTCCACGATCGGGGCCGGCGCGCTCGGCGCGAACGGATCTTCTCACGGGCGGTGTCACGGGCGTCGTGCCGACGAGGCTCCGACGACACTCCCAGAAGCCGGGATACTCGTGCTCGCAGACCCACGAGACCTTCGCGCGGGACATGGCATCAGGTCAGGCGCGGTCCCGCACCGGCGCCGGCGGGTCTTCCGCGGGGGTCTCGAAGATGATCTCCAGGCCGTCCCTCTCGTCCCATTGCTCGCCGACCTCGGTGAAGCCGAAGCCGGCGATGGTGGCCAGGGACGCGGCGTTGTCAGGGCTGATCGTCACCCGTACGGTCCTGACCCGGTCGTCGGCGACGGCCCGCCGCACCAGCCCGGCCAGCATCGACCTGGCGTACCCCTGACGGCGGTGGCCGGGGGCCACGGAGTAGCCGATCTCGACCATGCCCGCCTCGTCCGGCGGCCCGTGGAAGCCGGCGTACCCCACGACGTGACCTCCGGGCTCGGCCACCACGGCCCGGGTGAGCCAGCCCGCGCTTCCGGGGTCCGAGGTCAGCTGCCCGATCCGGTACTGCCACACCCACTTCGCCTCGTCGGTGACGAAGTACTCGGGGAGGGTGACCCCCACCTCGGCACCGGCCCGGTCGAGGTCGTCGTCCAGCAAGGCCGTCATGGCCTCGCCGGACAGCTCGACGAATCGCACGGAACGGGGGCCGGCGGGGGCCTGGACGCGTTGTTCGGCTCTGTCTGTCATAGCGCGCATCGTCGCCGGGGTGTCCGGGACGCGTCCAACGGTTATCGGCCCCCACGGTTCACCGGTCACCTCGGTTCACGGTCACCGCTGCGGCAGCACGCGCGTGACCACCGTTTCCACGAGTTCGTCGAGGTCCCTGTCGGAGAGCACCGCGGGCAGTGTGAAGTACTCCAGCAGAAGCCCGGTCATGGCGAGGTGGAGGACGAGCACGGTGTCCTCGTCGCCGGGCAGGCCCGCGTCCAGGTGGAAGCGGAGGTTCTCCTCCAGGACGGCGCGGACGGCTCGGTCGAGTTCGGCCTGGAGGGCCGGGCGGCGGGTGGCCTCCAGGCGGAGTTCCAGCATGGCCAGGTATCCGGTGCGTTCGGCGGCCATGCGGCGTACCAGCCACCGCATCAGTTCCACGACCAGCTCCCGGGTGGGTGCGGGACGCATGGCCTCGTCGACCTGGCCGGGATCGGGGGTCATGCGCACATGGATGCGGCTGCCCGCCTGGGTGAGCAGGTCGTCCCTGCCGGCGAAGTAATTGGACGCCGTGCCGACGGGGACACCCGCCTGGGTGTCGACGGCGCGGAAGGTAAGGCCGCGCGCCCCCTCGCGCGCCAGTACCTCGATGGCGGCGTCGACGAGGGCCGTTCTGCGCTCGGGATTCCTGGCCATCAGCTTCTCCTTCGATTTTTCCGCGGGAAAGGTCTTGCGCAACCACTACAGGTGAAGCACTATATGCGAAGTGGTTCGCCGGGTGGGGTGACACCCCACCAAGGCCACCGCACCTCATCTCCCACAGAAATCGAGGGTCACCTTGCGCCACCTCACCTACTTCGTCGCCTGCTCGATCGACGGCTTCATCGGCGACCCGAGTGGTGACGCTTCATCCATGTACAAGTTCGTGAACGAGGAGTTCCTCGACTTCCTCAAGACCGACTACCCGGAGACCGTCTCGGCCGAGGGCCGGGCCGCCCTCGGCTTCGGAGACGTGGCGAACCGCCGGTTCGACACGGTCGTCCAGGGCCGGGCCAGCTACCAGCTCGCCCTGGACACCGGCATCACCAGCCCGTACGGGCACCTCCGCGAGTACGTCGCGTCGCGGACGGTCGAGGAGTCGCCCGACCCGAACGTCACGCTCATCGCCGAGGACCTGGTCGGGAGGATCCGTGAGCTGAAGGCCGAGGACAGCGAGCTGGGCATCTGGCTCTGCGGCGGTTCGCGCATCGCGGGTGAACTGCTGGACGAGGTCGACGAACTCGTCATCAAGACCTACCCGCAGGTGTACGGCTCGGGCATGCCGATGTTCGGCTCCGGCTTCGCGGTCACCGAATTCACCCTCGACTCCGTACGGGCATTCGACAACGGAGTGCTCGTCAGGAAGTACGGCCGTAAGCGGTAACACCGGCGGCCGCCACTGACCGGCGCACCGAGGGGGCGGTTCCGGCCGCCCCCTCAAGTCCGAGATCCGGCCGGTCGATTCCCCGACCCGCTTGTCGACAGCCAGGGATCCTTGCATGATCTCATCCACAGTCGGCAATACGTCACGCACGCGCAGGATCATGCTGGACGATGCCTCTACGATCCGTCAGCACCCCACCGTGCGCCGAAGAGAGGGAGCGGTTCGTGCCGGATGCTCAGCTGGAAACCAATGGAATCAAGGAGCAGTACGCCTTCAAGGTGGCTGCGGACCTGGAACACAACACCAAGGAACAGGAACGCATCGGCGCCGAAGTGACCGCGCTGGAGGAACAGTTGCGCGCACTGCGGCGTGACCACACCCTGCTGGTCAGTGTGCAGCAGGCGCTGGGCAAGGAGGGCGCGGCGGCAGCGGCGTCCCGGAAGGCGGGCGACACGGCGACGCTGCCCAAGCCTCGCCCGGCCGCCGCCGAGGCCAAGCCGGCCAGACGGCGGAAGGCGACCACCACCAAGGCCGCCACCACCAAGGCGCCCGCCGCGAAGGCCACGAAGAACAGCGCCAGGACCACGGGCGCGAAGGCCGACACCAAGGTGGAGAAGGCCACGAAGACCGAGCGGGTCGAGAAGACCGAGAAGGCGGAGACGCCGGAGAAGGCGGGGAAGACCGCCACGGCCGACACGAAGGCCGCGGGACCCACACTGGTCAGCCTGGTCCGTGAGGCACTCGGCCGGCAGTCGGAGCCCCGCTCCGCGGCCGAGATCGCCGCCGCCGTCGCGGAGGCTCAGCCCGACCGCACCATCAAGCCCACGGTGGTGCGTACGACAGTGGAAGGACTGGTCGCCAAGGGGCAGGCCCAGCGCACCAAGCAGGGCACGTCCGTCTTCTACGCCGCGCCGGACGGGTCGCCCGCCGCACCGGCCGAACCGTCCAAGCCGGCCGGGTCCGCCGCGCCGGCCGAACCCGCCGGTGGCACCGAGTCCGCCACCGCCTGATCACACCCGCGCCGGGGCTGCCGGCCGCCCGGCCGACCGATGTGGCGAAAGCCCATGGGGAGGTCAGGGAGATCCGGCAGCCACCCGGCCCGATCCACGAGGGTCCGGCGGCCACGAAACCGGGGACGCGGCGCGCGCACGACAGCTCGTGATCCTTGGGGGTCGGAGACTCCGGAAACCCCCGCCGCGTTCGCGCACCCGCCCCGTCTCCGGTCAGCCCGCCCGTACGTGGTCGAGCACCTTGATGCCGAGCTCCAGCGCCTCGTCCGGTTCCCGCACGCACTGCTGGAGGTCGACGAAGCAGCCGTCGGCGCCGGAGGCACGCACCCCGGCCACGACCCCGGCGATGTCCTCGCACGTGGCCCCCGGGCGGGGGTTGTGCCGCAGGACCTGCCGCAAAGCCTCCGGGTCGCGGCCCGCTTCCTCGGCCGCTCGCCGGGCCGTACCCCACAGCCCGGCACGGGCCTCGGGCGGCAGGACGACGCCGACCCAGCCGTCGGCGACGCGGCCGACACGGCGCATGGCGGCCGGGCTGAACCCGCCCAGGTAGACCGGCGGGTGAGGGCGCTGGGCGGGACGCAGGCCGACGTGGGAGCGCGGGATCGTCCAGTGCGGTCCCTCGTGCGCGAACTCCTCATGTGTCCACATGCCCTTGAGGATCCCGAGGATCTCGTCCAGTCGCGCGCCGCGCTCGGCGAAGTCGGCGTTGACCGCCGTGTACTCGTCGCGCAGCCAGCCGATGCCCAGGCCGACGTCCAGCCTGCCGCCGCTCACCAGGTCCAGCGAGGTGAGGGTCCGGGCGAGCAGCGGCGGTGGGTACCAGGGGGCGTTGAGGGTGCTGGTGCCCAGCCGGGCACGGCTGGTGGCGGTGGCGGCCACGGTCAGCACGGTGACCGGGTCGAGGAAGGTCTTGTACTCGGGCGGGTACGGGTTCTCGGGGGTGTGCCCCGGGTAGATGTCGCTCGGTTCGACGGGCGTCAGTGAACGGTCCCCCACCCAGAGCGAGTCGAACCCGGCGGCTTCCGCGTCCCGGGCGAACCCGGCGATCGCCTCGGCGCGCGCGTGCGTGCCGTACTGCGGAAGGGCGATACCTATGTCGATGCCTGATTCCATGCCTTTGTCCATGGCTTCATCCTGTACTCGGGGTGATGCCGTCCTCCGAGAACCACTCACGTGACGCCTGTCACTCCCCTGCCGCTCCTCGGCCCACGCGGCTCACCCGTGGCGCCGGCCGCGCACTCCCGGGCGGCCCTGACCCGGACGGCCCCGGCCCTTCGGGTCGCCCGGCGTGCGCCGCGGCCCTCCCCGTGTCAGCGTGGTGCGGGACCCGTGGCGCACAAGGAGGTCCGTCCCATGAGCGGCAACAAGGCCTGGCTCGTCGAGATCAGCATCAAGGAGCACGACCACACGGTCACCGCCGAGGCCCGGCTCACCGGCAGGGCGCCGGGTCCGATGGTCGGCGAGGGCACGGCGCGCTGTCACCCCGCCGACGAGAACGTACCGGACATCGGCGACGAGCTCGCGGCGGCCCGCGCCCTGAACAGGCTGTCCGACCAGCTGCTGGACACCGCGATCAAGGACATCCAGTCCCATACGCACGAACGGGTGCACGGCATCCACAACTGACCGAGGCCGAGTCGACGAGCGGCCCGCCCCCGCAGCACGCCCATGCCCGCCCATAGCAGGGACGGGCATGGGCGTCGCCCTTTTATCGAACTCCAGTTCCCTTAATGCACTCGAACCCCTTACATCGCCTGAACGCATCTCACTTCTTGAACATTCAATGAACTGCCCTTAGAGTGAGCGTCCGGGAAGTTCTTGAACTTTAAATAACCTTTAGGAGCTCCCGCCTCCCCCCCATGTAAGGAGTCGTCGTGAAGTCCACCCGCAAGGCCTGGGCCACAGCCATCGCCCTCGGCGTCCTCGCCGCGAGCGGAGCCACCGTCGCCGCCGCCACCCCCTCCGCCCGCCCCGCGTCCGCGAGCGAGGAGGAGCAGCTCCAGAAGCTGTACAAGGACGCCGTCGCCGAGGGCGGCCGTCTGGTCGTCTACGCCGGTGGTGACAAGCCGGGCCAGGCCGACTACCTCAAGAACGCGTTCGTCAAGCAGTTCCCCAAGATGAAGGTCGACACCGTCGTCGACTTCAGCAAGAACCACGACGCGCGCCTCGACAACCAGATAGCCGAGCACAAGGTCGTGGCCGACGTCGTCCACCTCCAGACGCTCGACGACTTCCCGCGCTGGAAGAAGGAAGGGGCGCTGGAGAATTACAAGCCGGTCGGCTGGAACAAGGTCTACGACAAGGTCAAGGACAAGGACGGCTACTACACCGGCCTGTTCTTCATCGGCTTCGCCAACGTCACCGCCACCACGCTCGGCGACAACGCCCCCGTCGAGGCCCAGGACTTCCTCAAGCCCGAGTACAAGGACAAGCTCGTCTTCACCTACCCCAACGACGACGACGCCGTCCTGTACTACTTCAAGCAGCTCACCGACAAGTACGGCTTCGACTACCTGAAGAAGCTGCGCGCCCAGAACCCCACGTTCGTCCGCGGCACCGCCGACGCCTCCGCCCAGGTCGGCAAGGACGGCTACGTGGCGAACTTCGGCAGCTCGGGCAGCTCCAGCGGCCTGTCGAAGACGAGCATCCCCGAGAAGTCGCCCTGGGTCGCGTGGCCGCAGACCGGCGCCATCCTCAAGGACGCCCCGCACAAGGCCGCCGCCAAGCTGTACATGAGCTGGATCCTGTCGAAGCAGTACCAGCAGACCTCTTACGGCTGGAGCGCCCGTACCGACGTCGCCGCCCCGGCCGGCCGTAAGGGCATCTTCGACTACGACAACATGAACCCGCTCGGCCTCGGCGACTTCATGAGCGACCGCGCCGCCCTCGACCGCTACAAGGCCCGCGTCAGCCTCTACGTCGGCGACGTCAAGGGCGCGAACCCCGCCGACCCGGAGAGCAAGCTCGGCCTGTACCCCGTCGACCAGAACGGCACCCAGGGCTAGAGCACCGCGACAGGGGCACCACCCCGCGGCCCACGCGGCGGCCCGGAGCACTCACCCCGCCCACCCCCACAGTTCCCACAGGGCGGCGTCGAGGGCGACGGGCTGCCGCGAGTCCGGACCCGCCTCCGGGTCGTCTCCGGGTCGTCTCCGGGTTCACTCAGGGTCCGCTCAGGGGCGGGACCGCGCCGGACGCGTCAACCCGCCGGGGCGGACAGGGGTCCTCACGGGAAATCGCCCGTAACTCCATTGACGGAGGCCCCACATGGGAACGCACGCCTTGTCCCGCACGCTGATCGTCCTGGCACTGGCGGGGGCGATGGCCGCCACCACGGCCGCCTCGGCCGCCCCCGCACCGATCGCCGCCGCCCGCCACCCGCACGTCACGCAGTCCGCGACACAGGACGCACTCGACGCGATCACCCGCGCGGGAACCCCCGGAGCCCTGGCCCGCGCCGACCACGGGAGCGAGGTCCGGCACGGGACCTCCGGCACGGCGGACCTCCGCACCGGCCGCCCCCGCCTGCCGCAGGACCGGTTCCGCGCCGGCAGCCTGGCCAAGCCCTTCGTCGCCACCGTCCTGCTCCAGCTGGCCGCCGAGCCGGAGCACGGCCTGTCGATCGACGACACGGTCGACAAATGGCTGCCCGGCCTGGTGCGGGGCAACGGCAACGACGGGCGCCGCGTCACCCTGCGCCACCTGCTCCAGCAGACCAGCGGGCTCTACGACTACCTCGACGACCCCGGATTCCGGGCCAGGTTCACGGGCGACGCGTTCCTCGCCCACCGGTACGACGGCGCCGTCCCGGAGGACCTGGTCCGCATCGGCCTCGCCCACGCGCCGCGCTTCGATCCCGGCACGCGGTGGGACTACTCCAACACCAACTACATTCTGGCCGGCATGGTGATCGAGAAGGTCACCGGCAACAGCTACGCCGCCGAGGCGGAGCGACGTCTCATCAAGCCCCTCGGCCTGCGCGGGACCACCTTCCCCGGCACGTCGTCGCGGGTGCCCGGGCCGCACGGGCGGCACTACTCCCGGCTCTACGTGAAGGATCCCGGCGCCCGGATCCACGACGCCACCGACTTCGACCCCTCGGTCTCCGGGGCCTCCGGTGAGATCATCTCCACCGCCCGCGACCTGAACGTCTTCACCCGCGCCCTCCTGCGCGGCGAACTGCTTCCCCCCGCCCAGCAGAAGGAGATGTTCACCGGCCGCGACCTGGGCGACGGCCGGTCGTACGGCCTCGGGGTCAGGTCGCAGACGCTCAAGGCCTGCGGGGTGACGGTCTGGGGGCACAGCGGCGAGATCACCGGCTCACTGACCCGGACGGCGGCCACGGCCGACGGCGAGCATGTCGTCACGGTCAACCGGAACGGCGACTGGGGCGACCACGCGCTCGAACAGGCGGTCATGGACGCGGAGTTCTGCGGATGACGGGACGCCGGCACGCCTGACCGGTCCCGGACAGTCCACTTCCGGTCATTGCCCCATGCACGTAATTCTCTTTATCGTCGTGAACGCGCAGGACATCAGGCGATGTGAGGGAGTAGGCGTGGTCAGTACCCTGATCGACCAGAACAATCGCTTCCTGGGTATCCTCGACCGGCTGAGCTCGAAGTCGGTCGAGGATTACTACAACCCGTACAAGCTCTTCGAATGGCCGGACAGCCTTCCCGAGGACATGTGGTGGATGAGCCCGGAACTCACCACGACGCATGGCACGGCCGCGGCCGAGCGGCTCACCGACAAACAGCTCCACGCGCTGTCGCGCCAGGAGAGTCTCAATTTCTACAGCCTCAATGTGCACGGCATCCGCGAGCTGCTCATCGATGTGACCAGACGGATCCACACCAAGGGCTTCGAGACCCCTTCCGAGTTCTTCCACCATTTCATCGGTGAGGAGAACGAACACATGTGGTTCTTCGCGGAGTTCTGCCTCCGGTACGGCAAGATATACCGCCAGCCGGGCGGCATCAGCGCCGAGGCGCCGCGGCCGGACGTGGAAAGCCTGCTGGTGTTCACCCGCATCCTCATCTTCGAGGAGCTGGTCGACCACTTCAACTCCAAAATGGCGCTCGACGACCGGCTGGACGACACGATCCGGGCCATCAACCGCATTCACCACCAGGACGAGTCCCGGCACATCGCCTTCGGCCGGGAGCTGGTTTCCGTCCTTTTCGCGGAGGTGCGGCGGACGTCCACCGAGCAGGAGCTGGACGACATAGCGGCGTACGTCAAGCGCTATATGACCTACAGCTTCGAGACGCTGTACAACCCGCAGGTGTACCGGGACGCCGGGATAGAGAAGCCGCAGGAACTGCGCCGGGAACTGCTGGAGTCGCCCGCCCGCGCCGAGTTCGAGCGGAGCGTCTACCGCAAGACCGCCAAGTACCTGGAGAAGACGGGGATCATCCGATGACAGTCGTCCCGCAGCACGACACCGGCTTCACCCGCACGCCCGGCGGCGGTGCCACGGACGCCGTGGTCATCCTGTCGCCCGACCGGACGGATCTGGTCCTGGAGCTGGACCGTACGTTCTCCGGCTGGGGGCGGGCCTCGGGCGCGCGCGAGATCCAGCCGCCGCCCGTCTACCCGCTGCGCGACCTGGAGAAGTTCGACGTCTACACGAACTTCCCGCACCTGGTCTTCGCCGGCGCCGCCCTGGACCTCGAAGGATCCCGCAAGCCGTCCGGGGGCAGGTTCGAGCGGCAGGACCTCAAGGACGCGCGGATCGGGCTGTCGCACGCCACCTGCTACGGCGCCTTCCTCTACTACGAGAACGCCCGTCTCACGGAGGACACCTCGGTCACGCTCGTCAACCGCTGCTTCCGGCACGAGGACCACTTCAGCGGCCTGCGCCGGCTGCTGAGCTTCCAGATGCGGGAGATCGTGGCGCTGGGCAGCCCCGAGCACGCGCAGGGCGTCCTCGCCCGGTTCACCGAGCGCATCCTGGCGTTCGCCGACGCGCTGTCGCTGAAGCTGGAGAAGGTGCCGGCGACCGACCCCTTCTTCGAGAAGGGCGGGGCCCGCGCGCTGATGGCGAAGGTCAGCCCGGTCAAGTACGAGTTCCAGGCCGGCGACCTGGCGATCGCCTCCGTGAACAACCACCGCAATTTCTTCGGCGAACGCTGCGACATCCGGCGCGGGGAGGACGGCGAGTTCGCCCACACCAGCTGCGTCGCGTTCGGTCTCGAACGCTGGCTCGCGGTACTGCTGGAGCAGCACGGCGACGACGCGCAGCGCGCCCTCGAAGCCGTCCGCCGGGCATCCGCCCGGGTCTCCTGACATGGACCGGGGACGCGTCGGTATCGACCTGGTCCCTTACGGCAGGGTCTGGAGCCTGCTGACCGCCGAGGGGCAGCCCGTGCTGTCCCGGATGCTCTCCGGCGCGGAGCTCGCGCTCTCCCGGACGGAGACCGGCCCGGACGTACCGGGAATCGCCGGCCGGCTGGCCGCGAAGGAAGCGGTCTTCAAACTCTTCCGGGCGGCGGGGCAGACCCTGCCGTGGCAGGACATCGAAATCCTCAAGGAGGACGGCGGCTGGCCCGTGGTGAAGCTGAGCGGCCGGGCCGCCCGGCTGGCACGGGCCGCCCTCGTCGAGTACGTCGACGTGAGCATCTCGCACGACGACCCGTGCGCCATCGCGATCGCCTATTCCGGGCCCGCCCCGGAATCCCCTCCGCGTTGACCCGGAACACCTGACGACCCACCCGCAATCGGTCGGACGACGGCGGCGCCGGCGACCGACCGGACAACCGAGGAGTGGACATGGCTTCGACCGGAATCGAAGACGTCCGTACGTGGATCCTGAGCCGGCACCCGGAGCGCGACTCCCTGTCGCCGGACGAGAACCTGATCGAGAGCAGGCTGGTCGACTCGCTCTCCTTCGTCGAGCTCGTCTACGCGATCGAGGGCGCCAGCGGCGTGGAGATCGATTTCGACACCATCGACATCCAGGACTTCCAGACCCTCTCCGCCATCGAAAAGGCGTTCTTCGTCACCGTCTGAATTCTCCCCGGAGGTAGCGAGCATGGAAGCTGTTTCCTATACGGCCCAGTGGACGGCGGCCGCCCGCGCCGTGGAGTCCGAGCGCGGTGACGCGATGTTCGAGGACCGGTTCGCCCGGGACCTCGCGGCCCCGCGCGGCTTCGAGCTGCTCGACAAGTACGGCGGCGGCGGTCTGCTCCCGTTCATCGCGATCCGCACCAAGTACTTCGACGACAGCATCGCCACCGTGCTGCGCGAGAACACCATCGAGCAGGTCGTCCTCGTCGCGGCCGGCATGGACACCCGGGCGTTCCGCCTCACCTGGCCCGCCGGCACCACGGTGTACGAGATGGACCACCACGCGCTCATCGACGAGAAGCGCGCCCGGCTCGCCCGGCTGGACGCCACCGCGACGGCGGACCGCCGGGAGGTGAAGGCCGATCTGGCCGAGGAATGGCTGCCCGCGCTGACCCGGGCCGGGTTCGACCCCTCCCGCCCCACGCTCTGGGTCACCGAGGGGCTGATGTTCTTCCTCACCCGCGATCAGGCCGCGCAGCTGCTGCGCTCTCTCGGCGCGGCCTCCGCGCCAGGCAGCTGGCTGGCGGTCGACTTCGTGAGCAAGGCGCTGCTGCGCAGCCCGTTCTCGCAGACGTTCCTCAAGGGGCTCAAGGAGGACGGGACGCCCTGGCTGTTCGGCACGGACGAGCCGGAGGAGTTCCTCGCGGCCACGGGCTGGAAGGCGCGGGACGTGAGGGAGCCCGGCGAGCCCGGCGCGGGTGAGGGCCGCTGGCCGTACGCGGTGCAGTCGCGCGACCGGCGCGGCGCCTCCCGGAGCTGGCTCGTACGCGCCGAGTACGTCGGCGGGTGAGGCGCGGATGACCGCCACCACGACGCTGGAGAGGATCGAGTCCTTCCTCCCCGAGCGCAGCGTGCGGATCGACGACGTCGCCGGGAGCCTGGGGCTCCGGCGCGCGGAAGTCGGGGTCTTCCGCAAGATCTACGGCCTGGACCGGCTGCGCTTCGACCCGGACACCGGCCTGTTCGACCTGGTGCTCCATTCGGCACGCCGCGCGCTGAAGGCGCTGCCCGAGGGGCGGCACGTCCGGTACGTGATCTACGCGCACACGATGCAGGCCGTCACTCCCCCGCACATCGACGCCGCCCAGGTGATCCGCGAGGAGCTCGGCCTGCACGACGCGGAGGCGTTCGCCCTGACGCACCAGGCCTGCGTCAGCAGTCTCGGTGCCGTCGACCTGGCCGGCGAACTGCTGCGCGCGGAGGCCCCCGAGGGGGCGTACGCGCTGATGGTCACGGGCGAGCGGGCGTACTCCCCGAAGGTCCAGCTGATCCCCCACAGCGCGATCATGGCCGACGCCGCGGCGGCCTGTCTCGTCACCGTCGGCGGCCCCGGGGACGAGGTGCGCTCCTTCACGACGCGCACCCTCGGTGAGTTCGCCGCGGGGCTGGACATGACCAAGGAGCAGACGCAGGGCTTCGGGCAGGTATACGGCACCGTGCTCGGTGAGGTCATCCACGAGGCGGTGGCCCGCGCGGAACTGTCCTTCGACGACATCGACCTGGTGATCCCGCACAACGTGAACCTGGTGTCGTGGCGACAGACGATCAAGGAGATGGGCGCCGACCCCGGCAGGTTCTTCCTCGACAACGTGCCCCTCTACAGCCATACCTACGCGGCGGACGTATTCGTGAACTACACGACGCTGCGCGACCGGGGCCGCCTGGTCCCCGGCGGGCACTACGTCCTGGTGTCCGTGGGACTCGGTGCCACCTTCGGCGCCATGGTGATCACTCACAGGGAGGGGTGAGACGGATGTCCGGCATCTCCCGCGCCGCGCTGCCGGCCGAGGGCCTTTCCTCAACCAAGGACCTCAAGGAGGCGCTCACCGGCGACCGCGCCGCCCGGTTCGTCTGGCTGTGCAACTTCGAGGTCGAACACCGCTGGGCACGCGCGTACACCGGCATCCCGGCCGTACGCGGCTCCGCCACGGCGGCCACCGTGCAGCGCATGGAGGAGCTGGGGGCCCTGCTGGCCGAGCCCGGCGACCATCTGCTGCTCGACCGCCCCCTGGACCCGCACTACCGGCGCTACGCCGAGCGGACGGGCCTGGGCGCGCCCGCCGAGCTGGTCACCCGGGCACCCGCCGCCGAGGGCGGCACGGCCGCCGCGGTGCTGGACTCGCCGGAGCTCCTCGACCGCCTGCGCGCCCTCGCGCGGGACGGCGCCTATCTGATGCCCATGGGTGCCTCGGACCGGGAACAGCGCATCAGCGAACTCACCGGGCTGCGCTCCGCGGTCCCCGACGCCGCCACCTACGAGCGCGTCAACAGCAAGATCTACAGCCGGCGCGCCGCCGAGGAGCTGGGCCTGCGCACCATCCCAGGCTTCTGCTGCGAGACGGCGGGCCAGCTGCGGCAGGCACTGGAGGAGGGGCTGCGCGAGGGCGGGCCCGTCATCGTCAAGGACGCCTACGGGGTCTCCGGCAGGGGCCTGGTCGTCCTGGACAGCCGGAAGAAGGCCGACCAGCTGCTGCGCATGGTCGAGCGCAGGGCCCGGAGGACCGGGGACGACGCGCTGCACGTCGTCGTCGAGGCCTTCCTGCCCAAGCGCTTCGACCTGAACTACCAGTTCACCGTCGACCGCCAGGGGCGGGTGCGGCTCGACTTCGTCAAGGAGGCGCTCACCGCCGGCGGTGTGCACCTCGGGCACGTCATGCCCGCGGACCTGACCGGCGCCCAGCGGGACGCGCTCGCCGAGGCCGCCGAACGGCTCGGCAAGCGGCTGTTCGCGGACGGGTTCTTCGGGATCGTCGGCGTGGACGCGCTGCTCGGGGCGGACGACCTCGTCTACCCGGTGCTGGAGATCAACGCCCGGCTCAACATGTCCAGTTACCAGGGGCGGGTCACCGAACTCTTCGGCGGGTACGGCGGTGCCGCCCTGGCCAAGCACTACCCGCTGCGCCTCGCCGAACCCGTCGGCTTCCCGGCGCTGACCGAGGCGCTCGGCCCGCTGGCCGAGCCGCCCCGGGGCCGCGACGGGCTGGTCGTCACCTGCTTCGGCACGGTCAACGCCCAGGCGGCCGCGGCCGGCGAGGGCGAGGCCCCCGCTCCGTTCGACGGGCGCCTCTACGCCGTGCTGTTCGCCGCCGACCGGGCCGGCCTGGCCGCGCTGGACCGGCGCGTCACCACCGCGCTCAGCCGCTTCGACACGACGGAAAGGACGCCATGAGCAGCGCGTTCCACGTCCAGGGGATACCGGTCACCGAGCTCGCCGAGCGGTTCGGCACCCCGCTGTTCGTCTACGACGCCGACGTCCTGCGCGACGTCTACTCCCATCTGAGACAGCGGCTGCACCCGGCCGTCGACGTCTTCTACTCCCTCAAGGCCAACCCCAACATCGGCGTCTGCGGGTACCTCGCCTCGCTCGGCGCGGGTGCCGAGATCTCCTCGATGGTGGAGCTCATGACGGTCCGGCGGGCCGGCGTCGCACCGGAGGACATCATCTTCCTCGGCCCCGGCAAGACCCGGGCCGAACTGGAGGCCTGCGTCACCGCCGGCCTGTACGCGATCGTGTGCGAGTCCCTCGACGAGGTCGGGCAGCTGGAGCGGATGGCCGCCGAGCGGGGGATCGACGACCTGCCCGTCCTCCTGCGCGTCAACCCCGACTTCCACACCAAGGGCTCCGGGCTCGCCATGAGCGGCAAGCCGCGGCAGTTCGGCATCGACGCGGACCTCCTGCGCCGCTCGGGTGACGTGATCGCCCGGCTGCGCCGGGTGCGGGTGCGCGGCTTCCACGCCTACATGGGCACGCGGTTCCTGAACGCCGACGACATCGTGCACAACACCCGGGAGATCCTCGCCCTGTCGTCCGAGCTGGCGAAGACCCTCGGCATCGGCCTGGACACGGTGGACTTCGGCGGCGGCTTCGGGGTCGCCTACTTCGACAACGAGAAGGACCTCGACACCGGGTCCGCGATCGCGGGGATCAACGACGTCGTGGCTCCCTTCCTGGCGGAGCACCCGGGCTGCCGGCTCATCAACGAGCTCGGCCGCTACCTCGCCGCCACCTGCGGCACCTATGTGGTACGGACGCTGTACGTCAAGGAGTCCATGGGCGAGCGGTTCGTGGTCGCCGACGGCGGCACCAACCACCATATGGCCGCGGTGGGCATCGGCAGCTTCGTCAAGCGCAACTTCCCCATCCGGTCGCTGAGCCGCTACGACGAGGAGGCCGCGCACACCTACACGGTCACCGGACCGCTGTGCACGCCCAACGACGTCATCGGCAAGAAGGTGCGGCTGCCCCGGGTGGAGCCCGGCGACCTGATCGGCGTGGAGCGCTCCGGCGCCTACGGGCCCACCGCGTCCCCCGGGCTGTTCCTCAGCCACGGCTTCCCGGCGGAGGTGCTCGTCCACGAGGGCACCGCCCACCTCGTCCGTGACCGGGACCGCGCGGAGGACCTGCTCGCCAAGCAGCACGGCGTCCCTTTCGACCGGCGCTGACGGCCACCGGGCCCGCGCCGTACCGACCCGACGACATTTGAGGAGAGAAGGACATGGACCGTCACCACGTGGTCGCCGCCGTCGAGGCGGCACTCGCCGAGGTGCTGGAGCGCCCCGTCACCGGGCTCACCGAGGACGTACGCCTCTTCGAGGACCTGCACCTGGACTCCACCTCGGTCCTGGAGATGCTGATGGCTCTGGAGGACGCCATCGACATCTCCGTCGACCCGGAGAGCCTCGACATGGACGACTTCAAGTCGGTCGGCACGCTCACCGACTACGTGCTCTCGCAGCAGGCCCCGAGCGGGGTGTGAGGCGCACCCCCATGCCGACCCTCCTCGCCGCGTCCGGGGTGGTCTCACCACCCCGCAGGCCCTTCGACGACTCCCCCGGGACCCTGTCCTACTACCGCGACCTGGTCGGGCCCTTCGGCCTCGACGTGGACGAGGAGCTGCTGCGGTCCGCTCCCCACGTCCGCCACCAGGACCTCCTGGACCTCCTCGCGGGCGCCGACGGCATCCGCGACTTCGCGCCCGACCTGGTGGTCGTGGCCCACGCCCTGCCCGACGTCACCCCCTTCACCGCGGTTGCCCCCTACCTGGACCACCTGCTCGGCGGCGGGTCCACCAACTTCGGCGTCCACCAGCAGGGGCTGGCCGCGCCGTTCACGGCCCTGCGCGCCGTCGCGGCCTTCCAGAAGGGCCGCCGCAGCGAACGGGCGGTGCTCGCCGTACTCGAACAGACCACTCTGCCCACCCGCTTCCCCCTGGTGCACGACCACGGGCTCGTCGACTCCGGCGTCCTCCTCGCCCTCGGGACGGACGAGGGGCCGCGCGTCACCGCGGTGGAGACCGTCGCGGCCGCGCACGGGCCCGCCGGGCGGCTGCGCGAGCTGACCGCCGCGGACCCGGCGGGCACCCTGCTGGTCACCGGGCCCTGGGTGGACCGCGCCGCCCTGGACGCGGGGACCACGGCGGTGTTCCACGCCGATCCCGGCACCTACTGCACCGGCGTATGGCTGGCCCTGGCACGGCACTGGCGCACCTGGCGCGCCGCGTACTCCACCGTGGTGCTGTGCGACACCGATCCCCGGTCCGGGGACACCCATGTCGCCGTACTGCGCTCGGACGCCGGGCCGGCCGCCGGAGAGGAGGGGCGATGACAGCCCTGGACACCGGCTCGCCCGCCACCGCGGCGGACCGGCTCGCCGCCTTCGCCGGCGCTCTGGACGACTGCCACGAACGGGCCGTACCCGGCGGTGTGGTGGTCTCCCCCGCCGGCTGGGCCGTCGCCTCCGTCCGCCGGCTCGGCGACGGCGCCCCGGTCCCGGACGGCTCCGGCGTGCTCGCCGCGCGGCACGGCCCGCGGGCGAGCGACGCGGCGGCGCTCGGCACGTTCCGCGAGGCGCTGCTGGAACTGCACCGGCGGACGCTGCGGGGCGTGCTCGACGCCGCCGTCGCCCGCCTCGACCGGCGGGAGTCCGAGGGGGTCCCGCTGCTCGGCAGGCAGCTCGTCCGGGGCTCCGTCGCCGATGTGGCACTGGCGCTGTCCCAGGCGCGGGACGTCCTGCGGCTGCCCCGGCCCACCGCCGGCCGCCACCACCGCGTCCACCGGGAGCTGGTGGACGCCGGGCGCACCGCCCTCAAGCTGTACGGCGCCTTCGGCTTCACGGCCGAGGGGCCCGGCGGCCTGCTCCACCTGACCGAACTGCTCGGCGACACCTATCTGTACCCGGAAGGCCCGGAGGACCCGGAGGCGGAGGCCGGCCATGAGTGAGCTACTGCCCGAGCGCGCGGTCCTGCTGCGCGACCACGTCCGGGAGGCGGCCGCCGGGCTGCGCGACGCCGGCATGGAGATCGACCGGGACCCCACGGCCGTCGACCGCTGGCTGCACCTGCCCGCCGTCGCCCTGATGCGCGGCTGCACCGTTCCGGTGGAGTACGTGTCGTCGCCGCTGCGCATCGGCCCGTACACGTACGACATGAGTTCGTGTCTGGAGCACACCCTCACCATCGAGGAGCTCAGTTACGGGGACGCGGGGTTCATGCTGGCCTGCCCGGGGCCGCTGATGTCCGGTGTGGCGGTCGGCGCGCTCGGCGACGACAAGCAGCGGCACGCCTACTACCAGCGGCTGGCGGGCCCCGAGCCCACGTGGACGTTCTTCGGCCTGACCGAGCCCGGCAAGGGCTCGGCGGCCGCCGAACTGGAGACCGCGCTCACCCCCGACGGGGACGGCTTCCGGCTCGACGGGGCCAAGCGGTACGTGGGCAACGCCGCGTTCGCGCAGCTGGGCGTCGTCTTCTGCCGCCGGGCGCCGGGCCCGCTGGGCATCGAGGCCGTCCTCGTCGACACGGAGACCCCCGGCTTCCGTGCCGAGCCGATCCCGACCGTCGGCATGCGTGGCGCGCGCATCTCCGCGATCACGCTCGACAACGTGCGGGTGGAGCGGGAGCAGATCCTGGGGTACGACACGCTCAAGCCCAGCCGCCGGGGGCTCGTCGGCGCCATCCGCACCCTCCAGCGCTTCCGGCCGGTGCTCGCCGGCACGGCCCTGGGCCTGACCCGCGCGGTCCTGGACCACGTCCGCGCCGAACGGCCCGCCCTCGCCGGGGCCGCCCGGCAGTGCCTGGACGACCTCCAGGACCGGCTCGACGCCGCCCGGTGGCACAACTACGCGATCGCGTCGGCGATCGACGCGGGCGAGGTACGGGCCGACCGGATCGCCGCGGTCAAGACGCGCGCCGCGGAACTGGCCGAGCGCGCCACGCTCGCCGCGGCCGGCCTCCTCGGGCCCGGTGCCCTGCTGCGGGACCCATGGCTGCACAAGGTGTACCGCGACGCGCGCGCCTTCGAGTTCATGGAGGGGACCGGCCACATCCAGCGCCTCGCGGTCTTCCAGGGCGTCGCCAAGGGAACCTTCCTCCCGTGACCCGGGGCTCCGCGTGCCGGAGCCCCGCGCCACGGAACGGACACAGGACGGGAGCCGGCCGTGTGGATCGGTATCGACGTACTCACCGAGGACGAGCTGGGCGGTCTGCTGGGCCGGCCCTGGTTCCGCTCCTTCGTCTACGACGCCGGCGAGCTGGCCCTCGCCGGCGGTCTGGGTGAGGGGCGCGCCCGGGAGTTCCTCACCGGGCGCTTCGCCGCGAAGGAGGCCACCTTGAAGGTCCTGGGCACGGGTGTCGGCGCGGGGGTGACGTTTCGTCAGGTGGCCGTGCTGCGCGCGGAGAGCGGCGCCCCCGAGGTGAGGCTGTCGGGGGCCGCCGCGCGACGCGCGCGGGAGCGCGGCATCGGCTCCGTCGAGGTGTCCATCACGCACAAGAAGGGCCTGGTGATGGCGGCGGCGCTGGGTGTGCCGGAGGGGTGCCGGCAGCACGGCCGGCCCCTGGACCTCGCGGCGCCGTCCGGCGCCGGGTGAGCGCCCGGCGGGTCAGCGGAGGCCGGCCGTGCCGCTGACCAGTCCGGCGTTGGCGGCGGCCACCCCGGCCTGGAAGCGGCTCTCGGCGTCCAGCTCCTCCATGATGGCGGAGATGTAGCGCCTGAGCGTCCGGGAGGAGGTGCCGACCCGGCGGGCGATCACTTCGTCCTTGAGACCGGAGGCGAGCATCTTGAGGATCGAGCCCTTGACGTTGTCGAGGGCCGATTCGGGGGTGGTGGCGCCGTCGAAGGAGCAGGCGGACTGCCAGATGTTCTCGTACGTGCCGCGCAGCAGCTCCACGATCACCGGTTCGTACATGGCGGTGACCACGGAGCTCGCGCCGTCGCCGGAGGCCGCCGGCAGGAACGCCGCTTCGCGGTCGACGATGACGAGGAAGCGGGACACCTCGTCGGAGGTGCGCACCTCGGCCCCCGTCTCCCGGTTCTTCTGGAGGTTGGCACGGAAGCTGGGGTGGGACCGGGCGGTGTGGGGGTAGAGGGCGCGGACCCGCACCCCGCGCTGCACCGCTTCGAGCGTCAGGGACCGGGTGTCGTCCAGCAGGCCCGTCCGGCAGCCGTTCACCGGCCACATCGTCAGGATCTCGCCGTAGCCGCGACGGATGGAGTCGGCGAGCCTGAGCCAGAGCTCGCGGGGGTTCTCCAGGGTCACCACCAGCTCGCCGCGCTGCTGGGCGCGCAGGTGCCGCTTGTAGGCGTTCGCGAAGCGGCCGAGCTGCCGGTGGACCAGGGCGAGCTCGCGTCTCTTCTCGTAGATCGCCGCTTCCAGCGGCAGGACGAGCTCGACCCGGGCGGAGTCCGGGTCCACGGCCGTGAACGTCTCCTGCTCCGCGCAGTACCGCACGAGCCGGAGCTTCCGCAGGTTCCGCATGATCCACGCGACCGCCGTGCCGGGCATCCCGATGTCCGCGGCGATTTCCGGGACGGTCACCGAGTGGTGCGCGAGAACGTATTCGTAGACACGGAGAGCGATGTCTTCGTCGTTTTCCTGACCGTACGGCAACGGGAGGGCGGGAAAATCCCCCGTACCCTCGGTCGGCCGACCGGGTGCCCCCGTCTGCCCGGGTTCTTCCTCCACTGCGTCCGCTCCTGTTCCGGCGATCAGTAGATGTCTTCCCTGAGTGTTTCGGTGATCTTCCCGGCGACGTGTTCGACGTGCTCGTTCAGGAAGAAATGGCCACCGGGGAAATCCTCGACGCGGAAATCCGCCGACGTGTGCCGCCGCCAGCCCTGCTCGCCACCGCCCGCGACATAGGGGTCGGCGTCGGCGAGCAGGAAGGACACGGGGCACGCGACCTTCGCCTCCGGGCCGGTGAGATAGCCGGAGTTCGCGCGGTAGTCGTTCTTCACCACGTCCAGGACGGGCTTCAGGAATTTGGGCCTGGTGAACAGTTTGGCGGGGATTCCGCCGAGCTCCTTGAGTTCGGCGACGATCTCCTCGTCGCTGCCCGGCGTGTACGCCCCGAGGCCGTCGGAGGGGGACCGCCTGCCGGAGACGACGAGGCGCAGCGGCTTCGTCCCCGCCGCCTCCAGCCGCCGGGTGACCTCGAACGCCACCACCGAGCCGAAGCTGTGACCGAAGACGGCCACCGGCGGGCCGAGCCACGGGGCGAGTTCCCCGGCGATCCGGTCGGCGAGCTCGCCGACGTCCGCGATCAGTGGTTCCTCGCGGTTTCCCGGGCGCCCGGGATACTGCACGGAGAGCGCCTCGACGGATTCCGGCAAGGCGGCCGACAGTGCGCTGTAGGCCGTGGCCGAGGCGCCCGCGTAGGGAAGGCAGACCAGCCGGACCACGGGATCCGTACGAGGGGTGAGGTTCTGAATCCAGGAGCTCTTTTTCGCCGTCTCTCGGGTGTTCATTCACACCTTCCGCAAATCGCCCCGCACAGCCGGGTGCCGGTCGATGACAGATGTGCCTGTGGGAAGAGCCGGCCCGGCATCCGCTGTCGCAACGTAACCAACGGTATTATCAGGCGTCAACTATTTTCGCGTGAAGAACATTTGACGTCCAGAGGGTGGCCGGTTGCGGCCAAACCGGCAGAGAGGTTTCAGGTGCAATCGGAGAGGTTTCCGGCGTGAAAGGCGACCGGAGGAATCCGATTTCCTGGGGCGGCACGACGCACTCCGCCGTCCGCCCATGGCGCGGGCGGACGGCGGAGCGGGTCGGTCCGCGGGAAAGGCGCGGGCCCGGGGCGTTACTTGGCGGGTGACTCCTGGGCGCCGACCCGGGGCGCGGCCGCCGCGGCGGCGCCCGCACCGCGCTCGAAGCGCCCGGTCAGCACGGTGACGAGGGCCGCGACGACCGTGAAGGCCGCACCGGTCCAGGCGATCTGGGCGGGGCCGCCGGGGTCGAGGATGCCGGCGCCGAGCACGCTCGACAGCGAGATCGCCAGGTACATCACGGCCGCGTTGAGGGAGACGACCAGCGGTTCGGTGCCCGGCGCGGCGAAGGCGATGATGCGCTGCTGCTGCGGGGCGGTCACCGACCAGGACCCGACGCCGCTCACGGCCGACAGGACCAGGGCCAGCGCGTACGACGAGTGGGAGACGGCCATGAGCCCGAACACCACGGTCAGCAGCAGGGTCGCCCCGATGACCACCTGGCGGGGGCCCTTGCGGTCGGCCAGCCGGCCCGCGGTGAGGTTGCCGGCCGTACCGGCCAGGCCGAACACCAGCAGCAGGATCGCCACCCGGCCGGAGTCCCCGCCGGTGGCGGGCTCGAAGACGGCGCTGATGTAGGTGTAGGGGAGGTAGACGCCGACGAACGCGATGAGCGTGCAGGCCAGCACGCCGACGACCCTGCGGTCCGTGAGCGGGGCGAGCCGCTGGCGCAGCCCGGCGCGGGCGCCGACGGCGACGTCGGGCAGCCGCAGGGCGATCACGGGGGCGACGACGAGGGCGAGCCCGGTGACGAACCACATGGTCGCCTGCCAGCCCAGCGCGTCACCGATCGCGGTGCCCAGCGGAGCGCCCAGGGCGAGCGAGGCGGTCAGGCCGACCGTCACGATCGCGATGGCCCTCCCCCGCTGCTCGGCGCCCGCGAGCGTGGCGGCGGTCGCGCCCGCGTTCGGGGTGAACATCGCGGCGCCGGCCGCCGCGACGACACGGGAGATCAGCACCAGGGTGTAGTTCGGCGCGAGCGCGGTGACGACGTTGCCGACCGCGAACACCAGCAGCGCGAGGATCAGCACGCTGCGCCGCGACCACCGCGACGTCAGGGTCGCGAGGACGGGCGACAGCAGGGCGTACGCCAGGGAGAAGACGCTCACGAGCTGGCCGGCCGCGCCCACGGAGACGTCGAGGGAGTCACTGATCTCGGGGAGCAGCCCCGCGATGACGAAGGCGTCCGTGCCGACGGCGAAGGTTCCCAGGGCCAGCACGGAGGCATGCCCCCGCCAGGACTCCCGTGGCGCGTCGGTGGCCCGCACGGTTCGTGTCATGAGTACACCCGCATTTCAATGGACGTCATCTATTTCGATGCGCATCGTAATGCATGTTCGATGTGTATCGTAGATGTCGAGCGGTATCGAACAAGCGTGGAGGCGAGATGCGAACGATGGATCAGGCCCGACTGCCCCAGCCGGACCTGGCCGAGGTGGAGATCGGCACGGTGCTCCAGGCCCTGGCGGACCCGGTCAGGCTCCAGATCGTGCGCCTGCTCAGCCGGCAGGGCGCCGCCGCGTGCGGCGAGCTCGACCTCCCGGTCAAGCGGTCCACCGTCTCCCACCACCTGCGGACCCTGCGCGAGACGGGCCTGCTGGAGACGCACCTGAAGGGCAACACCCGGGTCAGCACGGTGCGCCGGGAGGAGCTGGACCGGCGCTTCCCGGGGCTGCTCGCCTCGATCCTGGACGCCGCGCCCGCCGCGGTGCCGGCCGCCCCTTCGGAGGAGGAGACCGGCGGAGCGGAAGGGGAGCGCTGATGGGGCGTTACGCACACCTCGCCTACACGGACAGCGTGCGCCGGGTCCAGGAGGAGAACGGCAGTGCTTTAGTCGGCGTGCGCGGCCTCGCCCGGGAAGACGAACCCGACCCGCTGGGCCCCGCCGAAGCGTCGTTCATCGCCTCCCGCGACGGGTTCTACCTGGCCAGCGTCAGCGAGACGGGCTGGCCCTACGTGCAGTTCCGCGGCGGCCCGCCCGGCTTCGTCCACGTCCTGGACGAGCGGACGCTGGCCTACGCCGACGTGCGCGGCAACCGCCAGTACATCACCACCGGCAATGTGCGGGCCGACGGGCGCGTCGCCCTCTTCTTCATGGACTATCCGCGCAAGGCACGCCTCAAGCTCTTCGGCCGCGCCCGGACCCTCCCCCTCGACGAGGACGCCGGACTGACGCGCAGACTCGTCGGCACACGCACCGACGGCAAGCCGGAACGCCTGATGACCATCCACGTCGAGGGCATCAGCTGGAACTGCCACCAGCACATCACCCCGCGCTTCACCGAGGCCGAACTCGACACGGCGCTGGAGCCCGTCCGCGCGCGCATGGCCGAACTGGAGCGGCAGAACGCGGAACTGCGCGCGCGGCTCGGCGAGGGCTAGCGCGGCATCCCGCCGGGTCCGGGCACCCCTCTCCGGCCCGGGCCGGCGGAGCGTTTCCTTCGGATCAGACGATCGTTGGTCCGGTTGCGCCAAGAGCGACACCCCTACGGGCACGGAGCGGCGGCGACCTGGTGGCGGTGATGCCCCGACGGCTCGGCCGGCGGCCACCGCCTGGCGTCGTCCGCCATCCGCCCCTGCCATGTCCATGCCCGGAGGGGCATGTGAACGGAGAGCCTCGTGCGAGCGACCGACATCCAGCGTTGCGAGATCCGGCCCGGCCGCGTCGTGGAATGGACGCTGCACCGGACGGCCGTCGAGGCCGCGACGAGGTCACCGGACGACGCCCGCCCGCCCGCGTACGTACAGGAGTCCCACGTCCGGACGGCGAGATCGGTGCACCAGGACGGCCTGTCCGTACCGACCTGGCTCGGCACGGCGTTCGACATCCCGGGAGAAGCCGATCTCGACGTCCTCCACGCCGCGCTGCGGGACTGGACGCGTCGGCACGAGACGCTGCGCAGCGGTTTCCGCTGGGCCGGCGACGACTTGCGGCGCTTCACCCTGGACGCCGAGGCCGTCGTGCTGCACCGCGAGGACATCGGCGACTTCGCCGACACGACGGCGCTGACCCGGTACCTCCAGGACCGCTTCGACGCCGTGGCGAACGCCCTCACCTGGCCGAACTTCATCTTCGCCGCAGTCGTCAGGGACGGCTGCACCAGCGTCTACATGGCGTTCGACCACAGCAACGTCGACGCGTACTCGATCCAGCGCATCCCCGCCGAGATCCACGAACTCTACGCGGCGGGCCTCGACGGCCGCGCCGTGGAGACGCCACCGGCCGCCAGCTACCTCGACTTCTGCGCGACCGAGCGCGCGGAAGCCGACCGGATCGACGGCGGCCACGCGATCGTCGCCCGGTGGCGGGAGTTCATCGGCCGTTGCGGAGGAAGGCTGCCGGACTTCCCCCTCGACCTCGGTCTCGCGCCCGAAGGGCCGCTGCCCGCCCAGAAGTTCCTGGACGAGATGCTCGTGGACGACGCGGACGCGGAGGCCTTCGAGGCGTACTGCCGGCCGTACGGCGGAAGCCTGGTCGGCGTTCTCGCGGCCCTCGCCCTCATCGTGCGCGACCTCGGTGGACAGGAGGTGTACCGCACCGTCGTCCCGTTCCACACCCGGGTGAGGAGCCGCTGGTCGGACTCGGTGGGCTGGTACGTCGGCGGCGCGCCGATCGAGATCCCCGTGGCGCGGGCGCCTGATCTCGACAGCGCCCTGGAGATGGTCCGCACAGGGCTCCGGGAGAACAGCCGGCTGTCACGGGTGCCTCTGGCCCGCGTCCTCCGGCTCCTGGGCTCGGACTTCCGGCCCACGTCTCCCGATCTGTACTCGATCGTCTCCTTCATCGACGCGCGCGGGGTCCCGGGTGCGGAGCGATGGCGGGACCTCAAGGCATACGGGCTGATCCGGGTCTCGTACGGCGACCAGGTGTGCGTGTGGATCACCAGGCTCCACGAGGGACTTCAGTTCGCCTGCCGGTATCCGGACACCGACGTCGCGCACAAGAGCATGCTCCGGTGCGTCGAGAGGCTGCGGGAACTCATCGTCTCCGTGGCGCGGGAACGCGCGCTCCCGCGGGTCCAGGCGCCCTTCCCGGCGAGCCGTGCCGACTGCCGGTGACAGCCGGACGGGTCCGCGGCGTGAAGGTCCCGGCGTGCGCTCCCCCTTCGCGTGCGCACAGGGTCCGCACGCGGGTTCGCGCCCTGACGGCCCCGTTCCGGCTCCCCGCACACTGGAGCCGACGCAGAGGAAGGGGTCACCGCATGAAGCAGCGGCGTCGGCGCCCGCGCCCGTACGACCGTGAGCTCCAGAGCCTGCGCCACCCCGTCGGTCCCGAGCGGCAGGGGCCCGTCCCCGTCGGCTGGTACTTCGCCCGGTTCAGCCGCCATCTGCGGCGTGGCGAGGTGGTTCCGGTGACGTACCTGGCGCGGGAGTACGCGCTGTTCCGGACGCGTGGCGGGCAGGTCGGCATGATCGACAGCCAGTGCTGTCACATGGGTGCGGACCTGAGCCGCTGCGGCCGGGTGAGCGAGGAGAGGCTGGTCTGCGGTTTCCACGCCTGGGAGTTCGGCACCGACGGGACGTGCCGGAAGATCCCCGGCGCCGGCCGCGTCCCCTCCCGGGCGGTGCAGAGCAGCGTCCCGGTGACCGAGCTGGGCGGCATCATCTGGTTCTGGCACGGGTCGCCGGCCCCGGAGCCCATGGACGAGCTGGCCTTCGCCGAGGACCACCGCCGGCACATGTACCTGGGCGGTGAGGTGCTCGTGTGCCACGCCGATCTGCTGCCGATCGGCGAGCACGTCACCGACGCCGCGCACTGGGCGTACACGCACAGTCCGGGACGGCCGATGGTCTCCGTCCAACTGACGGACGAGGGGCGCCGGTTCGCGTTCCGGATCCAGCCGGCCGACGCGGACGACTCCCGCATCCACCACTTCCGCCCGTACACCCTGATCTCGATGGCGAGCCCGACGACGGCGGTGGCGACCCCGCAGCCGGGCCCACGGGCGGAGGGGAAACCGCCCCGGATGGCCTTCATCGCCGCCGTGAGCCCCGTGCGGCCCGGCGTCACGCTCGCGACGTGGGGCCTGGTCGTCCGCAAGCTCGGCCCCGACGTGCCGTTCTGGCCGGTCAACCGTCTGTGGGCGGCCTTCCTCGCGCGGCTGGCCAGGCACAACCACCGTGCCGACTTCGACATCCTGCGCTGGATGCGCCCGGTGGCCAGGGACCTCTGGTCGGCCGCGGACGGGCCGACCGTGCGCGCGTACCGGCGCTTCTACCGGCGCAATCTTCCTCCTGCCGCGGAGGAGCCCGTGGCGGAAGGCGCGTCGGGGAAGGGCTGACCGCCGCCCGGCACCACTTGGGCGGAACACCGGCGTCGGCGTGGAACACCCGTTCCCGGGCGGCCTTAGGATCCCTTGGTGATCACAGGCAGCTACCGAGGGAAGCCGGCGATGAGGAACAAGTGGGGGACCGCGGCCGCGGTCTTGGCCGTCGGCGTGCTCGCCGCGGGATGCGGGTCCGGCGACGACGGGAAGGGCGGGCCGCCGACGGCGAAGAAGCTCGCCGCGGACACCGGCACGCGCTACAAGGAAGTCCGTGTGCCCACGCTGGAAGGCATGACCTGCGACAAGGGCAACGGTGGCTTCCACTTCGGGAGCGACCTGGACATGGGGGTGTACGGCGACGACGGCCTCAAGGAGGTCAAGAACACCGGGGAGGACCGCGTCTCCTGCTTCGGCGCGACACGCATCACCCTCGGCAAGGGCGGGTCGCGGGCGACCGTCCCGGACCTCACCACCCAGACGACCCTGTACGAAAAGGTCGCGGACCCCGCCGCCGCGCTGGACAAGGTCTTCTCCCGCACCATGGAGCTGGAGAAGGGCTACGGCCGGAACCCGGTCGGCGAGCCGAAGGCCTTCACCACCAAGAACCTGGTGCTCAAGTGCCAGCAGAACGTCAGCGACACCTTCCCGATGACGACCTGCTTCTGGGCCGACTACGGCGCCGTCGGCGTCGTCGACTTCTTCCCGCCGGACGGCAAGCACGTCCCGGTCGACGAAGCGGCCGCCCAGGCGCACGAGTTCGCCACGGGAGCCCTCGCGGCTCCCGGCTCCTCCTGACCCCGGCGAGGCGCCGCGCGGGCCCGCGGGGACCGCGCTGTGAGCCCGGCCATAGGCCGGAACGCGCCGGTCTGCGAGCATGCGCCGATGGGAGCGGAAGGCGAGCACGCACGGCTGTGGACCGCGGCGGGCAGTCCACAGGTGGAGCTCCTGGCCGCCCGCTTCGAGCGCTTCGCCTTCGACCGGCACAGCCATGAGCAGCTCTCGCTGGGCGTCATCGAACAGGGCGCCGAGGGGCTGCACATGGCCGGCGGCACGGTGGTGGTGCCGGCCGGGCAGCTGGTGATCATCAACCCCGGGCAGGTGCACACCGGCTTCGCCGCCGGGGAGTCCGGCTGGCGGTACCGGATGTTCTACTTCGACACCGCGATGGTCGACGAGCTGGCCCGCGAGCACCTGGGCGCCGGCGGCGTCTGGTTCCCGGACACGGCCGTACGGGACGCCGAACTGTTCGCCCGGCTGCGCCGCGTCCACCATGAGCAGGAGCGGGCCGGCGACCCGCTGACCGCCGAGTCCCTGCTGCTCGACGGCCTGGGCGCGGTGCTGCGCCGGCACGCCCGTACCGGCCGGGTCTCCTCCGCCGAGGCCGCCCAGGGGGCGCGCCGGGGCCCGGACCTGGCCCGGCAGTTGCTGCACGACCGGTGGACGGAGCCCGTCACCGTCGCCGAGCTCAGCGCCGCCGCGGGCATGCCGCGGGCGTCGCTCATCGCCGCCTTCCGCCGGGCGTACGGGCTGCCGCCGCACGCCTATCTGCTGCGGCTGCGCGCCAACCGCGCCCGGCGCCTGCTCCTGGCCGGGGAGCGGCCGGCCGAGGTGGCGGCCGCCACGGGGTTCTCCGACCAGGCGCACCTGACACGGGTCTGCAAGCGGTACTTCGGGGTCACGCCGGGGGCCATCCGCGCCCTCCGCGCCTGAGCGGGCCCTCCCCCGCGACTTTCGTTCAAGATCGCCGGCGGTCGTCGCCGCGAAGCTGTGCGGCGGCCGTACAGCAAGAGACGAAAGGCGGCTCGAACGATGGTGTGGGCGATAGCGGTTTCCCCGCTCGTCATGGTGCTGGGAATGATCACGGGGCTGCGCAGACCGGCGCACTGGGCGGCGGTCGCGGGCGCCGCCCTGGCGGCGGTGCTGATCTGGTGGCTGCCGGACTTCACCCTGCCGGACGATGTGCTGACCGAGGGCGCCGGAGGAGCCGGGCTGCTGGTGCTCAACGCCGCCGCGGTGATGCTGCCCGGGGTCTATCTGAGCCAGGTGCTCACCCGCCGCGAGGTGCACCGGTCGTTGCAGGAGTGGGTGCGGGGGCTGCCGCTGCCGGGGCCCGCGACGATCGCGCTGGTGGTGGCGGGCATCGCCCCCACTGTGGAGGCGCTCACCGGCTTCGGGGTGTCGCTGCTGGTCACCGTGCCCGTGCTGCTGGCCCTGGCGCCGGCCCCGACCGCGCTGCGGCAGGCCATGCTCGGCATGAACATCATGCCGTGGGGCACCCTCGGCCTCGCCACCGTCATCGGCGCCGGGCTCACCGGGCGGGGGACGGCCGCCATGGGCACCGCCACCGCCGTCACCAGTTGCCTGGTCTTCCCGCTGGTGACCGTGTGGGCGGCGCTGCTGACCCGGCCGAAGCACCGGTTCCGTACGGCCGTCATGGCCGCGGGCGCGGGTGCCGCGCTCTCACTCGGGCTGCTGGCGTTCAACCGGGCGGGCGTGGTCCAGCCCGCGGGCGTCCTGGCCGGGCTGTCCACGACGGCCGCCGGGCTGGTGCTGTGCACCGTCCGCCGGTCCCGGTCCGGCGGCGGGACCGGACCGGGTGAGGCGCCCGCGGGCCGGCTGCTGCCGCCGGCCTCGGTCCTGCGCGCGTACGGCCTCGTCCTCGGCGGGATCGCCGTCACCCGCGCGGTCAAGGCCCTGGGCGTCCCGCCCCTGGAACTGCACGCGGGCAACGCGAGCTTCGCGCTGCTGTCCTCGCCGTGCCTGCCGTTGCTGGCCGCCGCGCTGGTGCTGGACCGGGGCCGTCCGAACGGCCCGGACGCCCGCGCCGCGCTGGTCCGGGTCGGCCGGCCGCTGCTCGCCCTGACCGGGTTCGTCGCCCTCGGCCGGCTGATGGCGGACAGCGGCATGATCGGGGAGCTGGGCTCGGCGGTCGCCGGATCGCCGGCGCTGGTCATCGCGCTGGTCGCACCGGCGCTCGGCATGCTCAGCGGCTTCATCACCGGCTCGAACGTCGGCGGCAACGCGCTGATGATGCCGCTTCAGGAACGCCTCGCCCCCGGCGGCGACGGCCTCGACGCGTGGTTCGCGGCCCTCCAGAACAGCGCGGCGGGCCACACCGTCTTCACCTCGCTGCCGATGATCATGCTGATCCTGGCGGTGGCGGGTGACCGCGCGAAGACCGCGGGCGTCTCCGAACACACCTTGCTGCGCTTCGGCCTGCGGGTGGCGGCGGCGGTGTACGCGGCGTTGGCGGTGACGGCGGTCGCCCTGGTCTCCTTCGCGTGAGGCCCGCCGGGGTGCCGGGTGGTGAGGTCGGTCGCCCCGGGGGAAGTCGCGGGCCCCGGCCTCGCGACGGGCGCCACCGGCGGCAAGGGCGTTTACCAAAAGGTTTCTTCACGGCGGGTCCGGGTACGCGCCGTGTCACCGGCGACCGGCCCCGTCCGCGCGACCGCCCGGAAAGCGCGGCCTTATCCGGGATATCCTCTTCCATCAGGACATCCGGCCTCTTTATGGGTCGAAACAGCGATGAGTGGGGGACAGACCCTTGGTGACGTGGCCTCAGCGGCGGCTGACCGGGCTGGTGGCGGTGGTGTGCGCGGCCGGTATCGCGCTCTCCGGCTGCGGCAAGCAGGCGGACAAGCAGACTTCCGACGACCGGGCGTCGTCGTCCGCCCCGGCGGCGGACGGCAAGGGCACCGGCAAGGGGGGCAAGGGAGACAAGGGGGGCAAGGAGGTCCTGCCGGGACTGCCCTCGACGGCGGAGGCCCGGAAGGCGCTGGAGAAGCTCACGGTGGCCAAATGGCGTCCGATGACCGGCTACAGCCGCAACGCCTTCCCGCACTGGGCCCAGCAGGGCGACCGGTGCGACACCCGCGAGACCGTCCTGGAGCGCGACGGCCAGGGCGTGAAGCGGGACGACCAGTGCCGCGCGGTCTCCGGCACCTGGCACAGCCTGTACGACGACAAGACCCTCACCGCGGCCTCGCAGGCCGACATCGACCACATGGTCCCGCTGGCCAACGCGTGGCGTTCGGGTGCGGACACATGGACGACCGAGAAGCGCAAGCAGTTCGCGAACGACCTGACGCACCCGCAGTTGCTGGCCTCCTCCGCCGCCTCGAACCGCAGCAAGGGTGACCAGGGCCCGGACCAGTGGCAGCCCCCGGCCAAGGGCGCCTGGTGCGTCTACGGCCGCGCCTGGACCTCGGTGAAGGACACCTATGGCCTGACCGTCACCGAGGACGAGAAGAAGATGCTGGGCACGATGCTGGGTACCTGCACCTCATGACACAGCAACCCGAGCAGTATCTGGACAAGGTGACGGCGGGCCCGGGCGGGGTGATGACCGACGACGTCGGCGTCGTCACGGGCGACCTCACGATCGTCACCACGTCCCGTGACGGCCGCGACGCGGAGGTCACCGTGCAGTACACCGGTGCCGAGGAGTGGTACACGATGACCGGCAGCCCCGTTCCCGTCCCGCCCACCGGTCTCCACGCCCTCCACGACGCCGTCCTCGCGGCCGCGCGGGCCGGCGGCGGAGCCGAGGTCCCGCGATAGCTCCGGCCCCGGCCGGCAGGGGCTGACGCCGGGAGAGCGAGGAGACGCTCTCCCGGCGGCGGGGTCGGACCGCTTCCGCTGCGACGACCGGGTGACTTCCGGAAGGAATCACGGACGGGGCGCGGGCCCTCTCACGAGGCCGCGTCCGTCCCCTCGGTGTCGACGTGCGGCAGCACCCGTTCCAGCCAGGCCGGCGTCCACCAGGCGGAGCTGCCGAGCAGGGTCATCAGCGCGGGCACGAGCAGCAGCCGGACGACCGTGGCGTCGATGAGCACGCTCACGGCCAGGCCCACGGCGAGCATCTTCACCACGATGCTGTCGCTGACGATGAAGGCGGCGAAGACGCTGACCATGATGAGGGCCGCGCAGGTGATGACCCGGGCCGTGATCTCCAGGGCGTGCGCGACGCTGCCCTTCGCGTCCCCCGTGCGCAGCCAGGCCTCGTGGATGCGGGCGAGCAGGAAGATCTCGTAGTCCATGCTCAGTCCGAAGACGATGGCGAACATCATCATCGGTACGTAGCTCTCGATCGGGACGGTGCCGGCGACGCCCAGGGCCGGGCCGCCCCAGCCCCACTGGAAGACGGCGACGACCACGCCGTAGGAGGCGGCGATGGACAGGACGTTGAGGGCCGCCGCCTTGAGGGCCACCAGGACCCCGTGGAAGACCACGAGAACGATGAGGAAGGCCAGGGCGACGACGGCGGCGATGATCAGCGGGAGGCGCGCGGCGAGGATGTCGACGAAGTCGGCCTGGGTGGCGGTCGTGCCGGTCACGTAGCCGCGGGCGGCGGTGCCGGACACCGCCCCCGGCAGCGTGTCGTCCTTGAGGCGGTTCACGAGGTCGGTCGTCGCGGCGTCCTGGGGCGCGGTCGCGGAGAACGCGGTGGCGACGAGGACGTCGCCGTCGGGCGTCGGTGCGAGCGGGGTGACCTCCGCCGTGCCGGGCGGGTTCGCCAGCGCCTTGGCCGCCTTGGCGGCCAGCGCGGGCCGGTCGGTGGCGGGAACCCGGCTCTGGTCGATGACGAGGGTCAGCGGGCCGTTGGCGCCCGGGCCGAAGGCCCGCGAGGTCAGGTCGTAGGCGCGGCGGTCGGTGAAGCTCTCGGGGTCGGCGCCGTCCCCGATGTGGCCGAGCCGGATGAACAGCAGCGGGACGGCGAGCACGGCGATGGCCAGGACTCCGGCGGCCAGGAACCACCAGGGTCTGCGCTCGACCCGGCGCGCGTACCGGTGCCAGGGGCCGGGCGCGCCGCCGCCTCCTGTGTTCCCTTCCGCGCTCCCTTCCGGGCTTCCTTCCGCGACGGGGGTGCGTACGCGCAGCCGGTCGATGCGCGTGCCGACGAGGCCGAGCAGGGCGGGTACGAGCGTGAGCGCGCCCAGGACGGCGGAGACCACCGTGACGGCGGCCGCCACGCCGAGCTTGCCGATGAAGGAGACCCCGGAGACCCACAGCCCCATCAGGGCGACGATGACGGTGCACCCGGAGACCAGTACGGCGCGGCCGCTGGTGGCCATGGCCAGGCCCGCGCTCCGGGCCGGGTCCATGCCGTCCATGACGTGCTGGCGGTGCCGGGTGAGGAGGAAGAGGGCGTAGTCGATGCCCACGCCCAGCCCGATCATCGTGGCCAGCGTCGGTGAGACGGTGGCGAAGGTGAAGGCCGCCGCCAGCAGCGCCAGGACGCTCAGGCCGATGACGACGCCGGCGAGGGCGGTCACCAGCGGCAGGACGGCGGCCAGGACGCTGCCGAAGCCTGCCAGCAGGACCACGATCGCCACCGCGAAGCCGATGAGCTCGCTGGCCCTGTCGCTCGGTTCGGGACGGGCGAGCTCGCCCAGCGGCCCGCCGTACTCCACCTGGACGCCGGCCGCGCGCAAGGGCCGCACGGCACGGTCGACGCCGTCGAGGTAGGAGGACCCCAGGGTCGCGGGCGGGGTGTCGAGGCGCACGGTGATGTACGCGGTCTTCTGGTCGCCGGACAGCGGCCCGGTGGTCCGGCCGCCGGAGGGCCGCTGCCCGGGGGGCGTTCCGGGCGGCGGCAGGGGGTTCTGGACGGACAGGACGTGCGGCAGCTTCCGCAGGTCGGTGACGGCCTGGGAGACCTGGCCGGCGTAGCGGGTCAGCGGCGTGGAGGCGTCGTGGAGGACCACTTGCCCGCTGAAGCCGCCGGCCGCCGGATCGTGGGCCTTGAGGACGTCGGCGCCGTCCTGCGACTGGGTGGACGGCAGCGAGAAGTCGTCGGAGTACTTCCCGCCGAACGCCCGCTCCAGGGCGTGCGTGCCGCCCAGGCAGACGAGCCACAGGGCGATGACCACCAGGAAGTGCCGGGCGCACCAGTGCCCCGTCCGCCCCAGCCATCCCGCCGGGGGCCCGGACGAGCGGTGCGGGCCGGTGTCCGGCGGCGGCGGAGGTCGCGAGGTCACATCTCATTGGAAGCCGGACGGCTCCGCTCGGCACGCCCTCGGGGAGGAACGGGTGAACGCCGGGGAACGGGTCGAAGGTGATCGGCGCGCGGTCCCGGACCGTCACCGCGCCCTCGGGCCCGCGGCACGTCCGGCCGCCACTGATCTGTTCGGGGCCCGCGCGTTAGCCGTGGCGGGCGCCGGGAACATGGAAGTGCATGCCCACACCCCCTCGCACGCTGCACGAGTCCTACTGGATGGATTCGGCCCCCGGCACCGCGTACGCGGCGGTGGGTCCCGGCGCCGTGCTCGACGCGGACGTCGCCGTCGTCGGAGGCGGCGTCGCGGGTCTGTGCACGGCCTGGGAGCTCGCCCGGGCGGGTGCGGACGTGGTCGTCCTGGAGGCCGACCGGATCGCGGCCGGCGTCACCGGATACACGACGGCGAAGGTGTCCGCGCTGCAAGGGCTGGCCTACGGGCGGATCCGGTCCGCGCACGGCCCGGAGGCGGCCGCCCTGTACGCGCGTTCGCAGCTCGACGCCGTCGAGCACACGGCCGCCCTCTGTGCCCGTCCGGGCGTCGACGCCGAGCTGGAGCGCGCGGACGCCTTCACGTACGCGGAGACGGCGGAGGGCGCGGAGGCCGTGCGGGAGGAGGCGAGGGCGGCCGGGGAGGCCGGGCTCGACGTCAGCCTCACCACCGGCCCGGCCGGCCTGCCCTTCCCCGTCGCCGCCGCGGTGCGGCTGCCCGGGCAGGCGCAGTTCCACCCCCGGAAGTTCCTGCTGGCCCTCGCGGAACGGTTCACGGCCGAAGGCGGGCGTGTCCATGAGCGCACCCGCGTCACCGGCCTCCGCGAAGGCGCCCACTGCCACCTCACCACGGAGGGCGGCGGCACGGTCCGGGCGCGCGACGTCGTCGTCGCCACGCACTACCCGGTCTTCGACCGGTCGCTGCTGTTCGCCCGGCTCTCCCCGCGGCGCGAGCTGGTGGTCGCCGCCGCCGTGCCGGCCGGCCTGGCCCCTCGGGGCATGTACCTCACCCCGGAAGGCGGCACCCGCTCCGTGCGCACGGCTCCGTACGGGGACGGGCGCCGCCTCGTGATCGTCACCGGCGAGAAGTTCACCCCTGGCGCGGCCGACGTGGAGGCGCGGTTCGACCGCCTCCGGCGCTGGGCGGAGGAACGCGTCCCCGGCTTCGGCGACTCCACGGTCCGCTACCGGTGGGCCGCCCAGGACAACGACTCCGACGACCACCTCCCCTATATCGGCCTGGCCCATCCCGGCACCCGGCACCTGCACGTCGCCACCGGCTTCGGCGGCTGGGGCATGACCAACGGCGTGGTGGCCGGACGGCTGCTCACCGCCCTGATCACCGGCGGCCCACGCCCCGAATGGGCGCGGCTGTTCGACCCGCGCAGGCTGCCGCCGCTGCGCCGGACAGGTGCGCTGCTGAAGGACCAGGTGGACGTGGCCAGGCATTTCGTCGGCGACCGTCTGCACACCACGCACGTCGACACCGTCGCCGACGTCGCACCCGGCCGTGGCGCGGTCGTACGCGTCGGCGGCCGCCGGTGCGCCGTCTACCGCGAGCCCTCGGGAGAGGTCCGTGCCGTGTCCGCCCGGTGCACGCACCTGGGCTGCCTCGTCCACTTCAACGACGCCGAGCGCACCTGGGACTGCCCCTGCCACGGCTCGCGCTTCGCCCCCGACGGCACGGTCCTGCACGGCCCCGCGGTCCACCCGCTCGAACCCCGCGAGCTGCCCGGCGCGGACGGTGCCGACGGCGAGAGGTGATGCGAGGTTTCGCCCGGCGGCCCCTCCCTCGCCAGGGTGGATTTTCGAGAATCGAGCGACAGTTGGGGATCGCCTGGACAGGGGCCGCCGCGAGCTCGTGGGCTCCGCCGCCGGCCCGCGGCGGCCGTTCCCGGCCGGCGGTCGCACGCCCTGAACGCCCGGGTCCGTACGTTCAGGGCGGCTCCGCGCGGTCGCGGTCACGCTCCGACGAGTTCGGGCGCCGCCGACTCCGCCAGTGTGGGGTAGTCGGTGTATCCGGTCTCCCCGCCCACGTACATCATGTGCTGGTCGCGCACCTGGTTGAGCGGTGCGCCGGCGCGCAGGCGTTCGACGAGGTCGGGGTTGGCCAGGAACGCGCGGCCCAGGGAGATCAGGTCGGCTCCCGCGGCCAGCAGCCGCTCGCCCTCGTGCTTGCCGCCGTCGGCGGGCAGCGGCTCCGCCCAGGGCAGCATCGGGTTGGCCATCAGCGTGCCCGGCCATGCCTTCCGGATGTGCTGGAAGAGGGGCTGGTCCGGGTCGGCCCACACGAGGTGGAGGTAGGCGAGGCCGGCGTCCGCCAGTGCCTCGACGAGCGCCGGGTAGATGCTCCCGGTGTCGCCTTCCTCGATGCCGTTGACGGTGTTTCCCGGGGAGATGCGCAGGCCCACACGCTCGGGGCCGACGGCCTCGGCGACCGCCTGGACCACCTCGACGACGAACCGGATGCGGCCGGCGACCGAGCCGCCGTAGGCGTCGGTGCGCTGGTTGGTGTTCCGGGCCATGAACTGGTGCAGCAGGTGGCCGTTGGCGGCGTGCACCTCGACCCCGGCGAAACCGGCGTCGACGGCGTTGCGGGCGGCGGAGGCGAAATCGGCCACGGTGGAGCGGATGTCGTCGAGGGTCATCTCCCGGGGCACGACGGCCTCCTTGCGGCCGCTCGGGGTGTGGATCGTCTCGGGGAGCGGGACCGGCGACGGCGCGACCGGTGTCAGCCCGCTGTTGTCGGGGTGGCCGACCCGGCCGCCGTGCTGGAGCTGGAGGAACATCCGGCCACCGGCGGCCCGCACCGCGTCGGTGACCCGCCGCCAGCCGGCCACGTGGTCCTCGTGGTGGATCGCGGGGATGTGGGGGTAGGTCTGCCCGACGGCGTTCGGGGTGGCGGCCTCGGCGATGATCAGGCCCGCGGAGGCGCGTTGCGCGTAGTACGTGGCCATGATCGGCTGGGGGACGCCGTCGGCGCCGGCGCGGTTGCGGGTCAGCGGTGCCATCACCAGGCGGTTGGTCAGGGGCAGAGCGCCGAGGCTGGTGGGTTCGAAGAGGCGGGAGAGTGCTGCTGTGTTCGTCATGCCGGTACCGTAGGAGCTGACACTGGTGTCAGGTTCAAGTCCCGTCATGGCATGCGAGGTGGGGAATGCGGATCGGCGAGCTGGCTCGGCGCAGCGGGGTGAGCGAGCGTTCGTTGCGCTATTACGAGACGCAGGGGCTGCTGCGGGCGGAGCGTACCCCGGGCGGCCAGCGGCAGTACGGCGAGTGGGCGGTCGACCGGGTGATCCGCGTCCAGGCGCTCTACGCCGCCGGGCTCAACAGCAAGAAGATCGCGCAGTTGCTCCCCTGCATGCGGGACACGGACGGCGGCCCGTCCGAGAAGGCCACGCCACTGCTGGTCACCGAGCTCACCACGGAGCGGGACCGCATCGACCGCCTGATCTCCGACCTGGTCCGCTCGCGCGACGTCCTGGACGAAGCCATCACCACGGCTTCGGCGGGAATGGACACCTCCGCCGTCCCCTCGCTCCGGTGAGCCCCACCGCGGGCCGCCCCCGCGGGCGGCGGTAACCGCTCCGGCAGGGCCCGTACGGGGGGCGCCCGGCGGCCGGGCGCCCCCGTCCTCACACGGAGTCGACGCGCCACCACTGCTGGGACTGGAAGTTCTTGTCCCACAGCTGTGCCCACGCGCCGTCACCGGGCACGTTGTTGTCCCGGTCCAGGACGGTGTTGCCGTTGTTGTAGAACCGGCCGTTGTAGATCGCCAGGTCGCCGGCGAAGGTGTACCACTGCTGCTGGGTGGAGCCGTTGCACTGCCACAGCTGCACCTTGGTGCCGTTGCGGCCCGCGCCGTTGGTGTCGGCGTCGAGGCACATTCCCCGGAAGCGGCTGCTCTCCAGCGCCCCGCTCTCCCAGGAGATCCACGCCTGCTGGGCGCTGAGGTTGCACTTCCACGCCTGCACCTTGGTGCCGTTGCCGCCCGCGTTGGCGTCCGCGTCGAGGCACTGCCCCGGGGTCGGCCCGTAGAGGCTGGCGATCCTGACGACCCCGGCCCGGACCTCCTGCCCGAGGGTGCGGGCGCCGTCAGGAGCCTTGTGGAGCGGGGCAGCGGTGGCCGGCCCGTCGGGCGTCGGCGGGGTCAAGGGTGTGGCTGTGGCGAGCCCTGTGCCGGTGAGCAGCGCCGATGTCAGCGCGATACCGATCACGAGCTGTCTGTGAGGCATGGACGGTCCCTTCCTGGGTCCGTAACAGCGCACATCATGTCGCGGTCATGACTAGTCGGCCGGGCGGCGCCCGTCCATACGCGGAACCGGCCACGCCCGGCGTACACCCGGCGGCAACGGCGCATACCCCCGCCGCAGAAGTGACGGAGGCATCGGGCAGTCGCGGTACTAGGTCTCGCGTGACGCGGCAGTGCCGCCGCCCTCCAGGACGGCCTCGACGTCGACGGTGATGTCGATCATGTCGCCGACGACGACCCCGCCCCGGTCGACCACGTCGTTCCAGCTCACCCCGAAGTCCTGGCGGTCGACGCGGGTCGTCGCGGTGAAGCCGGCCCTGCGCCGGGGGCCGGCGTCGCGGCCGTCCTCCCACCAAGGGGTGTCCCACTGCCCCAGGTACGTGACGTCGAACGTCACGGGACGGGTCACGCCCCGGATGGTGAGATCCCCGGTGACCGCGAACTCGGTCGCGCTCGCCTGGTGGACGCGCGTCCCGGTGAAAGTCCATTCCGGGTGGTGCTCGCAGTCGAAGAAGTCCGCGCTGCGGAGGTGGGCGTCGCGCTGTTCCTGGCCCGTGTACACCTGGGTCGCGTCGGCCACCGCCTCCACGCGGGCCCTCTCCGGGTCGTCGGGGTCGACCTCCAGCGAGCCGCGCACGTTCTTCAGCTGCCCGCGCACGTAGGTGACCATCATGTGCCTGGCGCGGAATTCGGCGCCGGTGTGGCCGGGCTCGAAGAACCATCTGGTGGTGCCCATGGGGCCTCCCGGGCAGGGTCTCGGCCTTGAGGTCTGCGCCCCTTCCGCCAGGATAGGCCGTCATGGAATTCCCCGCCCCCGCGTGGGTCCTGGGCGGGCACAGGCCTTGCGGGCCCGGCCGGGGCACCTGAGCCGCGGCGGTGCACGGGCGCGCCCCCGGACAGCGGATTCCGGCCACCCGGGGGTCCTTCGCGCGGGACCGCCGGGTGCCGGCCGCGGCCCGTCCCGGACCACCGCCGCACCGGCGCGGGTCCACGCGGCAAGAGCAAGCCGCCCGCCCTCGGTGGCCCCCGGGCCGCCGCTGTCCCGTACCCACACCCCCGTGGCGGGTACGCGCCGGCGGCGGCCGTGCTCTCGTTCCGAGGCCGAGCAACTTGCCAACAGCATGGGCCTGGTGAGGCGCCCGGAGGGAGGGGTTTCCCGTCGCCCACGCCCCGAGGGAAATCGGGAAACCCCCGGTGACCAGGGGTGATGAGAGAAAGGGAGACAGCCCGCGCGGCGATCGGGCCGGCGCGGCCGAGGGGTTTCCCCGGTCGGTGCGCTCCAGCCGGATCCGCGAGCGGGTCGCCTCGTGCCGCCCGGAGTCGCCGGCCGGGCCGCCGAATCCCGAGGCCGAATGTGGTGTTGAGGTCACCCTCCGCGGATTGAAATGATCTTCAAGGGCACTCACGGTGCTCTTGACGTACGACGCCGGCGTCGCGGGGCGGGCTGTCAGCGCGGGGTGGCCTCCGGCCCCGCACGCGGGGAGGGGATCGGCCAGTGGAAGGCAGAAGCCATGGTTCCGGGGACCTGGCCGACGGGGCTCCGGCGTCCGGGCCGGCCCCGGGTGGCGAACGGTTGCGCCGTCTACGGCTGGAGCGCGGGATGTCGCTCGCCCGGCTGGCCCGGCTCGCCTTCTACAGCAAGGGGTACCTGAGCAAGGTCGAGAACGGCGAGAAGCCTCTGACGAAGGAGCTCGCCCGGGCCTGCGACCGCGCCTTGGATACCGGCGGCGCCCTGGAAGCGCTCGTTCCGGCTGCCGGGGACGGCCATGAGGAACCGGGCTCCCCGGGCCGCGAGGAATGCCCGTACCAGGGGCTGTCCGCCTTCGGGCCCGGGGATGCCCGCTGGTTCTTCGGCCGGGACGAGGCCACGGCCGACCTCGTCGCCCAGCTGACGGAACGGCTGCGGGTCCCGGGGCCCCTGATGGTGATGGCGCCGTCCGGCACGGGGAAGTCCTCCCTCCTGCGGGCGGGCCTGTTGCCCGCTCTGGCCCGGGGCGTCCTGCCCGTGAGTGGTTCACGCACCTGGCCGGTCGCCGTCCTCACCCCCGGTGAACACCCCGTGGAGGAACTCCTGACCCATGTGGCCCGGGTGACCGGGGGCTCCCGGCGCCTTCTCACCAAGGCGTTACGGGAAGGGACGGGCGCTTTCACCGAAGCGGTGCGCGCCGCCACGGACGGCTTCCGGACGGCCCGCCCCTCGCGCGCCCGCGCGACGCCCGCCGACAGCCCGGAGCCGCCGCGGCCGGCCACTCTGGTAATCGTGGTGGACCAGTTCGAGGAAACCTTCACCCTCTGCAAGGACGAACACGAGCGGACCGCCTTCGTGGAAGCGCTGCTCGCCCTGGCCGCGGCCGCACCGGAGGGCGGCCTTCCGGCGGCTCTGGTCGTGCTCGGGGTACGGGCGGACTTCTACGACCACTGCCTGGCCCACCCCGGGCTGGCGGCCGCCCTGCGGCGCGGTCACGTCGCCCTGGGCCCGATGGACGACGCGCAACTGCGCGAAGCCGTCACCGGCCCCGCGCGGCGGGCCGGCCTGGAGGTGGAGCCCGGTCTGACCGAGGTCCTCCTACGCGACATCGGGCTCGCCCCCGGGGGCGCGGAAAGCGCCCGCCACGCCCGCGCGGGCGTCCTCCCCCTGCTCTCCCACGCGCTGCTGGGCACCTGGCAGCGCCGGGAGGACACCGCCCTGACGGTGGCCGGCTACCAGCTGACCGGCGGCATCTCGGGGGCCGTCGCCACCACCGCGGAACACGCCTACACCTCCCTGCCTCCGGAACAGCGGGCGACGGCCCGGCGCCTGCTGCTGCACCTGGTGTACATCGGGGAGGACCACGAAGCGGGCCGCCGTTGCCACCGGGCGAGCCTCGTGGAAGGCGACACCGCGCGGGAGACCACGGACGCCGTCCTCGAAGTGTTCACCCGGGCGCGCCTCCTGACCGCCGACGCCGAACACGTCGAGCTGGCCCACGAGGTCCTGCTGAAGGCCTGGCCCCGGCTGCGCCGGTGGATCGACGAGGACCGCGCCACCCTGCGGGCCCGCCAGCTCCTCACGGAGACCGCCGCCGCGTGGGAGCGCGAGGGGCGGGACGAGAGCCTGTTGTACCGGGGCAACCGCCTGGCCTCCGCCGCGGAATGGGTCACGGACCCGGGAGGCGGCGCACCCCTCGCACCCACCGCGCGGGCCTTCCTCGAAGCGAGCACCCGCCGTGACACCGCCGAGAGGCACACGGAGCGGCGCCGCCTACGGCGTCTGCGCGCCCTGGCCTCCGGTCTCGCGGTCCTGCTCGTCCTCGCGCTCGTGGGCGGCACCGTGGCGTTCCAGCAGAACCGGAGCGCGCAGCAGCAGCGTCGCATCGCCGTGTCGCGGGAGCTCGCGGCCCGGGCCGACGTGATGCTGCGCGACAGGCCGGAGGCCGCGATGCTCACCGCGCTCGCCGCCTACCGCCGGGCCCCGACCGCGCAGGCCCGCGGCAGCCTGCTCAGCGCCTACGCGCAGTTCCCCGGCAATCAGCTCACCAGTCATACGGACGACGTATGGGCGGTGGCCTTCAGCCCCGACAGCCGGACGGTGGCCACGGCGGGCGACGACCATACGGCGAAGCTCTGGGACACCGCCTCGCGGCGGCTCGTCGCGACCTTGGCAGGACATACCGACAGGGTCGCCGGCGTCGCCTTCTCCCCCGACGGCCGTACGCTGGCCACGGCCGGCAAGGACCGGACGGTCAAGTTGTGGGACGCGCGCAGCCACCGTCCCCTCATCACGCTCACCGGCCACGCGAGCAGCGTCAACGGACTGGCGTTCAGCCCCGACGGGCGCACCCTGGCCACGACCGGCGACGACGGCACCGTACGCCTGTGGGACGTGGCCGCACGCCGGCAGACGGCCCTGCTGACCGACGGCACCAGCGCGGTCTGGGGTGTCGCGTTCTCACCCGACGGCCGCACACTGGCCGCCGCGTACCACGACCGGAAGATCAGGCTCTGGGACATCGCGTCGCACCGGAAGAGAGCCACGATGACGGGTCATGACCAGACCGTCCTGGCCGTGGCCTTCTCACCCGACGGACGCACCCTCGCCACCGGGAGTTCCGACCGGACCGCCCGCCTGTGGGATCTGGGGACCTACCGCTCGACGGCCACCTTCACCGGCTTCTCCCACATGGTCATGTCGGTGGCGTTCTCACCGGACGGCCGCACGGTCGCCGCCGCCGGCTACGACGGCACCGCCCGGCTGTGGGATACGGCCACCCGGCGGCCCGTCGGCACCCTGGACGACGCGGGGCACCTCTCGGGTGTGGCCTTCAGTCCCGACGGGAGGACCGTCGTCACCACCGCGATGTCCGGGGAGCGCGGCACCACCCCCGTCCTTCAGCTGTGGGACGCCGCCACGTTCCGGAAGTCCGGCACCCTGATCGGCGGCGGTGGGACCGCGACCGCCGTGGCGCTCTCCCCCGACCGGCGCACGCTCGCCGCCGGCGACTCCCACGGCACGCTGTTCGTCTGGGACGCCGTCGACCGCCGTCTCGTCACCACCCTCACGGGCCACACCGACGCCGTCACGAGCCTGGTGTTCTCACCCGACGGCCGCACGCTGGCCACCACGAGCGACGACCACAGCGCGCGGCTGTGGGACACGCGCACGTACCAGGAGACGGCGCGCTCACCGGGCACACGAGGGGCATCCGCTCCGCGGCCTTCAGCCCCGACGGCCGGACGCTGGCGACGGCCGGCAGCGACCGCAGCACACGCCTGTGGGACGTACGCTCCCACCGCACGATCGCCACCCTCGCGGGCGAGACCGACGGGGTGGACTCCGTGGCGTTCTCGCCGGACGGGCACACCCTCGCCACCGGCAACTACGACGCGACCGTCCGCCTGTGGGACCTCCGTTCCCGCGAGGTCGTCACCACCCTTCCGCGCACCGGCCAGACGTGCAGGGCCTACGCCCTCGCGTTCAGCCCGGACGGCCGCACGCTGGCCACGGCCAGCTGTGATGTCGTCCTGTGGAGCACCCGGACCCACCGCCGCGTCGCCCGGCTCACGGGCCACAGCGAGACGGTCAGTCAGCTCGCCTTCTCTCCTGACGGACGTGTCCTGGCCACGGGCGGCTACGACCGCACCGTCCGCTTGTGGGACACCGACAGCCACAGGCCCGTGGCCACGCTCAGCGGGACGGGCGGCTACGTCTCGGGCCTGGCCTTCTCCCCCACGGGGCACTCCCTCGCCACCGTCAACACGGACCGCACGGTCCGGCTCTGGGAGCTCGGCCCCGACACCATCGCCGACCGCGTCTGCGACCTCGCCACCGTTCACCGCTGGCAACGGACCGTCACCAACCTCCCCCTGAAGGACCCTTGCGCATGACGGACGGCCGTTCCGGGCGGAGACCCGTCAGCCGAGCCAGACGAGGTCGATGACGTACAGGCGCCGGCCGGCGCGGTTGATGAAGTAGACGAGGGTCAGCGGGCCGACGGAGGCCGCGCGGATGTCCTCGCCCTCGGCGTCGGCGATGTCCCACTGGACGAAGCCCCACGGCGCCCTCGCCGCGATGCCCGCCAGGTCGCGGACCATCTCCTGGACGTGCGCGGGCAGGACGGCGAGAGCCCGCGCGACCGCCGGTGACAGACGCACCGGCCACGCCCCGCCGTCCGTCACGGGCGCCCTCGCAGGACCTGGTCCAGGTCCACGCCGTCCGCGTCGTCCAGACCCGCGTCGATGAACGCGCCGACGGCCGGGGCGGTGTCGAGGCGGGCCTGCCACGTCCGGACGACCTCGTGCAGCGGGGTCAGGGTGTACGTCGCCCGCGAGTCCTCCAGCGCCTTCCCCCAGTCCCGCTCGAACGCCGGCTCCCACTGGGCGGCGCGCCCGTGGGCACGGATGCGGGCGAGGAGCCGCGCGGCGGCGGCCGGGGCGGGCGGTGGAGCCGGCACATGGCCGGGCTGAGCGCTCATGCGTGTCCTCCAGACGGGTGTCCCCCGCCACGGTACCGCCGGGCCCCCACGCGCACGGACCGGGACGGGACCGTGCGCGGGGGGCCGGGGGCCCGTGGGAGGCGGCGCGTCACCCGGCCCCGTCCGCCGCTACTGGTCGATCAGCGGCAGTACGGGGAAGGCGTGGTCCCGCCAGATGAGCCGGGAGGTCTCCTCCGGGTAGGCGGTGACAGCGGGCTGGGTGTCGAAGACCTGTACGAGGCGTTGTCCGGGGTCGTACGCGGGCCAGCCGGGGTCGCCGTGAGTGGCGAAGGCCGTCCAGGCGGCGCGCATGCGCGCGGACAGCTCCCGCGCCTCCGGGGACGGTTCCTCGCCGATCAGCGCCGCGGGCTGACCACGGTCCAGGTTGCCGAAGACGAGCGGTACGTCGAGGCCGTGGCAGGCGCCGAGGACTCCGCCCATGCCGGGGGCGTGCCAGGTCAGCTCGTAGACGTGGGCACGGCCGCCGCCGGCGGTCCGGGCGTGGGCGAGGTGGAGGGTCGGCATGCGGAACAGCCAGTCGGAACGGACCAGTTCGTACAGCTCGTCAGGGCCCGCGTCCGGGAATCCGCCGAGGTAGCGGCTCGCGCCGTCCCGGCCGGGGGCGAAGAGGCGCAGGGCGGTGGCCGCCTGCTCCCGCGTCACCTGGCCGAGCAGGCCGGCGAGCGCGGTGAGCAGCCGCTGTTCGTCCCGGGTGTGGCCGACGAGGAGTGCGACATCCCGGCCGGCGCCGTCGGCCAGGGCCTGCCATGGGGTGACCGGCAGCGCGTCGCCGTCGACGACCGGCGAGAACGGGACCGACGCGTGCGCGGCCGGGCCCCAGCGGCCGGCCCGCCGGGCCATCGTGGCGCCGACGGCGTCACCGGCGGCGGACAGCCGGGCCGGGTCCACCGTGGACAGGTCGGCCGCCGTGGGCCGCAGCCCCAGCCCGGCGGCGCAGGAGGCGGCGATGTCGGCGGCGAGCCCGGGTGAGAAGAACGTGCCCTGGGCGCTCTGCGCGACGGCCCGGCCGAAGAGCCCTGCCGCGCGCGGCATCGCCAGCAGCGCGGCGACGGACCCGGCGCCGGCGGACTGGCCGAAGAGCGTGACGCGGTCCGGGTCGCCGCCGAAGGCCCGGATGTTCTCACGCACCCACTCCAGGGCGGCGATCTGGTCGAGCAGCCCCCGGTTGGCGGGCGCCCCCTCGATCTGCCCGAAACCCTCGAAGCCCACCCGGTAGTTGAAGGTCACCACGACGACACCGCCCTCGCGCGCCAGGTGTCCGCCGTCGTACTCGGGAAGGCCGGACGTCCCGATCGTGTAGGCGCCGCCGTGGATCCACACCATCACCGGCAGCCGTGCCGCCGGGCCCGGCTCGGGCGTCCAGACGTTGACCGTCAGCCAGTCGTCGCCCGCCGCGTCCCGCGCCAGCGCGTCCATGCCGAAGTGGCCGCCTTGCGGGGGCGGCGGCCCGTACGACACCGCCCGCCGCACCCCGTCCCACCCCCGTACCGGCCGTGGCGCGGCGAAACGCAGCGCACCGACCGGCGGCTCGGCGAACGGGACACCGCGGAAGACCGCCACCCCGCCCTCCCGGCTGCCGCGCAGCGCCCCGGCGACCACGCGGACCTCGGGCCGGGTCCCGGACGGCTCGGACGGATCGGTCGGACCGGACGCGACAACGTTCATCACCACTCCCCCGCCGGGCGACTCGGAGCGCGCTCGCTGGGGTCGCGCCGGCCCGGACACACCGGAGCATCCCGCCGCGTCCGCGAGGCGCGCCAGCCATTTATGGACGGCGTGGGCCACGTCTGGGGCCTGGGAAACGGGTGTTGCGGTGGAGGCGTCCGAACCCCGAGCGGTCGGACACTCATTCTGAGCGACTCGCCGTCTTTGCCCCCTCGTCACCCATTCAGCGCATTGCCCCTCATTTGATGGTATTGCCAGTATGTGGAGGCCACACCGGCCCGAGCCGCCCGAAGCGCTCGACGGATCCGAAGGAGCAGTGTGATGCTGCGAGTGGAAGTCGAGATCTTCTCCGGGCGCCCCAACCCCGCCTGGATCATCACCGACGAGGGCGCGGTCCGTACGCTCCTGTCCGAGGTGGCCGAAGCCGCCGAGGACGTCGTGGGACTGCCCGGCGAGGGGTTCGACGGCCTCGGGTACCGCGAAGTGGTGCTGTCCGCCACCGGCGACGACCAGGCCTGGCCCGACTCCGTGCCCCGCGAGTTCGCCCTGGGCACCACCGGTGCGCGCGACGTCGCCCGTTCCACGGAGCTGGCCCGGCGGGTGGTCTCCGGCATGACCCGTTACGCGGGCACGCCCTTGTACGAGCACCAGCTGACGCCCGTCGACGAGCCGATGCGTGACCTCGTCATGCGGGAGATCGAGCGGTTCGCCGACGCGCCCCCGCCCTTCTTCCGGCCCCCGAGGCTCCCCTCCCACCCCTCGGTGAGGACGGCTCCGGACGGGGACGGCGATTCAGCCGCCGCCTGCCTCGTCGAACTGGGCAACTACAACCCCGCCTTCTGGAACCGCCCCGAGGTGCAGCCCAACAACAACTGCTACAACTACGCGGGCGACCGGCGCACCGACACCTTCGCCCAGCCGGGCCGCGCCCACAGCTCCGAGTTCCGGGCCTACACCTGTCTCGACGTCAGCAACGCCATCCTCATCGACGGCCTGGTGCGCAGCACCCAGTGCCTGCCGGACAGCGAGAACCCCCGGTGGTTCCTGGCCATGGTCATCTGGCCGGGCGCGGACTTCCACTTCTACCGGAAGCACCAGGAGCTGTTCTGGGGGCACAAGCCGGGACGCGACACCGCCCGTAACTACGACAACAGCGGTGTCCGCATCAGCAACCCGGACACCGCCAACCGTGGCCCGTACAGCGACGCCTGCGGGTATTTCTACATGGGCCGTTCCGCCGTCATCCGGTGAGGGCGCTCGCGCCCGTGGGGATCCGGATGCTGTTCGTGGTGTCGTACGCGAGCCACGTACGCGGGGCGGTGTAGGAAGGGTTCGGGGGACGGCCCGAACCCAGGAGCGGTGGATGAGCGCGCAGAGCCCCGGACGTCCCGGGCCCGAGGTCGTCGAGGTCGCCCTCGCGTCGGAACACCGGCCCGGCGGCGGGGAGGACGAACTGCGGGCGGGCCTCGCCGAGCGGCCGCGCAGGATCCCGCACCGCTACGGGTACGACACCGTGGGCTCGCGGCTGTTCGAGGAGATCAGCCGCCTGCCCGCGTACTACCCCCCGCGTGCGGAGCGCACGCTGCTGCGGGACCACGGGGACGAGATGGCGCGCCTGTCGGGCGCCGCCGAGCTGGTGGACCTCGGGGCGGGCAGCGCGGAGAAGTCGGAGATCCTGCTGGCGGCCATGGACGCGCGGGGGCTCCTCGGCGCCTACACGGGGATCGACGTGAGCCTCCAGCCGATGCGGGACGCCGCCCGCCGCCTGGGCGCCCGGTGGCCGACGGCCCGTGTCACGCTCGTGCACGGCGACTTCGCCACCGCCCTGCCGTGGCTCCGGGACCGTGGCACGGGGCGTCTCATGGCGATGCTCGGCAGCACCTTCGGGTGCCTGACGCCGCCCGAGCGGTCCGCCTTCCTGCGCGCCCTGCGGGCCTCGTGCGGCCCGCGTGACCACGTCCTGCTCTGCGCCGACCTCTTCCAGCCCGTGGACACCGTGCGCCGGGCGTACACGGCGGGCTGCGCGGGGGAACGCCCGGTGCGCCGGCTGTTCGCCCTGAACACCCTGGCGCACCTCAACAGGGAGTACGGGGCCGATTTCGACCCCGCGTTCTTCGCGCCGGACGTGGTCTACGACGTCACCCGCCGGCAGGTGCGGGGAGAGATCCGCAGCACCCGGCGGCAGCGTGTGACCCTCCCCCGGATCGGCACGGTCCTCGACTTCGCCGAGGACGAGACGTTCTTCCACGATGTGCTGCACAAGTTCGAGCTGAGCGAACTCGTGCGGGAGCTGGAGTCGTTCGGGTTCCGGTGCCGCGGGCACTGGGTGGAGGAGGAGTTCCAGTACGCGGCCCTGCTCCTGCGCTGAGGGGACCGCTCAGGAGCCGGGGGTGCTGTGGTCAGGTCCCCCACGTGCCCGACCGCCGGGCACCGCTTCCCGCACTCACCACCGGCCGGCCCGCGCACGGGCGGCCAGGTACTCCTCGTACGTTCCGCTGCCCACGGCCCGGTCCGGGGCGAGGTTGCCTCCCGCCTTCAGAGCCCGGACGATCTTTCCCGGCAGCGGTACGGAAACGATCCGGCGGCGCAGGCCCGCCGCCCGGAGCGTGGCGGCCGCGAGGTCGCGGGCGTCGCGCACCTCGGGCCCCGCCATGTCGGGCACCCGCCCCGCGGGCGGCCCTTGGGCGAGCTCCGCGAGGCGATCGGCGACCTCGGTCACCTCGACGGGCTGGCAGCGCAGGCCGCCCGGCACGAGGACGAACGGCAGCCGCCGCTGCACGGTGGTCAGGGTGGCGACCAGGTCGTGGAACTGCGTGGTGCGCAGCACGGTCCACGGCAGGCCCGCCCCCTGGACGAGCCGCTCCGCCGTCCGCTTCGACCGGTAGTAAGGGAGCGGCACCTCGTCGATGCCGACGATCGAGATGTAGACGAGGTGCGGGCCTTCGGGCCGTCGCGCGGCGGCCTCGGTCAGACGGCGGGTCGTCGCGGCGTCGTCACGGGCGTCGGTCGCGCAGTGCACCACCGCCCGCACGTCCTTCAGGGCCGCGTCGAGGCCCTCGCCCTTCGCGAGGTCGCACACCGCCCACTCGCACGGCCGGTCGTCGTCCCACGGCCTCGGCCGGCGGCTCATCACGCGTACGGGCACGTCGTCGGCGAGGAGCCGCGCCACGAGGGCGCGGCCGAGGGTGCCGGTGCCGCCGGTCACCAGGATCGGCCTGTCCATTACTCCCCTGTCTCCGGATCCGGTCGCTCTGTCGGGGACAAGCATGAACGATCTCGTGGGCCGGGCGCCGGGCGGGTACCGGTCACTTCGGCGGCGGCCCGGCCGTGGCGTCCCGGGCCGCCCGGACGCGCCGTCGGCGTCCGCTGCGGTGGCGCGTCACGGGCGGCCGAACGAGCCCAGCCACAGGGTGTCGCGGGCCCGGGTCATGGCGACGAAGAGCTGGCTGCGGTGGAGTTCGCGGCGTTCGCGGGCGACGCCGTCGTCGGTGCCGTCGCCAGGGGCGGCGGTGGCCGGGGCGTCGTGGTCGGGCAGGTGCACGTGCTTGAACTCCAGGCCCTTGGCCCGGTGATAGCTGCCCAGCTTGACGCCGGGCACCGGGCGGCCGTCGTACTGCTCCAGGGTGACCGCGGGTATGCCGGCCCGGGTGAGCAGGCGCCGGTAGCGCTCCCGCTCGGCTCCGGTGCGGCAGAGCACCGCCGAGTCGGGCCACGCCTCGGGTCCCAGGGCGCGCAGGGCGGCGAGGAGGGCCTCGTCGTGCTCGGTGCGGGTCGGCGCGGTGCACCTGGTGACCCGGCCGCCGTCGCCGTAGGTCAGGTCGACGTCGCGGCGCCCGGCCGTCGGGGTGCCGTCGATGTCGTCGAAGGCGTCGTCGGCGACGACCGCGAGCGCGGCGTCCAGGATCTCCTTCGCGTTGCGGTAGTTCGCGCGCAGCACCTGGCCGCGGCCGCGGACGTCGATGCCCGCGTCGGAGAGGCGGAATCCGCCCGGGTAGACGGCCTGCTGCCCGTCACCGACGAGCAGCAGGCCGTTGGCCGCGTCGCCGACGAGCGCGTGGAGCAGGCGTACGCCGACGAACGTGAGGTCCTGCACCTCGTCGACGATCACCGAGGTGTACGGGGTGGCGCCGGGGTGCGCGAGGGCCTCGGCGAGCGCGAGGGCGAGGATGTCGTTGAAGTCGTGCACACCTTTGGCGGTGCGGTTGCGCTCGTACTCCTGGTACAGCGCCCACACGGCCTCGCGGTGCGTCCGGCGCAGGACGGTGCGGCGGCGTTCGCGGCGCAGGGGTGGGGCGTACTGCTCGAAGGACGTGATCCCCCGGCCCTTGATGACGTAGTCGATCTCCTCCTGCCAGTACCCGGGGGCGGGGTCGAGGGTTTCGAGGACCGTGCGGCGGCCGTGGCTCTGCCAGGCGCGGCTGAAGGCGTCGACGGACTTGTCGTGGTCGAGCCGGGTCGCGACACCCCTGTCGCGGAGGAACTGGCCCGCCCACGCGTGCAGGCTGCGGAAGTCGATCCGGTCGGCGACGGCCGGTGCCATCGCCTTGAGGAACGTGCCCTGCACGCGGGGCAGGTTGTTCGCGAACGTCACGTAGAGGATCCGGCCGGAGGTGCGGCGGGCGAGGTGCGCGGCGCGGTGCAGGGCGACGACCGTCTTGCCGGTGCCCGCCGGTCCGCTGACGCGCGCCGGGCCGGACCAGTCGCGGCGTACGAGGGCGAGCTGGTCCGGGTGGAGGAACGTCATCCACTGTTCGATCGGGGCGCTGCGGGCGGCTTCCACTGCCGCGTTCCGTATGCCCTCGACGTCGAAGAGCGCGTCGTCCGGCGCGGGCACGGGCGAGGCGGGGGCCGCCGGGCCGGTACGGGCCGAGGTGTCCTCGTAGGCGGGGAAGGTGCGCTCCAGGTGGTCGGCGACGGCCTTCACCTCGGAGGGGCGCAGCCGGGTCCGCTCGGCTATGAGCGCCGGGGTCACCTCGCGTTCGCCGAGGAGCCGTACGGTGCCGAGGGCGGCGTCCAGGGACCGGCCGGCGAAGACCATGAGCGGCTGGACGGCCACGGGCGAGAGGTTCCGCGCGGAGACGGCGTTCTCGGCGAGCCGGGTCACCTTGAGCAGCTTGCCGATCTCACGGTCGTACGTGCGGCCGCCCGCTGTCAGGTGTCCGTCGACGGCCTCGGGGGCGTGTCGCCAGTTCTTGACGTCGATGACGAAGACGCCGCCGGGTCCGACGAGCAGCATGTCGACGTTGGCCGCGCGCGTCCCGGGCCAGCGCCGGTCGAGGAGCAGCCGCCACCCGCGCCGGGTGAGGACGTGCAGCTTCGCGGCGACCTTCCGTTCGCCCTCACTGGCCGCTTCCCAGTTGCGGACGTCCCATTGCGCGGCCTTGAGCTGCTCACGCAACTCACGTTCGTACCGCCGGGCCTCCTGCGCCCTCTTCCACGCCGATCCCCCCGCGCCCATGTCCGCCCCCTCGCCGCCCCCGGACGTAAAGTAATGATCGTATAACGCATCGGAGTGGGCTCGGGGGGTGCGGCCGCACTTGCCCGGACTCCCGCCGGGGCATGGACGACCGGTCAGGCCGCCGGGCGGATCCGGTCGCCGGCCGTACGGCGGAGCGCCGCTTCCAGGCGGTCGCGGGCCTCGGTCTGGGCAGCGATGCGTTCGTTGAGGACCGCCAGTCGTTCCAGGGCGACTCGCAGGCCCTTGTCCGACGGGGGTGCGGCGGTCACGTCGCCGTCCAGGCAGGGCAGGAACACCTGTACGTCGTCGAGGGTGAGTCCGGCGGCCAGCAGGTAGCGGATGTTGCGGACCCGTACCGCCGCCCGCTCGTCGTAGACGCGGTAGCCGTTGGGGGCGCGCTCGGAGGAGATCAGCCCCGCTTGTTCGTAGTGCCGCAGCGCGCGGGCGGTTGTCCCCGCCGCTTCGGCCAGTTCGCCGATCCTCACCCGTTCCACCTCACGGATCACTCCTATCACGCCACGACCGCCCCACCGTCGACCGGGAGTACGACCCCGGTGACGAACGACGCGCCCGGCGAGGTGAGCTGGGTGATGGCCCAGGCCACCTCCTCGGGCCGGCCGATCCGGCCGAGCGGGGTGTGCGCCAGCTGCCACTCCCGCACCTGGGCCATGCGCTCCGGGGTCAGGCCCTGGTGTTCGCCGATCGGGGTGTCGATCGCTCCGGGGGCGACCGCGACCACGCGGATGCCGCGCGACGCCAGCTCGACCGCCCAGCTGCGGGTGAGCAGTTCCAGCGCGGTCTTGGTCGCGGCGTAGAGGGAGCTGCCGGGCCAGGCCCGCTGGCCCACCGAGGTGCTCACGTTGACGATCGCACCGCCGGCCGTCTCCAGGAGCGGGAGCGCGGCCTGGGTCAGCAGGACGGGGGCGATCAGGTTGGTGCCGAGCTGCGCCGTGATCGCCTCCGGCGTCAGCGTGCCGAGGGCGCCGCCGCGCACGATGCCGGCGTTGTTGACGAGCACGTCCAGCCGGCCGTACCGCTCCAGCACGGCCCGCACGATCCGGTCCGGCTCGCCGTCGGCGGTGATGTCGGCGGGGAGCGGCCTGATCCGGTCGTGCCCGTCGGCGGTCTCCCGGAGCGGTTCGGGCCGGCGCCCGATCGCGACCACGTGGGCGCCCTCGGCGGCGAAGGCGCGGGCGGTGGCCCGGCCGATGCCGGTGCCGGCTCCGGTGACGGCGACGATCCTGCTGTTCTGCTGCGCGGTGCTGTTCATGCCGGTCATCGTGCAACCCTGCCGCCAGCGGCAAGGTCAAACCGCCGCGCGGAAGCCGGTTCAGGGCACGAGGTGGAAGGGAACCGTCCGCCAGGGGCTGTCGGGGTCCGTGGTCAGGGCGCGGTGCGCGTCGAGGACCGTGGTGTACCAGGAGCCGAACCGCTCCTCGTCGAAGTGGAGGCACCGGCCGAGGACGTATCCGGCGGAGAACTCCTCCCAGGAGTCGTAGACGTCCCGCGCTCCGGCGGAGGCGCGTTCGATCGCCGTGCGCATCTCGGATTCCGTGGCGTAGCGGGCGCCCCGGCCCCAGCGGGCCATCTTGGAGGCGCGGCCGAGGTCCCAGGCGGCGACGGAGCGGACGGTGCCGTCGGGGGGCAGGAGGCCGTCGGCGCGGAAGCGGGCCTCGTACCGCAGGATCTCGCCGACCAGGGCGCGCAGGTGGCCGGTGAATTCGCCGAATTCGCGGTCGTCGGTGGGGGTGCCGGTCTCCTGGGCGCGGACGCGCAGGGTGGATTCGACGGTGTCACGCCACCGCTCGGGGTCGACGCGGGCGCCGGGGGCCGCCCGTGTGAGGGCGTGCCGGGCGCCGAGGACGAAGTCCCAGTACCAGGGGCTGACCTCCCGGTCGAGGAGGCGCTCCTCGATCGCGAGCCAGTCGTCGCGGTCGTGGACGCCCCAGTCGTCGGCGATCCGCTCGCGCTCGCCGCGGTAGCCCATGCCGTGCCAGTGCGCGGTGTTCCACGCGTCGCCGTTGGTGAAGCACAGGTGCGCGCCGCAGGCCAGGCCGTGCAGGAGCGGCCCGGGGGCGGGGGCGCCGGTGCGGCGGGTCACGACGCGGTCCATGAGCGCGTCCGGGTCGAACAGTTCGCCGTGGAGGTCGAACCAGGCGTCGCGGTCCTCGTCGCCGGCCGGGAAGTACTGCTCGCACGGCGTGGCCGGGTTGACGGCGAGGATGTCCACGTCGTCGCGGAGGATCTGCGCGAGGGCGCCGAGGGTGACGTACTCGTAGACGAGGACGGGGTGCGGGCGCGGCAGCAGGCCCGGGGTGTACACCTGGGCGACGACGGCGCCGTCGGGGGTCTCCGTGGTGAGCATGGGGTGGGTGCCGGCGGGCGCCGCCTGCGCGTGGTCGAGGCGTACGGGGTAGTAGACGCCTTCGATCGCGAGGGTGCGCAGGTAGGCGTCGGGGTCGCCCTTGCGGCTCAGCTTGTACAGGTGCTGTTCCACATCGGTGGGCGCCTGCCAGCGGGCGCCGTCCTCGGGGGCCGGGACGAGGGGGAAGAACTCGTCGTGCATCTCGTCCTCGGCTGCCGTGCGCATGGATTCCCTTCCGTCCCGGCCCCGTTCCGGTACCGGCCTCAAGATCGGATACGTACGGTAGCGGCGCCCCGGGTGGGACAAGGACCCGGGGCGGCCGGGGCAGGAGGTGCTGTCGAGAAATACAGTGGTTTGTGGGGACGGGCTCGGGCACACTCGGCCGTTATGTCGACGACTCCTGTGACCGGCCCCCTGTGTACGCGCGCGTCGCTCGCCGCCGAGCTGCGGGCGCTGGGCGTACGCCCCGGTGAGACGCTCCTGGCACACACCTCCCTCAGCTCGCTCGGGTGGGTGTCCGGCGGCGCGCCCGCGGTCGTCCTGGCACTGCTCGACGTCCTGGGCGAGGACGGGACGCTCGTGGTGCCCACGCACTCCGGTGACAACTCCGACCCCTCGGAATGGTGCAACCCGCCCGTGCCCGAGGCGTGGTGGGAGGACATCCGCGCGTCGATCCCGGCCTACGACCCGCGCACCACCCCCGGCTACGGCATCGGGATCGTCCCGGAGACCGTCCGCACCTGGCCGGGCGCCGTCCGCAGCGCCCATCCGCAGACCTCTTTCGCCGCCGTGGGCCCGCGGGCCACCGCGTTGGTGGACGGTCACGCCCTCGACTGCCGGCTCGGGGAACGCAGCCCGCTCGCCCGGCTGGAGGAAGCCGGGGCACGGGTCCTCCTGCTGGGCGCCGGCTACGCCTCGTGCACGGCGTTCCATCTGGCCGAGTACCGGCTCCCCGAGCCGCCGCTGATCGAGAACTCCTTCGCGGTCATGACGCCGCGGGGCCGCCGGTGGAGCACCGTGCGCGACACCGCGATCAGCGAGGAGGGGTTCGCCGGGCTGGGCGCCGCCTTCGAGAGGGAACGGCCGGTGGTACGGGGCGCGGTGGGGGCGGCCGAGGCCCGGCTGTTCCCCCTGGCCGACGCCGTCGCGTACGCGGAGGACCGGCTGGCCGCGCACCGGCCGCCCACGGCCTCCGCCTGAACGCGCCGCGGTGGTGGTGAGCGTGCCCTCCCGCATACGGGGGTTTACCCCATGTCCGCGCTCGCGGGCGGGCACGTAGCCTCGTCGGGGTTCCCGTCGGAACGTCCGACGGCGACCCTCGTATCCCAGGAATGGTGGAAAGTTCATGCGTGCGCGTCCCCTGCGTCTGCTCACCGCCGTCGTGACGGCCGGAATCGCCGTCGGCGGCCTCAGCGCCTGCGGCCTGACCAGGGAGAACTTCGAGGACGACGCCACCCTGTCGCAGAAGATCACCTCCGTGCGGCTCGACACCGGCTCCGGCGGGGTGACCCTGCGCGGCAAGGAGGGGGCCACCGAGGTGAGGATGCACCGGTACGTGGAGTACGGCGGGGACCGCCCGGAAGGCGCGACGCACCGCGTGGAGAACGGTGTGCTGATCCTGAACGGCTGCGGCGAGGACTGCTCGGTGGCCTACGACATCGACCTGCCGGCGGGGCTGCCGGTGACGGGCGGGACCGGCAGCGGCGCGGTCAAGCTGTCCGGGGCGGGCGCCGTGAAGGTGACGACCGGCTCCGGGGCCATCGACCTGTTCGACACCCTCGGTCCGGTCGACGTGCGGGCCGGCAGCGGTGCGATCACCGGGCGCGGGCTCAAGGGCGGGCCCGTCGAGGCCGAGACCGGCAGCGGTGCCATCACGCTCACCGTCTCCTCGCCCCAGGACGTACGGGCGGAGGCCGGCAGCGGTGCCGTCACCCTGACCACCCCGGGCAGCGGGCGGTACCAGGTGACCGCCGAGACCAAGAGCGGCGGCCAGGACATCGCCGTGCCCAACGACCCGTCGGGCACGCGCCGGCTCCAGCTGAAGACCGGCAGCGGGGCCATCACGGTCAAGCGCTCCTGAGCGCGCCGGGCCGCACCGGGGCGGTCCCGTCTCAGGTCGTGGGGCAGCGTTTCCAGGCGAGGCGGTAGACCGTGTCGGCGCTGTCGGGCGTCGCGCCGAAATTGAGGTGACTGCCGGTCGCCGAAGGGCTGGAGGTACCCGCGTCCACCTGCAACGCCATGGTGAGGTTGAGAAGCCGGTCCTCTCCGCACGGGGCGAAGACGAGGTTCCTCTCATCGGTGACGTCGGACTCCTCCCACCCGCCCTCGAACGGGCCGGAGAAGGGGTGGGACACAGAGGTCGTCGACGGCGAGCCCTGGAAGTAGTTGCCGGCTTTCACCTGACCTCCGGCCCCCTTCTCCAAGGAACCGAAGCCTCCGTAGCGCGTCCCGGCGATCGCGTACGTGTAGCCCTGCGGGAGATCCGCGTCCAGGGTCATCTGGCAGTTCTTGCGGGCGTCGGACGGCTTCGAGCCGGCGGCCACCCGGACGGAGAGGCCACCGGACCGGACGGTGAACTCGGTGTTGTCCGGCGAGACCGCCACCGACATATACCTTGAGGAACAGTGGCCCACGACCGTCCTGATCTCCATGAAGACCCTGCCCGACGGAGGCGGCTCCCCGGAGGCGGCCGGTGCGGGTGACAGCGCGGCCGCCACCAAGGCCGCGGCGGTACCGGCGATCAGCACGGGAGTGAACAAGGGGAACCCCTTCCGTCGCTCTTCCGCTGTTCCGTTCTTCCGCAGGACCGCCGCGCGGCATCCATGCCACCACCGCGCACGAGGCGTGTACAGGCCCGAGACCGGGTCAAGTGCCGTACCGGACACGGATGGTGTTCACCCGTCAGAGCGAAGACCGCAAGCCGCTCGCCGGGCCCGGGGTGGCATCGCCGAGCTCGACGCCGACGGCAGCGGGCGGATCGACCCCGAGGAGTTCCTGAAGGCGGTGAAGCGCTTCTGCACGAGCTGATGCCCGGGCCCGGCCGGGTGGCCGGCGGCGGAGCGCGGTGTTCCCGGCGGCGGAGGCGCGGTCAGGCGCGGGTGCAGCGGCCTCTCGGGCTGGACGCCGGAGGGCGGCACTGGAGCCCGAAGTCGTCCGCGCTCAGGCTCAGATAGCGGCCGATGCACGCGTTGGCCGAGGTCAGACCGCGCGCGTCGCAGAAGGACAGGGCCGCGCGGCCGTCGCCGAACGGGCCCGGGGCGTAGATCACCCAGTAGCCGGGGCGCAGCGAGGCGTAGTCGTCGCTGCGGAGGTGGATCGCCTCGGGCACGGTCCGCCGGACGGCGGCGAGCCGCCGGTCGCGGGCGGCGGTGCCGGAGCCGAGGGGCTCGGAGAAGAGCTGGGCGATCCAGCGGTCCCGCGTCACGGCCGGTACGGACGGCCGCGGCGCGGCGGACGTGGCGGGCTCCTCGTCGGGTGTCCGCCGGGGCGTGGGGTTCTGCTGCCGGGCGGGGGACGGTGGCGCCGAGGCGGCCGGTGGCGCGGCGGCGGAGGGGCTCGCGCCGGCGGACACCCGGTCGTCCCCCTGGCCGCGCAGGGTGAGTACGAGCGCGGTCGTCGCGGCGATGACCAGGACCGCGGCCAGGGCGAGGACGACCGCCGTCCGGCCGCGCGGCCGGCCCCGGGTGTTCCCGGACGCCGGCGCCGGCCGTGGGCCGTCGCGCCGGGTGGGCACGGGCGGTATGGGCCCGGCGGGTGCCGGAGGCGCGGGCGCGGTGACCGTCGGCCGCGCCCACTGAGGCGCCGTGCCCGACTCCGCCTGCGCCAGCATCGCGTCGAGCCGTGCGGCGTCGGGGCGGGCGGCCGGGTCCCGGACGAGCAGCGCCTGGAGGACGGGGGCGAGCGGCCCGGAGCGCACCGGCGGCGGCACGGGGTCGTCGAGCACCGCCGCCAGGGTGGCCAGGGTGGTGGGCCGGCGCAGCGGGCTGACGCCTTCGCCGCACACGTACAGCACCAGGCCCAGGGACCAGAGGTCGGACGCGGGGTCGTCGTCCTGGCCGCGGATCCGCTCGGGTGCGATGTACTCGGGTGAGCCGATGAGTTCGCCGGTGGCGGTGAGCGACGTGGAGCCGCTCAGTGCCGCGATGCCGAAGTCGGTGAGGACCGCGGTGCCGTCGGCGCGCAGCAGGATGTTGGCGGGTTTGACGTCCCGGTGCCGGATGCCCGCGGTGTGCGCCGCCCGCAGCGCGGAGAGCACTTGCCGGCCGATGCGCGCCGTCTCCGCCGGGGACAGGGGGCCGGTGCCGAGTCTCTCCTGGAGGGAGGTGCCGCCGACGAGTTCCATCACGATCCACGGGTGGGGTTCCGTGTCCACGATGTGATGGATCGTCACAACGTGCGGGTGGCTGAGGCGGGCGAGGGCCCGGGCTTCCCGCAGTACGCGTTCGCGCGTGTCGTGGGAGGGGGCCGTGTCGGACCGGACGGCCTTGAGGGCGACCTCGCGGTCCAGCATCGTGTCCCGGGCCCGCCACACCGTTCCCATGCCGCCGGCGCCGAGCCGCGCGATCAGCTCGAACCGGCCGTCGACCATGTCCCCCGGTACGTTCATGGCCGCCAGGCTAGACCGGGGACGGGCGGCCCGGCAGGCGTCCGGCGGGATCGGACCGCCCTCGGGGGTTCACGGCGCCGTCGGCGCCCGTCGCCGGAAGAACTCGGAGAACCCAAAGGGCACGAAGAGGCTCTGTCGCACATCCTGCCTCTATAGTCACCTTTACGGGTGATAGGGCGCATGGCTCCGTCACGGCTGGGGAGAGTGGCCGTGCACAGGCCGATCACCGCCTCTCGGGGGACCCTCCGCACATGCGCCGACCCGTCACCGCCTCCGCCACGTCCAGCACGGCTCGCACCACGACTGCGGGCACGCCCGCGGACGAGGACGTACCACCGGGACGGAGGCACCTCCGGCCGGAGCTCCACCGACCGGCCCCGGGAGACGCCTGGGGGCGTGAGCCGGGCTGATCCGCACATGCGCCCTCGCACCCGGCCGGCCCGTCCGCCGGCCGCCCTCCCGCTCCTCGCCGGCCTTCTCATGGCCGCGTGCCTCCTGACCGGATGCGCGGAGCCCGCCCACCGGCCCGCTCCGGACGAGGTGGTCAAGGCCGCGACCCAGCGCCTGACCGACGTCTGTCTCACGCGTCAGGGCCTCGCACCGCCGCGTCCGGGACAGGGCCCGTCGCCGGCGGCGGAGCAACGGCGGGTGAACGCCGCGCTCTTCGGGACGGGCCGGACGGAGCTCTCCGTCGCCCTGCCCACCGGCTATGTCGTCCGCGCCCACACCGACGGCTGCCTGGCCGCGGCCCAGCGGCGGCTCTACGGCGACCAGCGCCGCTGGTTCCGCACGTCGGTGGTCGTCAACAACCTCCGGCCCGAGGCCGAACACACCCACCGCAGCCTCACCGAGGTCCGTGCGTCGCACGGTGCCGAGATCGCCGACTGGCGGCGGCTGCGCGCGCACGCCCTCTCCGAAGCCACTGCCCTTCTCGACGAACCACTACCCACGGGAGAACCACGACCATGAAGCGCCTCACCGCTTTCCTCGCCGCCACCCTGATCTCCACCGGCGCCGTCCTGGCCACCTCGGCCACCGTTCAGGCGGCGGACTGCCGCAGCGGCTACTTCTGCGTCTGGACGAACGCGAACTTCGACGGCATGAAGATCGAGCACAGCGGCGACGACCACTGGTGGGAGGGCGACATGTTCAAGCACGACTCCTCCTGGGCGAACCACGGCGTCTCCGGGCCGGGTGTCAAGGACCACGTGAAGGTCTACGAGGGCCGCAAGCTGCTGGGGCGTGTCAACCTCTGTCTGGCCCCCGGCCAGGAGGTCGGCTACAGGGGGACGTGAACGACAAGGGCGGCTCCCACACCTGGGCCTCCGGCTGCTGAGACCGGTCCGAGGACCGTGCTGACGCCCGTTCCCCCGCCCGGACCCGGGCGGGGGAACGGCCACGGGCCCGTCCCGGCGAGGATGCCGGGACGGGCCCGTGGATGCGCGGGAGCCGATCAGGTCGCGAGGTGGAAGCCCGCGCCGACGCCGCCGTTGGCGTTCATCTCGGCGATGATGCTCAGGATCGGCGAGCTGTGCTGGGCGCCCCAGGCGTTGCCGACCAGCGTCTGGCCGACCACGACGGGGGAACCGGAGTCACCGCCGTTGGTCCAGATGAGGTGGGTGAACCACATGCCGTTGGTGCCCAGCTTGATGCCGCAGGTGAGGCCGGTGCGGTGGCCTTCCTTGCACATGCGGACGCCGTTGGCGGGCGGGGCTCCGATCGAGCTGATGGTCACCCCGCCGACGGTCGCGGTGGGCGCGACTCTGCTCTCGTCCAGCTTGATCACCGCGTAGTCCAGGCCCTTGGGCCCGGTGTTGAGCAGGTTGTTGGGCGTGCTGACGTACGTCACCGTGCCGATGACGCCCGCCTCCAGGTCGGGGCGGCTGTCGGTGAGCGGTGCCGGGGCCGCGGCCGTGCCCGCGGGCGAGGAGTCGCGGTAGACCTTCTCGCCGACCAGCTTGTTGCCCTTGTCGTCGATGAAGCAGTGGGCGTTGGTCAGGCCCACCAGGTTGCCGGCCGTGTCACGGCCGACCGCGGTGAGGGTGCATATCTGATAGCTGGTGGGCGCCTCCGGGGTCGGCGAGATCCGGAAGATGAGTCCGGTGCCGCCACCGACGGCCGTGCGGGCGTCCGCGCTCGCGGACGGGGTGGCGGCGGCGAGAGGCACGACCGCCAGGAGGGCGGCGAGGCCGAGGGCACGCAACGCGCGCAGCATACGATCACTTCCCGTGTGGGCTGGGGACAGCGACCGGAGCGGAATCTCCAACTCCGGTCGCCCGCCGGGCCGGCGGGCAGGCAACAGGGGATCACACTCGGCTACCAACCGGTAGGGGCACGGCTCCCCCGGCTCACCCGGCGGCCTCAGGACCGCCGCCGCCGGCGGTCCCGGCACCACAGGGCCCGGGGCACGGTGGCGCCCGAACTCCCAGGGCGCGTACGCCTCTCAGGACAGCGGCTTCTCCAGAACGGCCTTCCGGTGGCTGAACGTCTCGATCGAGTAGCGGCCGTGGTAGTTACCCATGCCACTCTCACCGACACCGCCGAACGGCAGGTCGGAGACCGTGAGGTGAGCGAGCGGCAGGCCGAGACCGAGGCCGCCGGAGGAGGTCTCGGCGGCGAGGCGGCGGCGGGTCGTCGCGGATTCGGTGAAGGCGTACAGCGCCAGCGGCTTGTCGCGGTCGTTGATGAAGGCGATGGCCTCGTCCAGGCCTGGGACCGTGACGATCGGCAGGATGGGTCCGAAGATCTCCTCCCGCATCACCGGCGCCTCGGGGGACACATCGGCCAGGACGGTCGGGGCGATGTACTTCGTGGCGCGGTCGCTGCCGCCGCCGGTCACGACGCGGCCGGAGCCGAGCAGGGCGGTCAGCCGGTCGAAGTGGCGCTCGTTGACGATCCGCCCGTAGGCGTCGGACGTCGCCGGGGTGGGCCCGTAGAGCTTCTCGACGGCCTCCACCAGGGCGGGTTCCAGCGCGCGGGCCGTCCCGGGATCCGTGAGGACGTAGTCGGGCGCGACGCAGGTCTGGCCGGCGTTGAGGAACTTGCCGGCCGCGAGCCGCGCCGCGACGGTCGCCAGGTCGGCGTCACGGTCGACGAACACCGGCGACTTGCCGCCCAGCTCCAGGGTGACCGGGGTGAGGTGCTCGGCGGCGGCCGCCATGACGATGCGGCCGACGGTGCCGTTGCCGGTGTAGAAGATGTGGTCGAAGCGCTCCGCGAGCAGGGCCGTGGTCTCGGGGACGCCGCCTTCGACGACGGCCACCGCGTCGGTGTCGAGGTACCGGGGCAGGAGGCGGGCGAGGGCGGCGGAGGTGGCGGGCGCCAGCTCGCTGGGCTTGGCGACGACCGCGTTGCCGGAGGCGAGCGCCCCCACCATGGGGGCGAGCAGCAGCTGCGCGGGGTAGTTCCAGGGCGCGATGACCAGCACGACGCCCAGCGGGTCGTACTGCGTCCAGGCCGTGGCCTCGCCCAGGTGCGGCGGGACGGGGGCCGGCTCGGGGCGCAGCCAGGCGTCGAGGTGGTCGAGGGTGTGGTCGATCTCGCGGATCGTGAAGTCGATCTCGGTGCGGTAGGCCTCGTACGCGCTCTTGCCGAGGTCCGCGTGGAGGGCGGCGGTGAGCTCCGCGTCGCGCTCGGTGAGCATCGCGCGCAGGCCGCGCAGCTGGGCCGTGCGCCACTCGGTGGGCTTGGTGCGGCCGGTGCGGAAGGTGGCGCGCAGGCGGGCGACGGCCTGGGCGGGCCGCTCGGGGGCGGGGTGGTGCACGGGAGCCTCGATCGCGGTTGTGGGGCTGGAACGACGCTTGCTTGATGTCCTCAAGCAACCACTTCGATGTAAACACCAACATTTAAGCCAGTCAAGTAATTCCTGTACCTCCGAAGCCTGGGCGGAGTGTCGGTCGGAACATCTGTTCGATCGATATGAGAGGTTGGAGGCATGACTTCCGCTTTCGAGACTTTTCATGACCGCGACACCGCCCCCGCCGGTCACTGGCCCGACGACGACCGCACGCTGGCGGTCGCCGTGGCCCGCGACGGGGACACCGTCGTCGGCTCGGTCGCGCTGCTCGACCTGGGCGCGGAGGACAGCGCGCTGAGGATCGTCGCGCTGCCGGACGCCACCGACGACACCTGGGTACCGCTGATGCGGGAGGCGGCGCGGGTCGCGCGGGAAGCCGGCGGCACGGTGCTGCGGTGGGTCGCGGAGACCGACGGGATGCCCGAGCGGGCCGTGGCGGAACTGGGCGCGACCGAGGGCGGGGAGATCTACCGCTGGTGGCGGCTCACCCTGCCGGCCGCGCGCACGGGCCCGGCCGGGGACGCGGTGCGGAGCCTGCCCGCCCCGGACGGCGCCGCTTTCCGGCTCGGGCTCGACGGCGCCCTGTTCGACGTGGAGGTCGAGGGCGGTACGGCGGTCCTGGCACACGACCGCGAGGAGGAGGGGACGGCCGCCGGACTCACGGAGCTCCTCGCCGCGGTGCTGGGCAAGGTGAGCGCCGAGCACCCCGAGGCCGGCGAGGCGGAGGCGTACGCGGACTCCCGCGACGACGCGCTCGTCGAGGCGATGCGCGCCCTGGGCTTCACCCCGACCGACCGGCGGGCCGCCGAGTACCACCTCGCACTCCGGCCCTGAGGCCGGCGGGCCCCGCAGAGGTGTACCGAACGTGGCGCGGGCGGCCGGGAGGATCCGATCCGACCGGACGTCAGGTGTGACCCGGCCGCGAACGCGCGTCAGTGCTCGTGCCGGCCGAGGGTCTCCACGGGGGTCGCGCCGGGGCGGGTCCACTGCGGCACGGGCCGGCTGGTCGGGCCCCAGGTGGCGTTCCCGTCCGCGTCCGAGCGCCAGTACCAGCAGGCCTGGCGGCCCACGGACGGGTACCCCTCGCGGACGTCGCCGATCACGGGCCGTCCCTCGGGGTTGTCCTCCCACGCCTCGCCACGGCCGTAGGGCGTCATGTCGAGCAGGCCGAGCGACCCGTTGACCGGTTCGTTGCCACGCCCGGTCGTGGAGTAGGTGAGGAACGCGCGGTCGCCGTCGCGCAGGAAGCAGGCGATGTGCCCCATTTCCCCGCCGATCGGCTCCTCCACGCCCCGCACCGAGTACCAGGGCTGGGTGTAACCCATGAACGCGACGTAGGGCACCACCTCGTCCCAACGGCCGGTGGTGAGGAGGGCGAACGAGACGCCGCGGGCGTTGAGGTAGACGGCGTCCTTCATGTGCCAGGCCGTGGTGGTGCAGCCCTCGCACTGTCCCTGGTGCGGCGCGCCGTCGTACCACATGTGTTTGTAGACGACGAGCTCGTCACGGCCCTGGAACAGGTCCAGGAACGGGACCGGGCCGTCGTCCCCGATGACCTCGGCCGTCCCGTCGAACTCCACCATCGGCAGCCGGCGGCGGGCCGCAGCGAGGGCGTCGCCCTCGCGGGTGTGGGCCTTCTCGCGGGCCAGGAGCGCGTCACGGGCGGCCTGCCAGGTGGCCAGATCGGCGACGGGCGGGCGGCCGGGCAGCGCGTCGGCCGGGTCACTCGGCGTGCTCGTCATGGCGTCCTCCGGGGTGTCTTGTGCCGGGCGGCGTCGTGAGACGTCCTACGACGCATACCAGAAGAGGCTTCCGGCCGGCCGGAACACGGCGGTCGCCGGCACCGGCCGGGACCAACCGTCCGTCGGCTGCCGGGCCCCGGGCGGGTCGGGGCCGCGCGGAGGGCCGGGCGGGGTTCAATGCATGAACCGCAAGATGCGGCCCATGAGTATGTGAACGCCCCAGGAGCCCCAGGAGCTGTACCCCGACCCACCGGCAGGTGACCGTGAGCGCCGATCGCAGGAAGACCCCGAAGCCCGGACGCGCCGCCCCCTCGCGCGGCGGCGCGGTGGCCACCGACAGGATGCTCCGCACCTTGCTGCGGCGTCGCAAGAAGTCGCTGAGCATCGAGGACGTCACGGTCACCGACCGCCCCGAGGTCCGCCGGGCGGTGCTCGCGGCCGCGCTGGGCAACATGATGGAGTGGTTCGACTTCGGGGTGTACGCCTATATGGCGGTCACCCTGGGGAAGGTCTTCTTCCCCTCCAGTTCGTCCGGCGCGCAGGTCATCTCCACCTTCGCCACCTTCGCGGCCGCCTTCCTCGTCCGGCCGCTCGGCGGCCTGGTCTTCGGGCCGCTCGGCGACCGCATCGGGCGCCAGCGGGTGCTCGCCGCCACGATGATCATGATGGCGGTGAGCACCTTCGCCGTCGGCTTCCTGCCGGCCTACGCGACGGCCGGGTTCGTCGCACCGCTGCTGCTGCTCGTCTGCCGTCTGGTGCAGGGCTTCTCGACGGGCGGCGAGTACGCAGGGGCCACCACGTACATCGCCGAGTACGCGCCCGACACCCGCCGTGGATTCCTGGGCAGCTGGCTCGACTTCGGGACGTTCGTCGGTTACGCGCTGGGGTCGGGTCTGGTGACGGTGCTCACCGTGGTCCTGGGGACGGACGGGATGACGGACTGGGGATGGCGGCTGCCGTTCCTGGTCGCCGGGCCGCTCGGGCTGATCGGCCTGTACATGCGGATGCGCCTGGAGGAGACGCCCGCCTTCCGCGCGGAGACCGAGGCCGCGCGGGAGCGTACGGCCGGGGCCGGCACGGGGGACGACGAGGTGGAGGAGGCGCGCCAGTCCGGCCGCGGGCGGCTCAAGGAGATCTTCACCGGGCACTGGCAGGCGGTGCTGATCTGCATGGGCCTGGTGGTCGTCTACAACGTCACCAGCTACATGGTCACCTCGTACCTGCCGACGTACATGACCCAGACGCTCGGCGAGGACCCCACGACCGCGCAGTTGCTGATCCTCGGCACCATGGTCCTGGTGGCCCTGACCATCACGGTGGTGGGCCGCTCCTCCGACCTCTGGGGGCGCAGGCCGATGTTCATGGCGGGCAGCGCCGCCCTGATCGCGCTCGCCGTCCCCTCGATGCTCCTGGTCCGGGCCGGCGGGGCCCTCCTCCCCGCCTTCGGCTGCCTGATCCTCGGGCTGCTGCTGGTGTGCTTCGCGGGGACCTCCGCCGCGACGCTGCCGGCGCTCTTCCCGACCCGGCTGCGTTACGGGGCGCTGTCCGTCTCGTACAACATCTCCGTGTCGCTCTTCGGCGGCACCACTCCCCTGGCGGTGTCCGCCCTCCTCGAGTCGACGCGCGACACCATGGTTCCCGCGTACTACCTGATGGCGGCGGGGGCGATCGGGCTCGTCTCGGCGTTCTTCCTCCACGAGACGGCGGGCCGGCCGCTGCGCGGCTCGGGGCCGATGGTGGAGACGCCGGAGGAGGCACGGCTGCTGGTCGCCGGCAGCCGGACAGAAGCCGGCCGGCACGCCAGGGACATCTGGATGCGTCTGCGGCACCCGGGGCGCCGGCATCACGACGAGCACTGATCCCGGGCGGGCGGGCCGCCGCGGCGGGCGCGCGGCGACCCGGGTGCCCACCGAAAATCGTTCGCTCTCGGCGGGGCGGCCCGGATAGCGTGGACGAGAGCCGCGGGAAGCGCGGACGGACACCTTGGAGGGCCGGATGAAGAACGTCGCTGTGGCAGGCCCGTCCCGAGTCCTGTCTTCCCGGGCACCCGCCTGAGCCGTCGCTCCGGGGGCTGCCCGTCTTCCCGAAGGGCGCCACTCCGTTGGCTTCTGTCTCTCACGACCTTTCCACTCTCGGCTGGGACGACGGCTTCGCCGCGTCCCTGAAGCCGGATCACCTTCCCGCGCGGGTCACGCGCGTCGACCGTGGCACGTGTGACGTGCTCACCGCCGACGGCGAGGCACGCGCGGCCCACAGCGGCGCGCTCAAGCGGGCCGCCGCCGCCGACCCGGTCGCGCTCCCCTGCGTGGGCGACTGGGTGGCCCTCCAGGGCGAGATCCAGGAGGTCCTGCCGCGCCGGACCGCGATCGTCCGCGCCGGTGTCACCCCGGGCGTCTCGCACGGCCAGGTACTGGCCGCCAACGTGGACGTCGTCTACATCGCCGAACCGGCCGTGCCCGGGGTCGACCTGGGCCGGATCGAACGTTTCCTGGCCCTGGCCTGGGAGAGCGGCGCCCAGCCGGTGGTGCTGGTCACCAAGGCCGACCTCGCCTCGGTGGACCTCTCCGAGGTGGAGGCGGCCGCGCCCGGGGCGACCGTCCGGGCGGTCTCGTCGGCCACGGGCGAAGGCCTGGAGGAGGTGCGGCTCCCGGCCGGCCGGACGGCCGTCCTGCTCGGCAGGTCCGGCGCGGGCAAGTCGACGCTCGTCAACGCCCTGGCCGGGGCCGGTCGCATGGCCACCCAGGAGATCCGGGCGGCCGACGGGCGCGGCCGGCACACCACCGTCCACCGCCAGCTGCTGGTCCTCCCCGACGGCGGCCTGATCATCGACACGCCCGGACTGCGCAGCGTCGGGCTCTACGACGCCGAGGAAGGCCTGACCCAGGTCTTCTCGGAGATCGAGGAGCTGGCCGCCCGGTGCCGGTTCCACGACTGCGTCCACGAGGCGGAGCCGGGCTGCGCGGTGCTGGCGGCGGTCGAGGAGGGTGAGCTGCCCGAACGGCGGCTGGCCTCCTGGCGCAAGCTCCAGCGGGAGGCGGCCTGGGCGGCCTCCCGCACCGACGCCCGGCTGAGGGCGGAGAAGACCCGCGAATGGAAGATCATCCACAAGTCCATGCGCGGGAGGAACCGCCCGTAGCCCTTCGCCGTGCGCGCACCCGGTGACAGGTGCGCGCACGACCGGGAGCGGGCCGGCGTGCCGGAGGCGTACTCGTCGTACGGGCGGTGCCCCATGGCCGCGGTCAGCGGCGGAGGTCGCGTGACAGGTCGACGAGGTCGTTCGCCAAGGTGGCCACGACCTTTTCGCGGAACTCGTCCGGGCTCAGCTTCACGGGCGTGTCGGGGCCCGCCTGGCCGACGATGATGCCTGACGGTGCCTCGGCCTTCGCGGCCTGCTTCTCCGATATGCCGTCGATGGTGTGCGCGACCGCTCCGGACACCGCGCTCTGCATCGACTTGGCCACGCTGAGGTCGTCGACGGACAGGGCGACGTAGGCCGCGAGCAGTTTGCCCGCCTCGTCCTCCACGCGGATCCCCTTGGCGATGGCGTTGCCCTCGCTCACCGTCAGCGTCAGCGTGCCGTCCTCCGACTGCTTCAGTGTGAGCCTGGCGTGCTTGACCTCGGGATTGGCCATGGGATCGGCGAGGCCGTCGGACGCGAGCGCTGTCTTGTGATCGGACATGATGCTTCCCCTTCACCGGCGCGTCGGGACGTGCTCCCTGCGCCTACCCTCGGAACGGGCTCCGATACGCGGGGCCGGCGCCGGGCCGGTGCGTACCGCCGCGTGTCTCCCGCCCGCCTCTTCCGTACCGCTCCCGTGCGGGACCGGGCGGCCGTCCGACGGGTACCCGTACAGCCGCGCCATGACTGGCAGCCGCAATCCGGCCCGGGGATGCTTGAGCGTGTTGTCCGGCTTTGTACGGCACAGGAGAGCGGGAGCTGGCGCGTGAGGTCACCGAGTGCGGGCCCTACCGGCGTGTGGCGCTGGTGCCTGCGTCATGTGGGGTGGCTGCCGCTCCTCCTGCTCGTCGGAGGCGCCCTCCTCGATTACCACACCGCTCCGCACTTCAGCGCCGAGGCGCTGTACACGGCCGCGCCGATGACGGCCGCCGCGCTGCTGTCGCTGCGGGCGACGGTCCTGGCGGGCATCGGCGCCTGTGTCGCCGACTTCGCGCTGCTCACCCATTTCGGCTTCATGGACGATTCGGGCGGGCGGAGCGAGCTGGCGGCGGTCGCGACCGTCTCGGCCTTCGCCGTCCTCGTCAACCGCCTCATGTACTACAGCGACGTGCGGCTCCAGTCGGCGCGCAAGGTCGCGCTCGCCGTGCAGAGCGCCGTGCTGCCCGAGCCGCCGGCCTCGGTCGGGTCCTTCCGGATCGCGGTGCGCTACCAGGCGGCGGTGCGGGACGCGCAGATCGGCGGCGACCTGTACGGCGTGCAGGACACCCCGTACGGGGTGCGCTGCCTGGTGGGCGACGTACGGGGCAAGGGCATGGACGCGGTCAAGGCGGTGGACGTGGCGCTGGGGGTGTTCCGGGAGGCGGCCGACGACGAGCCCACGCTCGTGGGGGTCGCGGCCAGGCTGGAGCGGGCGCTGCGGCGGGAGGCGGACCGGCGGGCGGGGCTGGAGCGGACCGAGGGGTTCGTCACCGGCGCCCTGGCCGAGATCCCGCACTCGGGCGGGGAGCTGCGACTGGTCAACCGCGGCCACCCGGCGCCGCTGCTGCTGCACGGCGGCCGGGTGCGCTGCGCGGAACCGTCGGAGCCCGCCCTTCCGCTGGGGCTCGCGGGGCTGGGCACCGGCGAGGACCGCATCGACACGGTGCCGTTCCCCCAGGGGTCGACCCTTCTGCTGTACACCGACGGGCTCACCGAGGCGCGCGACCGGGCCGGGGTCTTCTACGACCCCGTCGCCGGGCTGACCGGGCGTGAGTTCCCGGGGCCGGACGCGCTGCTCGACGCACTTCTCACGGATGTCAGCAGGCACACGGGCGGCTGCATCTCCGACGACATGGCACTGCTCGCGGTGACATGGGACGCCGGCCCCGGGAGCGCGTGACGCCGGAGGGCGGGCCGGGGTGCCCGTCAGCGCCCCTCGGGGTCCCACGCGCCGACCCGGTCGAGGCGGCGCCGCTGGCGGCGGGCGGCCGGGGCGTCCAGGCCCTGGTCCCGGGCGCTCAGCCGGTCCGCCACGGACTCGCGGTGCCGGAGGGGTTTGTGGTCGTCGTACTTGAACTTCGCGAGCACCGAGGAGACGTGGAGGCGCAGCCCGCGGATGCCGGGCAGCATCCGCCCGTACGGGGGCCGGCCGGGATGGACGTCCGCGTGGTCCCCGGCGGGCTGGAAGTGGGCGAGCTGGCGCCGCAGGAGCTCGGCCTTGTCCGCCGCGCCGTCGACGATCTCGGCCCGGCAGGTGAACTGCACGGCGGAGTAGTAGCTGGTGGGGACGCCGTCCTCGGGCGGGGTGCCGGCCGGGGCCCGCCAGGTGCCGGGGACGAAGGCGTAGTCGCCCACGACGCTCAGCACGACGCGCGGGTCGCGCTCCAGGGCGCGCCAGACGGGGTTGGGCCGGGCCAGGTGGACGAGCAGGGTCGTGCCGTCGGCGCAGAAGTGGGTGGGGACGACGGCGGGCGGCTCGCCGGGGACCCCGTTGACGACGAGCTGGCCGAAGTCGTGGCCGTCGTCGATCCAGCCGCGCCACTCGGCGGCGTCGAGGGCGGCGTCCCAGGGGTGTACGAGCATGGCGGGGTTCTCCTGACGGGTGGGGAGCGGTCACCTGCGGCGAAGCCGGGCGGGCGGGGGGCGGGCCGTGGCGCCGGCTCAGCCGAGGGCGAGCAGGCTGACGGCGGCCGCGGCGGCGCCGAGTCCGGCGAGCTGGCCCCGGTGGACGCGTTCGGACAGGACGGTACGGGCGAGGAGGACGGTACCGGCCGGGTAGAGGGCGGTGACGACGGCCACCACGGCCAGGTCGCCGCCGCGGGCCGCGAAGAGGAAGGCGAGGTTGGCCAGGGAGTCCAGCGCGCCGGCCCCGGCCGAGAGGGCGAGCGAGGGCCGTTCGGGGCCGAGCCGCCCGCGCAGGAGACCGGCGGCGGTCAGGGTCACGGCGGAGGAGACGGCCCTGCCGACGACCAGCGGTGCCACTCCGCTGTCACCGGGCGCCTGGTGGAGGCAGACGAGCTGGAGGGCGATGGCGGCGCCCGCGCCGCACGCGAGGAGCAGTGCCGTGCGGCCGGGGCGGGCGGAGCGGGTGCCGGGGCCGGCGCTGACCAGGACGACGGCGACCAGGGCGAGGGGTACGCCGATGAGTCCCGCGACGCCCAGGCGCTCGCCCTGCACGAGGCCGACGCCGACCGGCAGCACGGCGGAGACGAGGGCCGTCACCGGGGACAGCACGCTCATCGGGCCGATGGCCAGCGTGCGGTAGAGCAGGGCGAAGGCGGCGGCCGAGGCCACACCGGAGGCCGCGCCCCAGCCGAGGGCGGCCGCGCTCCAGCGGGCGCCGAGGACGGGCCACAGCAGCAGTTCGACGGCGAGGCTGGCGGGTGCCGCGATCATGACCGTGCGCAGCACGTGGGCGCGCCGGGCCCCGAGTCCGCCGAGGAAGTCGGCGCAGCCGTAGGCCAGTGAGCTGCCCAGGGCCAGAATCAACGCGATCACGACACTCCCTCTCGTTCGACTTAATGACCGGAGGGTATATCGAAATGACCAGATCGGTCCAACAGAACGACCGCAAAGCGCATCAGGATGACCGGCCGCACGGGCGGAGCGCCACATCTGAGTACGTGGCTGAGTACGAGCGCTCAGGGCCCCGCCGGCCGGGGCCGCGATGCTGGGGGCATGACAACGCCCCCTCTCGCCGATCCGCGGCCGCAGCCGTACCCGCCCTTCCCGGCCTCCCCTCCCCCGCTCCCGGGCCGGGCGCCCCGCGGGCGCGGGGCGCTGGTGGCCGGCACCGTCGCGGTGCTGGTGCTCGCGCTGTGCGGGGGCGCCGCGTGGTGGCTGACGCGGAGCGACGGGGATCCGCTGGCCGGCCGGCCCCGGGTGACCGACAGCGCGGCCGGGCTGTCGTACGCGATACCCGAGGGGTGGAAGGACAGCGGCCGGGAGAAGCTGATCGGCGCCTTCACCTCGTCGGTCGGCCCGGAGCGTGCCGAGCGCGAGGGAGGGAGCACCGTCCTGGCCGGGCGGGCCGGGCCCGTACCCGAGGAGGCGCTGAAGCCGCAGGCGGAGAGGGCGGCCCGGTCGAACGCGGTGTTCTTCTCGCCGGACGGGCGGTCGACGCTGGAGGAGTCGCGGGCGACGAAGGTGAGCGGCCGTCCGGCGCACACGGTGGTGCTGAGGCTGGAGGACGGCGAGGGCGGTACGGGCCATCTCCGGATGACGCTCGTCCAGGTGGACGCCGGCCGCTCCGCCTTCCTCCTGGGCATCGCCCTGCCGGCCGGGCCGGACGAGCGCCACGAGGTCGACGCCGTGCTGGAGAGCGCCTCCGTGAAATGAGCGCGGCGGCCGGGCCCGCGGCTCAGCGCGGCGGGTCGAAAAGCCGACTGCCGTCGCTGAGCAGGCCCGCCCGTTTGACGTGGCGGAGCACGGGGACGACCTCCAGCTGGTGCACGGACGTCAGCGCGCCGATCTCTTCCGTGATGTACCTGTACAGGGCGTGCCGGTCCTTGCAGAGCACCGAGGCGGCGAGGTTGCTGGTGCCGGTCATGGCCGCGACGAAGGGGACCTGGGGGTGGTCGGCGAGCGCCTGGCCGACCTCGGCCAGGACGCTGGGGGCCACGGTCACGGCGAGCGCGGCCTCCGTCCGGTAGCCCAGGTGGACGGGGAGGATCTCGACCTCGAAGGTGAGCGCTCCGGTCCCCCGCAGATACTCCAGGCGGCGGCGCACCGTGGACTCCGAACGGCTGGTCGCCTTCGCGAGTTCGGGGTAGCCCGCCCTGCCGTCCCGCGCGAGCACGGCCAGCAGGGCGTGGTCGAAGTCGTCGAGCCGGACGGTGTCCTCGCGGTTCACCTCCGGCGGCCGCAGGGCCTGTATCTGCTCCTCGCCGAGCTCGGCCGGGCCCAGCCAGTGGCCGGGGCCGGCGGTGTACCGGTGGAGGAGGCTCTGCGCCGAGACCCCCGTGACCTGCCGGGTGCCGGGCAGCTTCTGGAGCAGGAGGGCCTCGTGGTCCTCCGAGGTGCGGGAGCTCACCATGCATCCGACCTCGGCACCACCGGCGAGGATCTTCACCCAGCCGGTGTCGGGGCGGTGGGACAGCGCCTCGGCGATGGCCACCGCCGAGCCCGGGACGCACTGGATGCGCAGCCGGGACTCGTGCATGCCGACGCGGTCGCCCACGGGCAGGCCGAGCACCCGGAGCAGTCCCGCCCCGCGGAGGCGGCGGTACCGGCGGATCACGGTCTGGTCCGTGGTCTCCAGGGCCGCGGCGAGGCGGCTGAAGGCGGCCCGGCCGTCGATCATCAGGGCCTGGACGAGCTGCCGGTCGAGGAGATCGAATCCATGGTCGTTCATATTTTCGAGCATCTCATACGGGAGGTGTGTCGGATTCCGTCATCCGGGCCGTGCTGGTTTCCGGAAACCGCCCGGCCGATGCGAGCTTCGAACCGGCCGGGAGCGCGGCTCCCCGGGTACCGCCCGGGGAGCCTGTCGCACTCCCGGCCTCGTTCGTGACAGAGCTCTGGAGGTTCGGATGCGTAAGTGGCTGCCGCTCGTAGCGGTGTGCCTGGGAACGTTCATGCTGCTGGTGGACGTCACGATCGTCGTGGTGGCGCTGCCCGACATGGCCGAGAGCCTGCGCACCTCCTTCGCGGACCTCCAGTGGGTGATGGACATCTACGCCCTGGCGCTCGCCGCGCTGCTGCTGGGCGTCGGTTCGCTGGCCGACCGGGTCGGCCACCGGCAGGTGTACGTCGTGGGCCTGGCGCTGTTCGCGCTCGCCTCGCTGGCCTGCGGGCTGGCGACGGGCCCGGCGGCCCTGATCGCCTTCCGCGGGGTGCAGGGCATAGGCGGGGCCGCGATGCTGGCCACGACGACGGCCCTGATCAGCAGCATCTACCAGGGCCGGGACCGCGGGGTGGCGTTCGGCGCCTGGGGTGCCGTCAGCGGCGCCGCGTCGGCGGCCGGGCCGGTCCTGGGCGGTCTGCTGACCGAGCACCTGGACTGGCGCTGGATCTTCTACGTGAACCTGCCGCTCAGCGTGCTCGCCGTCGCGATGACCCTGCGGTTCGTCGCCGCGACGCCCGCGCGGCGGTCCCGGGGCGTCGACCTGCCCGGCATGGCGGCCTTCACCGTCGCGGCCGGCGCCGCGACCTACGCCCTGATCAAGGGCAGTGACAACGGCTGGGCATCGGCCACCACCCTGGGGCTCTTCGGCCTCGCCGCGGTGGCGCTGCTCGCGTTCCTGGTGATCGAGAAGCGCCGGCGGGAGCCGCTGCTGGACCTCTCGCTCTTCCGCCAGGGTTCGTTCTCCGGGCTCATGGTCGCGGCGGTGCTGCTGTCCGTCGCCGCGTTCTCCTATCTGGCCTACACCTCGCTGTGGCTCCAGTCCGTACGCGGCATGGGTCCGGTCACGGCGGGCCTCACCTGCCTGCCCATGAGCCTCGCGGCCTTCCTCGTCGCGTCGCTGTCCGGGCGCTTCCTGCACGGCGCCTCGCCGCGCTGGACGGTCGGCCCGGGCCTGCTGCTGATCGGCGCGGGCGCGTTCCTCCAGGCCACGATCGACGCGGACTCCAGCTGGACCGTCCTGGTGCCGGGCCTCGCCGTGACCGGCGTCGGCGTCGGCATCGCCACCCCCATGCTGGCGTCCGCGGCGCTGGCCTCGGTCGCGCCCGAGCGCGGCGGGATGGCCAGCGGTGCCGTCAACACCGCCCGCCAGCTGGGGAACGCCCTGGGCATCGCCGTCCTGGGCGTCGTCTTCCACGCCGGGATGACCGGTGCCCTCCGGGACCACGGGAAGGGCTCCGTCGCCGATCCCGCCGCGACGGCCGACGCCCTGGCGGGCGGTCAGGCGGGCGCCGTGATCGCCCACGCGGGCCCCGCGGAGCGGGCCGCGGCCGGGCGGCTGGTGCACGAGGCCTTCGCGACCGGGCTCCAGCACACCTTCCTGGTCTCCGGCGCGCTCGGGGTGCTCGGCGGCCTCGTCGCGCTGGCGCTCGTACGCCGCCCCTCGACGCCCGCCGCGCGCCGGCCGGAGCGACCGGCGGCGACCCGCGCGGAGGCGGCCGAGCCCGCCCGTCTGTGACGCGTCGTCACGACTCCCCGCCGCAGGGCCGGGGCCGGAAGCCCGCGGTGGCTCCCGGCCCCGGCCCTGCGGCGTACGGCTGACGGCGGGTGGTCACCGCTCCGCGACGGCCTCGACCGGCGCCGCCAGCGGCCGGAAGCTGAACCGCAGGTCGGTCTGCGACGCCTCGCCGCCCACCACCCAGGCCAGCGGGGCGTAGTGCGCCTCGATGCCCGCCGGGGGCTGGAGCAGCGGCCGGGCGTCCGCCGTGGCGGGCCACTCCACCGTGCCGGTGGCGGTGCGCGCGGGGACGGTCCAGTGGTCGCCCGGACGGTAGCGGCCGCCGGGGGCGAACCAGACCTGGACGCCGTCCTCCAGGTCGGTCCACGCGCCCTCCACCAGCTTCAGGCCGCCGTCCCGGTCCTGCCGGGCGGTGCCGCGGCCGCCGGGGGCCCGGTGGTCCCAGCGGCGGAGGAAGGGGTGCAGACCGGGCAGCCTGCCGGTGCCCGGGCCCGGTTCGGCGTCGAGCCGCACCCGGCGGCCGGGCAGGTCGACCTCCTCCACCCGCAGCAGGTCGGCGGGTTCGCCGCGGCTGGTGTAGGCGGAGTCGGCGAGCTCCACCCGGTCCCCCGCGTTCAGGTCGAGCTTGTCGTCCTGGCCGAGCGTGGTGAGTTCCACCCAGGTGCCGTCGAGCGCGGCCACGGGGAAGACGACGGAGCCGTTCTCCCGCGACCACTTGAAGGTGGCGGTCCCGGACGTCCCGCCGGTGTGGACCTCCACGCGGTAGAGCTGGTTCTCCGGGCCCCGGTAGCGGGAGTCGGGCGGGGTCACGCACGGGTCCTCGTCGGTGCGCGCCGGGCGCTCGGTGCGGAAGGCGGCCGCGGCGGCCGGGGCGCGCTGCTTGTCCGCCCAGGCGCGGAACGCCGTGCGCAGCTGGTCGGACGTCGGGCTCTCCGGGGCGCCCAGGTCGGTACCCGTCAGGGGCAGGACCTGCCAGACGGTCTTGATCCTGGCCGCCGTGTCGGGCAGGGCGGCGCCGAGGGCGACCTCGCGGATCTCGGGGTCCTCGGCGGCGGTGACCGTACGCTCCCACACCTTGAGGTAGACGAGGTAAGGCAGCTGGGCGGGCAGCCGGTCGGCCGGCTTCTCCGCGTCGCGGTAGGCGTCGGGCTGGTCCCAGTACGTCCAGACGCCGTCGGCCGGCGGGCCCTGTTCACCGCCGGCGTCGCCTTCCGGCCCCTCGGCGCCGGCGGGGGCGTCCGCCGCACCGGTGGGCTCGTGCTCGGCGGGCGTCCCGGCCGGCGGGCGGCCGGCGTCGCACAGGATGCCGTCCACGTAGTACCGGCCGCCGTGGATGACCAGGTCGTCGAGCGTGTTCTCGCCCTGCCGGAACTCGATGCGGAAGCCGGTGGCACCGTGCGGGCCGCCGTGCTGCCCTATCAGGTCGGCGGCCAGGGTGCGGGCCTGGTGCCGGGTGATCGCCGCCTGCTCGTTGGCGTCGGCGTCGAGCTGGACCCGGCCTTGCTGGGCGAGCACGCCGGAGTAGTGCTTGGCGGGCCGGAAGGTGAGGCGGGAGAGGTCTGCGTGCATGGGTTGGTTCCCCTCGAAAAGCGTGGAAAGCGTGAAAGGCGTGGAGAGCCGTCGGGCGAGGGACCTCGGCGGGCCGGAACGGGACCGGCCCGGCGCCGGTGGGTGACGCGGGGTCAGGTCACGTGGATGATCCCGGCGTCGGTGCCGGCCGGTGAGAACTCCTCCAGGCGGGCGCGCAGGCTGTCCTCGCGCTGGGGCTGGAAGAGCTCGTGGAAGGCACCGAGCTCGGAGCCGTCCTCGGCGCCCCGGGTGATCTCCGGCGCGCAGCCGCGGGCCGGCCGGCCGTAGGCCGGGGTGCCGTAGCGGACGCTGGTGAACACCGGCCGCACACGGGCCGACTCGGCGTCCTGGAGCCCGGGGACGTCGTCCCACGGGATCTCGCCCTTCTCGGCGCGTTCCCGCACGGCGGCGCGCACCTCGTCCGGCTGGCAGTGGTAGCGGCGCGGGGTGCGCGAGCCCGGTGGCACGTAGCAGAACCGCACGCAGCCGATGCCGCGCCGGGCGGTGTGCACGCGGCCGGTGAAGAGGCTGTCCTCGGCGAGTCCGACGGCGTGGACGTGGACCTCGCCGATCACCGTGGTGCGGTGGGCGCGCAGCACGGCGTGGGCGTGGCGGCACTCCGGCCCGGAGAGGGCCTCGCGGCCGGAGCCGGTGGCGTCCACGATGCTGTCGGCGATGTGGATCTCCAGCGGGTCGGTGCCGGCCTCGTCGCCGACGACCTCGATGGTGCCGAGGACGCTGCGTTCGATCTGCACGCACGTGGTGGTGCACTCCAGGACCAGGCTGGGCTCCTGCGGCGAGTGCGGTTCGCAGCGCGGCTCCAGCGACCAGCCGGGCACCAGGGTGCAGTGCCGCAGGACGACGGAGCCGACCGGGCCGGTCACGCTGATGCCGCGGCCGGTGACGAGCAGCCCGTCCAGGACCACGCGCGGCCCCGGCCCCTCGCCGGGGTTGCCGTGGATGTTGAGGGCGTCGGGCCGGTTGCTGTACCAGTCGAGAAGGCGGATGACCGGGCGCGCGCCCTCGGCGGCGCGCACCTCCAGCCGCTCCCCGGGGGACAGGTCGAAGTCCAGCTGTTCCTGGTGGGCGCCGCTGTGGGTGAGCTCGATGACGGCCTCCGCGCCGCCGTCGGAGCGCCACTGCTCGTAGGCGTCCATGATGCGCTCGAACGGCCGGTCCGGCCCGACCTGGTAGACGGTCGCCCGGGGCGGGGTGTCGCGTTCCCTCGGGTACTCACCGCCGCCGGTGTCGTCGCCGAACGCGTAGTGGTAGCTGACCCACGCGCCGTGCCGGGGCGCGCAGCGGGTGCCGAAGGCCATGCGGCCGAGTTCGGGGTCGACGACGACCTGGCCGCGCCGGGCCCGGTAGGTCCAGTCGGAGAGGTCGGCGACGACGATCTCGGCGGGCGGTACGGGTTCCTCGTCGTCGTCCCGCCAGACGGTGAAGGAGCGGCCGGGGCCGTAGTGGTCGGTGAGCCCGTCGGCGAGCTGCCTGCGGCGGATGAAGGCGGGGACGTTGTCCATGGTGGCCAGGTGGGAGGCCGAGGGCTCCGGCTCGGGCCTGGCCACCAGCGGGCTGTCGTTGCCGAGGATGGAGAAGGTGTAGAGGTTGCGGGCCCGGTCGATGCAGTAGGCGGGCGCGCGCGTCACCGGGTAGGGCTTGAGCCGCCAGACGAACAGGCCGACGCCCGACGGGGTGTACCCGCCCCGCCGGCGGGCGGATCCGGCCCGCCGTACGTCGACGCTGTGCGCGGCCGGGTCGAAGGCGCCGCCGAGCAGGTCCAGGGCGGCTCCGTCGCGGACGTCGAGCAGCCGGCCCCGGGTGAGCCGGGTCGCGGCGGCCGCCTCCCCGGCCGGCCCGAACAGGCGCACCGGCTGGTGGGCGCCGAGCAGCCGGGAGAACTCCACCGCCCTGGCGGGCCATTCGGCCACCGACGCGGAGAGCTCCTCCAGCAGCGCCAGGGTGCCCTTGCGCCGCCGGTTGGCGACGGTGTCCGCGACATCGCGGCGGGGGGCGAGCCGGGCGGCGAGGCGCCGCCGCGACTCGGCGGTGCCGCCGCCGGGGCCGCCCGCGGACAGGCCGGTGGTGAGCACCTCCTCGTAGCCGGGCAGGACGCGGTAGCCGACGAGGTCGCCGAGGTAGGGCACGGCCCAGTCGGCGCAGGTCTCGACGAACCAGTCCTCGTAGCCCTGTTCCACTCCCGAGCGCACCAGGTCGACCTGTTCGGCGATCACGGCGAGCAGGGCCCGCAGCGGCTCCCCGGCCTCGGCGTCTCGCAGCTGGTGCCACTGCGGGAGCAGTGCCAGCAGGCCGTCGGGGTCACGGTTCACGCCCGCGCCTCCTTAAGGATCAGTGTGTCCGGCACGTCCGGCGAGAGCAGCGCGAACTGCGCCGGGCGGATGCCGCGGAAGACGACGACCACGCGCCCCTTCCGCAGCGGCCGGGTGTCGGTGATGTCGGGGTTGAGGCGCAGCAGTCCGGCGACGGTGATGCCGTTCCTGGCGGCCACCTCGGTGAGGGTCTCGGTGGTCTCCTGGCCCGGCGGGGAGACGGTGTAGCGGGCCTCCTCGTACGTGGCGGGCCGGGCGCCGACCACCGGCTGAGGGCGCGTCAGCTGCTCGGGGAGCTTCTCCAGGCCCTGTGGGGTGAGGCTGCCGGCGACGCCGGTGAACACGTCGACGTCCACGTACTCCACGCCCGGTACGGACTGGGCGGTGGCCAGCACCTCCGAGAGGTACGCGGGGGTGCCGAGCTCGCGCGCGGGGTAACCGAGCCGGGCCAGCAGCGCCCGGCGCAGCGCCGGTTCGACGAGGTCCCACGAGTGGTCGGGGTGCACCTTGACGTCGGCCGCGACGATGAGCAGGACCAGTTCGCGTACGGCGACGGTGACCGGCACCCGGGGGTCGCCGTGGGCGGCGAGGGCGGTGCGCAGGGTGCGCACGATGTCGGAGTCGTCGGTGAGCGCGATGTCGTCGACGCCCGCGACGGTGAGGTGGACGGTGCGCCGGGTGCCGTCGAAGATCTGCCGGGCGCTCGCCCTGCCGATGCCGGCCCGGGAGCGGGCGAAGTCCTCGTAGTCGGGCACGGAGACGAGCCGGTCGAGGGCGGTGACGGCGAGGGGGATGTTGCGGCGGGCGAGCCGGGGGCCGTCGGGGTCGGCGCCGCCGGTGGCGGGCAGCGGGTTGACGACGCCGGTGACGCCGAGGGGCCGGGTGGTCGGCTGGGTGATGCGGCCGGCCTTGACGTTGGCGGCCCTGCCGACGCCGATGCGGTAGCGGGCGCGGACGTTCTCCTGTCCGGTGGGCAGGCGCGCGCCGTGCACGCCGTCGCCGAAGGTGAGGGTGGTCCGGCCGCCGGGGCCGTCGGCGGTGTGCGTGACGAAGACCCGCTCGCGCGGCCCGCGTCCGGCGAGGCTGTCGACCTCCCGCCAGCGCACCCCGTCCACCCGGACCTCCAGGGTGCTCTCGGCGCCCAGCGCGTTGTCGGCGGCGAGCCAGGTCAGCGGGGACTGCCAGAGGGTGAACGTCTGGTTGGCCCTGCTCGCGTCGCCGCTGCCGATGGGCTCGTCGCGGGTGGCGCCGTGGGTGGCCCGGGCGACGTTGCCGTGGACGCGCAGGGTGTCGCGGCGGTAGTGGAAGGCGAGCTTCGCGGTGAGGACGAGGGTGGTGTGCACGGTGTCGCCGGGCAGTGCGGGGGTGACGCCCTGCCGGACCTCGGCGACCATGGCGAGCTCGGTGCCGATGACCCCGGTGGTGCCGGGGATGTCGGTGCGCTCGCCGCTGAACACCAGCCAGCGGCCGGGTGCCAGCCCCTCGTGGAGTCCGGCGAGCTCGATCTCGTTGCCCTGGACGTCCTCGGTGACGGTCTCCTCGGCGAGGCGGAGGGTGTCGCCCCGGGCGAGGACGGTGGTGTCCCTGATGTGGGCCAAGGAGGTGTCGAACTCGTCGAGCCAGTCGTCCTGGAGGGTGAGTTCGGTGACCTTGCCGGTGATGCCGAAGGCGGCGCGGGAGACCACGCGCGCGTCGGTGACGCGGGTGACGACGTGGGCGAACTCCTTGCTGCCGGGTATCTGCCCGGGGCTGCCCTTGCGGGGGCGCTCGACGGCGACCCAGCTGCCGGGGGCGATGCCGTCGTAGACGGCGTCCAGGGCCAGCCTGTTCCGGTCGGTGACCTCCAGCTGGGTGGTGATGACGACCTCGACGGTGGCGGGCTTGCCCTCCAGGGCACTGCGCTTGGCGGTGACGTCCAGCCTGCCGAGGGTCTGCTTCGGCGGGCTGTCGGTGGGGCCCAGGAGGAAGGAGACGTCGGGGTCCGTGCCGTTGGTGACGGTCACCCGCACCCTCTGGTCCTTGCCGGGCCGGGAGACGAACACGGTGGCCTTGGGGAGTTTCTCCAGCAACTGGGCGGTGACGCCGAACTTCTGCGGGTCCGGGGGATCCGCCGGGGCGGCCGCGCCGGCGTCTCCGGTCCCGCCGGAGCCGGGGTCCGGTTCCCGCGGCGGGAACGTGGTGTGCACCCGGGCGGTGCCCGGGCCGACGCCCTCGACGTCCTTGGGGGGCAGCGCCTTGTCGACGGGGAGCTGGAGGTCCTTGGTCGACGTCGTGGAATTGGCCACCGCGTAGGCGAAGGCGATGTGCGCGGGGACGGTGGCGGCGCTGTCGTAGGTGACCGTGGTGCTGATCCCGGCGACACCGGAGAGCGGCCAGTCGTCGTAGTCGATCCCACCCCCCGGCTTGACGGGCATGGGCGCGGTCGCGCCGAAGGGCGTCGCGGTGGCCCTCATGACCTGCACGGTGGCGAGCGCGAGCGGCGCCGTCAGGTCCACCTTCCGCCAGGCGTCGTGCAGGCCCTCGCGGATCCTGGCGTCGAGCGCGGCCAGCAGCTGGGCACCGATGTCGGAGCCGGGGGCGTAGGCGCGCTCGGGGTCCCGGGCGAGGTGGCGGGCGTTGACCGGGGGCCGGGCGGGCGCGGTGCGCAGCGCGGGGAGCAGGGCGCCCAGGCCGCGGAAGGCCGGGTGGGCGGGCCCCGCCGGGGCGGTCGGTGCCGGGGCGTCCTCGTGTCCGCCGTGCTCCTTCGTGGGGTCGTCCCCGAGGCGGAGCCCGTCGAACAGCGGCTCGTGCGCGCCGCCGGGTGACGAGGGCGGTTTCGGCTTGTCCGCGGCGGGCTGCGGTGGTTCCAGGGTCCGGGCGTGTGTGATCAGTTCGGTGAACTTCCCGGCCAGGGCGTCGAACCAGGGGACGATGCGCGGGTACGGGGCGGCCAGTTCGAGGGCCTCGGCGACGCGCCGCTTGTCCGTGGTCAGCCGGTCGACGAAGGCGGACGCGGTCTTCAGGTCCGCCAGGTCCTTGCGCAGGGGCCCCAGGACGTCCTCGTCGAACCGGTCGACGAGGCGGCTGCCCCGGGGCCGCGTGGTGGGCAGGTCCTTGTCCTGCGGGGGGAGCCACTTGGTCAGTTCCTCCCGCAGCCCCTTCAAGGAGGGCCGGGCCGTGACGGGGAGGCCGATCTCGGTGATGTCGTTCTCACGGTCCAGGCGGACGTGGGGGACGGTGCGCAGGAACCGCTTGTCCCGGGCGGACTCCTCGGCGCTGAAGACGAACAGCAGCTGGTCGCCGGGCTTGACGTTGTTGGCCGTGCCCGCGAGGAACAGCTCGGTGCGCCGGGCCAGCAGGTCGGGTGTGACCTGGTAAGGGCGGCGGCGCAGCACCGGGAGTTCGTTCCACGACCAGCGGGCGGCGAGCTCCTCCGCGGTCTCGAACGACTGCGGCTCCTCCCCCGGCCCCGGCACGCTCTGGCTGCGGGCGCCGCGCGGGATCAGTACGGGCGTCTCCCGGCCGGGGTCCGGGTCGCGGTCGAGGGTGTAGGCGAGGACGGTGTCGGCGGCCACGCCGGGGCGCGGCCGGTGGCCGACGAGCCGGCCGAGCAGGGCGAGGGAGCCGTCCTCGGTGGCGGTGCGCAGATAGCCCTCGTTGGCGATCCGCTCGGAGTAGAAGGTGAGCAGGTCGCCGAGGACGGCCCAGGTGTCGAGCAGGGCGATCGCCGGGTCGTCGGGGGTGCGTACGGTCAGGTCGCGCAGCGCCGGGTAGGCGGGTCCGGACAGCCGGGCGAGCATGGAGGAGAGGAACTCCCCGTAGGTGCCCACCCGGTGGCGGACGGCGGTGAGGCCGGGCGGGTTGGTCACCTCGGTGGGTGTCGCCGTCGCGGTGCCCCGGCAGCCGCAGTCGCATCGGCCGCTCATCGGCCGCCTCCGATCTCGATGCCGAGTCGGCCGTTCTCCGGCCAGTCGGGGTCGTTGTCGCATTGGGCGATCTCCAGCGGGCCGAGCCGCAGCAGTCCGGCCTCCAGCTCGCCGTCGTCGTGCTGGTGGAGCCGGCGCAGCCGGGTCGTGTGGACGCTGACGACGCCGGGGACGGCGGCGGCCGCGGCGACCAGGCGGCTGACGCGGACGGGTTCGCCGAAGGTGAGGGCGTCGGGGTGGAAGAAGCCGAGCCGCCCGTCGGGGAGGGTGCGGGTGCCGAGGACCCGGCGCAGTTCGGCGAGGACGTGGCCGCGCTGGAAGCCGGGGGCGGCGCACACGGTGAGGGAGATGTCGAGCGGGATCAGGCGGGCGGGGCGCACGACGACGTCGTGGCCGATGCGCCGGTAGGTGTCGAGGACGTGCCCGACGGCCTCCAGCAGGACGGCGCCGGGCGCGGCGGTGCCGAGCGGGTCGACGGCCACGTGGACCTCCTGGGTGGCGCCCGTCCAGCGGATGTCGGCGGCGGCGCGCTGCACCCCGGGGACGCGGGCGGCCAGTTCGGCGTAGTCCCCGGCGGTGACGGCGCGCAGCCGGGTCCGCCGCAGGGCCAGGGGCGCGAGCCTGCGTACGTCGTCGAGGGACTCGGGGGCGGTGCCTCCGGCGGCGGCGAGCGGGTTGCGGACGCGGGTGACGTCCGGGGAGCCGGCGCGGCACAGGAGGAGGTGGTTGATGGCCTCGGCGCCGACGTTGCCGGTGGGGCCGTTGCCGATCCGGTAGGAGATCTCCAGGGTGGAGCCGGGTGGTGGGACGGCGCCGTGGCGGTTGTCGCCGAAGCGCAGGGCGAGCCTGCCGTCATCCTCCGGTTCGCCGACGAAGTGGCGGTCCCTGCGGCCGCTGGAGAGCAGGTCGCGGCGGGGCAGCCAGGTGGGTGCCGCGTCCTCCGGCTCGCCTTCCGGGTCCTGGGCCGGCTCGCCGGTGACGACGACGGCGGGCAGGGCCGTACGCGGGTCCTGGCCGGTGCCGGCGGCGGGGCCCGCGAGCCGGGGGTCGGCCGGGTGGAGGCCGTCGGCGTACTCCTCGCCCCAGCTGTGCCGGAGCTCCCAGGTGACGCGCCGGTCGAGGACGCCGCCGGCGCGGGCGCGGGCCACGAGCACCGCGAGGCGGCGCAGTTTGCCCGCGAGCAGCCGGTGGCGGCGGGCGATGAGCTCGCGCAGGGCCTCGGCGGGCCGCTCGGTCAGGTGGAACCGGTCCAGGGTGCGGGCGCCGAAGACGACGGTCAGCTCGGCCACCTGGTCCGGTGTCAGCTCCTCGCCGTCGTGGGCCTGCGCCCACAGCTCCTCCAGGCGGACGCGCAGCCGCTCGGGGACGGTGGCGAGCAGGTCGGCCTGGCTCGCGGCGACCCGTGCGGGCGCCGGGTAGGGGGCGGCCTGGGTGACGGGCGCGTACGGCAGTACGGGCCGGAAGCGCGCCGGGAGCCCCGGGTAGGACGTCTGGGCGAGCAGGGTCTCCAGGGCGGCGGCCTGCGCGTCGGCGCCGGGCGGCACCACCCGCTCCTCGTCGCCGGCGCCGGAGGCCAGGTGGATGTCGAGTCCGGCGCGGGCCACGGCCGCCTCGCCCACCAGGCGGTGGAGCTCGCGGACCTGGCCGGGCTCCAGCTGGTACCCCTCGCGGGCCCGGTCGAGCATGTCGTGGACGGCGGCGGCGGACCCGGTGGTCTCCGCCCGGTCGCCGCAGCCGAAGCCGGGCGGTTCGCACCCGGGGACGGTGACGGGGGCGGGCGGCACCGTGACGTACTCGGGTTCGCCGCAGCAGTGGGTGAGCGAGCGGCCGTGGTCGACGAGGACGACGTTGGCCCGGGCGAGGCTGACGTCGGTGAGCGGCGCGCAGTCGGTGCCGGCCCGGCTGGAGAGGCACACCGGGAAGGTGAGGGCATCGGCCGCGGCCCAGGTCACCTCGACGACGGGCTGGTCGTACAGCTCGTCCACGAGGGGGGTGACGGAGGTGAGCCGGACGGCCTGGCGGTGTGCGGGGTCGGCGTCGGCGGGGGCGCCGGTGCGCGGGCCGAGGACCTCCTCGATGAGGAGGATGTCGCCGGGGCACAGGGCGAGGACGCGCTCCCGTTCCTCCTCTTCCTGGCCACCGTCCGTACCCTCGGCGCCCTCGTCCGGGCACACCCATGCGTCGCGCAGGGTGGCCCCGGTCGCTCCCTTCGGGAGGTAGCAGTCCTCGTCGCCCCAGGTCCACAGGCGGACGGCGTTGTGCGCGGGGCGCAGGTCGAGGTCGCACCGGTCGAGGGGTTCGAAGACCTCCACGAGGGCGGTCTCGGCGATCGTGTCCAGTTCCTCGTCGGGGATCACGGTGCCGAGGTCGGGGCGTTCCTGCGGTTCGAGTCCGCTGATGTCCACGGCGGCGAACCGGAAGGTGCCCGGCTCCAGCGTCAGGGCGGTGTCCACCTCCAGGGCCACGTACGCGCGGGCGTTGCAGCCGTCGTGCATGGGGTAGTCGACGAGCCGGGCGTGGCGGCGTACGGAGACCCGGCGGCGCGCGGTGTCGAGGTACGCCTCGGTGGCCACCGCGTCCTGCTGGTAGCTGATCTGGTCGGCGGTGTGGGCGAGGAGCTCGACGAGTGTGACGCCGAGGTCCGGGACGTGCCGCTCGGCCCAGTCGGGGGTGGTGAGCGTCATCCGGTCCAGGGCGAGGCGCCGCAGGCTGTCGTAGTCGCGCGCGGTGTAGTCGATGACCGGGCGCGGCCCCGGCTCCGGCGGGCAGGTCTCCTCGTCGCGGCAGTCGAAGGGGGTGGGGCAGGCCGGGCCGAAGGCGAACCCGGCCCGGTGGTAGCGCGGGTCGAAGCCGCGGTACGGCCGGTCGCCCGGCCGCCCGTACGCGTCGGCCTCGACGACCGCCAGGGTGTAGTGGGAGGTGTCGCCGGCCTTGTCGACGGTGACCAGCATCCGGTCGTCGAGCTCGGGGTCCTCCTCGGTCTCCACCGTGACCGCGACGGCGCGGATGCCGGTGACGCGGCGGCCGCCGTCGACGCGGATGTTCCGCGGGCCTATGTGGCACGGTGAGGGCGCCTTGCCGAGGAAGGTGACGGTGAGGGTGCGGCCGTCGTCGCTCACCTCGATGCCGTCGAGCCCGTTGAGGTCGGCGGCCCGGACGTCGTCCCGTCTGCGTTCCGTGGCGCAGTTCTGCGCCGTTGTCCCGCCTGTCACGCCGCTCCCCGTCCTTCGAACTCCTCGACGCGGTGCGAGCCGGTCCGGCGCACCACGTAGACCAGGTGCACCCGCACCACGTTCTCCTCGCTCACCACGTCGAGCGACTCCACCTCGATCACGTCGCCGAGCCAGCGCTGGAGGGCCGCCTGCACGGTCAGCCGGAGCGCGGAGGCCAGCTCGGGACTGTTGGGGGCGAAGACCAGGTCGAGCAGCCCGCAGCCGAAGTCGGGGCGCGTCACGCGCTCGCCGGGGCTGGTGAACAGCAGTTGCTCGATCATGTCGCGGACGTGGTCGTCGTAGCCGGCGTCCGCGGTACGGCCCCGGGTGCCGATCCGGAACGGGAAGGCGATGTCGGTCCGGCGCGGCCCGGATCCGGGCGTCCGGAGGCCGGGGTTCCCGCGCGCCCCGGTCACCGGCCCACCACCCGCTGCTGGACCACGGACACGTTGGGCGGCCCCTGGGGTGCCTGGTCGGCGGCCAGGCACAGCCCCGTGGAGGAGCGCAGGACGGCCGGCGAGCCGTTGATCCTGATCCGGGTGGAGGGCGCCACCCAGCGGATCGTCACGCAGGGGTGCGGCGGGCCGGACGGCGGGAACGGGCAGCCGGTGACCGTGTCGAGGTCGGCCACGGAGGCGGCGGGGTTGCCGCCGACGATCACCCTGGTCTGCGCGGGCAGGATCGTGGCCCGCGCCCCGTGCGGGCAGGTGACCGTCGCGTTGACGTGCAAGAGATTGCCGGACAAGGGAACCCTCCTCTCAGGTCACGCTCAGGGCGTCCTGGTTGATGGTCACGGTCGGGCCGATGAGCGTGATCTTCGCTCCCTGGCCGTTGTCGATCTCGATCCCGGAGTCGTTGATCACGATCGAGGCGCCCGTCGCGGACTTGAGGGTGATGCCGGTGACCGGGTCGTCGGAGAGGACCAGCGTGCGCCGGCCCAGCGTCGTCCGCATGACGTGGTTGGGGGCGACGGGCAGGCCGGTGAGCGCCTGCGGGGGCAGTTCGCTCTCGTGCCCGTAATAGCAGCCGGACCAGATCGGGTCGCTGGGGTTGCCCTGCTCGAACTCCATCCACACCCCGGACCCGACCGGTGGCACCGCGTAGTGCCCCATCCCCCGGCCGGCCACCGGGAAGCAGGGCATGGCCCAGTTGGACGGCTTGTCACCGAGGACGTCCGTCACCAGCGCCGTGATGCGGCCCCTCCGCTCGGGATCGGTGTTGTTCACCACGGTGCCCCGGTACTTCCCGAGGTAGCGGGTGGGTTCAGTGGCCATGCGTCTGCTCCTGTGCTGGGGGCTCTCGCTCTGCGGGGTTACGGGCGCACGACGGGCGTGCGGGAGATCAGTCCCTCGCGGGCGAGGGTGAAGTTCTGGGTGTAGGCGCCTCGCTGGAGGTTGTGGGTGACGCTCTTGACGAAGTAGAGGCCGTCGTAGGTGATCCCCGCCCCGCGTACGCCCACGAGCTCGCGGGGCCGCAGGACGTGGCCGTAGCGGACGACGTCGAGCTGTCCGGAGCCGGAGACGGCGTCGGCCGACTCCATGGCCTTGGCGAGGGTCTCGGCCAGGGCCGGCGCGGTCTCCTTCTTGGCGGCGTCCTTGACCTTCGTCTTCTTCAGCGCGGGCGCGGGCTTGAGGGCCAGCGGGGGCCGCAGGATGCTCAGTTCGGGCAGGGGCAGCAAGGTCGAGAGCTTGGTGGTGGGGATCTGCACCCGGGCGCTCGGCTCCTCGCGTGCGGTGCCGTCGAAGGCGAAGGTGAGCTGATCGACGTTGGACAGGGCGTCCATGTTCACGTTGAGGGCGTGCTGGGGCACGCCGAGCCGCACCTCCGGCCCCCAGTAGGCCCGGCTCATGCCGGGCACGGGCCCCGGGTCGAGGTAGAACACATAGCCGTTGGCCTTCGCCAGCTCGCTGATGTAGCCGAGGTCGGTGCCGTTCTGGGCCTCGTTGCGGTGTGTGGGCAGCGACATCTGCGGGATCAGCTCGGGAACGACCAGCGGCGTGACGCCGTAGGAGGCGTAGCGCGTGAGGATCACCGCGACCCGGCCGGCGGGCGACAGCGCCGGGAAGGAGTCACCGGTACGGTCCTCCAGGTCCATCAGCACCGTCAGGTCCTCGCCGGTGACGGTGAGGGTGGACTGGCCGGGCTGGTTGCTGATGCCGACCTCCTGACGGATGAGCACGCCGTCCATGAGGACGGTCGGGGTGCCCTGGACGGTGACGACGAGCACGACCCTGGTCTCGGGGTCGAAGAACCCGGCGGGCAGCAGAGCGGTGTTGATCAGCCCGCCCTTCGACAGGTCGAACGCCAGCTGGAACCCGCTGCGCTGCCCGCTGGCCACGGTGACCTGGGCGGACAGCAGGGCGTCGGTGACGGGCTGCGGCACGGGCACGGGGATCCGGCGCCCCATCATCAGGGTCAGCCGGATCGGTCCCGTGGTGACCGGGGCGTCAGCCATCCACGGCTCCGGGTACGCCCGCCGGCAGCGCGATCCGCAGCCTGCGGCCGGGGGTCGCGGTCAGCTCCCTGGGGTCGACGACGGGGTTGGCGTCGGCGATCTGCCACCACTGGTCGGCGCTGCCGAGGTAGTGGTGCGCGAGCAGGTCCGGGCGGTCACCGACGCTGACGGTGTGCTCGGCGAGGGTCCCCAGCCGCGCGGGGTCGGGCAGCAGGCGCCGCTTGAGGTAAGGGGTCTGCCGGCCGTCGGGGTCCACGTGCAGGGCTACGGGGGTGTCGTGGTAGCGGCTGGAGCGGGGGTAGGAGGTGGGGGCCGGGATCGCTTCGAGGGGAGCGTCACTGCCGTTCGTCATCAGAAACCCCCCGCGTTCCCGAGCCCGAGGACCCTACGGCTGCCGGAGGTCGCCGTCCCGGTCAGCTGCTCCTTGTTCGCCAGGTGCGCCAGGTACAGCTCCGCGCCCCGGTGCCCGGTGGGCAGATCGTTGACGGTCAGCACCCGCAGCCCGATGCCCACCGAGGCGCGTATCGGATTGAGCTCGGCATCGAACGCCTGCTCCGTGATGGTCAGCTCGGTCAGGCGCACGGGCATGACCCGTTTGCTTCCCCAGGTGAACAGCGTCAATGGTGCCTCCACCGGGGATATCTCCAAGGTCCCGAAGGACGCCAGCAGTTCCTTCGCCCTCAGCACCGCGCTCGGCGGGTGCAGCAGCGTCTCCAGGGCGGCCAGCTGTGGAGCGATCCCGTCGGACCAGGGCAGCTCCAGCTGGTCCGTGGCATCGATCTCGGCCGTGAACTTCCAGGTCTCCGTGGCCGGCCCCTTCAGCCGCAGCACCTCGGTCCGGTCCCCGGCACCGTCCGCACCGGCCGCGTTGGGGGCGAGCGAGCGCTCCAGGGTGTCCGGGTTGAACTGGAGCACGATGATGCCGCGCGGGGTTCCGCGCTGCGGATCGATGATGACGATTCCGGAGCGGATGGGTTTGGGGAGATCCGCGTAGCGGGTCATAGGCGCTGGGCCAATCGGTCGGTGAGGGCGGTGTAGTCGTGGTCGGGGAAGAGCCTGGGGAGGACGTCGAGCATGTTCCTCATGTCGGCGAGCACACCGCTGAATTCCTGGTCCCCGAGGCGGACGTCGGCGAACAGGTACTGCCAGCCGTGGACGCCCTTGGTGAGAGGCAATGCCGCCAGGTATCCGCAGTAGTCGACATCCAGCTTGAAGAAGCCCCGTGAGACGTCGAAGAACCACAGTTCGGGATTGGGAGTGCCGGGCTGGATCCGCAACGCGGTGAGCTTTCCGGTACCGGTGAACCGTGTGTCGTCCATGACCCGGAGCTGGGGTTCCAGTTCGCGCTCGAAATCCGAGCCGTACTCGACACCGAGGTCAGGCGGTTGGTCAGCCACCAGGGAGAGGAGGTCGCCGAGAGTGAACTCGCCGGACAGTTCCCGGCCGTCCGCGTCCGCGGACCAGTGGGCCATGATGCCCGAGAACCGGAAGAAGCACCGTTTGAGCGCCGGGTCCAGCGTCACGCCGTACCACTCCGCGACCCTGCCGAACACGGTGTCGGCGTCGCCGAAGCTCTCATCGGCAGGCCACAGGTCGTCGCGGTGAAGATCGACCGGTGGGCAGGCTCTCAGTTCGTCGAGCATGGCCACCAGCCCCCTTTCGCACTGCGTGAGATCGTTCACGTCAACCCTTCTCCCTCAAGGGGGCACTTTCCCTAGACGATGAGGTCCTTCTTCGCGATCAGATCATTGATGCGGTCGATGACCGTCTGGAAATCCGGCAAGGGCTGAACACCGGAAGGCTTCGACGCCTCGTAGGACTGGAGCTTGGTGACGACCTGGCCGACGTTGAGGAACGGCCGGAGCTGGATGATCCGCCGCGCGAATCCGGGCGTGGTCATCAACTTGGCCGCGATCTCGGAGTCGGCGGCGGTGGTCACGTTGAGCCTCGGATCCCCCGCGCCCGGCTGATGAACGGCCTCGCCATAGGTCCGCGACTTGGAGGGCTTCTTCTCCTCCCACTTGCCGGCGTTCACCCGGTAGCCGCCCCACATGGCCAGGATGGATTGCGGATAGTGCCCGGGCGTCGGCCAGAAGCTGACGGCGACGCGGTACCAGATCATGTCCTCGATGCTCGGCTTCGACCTCGCCTCGTCGGCGGCCAGTTCCACCTTGTCCTTGAAGTGGTTGTTCACGGCGAGTGGCGCCGGCACCAGGTTGGACCCTGTTGCCTTGCCGCCGATCCGCTCCGGAAGGAGGTGCATGCGCAACCAGCGCTCAGGGGGACCGGAGAGCGAGGCGGCCTGGATTGCTTTCCACCCCAGCGGATTGCCGTCCTTCGCCTTGTCGGACGTCTCTCCCAGGGGCGTCTTCGGCTGGATGTACGACGCCTTGGTGTAGCGCGGGGCCCGGACGCCGTCCGCGAAGGCGGGCAGGATCGTCGGAGGCAACGGCGGCTTCTCCGCACCGTGCTCCCGAAGCGCCAGTGAATGGGCCAGAATGTTCAACTGCGAGCGGAGCGCCATGACGTCGTCCGCCCATTTGGTTCCGCCGCCTCCCTTGGGGATCTTGCGCGGAAGTCGCGATTGGATGCTCTTCGCGTTGCGGTAGGCGGCATAGGCCGCACGCCAGGCGGCCATTTGATCCGATGCCTTCGTGCCGGGCTCCAGGGCACCGATGTCCTGCTTCCACTCCCGGAGGAACCGCGCCACCCCCGTCGGGCTGCTGTGGACGACCAGATGCGCGCCGCGTCCCCGGGAATCGAACAGGAGCGTGTGCATCACTCGGTCGTCGCCGCGGAAATTCGCCTTCGGCAGATCGAGATCCGTCATGGTCTCGCCGGGCGGCTTCGGCTTGTCCTTGTCCTTCCCCTTCCCCTTCCCCGTCAGCTTCTCCCAGCGCCGCCGCAACGCGTCCCGCTGCCGCTTCAGCATGTCCCTCAACCGGGCCGCGTTCTCCCGGAAGGCGCGGCCGATCCTGCTGTTGCGCAGCCGTCCGCCCAGTGACCTCAGTCCGGCTTTCACTTTTCCGAGAGCGCGCTTCGCCCGCTGTTTGACCCGCTGGAGGGTGAACTTCGACGGCAACCCCGAACGCCTCGGCCTCTGCTTCGGCTTCGGCGGCGCCTTCGGCCTGGCCGGCCTCGTGGGGCGCTGGGCCGCCGGGCGCGCGGGCTTCGGCCGCGACGGCCTCAGGCGCGGCGGCCTCAAGCGCGGCGGTTTCGGCCGGCCGGGCCGGGGCTTGGCCCCGGGGACGGTGGACCTGGGGTCGCGGATGGCCTCGCCCGCCCCCCGGAGGTCCCTGCGGACCTGGTTGACCCGGAGGCCCTGCCCCTTGCGCGCGGCCGGGCGACCGCCCTTGAAGCCCTTGAGAAGCCGGCCCGCCAGGCCCTTCAGCTTGGAGGTCACCTTCTTCACGTACTTGGCTATGCCGCTGAGCAGCCACTGGTAGAGCATTTCGAGCAGGGCCACGACACCGGCGGCGACCGCCTTCGCGAAGAGCGGGCCCGCCTTGCCCGCCTTGACCGCCTTCAGGTAGCCCAGCACGAGGTTCATCGCGGAGAGGATCGCCTGGAGGGCGCCCCAGGCGGTCTTGATGCCGTCGATGATGGCCAGGACCCAGCCCGCGCCCGGGATCAATCTCGCCACCACCTTCTCGATGACCAGCTCGCCGATGATCAGCGGCAGGTTGGCCACCACCGCTTCCCAGGCCATCCGGCCGATCTTGGCGACGGTCAGACAGCCCTTCAGCAGGACGTCGAACATGTGCTTGGGGACGCCGACGATCTCCTGGACCTTCTGGTCGAACCATGCCTTCACCGCACGCTGGACCTCGTTGAAGAGGTGGTTCTTCGCGCCGTCGACGGCGGATTCCTTGAGCTTGCCGATCCAGCCACCGGGGTCACTGGCGATGTCCATCGCTATGGCCGCGAACTCCCCGAGGGTGTTCAGCGCGAACTCGGCGAACTTCAGCGCGTCGACGACGGCGTTCTCGACGATGCTCACGGCCGCGAGGAGGCCGGCCTCCAGCACGTCGAGCAGTGCGGTCAGCGCCTTGCCGAGCTTGTCGAGCAGCTCACCCACACGCTTCTTCAACCGGTCGGCGTACTCGTTGACCTTGTTGATGGCAGCGTCGCGCTTGTTGTTGATGAAGTTCCGCCATTTGTCCCTGGCCTCGGGGAACGCGGCCAGGAGGACGTTCCCGAAGCCGATCAGGACGTCCGCGAAGACGTTGATCGCCCCGACGATGAACTTCCGGGCGCCGTCGATGAGGTCGAAAGCGGCCTTCTTGAACTCGTTGATGATGCCGGTGACCGCACGACGGGCGGCGTTGAACAGGTCGACGATGGCGTTCTTGAGCTTGGTGAACTGGTCCTTGACCCAGTCGACCGCCCGGCTCAGCCAGTTCCCCGATTCCTTCTTACCCTCGTCGCGCTTGGCCTCGGCGCCCTTCTCGGCCTTCTCCCGCTCACTCCCGATCCTGTCGTTGTCGTCCTTGGTGCGCTTCTCGACGTCGGCGTCGGTCTTGGTCCGCTTGTCCTCGATGTCCTTACGGGCCTTCTCATGCTCCGTGCCGGTCTTGCCGTCGATCTCGGCGAGTTTGTCGTCCTGCTCCCGCTGCCACTGCTCCCGGGCCTGGGAGACCGCCGACACCGCCTGCCCGCGCTCTCCCGCCTGGGCCTCGGTGTCGGCGGCGATCTCGGCGTCCACGTCCTTGCGGTGCTGGGCCTGCGACTCCTCGAAACCGGTGTCCTTCGTCCGGCGCTCGGTGCCCATTGCCTCCTTGCCCCGGCCGAACCCGGCCTGGATCTCGGGCCCCTTCTCCTGCTCCGCCACCACCGACGCCGCCTCCACCGGGACCTGGCCGGCCGGGGCGCCCCCGGCGCCCGCTCCTCCGCGCTCCTGCCCGTGTCCCCTCGGGACCTCGCCGGTGAGCGTCTCCTCGGGCACGTCGGGGAAGATCCGGTCCTCGCCCATGGGCCTGGCCGCGTCCTCCCGGCCCGCCGTCCTCAGCTCCCGGCCCTTGTCGGTCAGGTTGGTGCGCTGCCGGTCCGTGCGCCCCGGGTCGGCGTCCTCCGTGACCGGGACCTTGGACGCCTTGCCCACGGTGGTGTTCAGCGACTTGTCCCGGGTGGGCATCCCGCTCAGCGACTCGGTCAGGTCGTCCATCGAGACGAACGCGCTGGCGATCTTGCCCAGGATGCCCATGGCGACGTCGAACCAGCCCGGTTCCTCCACCTTCTCGGCCGGGTTCTCACCGCTCGGCACCGTGCCGCCCTCGACATCGGGGGTACGGCCTTGCGGGGCGTCGACCCTGCCCACCGCGTCCTTGGAGTACTCGCCGGGGGCCGCGACCCTCGCGGGGCCGTGCAGGGTTCCCGGGGCACCTGAGGGCCGCCGCATCCTGGGCGGCTTGTCCTCGACCGCGGAGCGCTCCCGGCCGACCGTACGGCCCACCGACCGGTTGACCCCGCCCAGAGCCGACCGCGCCTGGTGCGGCTTGAGTTTGGCCAGCGTGGTCAGCCCGGCCTCCGGCGCCGCCTGCGACACATCGGGAGCGGGCGGTTCCCGCTTGGCCGGTGCCGCGGGCGCCCCACCGCCCCCGCCTCCCCCGCCGACGCGGGGCGCGGCGCCACCCATCGCGGCGCCGGGCGCGGCATCCGGTGTTCCCTCGCAGCCGCCACCCCCGTCCTCCAAGGAGGCGTCGGCGGGCATGGATGCGGTGGCCCCGGCGTCGGCGTCCGCCTCGGACTCCAGTCCGCCGGACGCGCCGACCGGGTCGGTGCCGACCTGTTCCGGACCGTCACCACCGGGGGTCCCTCCGGCCGGCGCTCCCGGCCCCGCGTCGAGGGAGGCCCCACCACCCGCTGTCCGTGAGGCCGCCAGAGGTTCTTCGGCCTCCGGCGCCTCTCCGCCCTCTCCGGTCTCCTCGGGTTCGGGAGCCTGGGCGACCGCGGGTTCCGGCGCCGGCTCGGGGGCGGCCAGTGCGGAGCGGGCCGCGGGGTCGGCGCACGTGCTCCCGGCCGGCGGAACGGTGTCCTCCAGCCCCCGGTCGGACAGTTCGTCGTCGGCCTGCCGAGGCCCGGGTTCGGGTTCGGGACGCTGTTGCGACGGTGCTTCGGCGGTGCTCCGCTCACCGGCGTCCGGGCTCGCGTCGGCCTCGGCCTCCGCGTCCGCGTCGCCGGGCGAGGTCTCGGCGGGCTCCGGGTCGGGAACGGCCGGAGCCGGGCCGGGACCGTCCCAGTCCGTCCGGTCGGGGTCCGGCGAGGCCGGCTGCTTGTCGCCGGACAGAGTCTCCTCGGCGGGGGCGGGTGCCTGCTGCGGCTCCGGCTGCGCCGGCTCCTCGTCCTCCTCCGCTGTGCCGGTCTCGACCGGGGGGAGCGGTACTTCGTCCCGGGCGCCGGGCTCCATGCCCAGCGGTTCCTCCTCGCGGGACGGCTCCTCGGAACAGTCGTCCTGCTTGGCGAGGCCGTGCTTGGCCAAGGGGCCGGCGGGGTCCAGGGCCACGGTCTCGACGGTGTTCTCGTCGACCTTCTCGTGCCCCGCCTTCGCACCGGCCGCCGGGGCGGTACGGACGGCTCCGACGACGGCGAACCGGGACACCGGTGCCACAGCGCCCGGTTCACCCGGCGGCCGTGCGGCACCCACCGCGGCCATGGCGGGAGGCGCCGCTTGTTGTGCCTGTGACTGTTCGCTCCGCCGCGCCCGCTCCCCTTCGGCGGCGCTGCCGTCCTGGTCCTCCGCCGGAGGGCGCTGCCGCGGATCGGCCTCCTTCTGCCGGTCCTCGTCCGAGGTCTCCCGGTCCCGGGCCCGCTCCTGTTCCGCCTCGCGTTGCCGGTCCCGCTCCCGCTCGGCCCGTTCGTCGCCCGGCCTCTCCCGGTCGCGACGCTCCCGCTCGCTCTCGGCGTCCCGTGGCTCCTCCGGGTCCTGCCGTTCCCGCTGTCCGGCTTCTCGCTCCTCGGACTGCGATCGCTCCTGCCGCTCGTTCTCGGCCCGCTGGTCGTCCTGCTCGCTCCGCCGCTCGTCCGACAGGGTCTCGTCGGCGGTGCCCAGTGATTCCGGGGCACCACCCGACGCCTTCCCCTCCGGGGAGGTCTCGGCCTCCTGGACCAGTTCGAGCACCCGCTGATGATCGGAGGAGGGCAGCCGCAGGGCGAGCCGTTCCAGCACGGCGTCCTGAAGTTGTGGAGCGAAGCCGGCCAGTTGCAGCCGCACCCGCCCCGAGGAGTCCGTGGGGTCGCCGCGCAGCGAGCGCAGGATGCCCGCCGCCAGCCGGTCCACCAGCGTCGCCGGATCGAGCTGTTCGGTACGGAACTGGTCGGCCCTGACCCGGGCGTACCGCAGCCAGCCGGGGGTGGCGCTCCGGCTCACCTCGGGCCGTCGCCCGGACCGTGCGCCGTCCTCCGCCTGGACCTCCACCGGGTCCCGGGGCAGACTGACGGCCCCGAGGTCACGGCCCGCCCGCAGGGCGCCCAGCGCATGGGGCGCCTGGACGGTGTGCAGCAGTTCGTGCGCGACCAGCCGCCGCCCGTCCTCCGTGCCCGGCCGGAACCGCCCCTCGGCGAAGAAGATGTCCTCGCCCACCGTCACCGCGTCGGCGCCGAGCAGGTCGGTGAGAGCCGCCGCGTCCCGGTCGGTGTGGACCCGCACCCGCTCGAAGTCATGGCCCAGGCGCTCCTCCATCTCCCGGCGCAGGCCGAGGTCGAGGGGCTGCCCGGCGCCGGTGATGATCTCCTTGGGCTCGGGCCGGCGGGCCTTGGGCGCCCGGGCCTTGCGACCACGCTGCCGGCCGGTGGCGTCCTTCGCGTCCCGCGCGGTCTCCTGGCGGTGCGTCCGTGTCCCGCTCATGTCCGCCTCCCCCTGTCCGCGGCCCGGTCCGGCCCCGCGCCGCCGCGTGTCAGACCGGTGTGCACCGCCCGGGCCAGCGCCGTGCCCAGCCGGTGCGGAGACGCCGTGGCGGGCAACGGCGGCAGGTCGCGGACCAGGTCCACCGCCAGGTCGGTGTCCCCGGCGACCGGGACGCCGCGGTCCTGGACCAGCCGGTGGAGTTCGCGCCGGAAGACCTCGGTGACCAGGTCGTGGTCGAGATGGTCGAAGCCGGTCAGGACCAGCTCACCGATCTCGATGTCGACGCGCCCGGAATCCGTCACACCCATCCGCGTACCTCCGAGGGGGTCAGCGAGCGCTCCAGCTTGAGGTACTCGGTGCGCGCGGCTGCCAGCATGTGCCGCATGCGCAACGCGGTACCCTCCTCCGCGGCCAGGAACGCCGCGGCCAGTGCGATGTTCCTGATCGAGCCGCCCGCCACCGTGAGCTGGGCCAGGCGGTCGGCGTCCAGGCCCTCGCTGGGTGTCTGCTCGGGGACGACCCGCCGCCAGATCTCGGCCCGCTCCGGGACCCCGGGGAACGGGAAGTCCACGACGAAGCGGATGCGGCGCATGAACGCCGGGTCGAGCGCCTGTTTCATGTTGGTGGTCAGCACGGCCAGGCCCCGGTAGGCCTCCATCCTCATCAGCAGGTAGCTGACCTCGAGGTTGGCGTAGCGGTCATGACTGTCCTTGACGTCGCTCCGCTTGCCGAACAACGCGTCGGCCTCGTCGAACAGCAGCAGCGCCCCGCCCCGTTCGGCGGCGTCGAAGACGCGGCGCAGGTTCTTCTCGGTCTCGCCGATGTACTTGCTGACCACCTGGGACAGGTCGATGACGAAGAGATCGACGCCCAGCTCGCCGGCGATCACCTCGGCGGCGAGGGTCTTGCCCGTTCCGGAGCCCCCGGCGAACAGGGCGGTCACCCCGAGTCCGCGGCGCAGCACCGCTTCGAACCCCCACTCCTGGTAGACGGTGGCCCGCTGCCGGACGTGGGCGACCGCTTCCTGGAGCACGTCGCGTTGCCGTTCCCCGAGCACCAGGTCGCCCCAGTTCGCCCGGGGCTCGATCCTGCGGCCGAGCTCGTCCAGGGACATCCGCGCCTCGGCGAGGCCCGCCGTCCAGGCCAGCCGTTTGGCGTCGCCCCCGGGGGCCCGGCGTACGGCCGCGCCCGCGGCGCGGATGACGTGGGCGGGCAGCGAGAACTGGGCGACCAGGTCACGCATGTCCTGTTCCCGCACCCCTTCGACCCCTTTGAGGGCGCCGGTCCACAGCCGTAGCTGTTCCTGAGGGGTGAGCGCTTCGACGGTGACCCGGTCGCGTACGGACCATCCGCCGGGCCGGGGGTCGTCGCTGGAGAGGATCAGTGGCACGGCCAGCTCCGCGAGGAACGCCTCCACCACGGCCCGCCGTTCGCCCTGCCGCTCACCGGCCTGCTGGTCTCCGGTCTCCACCAGCAGGGCGGCCGGGAGGAGGATGGCCTCGCGTTGCCAGAGCCTGGCGAGGCCGTCCCGCTCGGCGGGCTCGGCGGGCAGGTCGTCGGCCGACGCGGTGTACAGGGCGAGGCCCGCTTGTTCGGCGGCGGCCGCGGCGACGTCCCACCGGGTCTCCCGGTCGGCGCCGACGAGCTCGACCTGGGGAGGTCCTTCGACGTCGGCGGCGCCCCAGGCCCCGGTGACGCGGTCGGCGGCCGTCAGATGAGCGGGAGGGAGTTCGTCCTCTTTCGCGGCCCGGCGTCGGACCAGCCCGTGCAGCCGGGTGTCCAGGTAGGGCACTCCGACAAGGAAGTGCAGGATGCGCTCGTCGACGCGCAACCGGGAAGTGGTCGGCGCGGTCTCGTCGGCGAGCTCGACCAGCCGCCAGCGCCGCAGCGGTCCGACCGGGGTGAGGGCGCTCCAGTGAGGGTCGTCCAGGGCCGCGAGCGCCAGGGCGAACGTGGGATGGGCCCGGGCCGGGTCACCGCAGGCGGCGGCACAGCGGGGCCCGGTGGTGGGGTCGGTCTCGGCGGCGGCGGCGAGGACCAGCACATCGCGCTCGAAAGGGCTGAGACAGAAGCAGGACACCACGGTCTCCAGGGCGGTCTCCGGCCGGTCCGCCTGAACGGCCGGGCGCGCCGGCCCACCACCGGCCTCCGCCGGGGTGGGCTCCGACGACGGCGAGGCGTGCGCGTCCAGACGGTCCAGCACCTCCCGGACGGCTGCGGCCAGGGCCCGCTGATGGGTCTCCTCGTACCGGCCCATCGGCCTCACCCCCTCTCCTCCGGCCATCGTGTCCAGTTCCCGGTCTCGTCAGTTCGTGTCGGACAGGTCGACCGCGGGTGCGTCGAACGTCCCCTCCGCGGACAGCGTCAGGGCGCTCTGCACCCCGTCCACCTGGACCCGGACCAGATAGACGGCGGGGCGCACTCCCCTGATCCGGATCCGGACGACGCTCGGGTCGGGCCGCTCGCCCAGCGGGAACGGGGCCCGGAACTGGTATCCGGCAGCCGGCCGGTCCGACGGAGGCCGCTTCTCGTCGAGCAGCAGCAGTACCCGCTGATCCGTGCGGACCGGCATGTCCAGGTCGAGCACCAGGACCGCGTCGACGGCGTCGGTCCCGGTGGCGTCCTCCACGCGGATGGTTCCGGTGATCCCGGGGCGACGGGCGAAGACCGCCGCGTTGGATTCCAGTGCCCAGTGCGGCTTCGGGGGGATTCCGAGCTCCAGTCCGTGCAGCAGTTGCACCGTGTGGACCCCGGGTGGCAGCGCCGGCGGTACGTCGACGACCGCCCGGTCGTCGCGCACCCGGCCCGCCGGCAAGGGCACGTCCAGACCGCCCACCCGGGCCGTCACCCGGTCGGCGCGCAGCCCGGCGCCGAGGACGACGAGTTCATGGCCGGCCGGGACCGGGCCTTCCACCGGTTCGGTGCCGGGCGGTGATCCGGCCGGGCGGGAGAGGACGCGGTCGACGAGGGGCTGTCTGGTGGGGATGGCCCGTACCGTGCGCTTGAGCACCGGTTTGCCCGCCACCGGGTCCTCGTTGCCTTCGATGAACACGGCGGTGCCCTGGTACGTGAGGGACGTCGCGAAGGGCGTCTGGATCATCGTGGACCAGAGCTTGGACATCTCGTCGACATCCGTTTTGGTCGGCGTGAACCGCACCCGCAGCGGTGAGGACGCCAGATCGGTGCCGGCCAGGAAGGGGGACCGCGCCGCCTCCTCGATCAATTCCTTCGGCAGGGAGGGAACTTCGTGCAGGGTGCGGACCACCGAGCCGAGCATCCGCTGGGCGACGAGTTCGCGTTCGTCGCCGTAGAAGCTGATCAGGTAGTGCAGGTCGAGGGGGGCGATCGGCTTCCTGAGCAGGGTGCCGTCGCCGCTGCGGGTGGGCAGGTCATGGCCGCGCAGCGAGCCGTTGGGGGTGACTTGGTGGAGGAAGACGGTGATGGTGGGCTGGGTCGGCGGCTCGGCGGGCGGTTTGCGGGCCGCGACGTCGACGGCGAACGGGACGTCGGGCGCGACGGAGTGCGCGATCAGCAGCCGCAGGGCCTCGGTGACGGTGGCGACGGCCAGGGAGTTGCTCACGCGCCACCACCGTTCCCCCGGGTCAGGTACTGATCGAGGGTCAGGGCCGGCCGGGGCCGGCCGCCGCCGTCGGGCGCGCCTCGCCCGGCCGGCTTCGTGGGGAGCGGCCGCCGCTCCCCGTTGACCTCCAGCCGGCCGATGCTGACCCGTACCACCCGCTCGGGCGCTTGGTGCCGACGGCGTCTCTCGGCTGCCGGGGCGGCCGCGGCAGCGCGTTCGGGCTGCCGGGGACGTGCCTGGGGCACGGCCGCGGCGGGGGCCTTGCCGGCGGTACGGGCGGGGAGCTCGGTGGGGCGGGCGGCCCTACGGGCGGGGCGTCGCTCGGCCGGGTCGGCGAGACGGGCGTCCTGGCGCCGGCTCCGCCCGGCATCGCGCTCGGGTCGGGACGCGAGCAAGGGCGGCACTGCCGGGACCGCCAGTACGGGCCGCGCGGGCAGCAGCCGCGTCACGGCCGCCGGTGAGTGTTCCCGTGCCGGGGCCACAGCGGGGCCGAGCGCTGTGGGAGCCGGTGGCGGCGCGGGACGCGACGCGGCGGGCCGCAGGCCGGACTCGGCGGTGCGGGTCGTCGGACCCGCGGCCGGGGCGGTCCGGGCACCGGACGGCTCCGGACCGTCGAACCCCGTCGTCCCGATCCGTTCGAACGGTCCCGGCAGGCGGGGCCGCAGCCGCGTCACGCCGGTGGGCGCGTCCCCGCGGGCCGGCGCGTGGCGCGCCAGGAGGCGGTCGAAGAAGTCAGGCATCCGCACACAGCTCCAGGTAGTAGCGGCGCCGCAGCGGGCTGAGCGCCAGGATCTCCGGTTCGCTCCAGCCGTACGCGGTGGCGAGCAGGTGGACGTCCAGGAGGGTGTCGCGGGCCCAGGCGTCGAGCTCGGCCCACAGGTAGGAGGCGATGTCCAGTTCGGCCCGGGTGGCCTTCCCGCAGGCCGGGCAGGCGACGTTGAGCGTCACGTCGGCCAGCGGGTCGGACGCCTCGGAGGCCGCGGCGATCCGTCGCTGCACCGGCTCGGGCAGGTCGGGGCCGGTTACGGGGCCGCCGCCGCGCTCGGCCCGGACGACGCAGCGGGCCAGCAGCGCCGCCCTGGCCCGGTCGCCCGGTACGGTCCCGGCGGCGGCGAGGTCGTCGGGGGTGGGCAGCCTGAACTCGACCGTCCACTCGCCCTCTTCGATGCGGACCGTTCCGTCCTGCGTCGCTCCCGGCCCGTCCGTGCCCAGCCCCGCCGCGTCGAACGAGAACTCCATCTCCTCCCCGCACTCGGCGCAGTCCGCGCGCACCTCCAGTTCCGCGCCGAACAGCGCCCGCCGTACGGCGAACAGTTCGGCGTCGCGCCGCCCCACCGGGACCGAGAGCAGTTCCCCGGCCCCGGCCCCGGGGCGGGCGAGGCCGTGCAGGAGGAGGGCGCGCCCACGGTCGTCGGACGCGAGGCCCGCCTCCCACGCGGCGAGCAGCGCCCCGGCCTCCAGGTGTTCCATCCGTGACCGGCCTAGGCCGGCTGCTGGTACGAGGGCTCCTCGGGCTCCGGGACCTCGTAGTCCCGCTCCCAGCCCTCGCATTCGAGCTTGAGGCTCTGGATCGCCACCGCGTTGGCGTTGGCGTCCAGTTCCCCGACGATCTGGTACTCGCTGATCCAGGCGCGGTAGAGCTTGTGGGAGACCGCGACCTGGCCCGCCTCGTTGAGCACCTGGATGACGATGTCCTTGCGGAAGTCGGCCAGCGAGACCTCGGAGCCGCGGCCGGCGCCGACCATCCACACCTTGTTCGCCCAGCGGTCGAACTCGGTGTCGTGGGTGACGCCGCGCTCCAGCGTGACGGCCTCGAACTCGGTGCGCCCCGGCGACTTGCGCGGGGAGCTGGCGTCACCGCCGTTGCGGTGCTTGACCACCTCGGTGGTGCGCTTGAGTGGACTGATCTTGCTGACGCCTGCGACGACGCGCCCGTCCCAGACGACCAGGAACTTGAAGTTCTTGTACGGGTCGAACCGCTGCGCGTTGACCGTGAACTCGGCCATGGAGCTCCTATACCTCGATCTGTCCGGCCATCTGCTCGATCTTGACGATCACGAACTCCGCGGGCTTGAGCGGCGCGAATCCGACCACCACGTTGACCACACCGCGGTTGATGTCGTCCTGCGTGGTGGTGTCCTTGTCGCACTTGACGAAATACGCCTCGCGCGCCGCCGTGCCCTGGAACGCGCCCTGTTGGAAGAGCGTGTGCATGAACGCGCCGATGTTGAGCCGGATCTGCGCCCACAGACGCTCGTCGTTGGGTTCGAAGACGACCCACTTGGTGCCGCGGTAGAGACTCTCCTCCAGCATCAGCGCGAGCCGTCTGACCGGCACGTACTTCCACTGGGAGGCGAGGACGTCGGCCCCGGCCAGTGTCCGCGCGCCCCAGATCACGGGACCGACGACGGGGAAGGACCGGAGGCAGTTGAGCCCCACGGGATTGAGCAGCCCGTTCTCCCGGTCGGTCATCGGGACGGTGAGCGCCCGCACCCCGTAGAGCCGGGACTCGGTGCCCGCGGGTGCCTTCCACACGCCGCGCTCGCTGTCCGTGCGGGCCATGACCCCGGCGACGGCGCCCGAGGGCGGGAAGGCCCGCAGCCGCCCGGTGACCAGGTCGACCATCTCCAGGTGCGGGAAGTACAGGGCCGCGTGGGTGCCCGGGACGGACTCGAAGGTGGCCAGGCCGGCCCGCGCCGCGTCGAGGCTGCGCCACGCGGCGGGCGCGTCGGCGACCAGGAACATCCGCTTCTCCTGGCACAGGGCCGCGGCGGCGGACAGGACGGTGGCGGCGTCGTCCGGGCCGGCGTAGGCGGCGACCTCGGGCAGGAGCAGGAGGTTGACGTCCTGGACGTCGCGCAGGGCGTTGATGCCGGTCTTCGCGGCCTCGCTGCCGATCAGGTCGGCCGGTCCCGGCGGGCCCGCGTCCACACCGTCCTTGAGCTCGAAGACCGGCGGCCGGGCGAAGTCCTCCAGGCCGAGCGAGCCCGCCGCGTCGCCGCTGAAGCGGACCACGTCGTCCTGGTCGACCGAGCCCGCGACGACCTGGAGCCGCTGCCCGAAGGCGGTGACCCGGGTGCCCGCGAACGCGCGCTTGCCCGGGGCGTCGGGCAGGGCCCGCAGTTTCCGCTCCAGCAGGAGGGCGAGCTGGGCCACGCTCTTCGGCTGCTCCGCGCCGTCGGCCGGCCCTTCATAGATCTTGAAGGTGTACTTGACGGCGCCGATCTTGACGTCGACCGCCACGGCCAGGTCGGGAAGCTGTGCCCCGAACGCCTTGGAGACCGTGCCGACGGGATTGGGTCGGCCGCGGCCCGCCACCGAGGCCACCTGGACCAACGACGAGGCGGAATTCACCAGGGCTTCGACGTAACGGGCGTGTCCCGGGTCCATGGAGACCCCGGTGAAGGACTCCCGCGCCCCGCCGGAGCTGTCGAAGACGTGCAGGTTGAACGTCTCCTTGGGTTTCTGCGTGTCGTAGTCGACGGCGACGCGCAGCTGATCCCCCCACTTCCCGGGCTCCTTCGCGGCCAGAACCAGCGCCGAGGCGGCCGTCTCGGTCTCGTTCGACGCCAGCGTCACGGAGGCGGATTTCCCCGAGCCCGCGGCACCCACCCGCACGACGACCGCGACCGATCCTCCGTTGAGGAAGAACTGCTGGACGGCGTAGCTGACCGCGCTGTCCGAGGCCAGACCGCCGAACCGGCGCTCGTAGTCCGCGAAGCTGGTGAGGGTGACCGGCCGGTTGACCGGACCCCGGCGGGTGTGCCCGAGGAAGGCGGCCACGGACGTGGTGACCGCCGTGATGGTACGGACGCTGCTGGGAAGTTCTTCGATGTAGACGCCGGGATAGGTCGGTTGCACCGGCATTGACCCTCCATTTCCTCCAGACGTCAAGAGATATGAAGGGGAGGTGACCTTCATAAGGCCTCGTCGCGCCATACGCAATTGCGCACGCGAATGCGAAATGGGACGTTCCCCGTCATAAACCTCGCGACTCCATGCCGCGAGGGACTCAAGCACCCGCTTGTGACTCCTGGCGCCTTTGCGCGCGCCCATCATGAGCCGAATACGAACGCCACGTCAAGATCCTGGAAAGACCCGCATATTCGTCAAGTCACCTTCCAGGAAGATCAGTTGAGGAAGTAGATCCACTTCCGCGACAGCCGATCCATGAATACGGAAATCCAAATTCCGATCCCTGCGCGGACGACGCGGGAGCCGGGACGGGTTTTTCGGCCGTCGTGAAATCGACCCCTCACACCCCGGCTACCCCCGCGCCCGCGACAGGAAGCGCGCCGGGTGGTGGGCGACACCGCGCGCGCGGAGGACGGGCACCCACGCCGGCACCCGGCCGAGGGCATCGGCCGGGTCAAACACGGGCACCACAGGGATACTTGAAGGTGATACGACTTGCTCCGGCCCGGGTGTCGGACTGTTGAGGTTGTCGGGGAGGGACCGTGCTGTTCGATCTCAAGGCGGAGGCGGATATGCGGCTGCATTCGGACCGCATGGCGGCCGAGCTCGCGGAGAGGCGCCGCGAGCGGCTCGCCCACGAGGAGGGCGGGGAGACTCCTGAGCCGGAGGGCAAGCGGGCTTCGGCCGGTGACGGGCAGGGCTCGCCCGGTGGTTCCGGCTGAGGCTCTCCCCTGGTCGCTCCTCCTTTGGCTGGCCCTCCCCTGCCCGACTCACCCCGGATGCCCTCGGGCAGGCGGACGGGCCCGAAGGGTCGGCCCGTCCGGCGACGGGTCCCTGGGCAGAACCCCGCGCGTCAGGCCGTGAAGCCGCCGTCGACCTCGATCATCGCGCCCGTGATGTAGCGCCCGTCGTCACCGGCCAGGTGCGCCACCGTCGCCGCGATGTCCTCCGGCGCGGCATAGTGCCCCAGGGCCGTGAAGCCACGGATGGTCTCCGCGCCGGGGCCGTCGGCGGGGTTGGCGTCGGTGTCGGTCGGGCCGGGGTGGACGACGTTGGCGGTGATGCCGCGCGGGCCGAGGTCGCGGGCCAGCCCCTTGGTCATGCCGACCAGGGCGGTCTTGGTCAGCGCGTAGAGGGTGAGGCCGGAGAAGACGGTCCGTCCGGCGATGTTGCTGCCGATGCTGATGATCCTTCCGCCGTCGGTCATGTGCCGTACGGCCGCCCGCGCGGCGAGGTACGGCGCGCGGACGTTGACCGCGAGCGCCCGGTCGAACTCCTCCGGCCCCAGGTCCTCCACCGTTCCGACGACGAAGAGGCCCGCGTTGTTCACCAGGATGTCGAGGCCGCCGAGCGTCGCGGCGGTCTCCTCCACGGCGCCGGTGACGGCGGCGACGTCGCCGCTGTCGGCCCGTATCGCCAGGGCCCGCCGCCCGAGCCCGCGGATCCCCGCGGCGACGGAGGCGGCGTCCTCACCGCCGTTCGCGTAGGTCAGCGCCACGTCGGCGCCCTCCTCGGCCAGGCGCGCGGCGATCGCCGCGCCGATCCCCCGGCTGCCGCCGGTGACCAGGGCGACCTTCCCCTGGAGCCGGCCGGCACCGGCGCGGACGACGCCGGCTTTGTCGCTGTTCTCGATCTCGTTCATGTGCACCAGCTTGGTCGCCGGGGGAGGGGAAGTCCGGCGGTAATCGGCCGCCGCGTTCACCCCCTTCGGTCCGGCGCCCGGCCGAGGAGAAACCTCCGGCCGGGCGCTCTGACGCGTCGTCCTACCTCGTGGGCGGGTCCGGGAGCAGTTCGTCCAGCAGGGGGCTGCTGAACACGCGCGCCGGGTAAGCGCCGGAGGAACGTGCTGGTCGGAGGTCATGGCGAGGTTCCTTACTTGCGCACGGGCGAGGCGATGCGGTGCGGTGCAGGGCGGTGCGGTGCGATCGGTGCGAAGCCGGGGCCGGAAGGGACAACGACCGGGCGTTCCCGGAGGATGCTGCCCCCGTGCCCGCCCGCCGCCCCCGGTGGTGCGGGAGGGAAGTGGGGCCCGTAGGGGGCCGTCGGCTCATGACCTCGGGATGCCGGGCGGCCGACGGTGGACGGGCAAGCACACCGTTACGAGCTCACCAGCGAGCACCGACATGAACGTCACCCCGGCTCCCCCGCTGCTTTCCGCCCCTGCCACCCCGTCCCCCGCGCCCGCGCCCTCTCCGTCCGCGGCCTCACCGGAGATCGCGCTGGACCGCGCGGTTCTCGCCGGGTGCGCGCACTTCCCCGTGCAGATACGGCACGGGGACGGTTCGTGGGCCGAACTCACGCGGGTCGCGGCCGCCCTGGGTGCCGAGGAGTTCCCGCTGGTCACCGAGCGCGGCGTGCCGCGTGCCCACATCGCGCGCGTCCTGCGTCACCTGGGCGCGTGCGCGCCGACCCGCCTGCTGTGGACCACCGGCGGGGGTGTTCCCGAGGGCACCCGGGTCGCGCCCGGTGCGGTGGTCGTGGCCCTGGGCGGCACCCGTGTGATCGAGGCGGCCACGGACTTCGCCGGTCGCGGCGGCGGCCGGTCCCGGCTGGTCCTGATGCCGACCACGTCGCGGGCCATGGCCGACACCGCGCTCTCCCTGGTCGGCGCCGACGGCCGGCCCCGTACCGCCCCTGTCCTGGTACGGGCGCAACTGGAGTTCCTCCGCACGCTCCCGGCCGCGGAGGTGCGCGGCGGGCTCGCACCGCTGATCCGGAACGTCCTGGCCGTCAGGCCCGGCTCCTACGAATCCGTGGCCTCCCGGCTCCGGCCGAGCGGCCGATACGCCCCCGAGATCCTGGCCTCGTTCCTCGCCCTGTGCGCCGAGTGCCGGGCCACCGCCGTGTGCTACGACCCGCTCGAACAGGGCCCGGCCAGGGCGTTGTCCTACGGGCGTACGGTGGCGGACGCGCTGCGCGCGGAGGCCGGCGGGGCGCTGCCGGCCGGGGACGCGGCGGCGCTGGGCATGCTGGTCGCCGCCCGCGTCGCGGTGGAGGCCGGTCTGCTGGATCCGGCCGCCGAGCGGGCGCACCGGGATCTGATCGCCCGCTGGGGAGCGCCGCCGCGGCTCCCGGGGCCCTTCCCGGCGGATCGCGTCGTGGAGCGGGTCCTCGCGGGCGCGGAGGGCGGCGCGATGGTCCTGCTCGACGATCTGGGCCGGCCCCATATGGGCCGGGACGGCATGCTCACCGCCGTCGGCCGGCCGCTGCTCCGTACGGGCCTGGCCGCCGTCGCACCGGCCGCCCCGTCCGCCGGCCGCGCCGAGGTGGCTCGGGTGGGCAAGGCCCATGCGTCGGCGGCGGCCCCGTGAGCGCGCCGCCGACTGCGGCAGGGCGCCGGTCGGGGCCGCCTGTCCCGGCCGCCCGTGACAGCGACCGGGACAGGGCCTGGGACAAGGACGGAGCCCTCCTCTCATGTGGCCGGGGCCCCGGGACGCCCACCGTGGAAGGACAAGCCCGTACGCCCCGCCCTTCCGGGCCGGGGCCCCGGAGATCAGGAGCCCACCATGTCCGCACCGGACCCCCGCGCCCCGCTCGCACGTACGTCGTGCCCTCTCGTTGCCCTGCCGCCCGGGTGCGCGGCACGGCGCCGCTGGCGGTCGGCGTCCTTCCGCCGGGCGGCCTGCCCCTACGCCCGTCCGCGCGGCGACGCCGGTCCCGGCGAACCTCCGCCGCCGGGACCGGACTTCCCCGCACTCCCTCGGCAACTCCCCCGGCACCGGCCGGAGTACAGCCACCTGAACCGAAACGGAACCGAGTCATGAAAGACCCCGGCACCACGAACAGCGCCACCGCGCGTCCGGGGGTGGTGGGGAACGGCGGGTGCCGGGCCCGGTGGACAGGGCCGACGTCCCGCGCCTGCTCGACGCCGCGGCCGCGGGCCGCCCTGTGCCCGCTCCCCGCCGCGACCCGGCGACGCCGGCCCTCGCCGAACTCGGGGAGATCCTCCGCTACTTCGGGCAGTTCCACAGCCCCGACCGGCCGCTGCCGAAGTGCGGCAATGCCTCGCCCGGGTCGCTGTACGCCACGCAGTTGTACGTGGAGGCGGACGGGAACGCGGTCGCCGGTCTCGCGCCGGGCCACCACTACTACCACCCGGTCCACCACCGGCTGGTCCTCATGAGCGGGGCGGACCGTACGGCCGGGCCGTCGGGCGGCCTGCAGCTGACCCTTACTTTCCTCATGGGAAAGTAAGTGCTACTTTCCTGTAAGGAAAGTAGCCAGCCGGAAGACCAGGGGACGCCTCATGACCTCGTACGAAGCCCAGGCCGCGCTCGACGACATCCGCCGCCTCCAGGAACACACCGGCGACGCGTACGTCCACCACGGCTTCTCCCGCTCCTACGTGCTGATGACGGCGGTGACGCTCTTCGTCGAGCTCTCCTCGTTCGACCTTCCGCACCCCTGGAGCACCGCCACCCTGGCGCTCGGGGTCGTCCTCCTGGCGGGCACCTTGATCGCACAGGAGCGCCGGGCTCCCGTCCGGCGGCGGCACAGCGGCCGGGAACTGCTGCTCTACGCGGTCGCGTCGGCCGTCCTCATGCTGGTCTACCTGGCCTCCCTCGCCACCACCCGCGCGACCGGGCTGCCGGCGCCGCACACGGTCGCGGCCACCGCCGTGGCCCTGGCGAGCCTCGCGGGCGCGCGCTTCACCCGCCCCCTCCTCGCCGCGATCGTGCGCCGGGACAGCCGGAACGTCTGATGGATCCCGACTTCGACGAATTCCTGCACGTCCCGGCGCGACTGTCGGTCGTCGCACTGCTGGCGCCGGCCGACTGGGTGGAGTTCGGCTTCCTCCGGGACTCCGTCGGGACCAGCGACTCGGCGCTGTCCAAGCAGATCTCCGCCCTGGCGAACGCCGGGTACGTCACGGTCCGCAAGGGCCGGGACCAGGGGGTGCGGCGGACCCATGTCCGGCTCACCCCCCACGGCCGGGACGCGTTCCGGCGGCACGCGGCGGCTCTGGGCCGGATCGTCGCGGCGGCGAGCGCTCCGGCGGAGCGGTCCGGGCCGGACGACGAGGAGGGCTAGCCGCCCTGGTCGCCCACGCGGCACCCGCCACGCCGAACCGGCCTTCGCCGGCCCTGGACTCGGCCTCGGCCCCGGCCTCGGCGAGTGCATCCGCTTCAGCACGCTCCGCGTCCTCTGCCGCGAGTTCGGCCGCCGGCCCGGCGAGTTGCTCACCTTCGAACCAGGGTGAGATGGCCGCAGAAGGACAGCCTCCGGCCGTCTCAGGCGGTGGTGACAGGAAAGCCGGGGGCGGCCACCGCCGGTGCCGGGGTGCGCGCGATCTTCCGCAGGGCCGCCTCCAGGTCGCGGCCCAGCCGTCCCATCCGCTCCCGGCCGTGCACGGCGGTGTCGTACTCGACCTGCACGGTCAGCCTCCCGTCGTAGGTGAACGCGGACAGCTTCGGCGGCATCCCGACCGCCATCGCGTACGCCTCGTCGCGGACGACGCTCAGGCCGGCGGGCGCCGGGTGACGAGGTATCCGGCCGACGTTGGAGACGGCGATCGTCGGCCGGGCACCGAGCGCCGCCGCCTCCGCCTCGTTGCGAACCCGCTGCGAGGCGAGCAGGAAGCGCGCGGGGTCGCGCCGGGCCAGGGCCGCGCGGACATCGGCGGCGACCTCTCGGGCGAGCGCGACGGGGTCCGCGCCGGCGTCCACCGCCAGCATCGTGCCGAGCCCGGAGGCGCAGTTGAGCACGGTGCTCGCGGACAGCTCGGGCCGGAGCGAGGAGCGCAGGTCGGCGGCGTGGCCGCAGAGCATCGGCAGCGCGCCCGCCGCCGGCTCCAGGTGTGCCCGGACCGTGGCGAGCACGGCCCCGCACAGCAGCGCGTTGACGGTCAGGCCGTGCGCGCGGGCGGTGGTGAGGAGCGCCCCGGTGGTCCCGGTGTCGAGCTCGACGCGATCCAGGGCGAAGCGGCCCAGCGGGTCGTCGGCCGTCCCGTCGCCGTCCGGCCGCAGCATCGCGGGCGCCGGGCCGCCGCCGGTGGCGGCCCGGGCCACCAGGTCGAGGAACCCGGTGATCTCGGCGTCGGGCACGACCGAGGCGAGCCGGGTGTCCACCGCGTCCGGCAGCCGGCTCTCCACCGGCGCGGGCAGGCCGCCGGTGCCGGAGGCCAGCGCGGTGTAGCGGCGCCACATCTCGTCGAGCAGCGGGAACGCGGAACGGCCGTCGGCGATCCCGTGGTGGATCACCAGTACCACCCGGCTCGACGAGCCGTCGCGCAGCAGGTGTCCCCGGAACAGACCGGTCGTCCAGTCCTGGGGGGAGTTGAGCAGCCGGAGGTACGCGTCGTCACCGCCCTCGGTGACGTCGAGCCGGGGGCGGAAGTCCTCCTGGAGCCGGAACGCGAGGGTGTTCTCCGTGGTCACCCGGCAGCGCAGCAGCGGGTGCACGCCCGCGAGTTCGGCCAGGACGCGCCGCAGCAGGCCGGCGTCCACGGTGCCGCGCACCACCGACCCGATGAACAGCGGCATACCGGCGACCGGGACGCTCCCGAACCGCGCCGACGCGCTGAAGTAACCGGTCTCGAAGGGGGAAAGGGCACGCTGCGTGGTCATCTCGGACTCCGTGGCTGAGGTTCTCGCCGCCCGGTCGCGGCGGCACCCACCACCCTTCCGGCCGGCGCCGGGCGGGAGAATGGGGCCAGGTACCGCTCGTGGGTGGACCTGGCCCCCCTTGGGCCAAGGGGGCAGCTGAACCCGGGGCCGGGGTGACGCCTCCTACCGAAGGCCCTCGCCGACCTGCGGCAGAGGCGGCTCCACCGGGGGCCTGACCTCCAGGACGGTCGCGGTGCCGGCGACCGGAGCGGACTCGTGCATGGTGATGACGTCGTCCGGGGCGAGGTGCCGCCACTGCGAAGGGGTCAGCGGCCGGAGCCGCACGGAGGCTGTCCCCCCGGGTGGCAGTTCCAGGGTGTTCTCCACCCAGAGCGAGGCGATGTTCAGGGAGGGCCCGCCGTCAGGCGCGCGATTGCCCACGTTCCACAACGGCTTCAGGACGCCGGCGCCCGGTATGGGGAGACGCCGCCTGGTCTCGGCGGCGGGCCGGAGCGTGAGCCGCGCCCGGATGACGCCGCTCCGGGCCTCGGCCCACCTCCACCAGCACCAGGACCGGCTCCCCTCCAACCGCAGCTCCTCGGCGGCCTCCGCCATCGACTGCCAGAAGCTCACGGGCAACGGGCCGGCGCCGCGGAACTCCTCCATCAGGTTGAGAGCTGTCTCCCACTGGTCGTGGGCGAGGTAGTCCCAGACGTCGTCGGCGGTGAGGGCGTTCTCGGCGGGGGTGTCGGCGGGTGCCAGCAGGGAGGCGGCTTCCAGTAGTTCGAGGACGTCCATGGGGTGATTGTGGGGGTGGGGTGGTGGCGAGGTGAGGCCGGGGGCGCGTGGTGCCGAGGGCGGGGCGCCTGCGGCGGGCTTTTCCCCAGCCTCGCCCCTTCCCGAAACCAGGGGCAATCCCCCCGGCACCCGGCCGCGCTGACGCGCGGTGTCCTCGAACGCCGGACAGGCTCGATTCGCTCCCGCCCGAGGCCGGAACCTCCTCTACGCCAAGGGCTGTTTCCGTCCCGGTTCCGGGCGACGATTCAGCCCGCCCGGGGGCACCTCCTGGGGGCACGGGCAGCGGTAGCTGGGGAAGGTGGCCAGGAAAGTTCGAGAACCGGGGCCCGGGGCGAAGCCTCGGTTCGGGAAGGGGCGGGGCTGGGGAAAATGCGCTCAGGTACGCCCTGGCCGGCGGCCGAGCCTCGGGCCCCGGCTTCCGCGGCGAAACGCAGGGGCGTCACACCCCGCCGGCAGCCCGGACCGCATCGCACACCGACGGCCGCGCCGAGCCCGCGCACCCCTCACCGATACTCCGCCAACCGCACCCGCACACCCGCCACCACCAGCACCCCGGCCGCCCGAGCGCCGTCGCCGGGACCGCCGGCCAGCCCGAGAGCTCCCCCCGGGCCCGTCCCGCCTCCGTGGTGAACGTCGCCATGTGCCCGCCCGCCTCGGTGTCCAGCCTCGTCGCGAAGTCCCAGAAGTCGAAGGCGACGCGGCCCCGGCCGACCTCGGTGAGGACGACCGTGGCCTCCTCCAGGCGGCCGGCCGACCGCAGTCGGCGCAGGTTCCGGTCGTCCTCGCGGAAGTGGCCGTAGCGCGTGAGGAGTTCCCGGTGCGCGGCGCGGCCGGGGGAGCCGGCGGGGGCGAGAAGGGTGTCGAGGCGGCCGGTCAGGGCGTCGAAGCGGGTGCTCTCCAGCGAGCCGGCGGCGGCGTCACGGACGAACCAGCGGCTCTCCGCGGCGGCGGCCTCCGCGGCGACCGCGCGGGCCTCGGCGAGGCGGGACCACGGCCGCAGCCCGTCCCGTCCGGCGGTCCGCGCCTCGTCGGCGGTCGACAGGAGGGCCCAGGGGCCGGCGGCCGTGATCGCGGCGACCGCGAGGGTGGCCGCGAGGAGGGGCGGGTTGAACACCCGGCCGTAGCGGCGGGCCAGCCGGTACTGGCAGAACACCAGGACGCCGACCGCCACCGCGCCCACCGCGCCGACGACGGCCGCGGCCCGCGCGGCGGCCTCGGCCGTGCGGTCTTCGAGCTCCGCCGCCCGCCGCTGGTAGTCCGCCCCGAGCGCGGCGGCGCCGGGGAGCAGCTCGGCGTGCATGACCTGCCCCGCCTCCACGGAGAGCGTGACGGCGGTGGCGGGCGGGCGTCCGGCGAGGCGGTCGGCGGTCTGCTCGTCGACGTGGGCCGAGCGGCCGCTGAGGTCGTCGTAGCGGCCGAGGCCGTCCAGCAGGGCGCGTACGCGCGGCCCTTCGGCGGGGTCGGCGGCCAGGCGCCGTAACAGGTCGCTGACCTGCGTGCGGCGCTGCTGCGCGGTGAGCAGGGCGAGGACGCGGTTGCCCGCCTCGTACTCCTCCGCGTAGCGGCCGGGCGGGAGGGTGGCGGGCCGGTCGGCGGAGTGGCCCGGCACCAGGGAATTGGCCCGCTGCGCGTCGAGGTCGGCCAACGCGAACCGGAGGTCGGCGGCGGCCGCGGCCCGGCCGGCGACGACCTGGTGCAGCGCGGCGGCGTCGTCACGTACGGAGACGGCCGCCGTCACGACGACCGCGCAGAGCGCGGCGATCACGACGAGCATGGCGAGGGCCTGGACGCGCAGCCTGCCCGGCGCGGACAGGGCCCGTCGACGCGGCTTCAGCCCGCGCAGGCGCGGCCCGCGGCGGGCTGCGGGCGGCTCGGGGGCGGGTGGCGTCACGGCCGGAGGCGGCGACGGTGGGGCGGGCGCGGGGGCCGGTGACGCCTGAGACGTCGTCATACAGGGACGCTAGAGGGCGGGTGGAACAGGGGCGTGGCATTCCCCTGCGTGTTCGATGGACGGGGGGTGTCGGGTGGGTGACGGCTCGGCCCGCCCTGTCGGCGCAGGCGTGATGGTCTTGTCCCCAGCCCCCGCCCCTTCCCGTAACCGGAGCTCCGCCCCGGACCCCGGTCCTCAAGATCCTCCAGACAGGCTGAGTTGTCGTCCGGAACCGGGCGGGAGAACTGACCTCGGTCCACAGGAAATCCAGCCCGGCCGGCGCTTGAGGCCACCGCGCGTCAGCGCGGAACCGGGGGCCCGGGGGCTTGCCCCCGGTATCGGGAAGGGGCGGGGCTGGGGAACCAACCGCCCGCACCGCCACAGCAACCCCCGGAGAGGCCGTCCGCGACCTGGCGACGGCGACAAGGTGACGGCCCCGATGGCGATCGAGGAAGAGATGACGTCGTCGGACAGCCCCGCCTTCGGGTCCACCGGCCCGTGGACCCGAAGGCGGCGCTGTCCCCAGGCCCCGCCGCCGTCCCCTTCGGTCAGGCCCTGGCGGCAGCCCCCGCCGCGCCCCGGATCAGATCCGCCGCCTTCTCCGCGATCATGATCGTGGGCGCGTTGGTGTTGCCCCGCACGAGCGTCGGCATGACCGAGGCGTCGACGACCCGCAGCCCGCTCACCCCGTGCACCCGCAGTTCGTAGTCGACGACGGTGCCCATGGCGCAGGTGCCCGCCGGGTGGTAGAGCGTGTGCAGGTGGCGCCGGGCGTGGTCGAGGAGGTCGCGTTCGGAGTCCGAGCGCGGCACGAGGTGGTCGGCGCGCCGGTGGGCCCGCAGGGCGGGCCGGTCCGCGATGTCCAGCAGCACCCGCAGGGCGCGTACCGCCGTGGCGCGGTCCTCCTCCGTGGTGAGGTAGTTGTGCACGATGCGCGGCTTGGCGCTGGGCAGGGTGGACCGGAGGGTGACCTTGCCCCGGCTGGTGGCGTCGAGCAGGACGGCGCCGTGGCTGAAGGCGTGGGCGGTGGGGGCTCCCAGGCCCTCCTCGCTGAACATCGCCGGCATGGCGTGGAGCTGGATGTCCGGCGCGTCCAGCCCGTCGCGCGTGCGGAGGAAGCCGCCCGCCTCCCCCGCGTTCGAGGTGAGCGGTCCGCGGCCCTCGGACTCCAGCAGCGCGAAGTTCTCCGGGGACGCCGCGGTCATCAGCGACTCGGTGTCGGTGAGGTGGATGAGGGGCACGTTGCCGTGGTCCTGGAGGTTCTCGCCGACGGGGAGGTCCGCCCGGGGCGCGATGCCGAAGGCTTCGAGCTCCCGGGCGACGCCGATGCCGGAGAGCATCAGCAGCTGCGGGGAGTTGTAGGCGCCCGCCGCGAGGACGACCTCCCGCTCGGCGCGCATCTCGGCCGACGTGCCGTGCCGCTCGACCTCGACGCCGACGGCCCGTTCGCCGGAGAAGAGCAGCCGGGTGCACCGGGCGTCGGAGAGCACCGTCAGGTTCGGCCGGTCCAGGGCGGGGCGCAGGTAGGCGTCGGCGGTGCTGCACCGCAGGCCGTCGCGCTGGGTGACGTCGTAGTAGCCGACGCCGTCCTGCTCGGGGCCGTTGAAGTCCGGGTTGAACGGGTGGCCCGCCTCGCGTCCGGCCTCCACGTAGGCCGTCATGAGCGGGTTGCGGGAGCGTCCCTGGCTGACGGTCAGCGGCCCGCCGGCCCCGTGCAGGGCGGTGACACCGGCGTGGTGGTCCTCCGCGCGCAGGAAGTAGGGGAGGACCTCGTCCCAGCTCCAGCCCTTGGCGCCGGCGTCGGACCAGGCGTCGTAGTCCCGGCGGTTGCCGCGGATGTAGATCATCGCGTTCATGGAGGACGAACCGCCGAGCATCCGGCCGCGCGGGAGGTAGGCGCGGCGGCCGTCCAGGCCCGGCTCGGGCTCCGTCACGTAGTCCCAGTCGTACTTGGTCCGGAACAGCTGCACCATCGCCGCCGGGATGTGGATCTCCGGGGCGTCGTCGGGCGGCCCGGCCTCCACCAGCAGGACGCGGACGCCGGGGTCCTCGGTCAGCCGGGCGGCCAGGACACAGCCCGCCGAGCCCGCTCCCACCACGATGTAGTCGTGGATCGCGTCGTGCATGGGCTTCCCCTCCCCCTGGACGGTGTGCCGGCCGGGCGGTCCGGCATCACAGGGCCGGACCATATTCGGGCAGGGGTGTGAACACAGCCGCTTACCGGCCACCCGGGCGTCGGCGTTCGGCCATTCACGGGCAGCCGGACGGACGTTCGAGACGGCATCCGGCCGGGCCACCGGGGAGGAGGGGCGGGCGGGGACCCTGAGGCGCGTGGTCCGAGGCCCCGGCGGGGTGCCGGGGCCTCACCGTTCCGCCGCGCGCCGGCGCCGGTCAGGGCTGGGACAGCTCCCGGCACTCCGGGTGGCCCCAGCCCTTCGCGTTCTTGCTGATGGACTCGCCGGCCGCGTACGAGCGGCCGCAGACACACCGGCCCGCGAACTTCGCGCTCAGGGTCCTGGACGTCCTGGACGTGCGCGAGCCCTTCGCCGCCGCGGGCTTCCCCGTCCTCGGCGCGCCGGACCGGCCGCCCTGCGGGGCCTCGGTGCGCGCCGCCGGTACGGGCACGGCCGCGGCCCCGTGGGAGGTGCCCGCGGGCTGCTGGGCCACGGCGGCGTCGCTGGCGGCCTGGTCGGCGATGGCGTTCAGGTGGTCGCCGTCGGCCTGGTGCGCCGGCACGTAGCGGAACTCCACCGCGCGGCCGGTGAGCAGGGTGTCGATGCGGACGACGAGCTCCTGGTTGGCGACGGGCTTGCCGGCCGACGTCTTCCAGCCGTTGCGCTTCCAGCCCGGCAGCCACTTGGTGACGGCGTTCATGGCGTACTGCGAGTCCATCCGCACCTCCAGGGGCACGGCCGGGTCACTGGCCTCGAGCAGCCGCTCCAGGGCCGTGAGCTCCGCCACGTTGTTCGTGGCCCGGCCCAGCGGGCCCGCCTCCCAGCGCTCGGGGGTTCCGTGCGGGTCGGCTATGACCCAGGCCCAGGCCGCGGGCCCTGGGTTGCCCTTCGAAGCCCCGTCACAGGCGGCGATGATGCGATCAGACATGCACCGATGATCTCAGCTCCGGAGCGTCCCCGGGGCCGCCGACGCCTGCGCGTCCGCCCGGCGCCGGGCCGAGGCCGCCCGCTCCGGGTCGCCCAGCTGGTCGGCGAGCCGGGCGTGGCCCCGCCAGTTGTACGGGCTCACCGGGCGCAGGCCGGTGCGTTCGCTCAGCAGGGTGCGGGCGACGTCGGCCCGTCCGGCGCGCAGGGCAGCCTCCAGCAGGGTCCGCTGCACCGCGTCCCGCTGGGCATGACTGCCGCCGAAGGTGTGCAGGCGGTACCGGAGCGGGAGCAGGAGGTCCACCGTCTCGCCGTACCGCCCCCGGCCGTACGCGAGGAGCGCGCGGATCACCGGCAGTCCGATGCCGGCGGTCATCGCCGCGTTGGAGACCTCGGGGCCGGTGCGGGAACGGAGCCAGGCCTCCCGGTCGCGGACGAGGCGCTCGGCCTCGGGGATCCGGCCGGCGCCGACGTAGGCCATGACGGCGTGGACGTCGTTGAAGACGTAGTAGGCGCCGTCCCGCCGCCCCGCCCAGGCGTCGGCGAGGGCCGTCCAGCGGTCACCGGTGCCGGCGTCGGCCAGGTGGAGCCGCCACAGCAGGGCGGACGCGTCCAGCAGCTCCATCGCCAGGCCGGCGGATCCCTCGTGGTGCAGGGCGGCGTCGTGGATCTCCAGCGCCCGGTCCGTGCGGCCCGTCTCCAGCTGGTAGAGGGCGTAGTGCCACCAGTTGTGGACGCGCAGGTAGTTGCCCTCGGACCAGTCGCCGGTCCGGTCGTCGAGATAGCGGATGCCGTCCGCGAACCGGCCCTGCATCTCGTAGGAGTGCACCACGGCGTGGATGCCCCACACGTCGCGCGGGTTGCGCGCGACGGCCTCCAGGCCCACCTGCTCGGACCGGCCGTAGTGGCCGGCCTCCTCCAGGCCGAAGGCGTACATGCCGAGGAGGTGCCCGTAGTGCGGGTCGTCCTCGTCCCAGGCGGACAGCGCCCCGCCGACGCGGTCGCGCAGCAGCTCGGCGCTGCCGGTGAAGAAGTCGATCTGGTGGCCGACGGCCAGGGCCAGCGCGTCGCGCGGGTGCGCCACGCTGATCTCGCCGAGGACGCGGCCGGCCCGGTGGAGATCGCCCGCCAGCCAGGAGGACACGGCCGCGACGTGCATCCGCTCGCGGGGTGTCACACCGGTGAGGTCGACGTCGCGGAGGAAGCCGTCGAAGGACCGGCGGGCCTCGGCGGCGTCGGTCTCCTCCGTCCCCAGCAGGCCGAGGTAGGCGCTGAGGACGTGGGCCATGGCCGAGCGCGGGGAGGCGCGGACGGCCGCCCCGGCCTCGTCGCCCACCTGCTCGCGGAAGAAGAGCAGGTGCTCCAGCGCCGTCTCGTAATGGCGCACCGCGTCGGCGTCCGTGTACGTCATCGCCTGCGCGTGCCGGTCCGTTCCCACTCCGGTACCTCCCGTGCGGCCCGGTCGTCCCTGCGTACGGGTGCCGCCGCCCTCCGGGCCTCGCGGCGGCCCTTCATCCCTGCCCCTTCCCGCGGGCCGGGATGCGGCCGGAGCGCGTCACGGACGGGTGGGACCGCGGCTCGTGTGCCCCCTGCGGCGCCTCGCCGCACCGGGCGGGTCTCCCGGCGGGCGTACGGGGCCGCCGTGCCGCACCGAACCGCTCCGGGCGCCCCGCTTCACGCTCTGCCCGGGCCGCGCGAGCGGTACGACACTCTGTCACAACCCGGACCAGAGTGCAGGAAGGGCCCGTTGATGTCACAAGACCGGACCGATGCGGTGATCCCGGCACAGGCCGCCCGGCCCGGCAGGGACGTGCGCGTCGTGATCGTAGGAGCGGGGTTCTCCGGCATCGGCGCCGCCGTCCGGCTGCGCCGGGGCGGTCTGCGCGACGTGCTCGTCCTGGAGAAGGCGCCGCAGCTCGGCGGCGTGTGGCGGGACAACACCTACCCGGGCTGCGCCTGCGACGTGCCCTCGACGCTCTACAGCTACTCCTTCGCCCCGGACACGGCCTGGACCCGGGTCTTCGCCGGGCAGCGGGAGATCCACGACTACCTGCGGGCGACGGCGGAGCGCCACGGGCTCGGCGACGTGCTGCGCTGCGGGGTGCGGGTACGGGGCGCCCGGTGGGACCCGGCGGCCGCGCGCTGGCGGCTGGATACCAGTGACGGGCCGTACAGCGCCGCGGTCCTCGTCCTGGCCACCGGGCCCTGGCACGTACCGCGCCCGCTCGACGTGCCCGGGGTCGAGGAGTTCGCCGGGCCCGTCTTCCACACCGCCCGGTGGGACCACGGCGTCGACCTGGCCGGCCGCCGCGTGGCCGTGGTCGGCGCCGGCGCCTCGGCCATACAGATCGTCCCGGCCATCCAGTCGCGCGCGGCGGAGGTCCACCACTTCCAGCGGACCGCCCCCTGGGTGCTGCCCAAACCGGACCTGCCCGTGCCGGCGGCGGTCAACCGGGGCCTGGACCACCTCCCCGGCGTCCGCCGGGCCCTGCGCGCGGGGCAGTACGGGATCCAGGAGGGCTTCGGCTGCGCCTTCCGTCACCCCGAGCTCGCGCGCCTGCTGGAGGCCGGCGCCCGCGCGCACCTGCGGTTCGCCGTCCGCGACCGGCGGCTGCGCCGGGCGCTCACCCCGGACTACCGGCTGGGCTGCAAGCGCCTGCTGACCTCCAGCACCTACTACCGCGCCCTGGCCCAGCCGCACGTCCACCTCCACCCCACCGCGGTGACAGCCGTCCGGGGCGACGAGGTCGTCGGCGCCGACGGCACCGTGGTCCGGGCCGACGTCCTCGTCACGGCCACGGGCTTCCGCGTCGGCGAGCTGCCCCTGGCCCGGGACCTGCGCGGCGCGCACGGGCGCACCCTCCACGAGTGCTGGGGCGGCGAGCCGCAGGCCTATCTGGGGACGAACGTCAGCGGCTTCCCCAACCTCTTCCTGCTCCTGGGGCCCAATGTGCTGGGCGGCTCCACCTCCGCGATCGGCGTCCTCGAAGCCCAGCTGACGTACCTCACCGCGGCCCTCGCCCACCTGGGCCGCGACGGCCACGCAGCCCTGGACGTCCGGCCGGCCGTGCAGGCCGCGTACGACACGGCGGTGCAGGAGGCGCTGCGGACCACGGTGTACAACTCCGGCGGCTGCGCCAGCTACTACCTCGCCCCCAGCGGGCGGAACACCTACGCCTGGCCGTGGTCCACGGGGCGGCTCGTGCGCCGGCTGGGGCGCTTCGACCCGGGGGACTACACGTGGTACGGGGAGGCGGCGGCCGGGGACTCCGGTGGGAAGGCGCGGGCCGAGGGCCCGGGAGGTCGGGGCGGGGCGATCTGACCGCTCGGGCGCGGCGTCACGCGCCGCTCCCCGGCCTTACGCCGCCCGTACGGGATCGCGCACGGCTCCCGCCGTGCGCCGCGCACGCGGCGTCACGCGCCGCTCGCCGACTCCACCGGGTCCGTCCCACCCGCCTCTTCTTCCGCTTTCTCTGTTTCCTTCGCTTCCTCCGCCGCGAGGAACTCCTCGGCCGTCATCCGGCCGATCAGCTCCGCGAGGCGCGCCTCCGCCGGTGACAGCGTGCCCGGGAGGCGCATGGCCTCCTTGATCTCCGGCCACTCCACCTCGCCGGTCTCCTCGTCGACGACGAGCTCCGGCTCGTACTCCGCGTGATCGATCCCGGCGGCGCGCTCGGCGTCCTCCATGGCCCGGTAGTGAGCCAGGTACCGCGCGGCGAGTTCCCCGATCCGCGGGTCGTCCGGGTCGGTGTCCGCCAGGGCGGCGGCGGCCCGGTCGAGGCGGTCCTGTTCGGCGCGCAGGCCCTCGTCGGCGGCGAGGACCCCGAAGCCGACGGCCTGCGCCGCGGCGGCCTCCGGTCCCCCGAACCGCTCCGTGACCAGCAGGGCGTCGAGCTCGTCGGGCCGCAGCGGGCCCGCGCCGAGCTTGTCCAGCACCTCCATCACCTGGGGTGAGAGGAGTCCCAGGTCGCTGTCGGCCTCGCGCAGGCGGTGCAGGACCTCGCGCTGGCGCCGGACGGTCTCGGCCTTCTCCGCGAGGCTCTCCTCCAGTTCCTCCAGCAGGGTCCGCCGGCGGCGGTTGTCGCCGGCGGTCATGACGGTGCGGATGTCCTCCAGGCTCAGCCCGGTACCCGTCATCCGCCGGATCCACAGCAGGCGCACGATGTCGTCGTAGCCGTAGCGGCGGCGGCCGTCCGCCCCGCGCTCCGGCTCGGGGAGCAGCCCGAGCGCGTGGTAGTGGCGGATGGCCCGCGGGGTGGTGCCGGCCAGGGCGGCCGCCTCGCCGATCTTGACGCTGCGCGGTGGGGTGGGGGTGATCATCGGAACTCAGCCTTTCGCTTCCAGCTGCTCCCACCAGAACACATGCCGCGACGTCATGTGCAAACCGCCGGTGCCACGCGCGCCCCGCGTCTCCGGCGTCTCCGGGAAGAACGGGTGCGTCCGGCCTGTTGACCGGTCGGCGGGTACGGGCGCGGGCCCGTGCGCCGGTGTGACCGGCGAGCCGCCCGCCGCCGTCGGACCCGTTCCGGAAGGACGCTCGCCGTGCCGTACGCCAGGACCCCGGACGGGGTACGCATCGCCTACCAGCTCCGTGGCACCGGAGCCCCGCTCGTCCTGCTGGCGGGCCAGGCCAACAGTCACCGCTGGTGGGACGGGGTCCGCGACGACTTCCACGGCGCGCGGAGCACTCTCACGCTCGACTACCGGGGCACCGGCGGCAGCGACGAGGCCACGGACCCCGTCGGCACCCGGGACTTCGCCGGGGACGTGATCGCCGTGCTCGACGAGCTCGGCATCGAGCGGGCGGACGTCTACGGCACGTCCATGGGCGGGCGGGTGGCCCAGTGGGTGGCCGCCCTCCACCCGGAGCGGGTCCGCGCGCTCGTGCTCGGCTGCACCTCGCCGGGCGGCCGGTACGGCGTCGAGCGCGGCGGCGACGTGCTCCGGTCGCTGGCCCACCCCGACCCGGCGAAGGCGCGACGGGCCCTGCTGGAGACGATGTACACCCCGGAGTGGCTCGCGACCCGCTCCGGTCCTTTCCACACCCTGGGCGACCCCGCCATGTCCGCCCTCGCCTGGCGCCGGCACCTGACCGCGAGCCGCCGGCACGACGCGTGGGACGCGCTCCCCGGCATCCGCTCCCCCACGCTGGTGCTGCACGGCGGAGACGACGTCCTCAACCCCACCGCGAACGCGCCGTTGCTGGCGGGCCGCGTCCCCGGGGCCCGGCTGGAGGTGATCCCCGGGGCGAGGCACGCCTATTTCGAGGAGTTCCGCGCCGTGGCGGGACCGCTCGTACTCGACTTCCTCGACCAGGCGGCAGGGGTCTGACACCAGGCCTTCACAGCGACGTGAGCCCGCCATCGTGCTCGTCAGCGGCCGCCCGGCCGACGGTCGAACCTGCCGCCCCTCTAGGCTCGGTCGGCCTGCCGGACCGGCTCCGCCCCGGTCTCGATCAGGAAGCCGGTGAGCACTTCGGCGAGTCGTTCGGGCTGGTCCTCGGGGACGAGGGTGGCCGAATCCGCGATCTCGACCAGGCGGCCCCGCGGGTACAGCTCGGCCAGCCGGGGGCCGTGCTCGCGCGGCATCAGCCGGTCCTCGGTCGCCCAGACGACCAGTACCGGGCGGTCGAAGTCACGCAGTCGTTCGCTCCAGGCCAGCAGGGTCGCCCGTTTGGGCGCCGAGGTGGCGAATTTGGCGAAGTCCCTGCGGATGGCCCTGCTCCGGCTCGCGGGGGCGAACCACTCGTCCATGATCTCGTCCGGGATCCCCCGGAGGCTCATCCCGCCGTAACCGCTGCGGTGGTGCCGGAAGAACGGGATGCGCATGAGCCACGTCAGGACCCGTACGCCGCCGGGGACCCTGCACACCACGGCCCCCGCTTCGGCGGGCCCGGGCGGGAAGTTGTCGAACGCCTCGCACGCCACCAGCACCATGCGCGCGACCCGCTCGGCCTTGCCCGCCGACACGAGGAACTGGCCGCCTCCCCAGTCGTTGAGGACGAGGGTCACATCGTCAAGGGCGAGCCGTTCGATGAACTCGCCCAGGAGCAGCGCGACACCGCGCTGGGAGAGGTCGGCGTCCGGGGCCATCGGCCGGCGGTGCCCGCCGAGGGGCAGCGTGGGCAGGACACAGCGATACCCGTCCATCAGCGGCACCACTTTGCGCCACTGCTTCTCGTTCATCGGCAGGCCGTGACACAGCACCAGCACCGGCCCGTCCCCGCCGGTGTCCTGGTAGTCGATCGTTCCGGACGACAGCTCGATCTTCGGCATCGCGCCTCCTGGTGGCAGACCGTCCTCACGCGGTCCAGTGAACACCGGTGGGCGGCGCGAAGACCTTCTCGTACAGAAGGATCAGGGCATCGAGGCCGACGGACACCGGGTGGCGGGACCCTGGCCGCTTTCCGCAGGCTCCGAACTGACAAAGCATCACCCTGCTTGCCCTCGTCGCGTTAGCCCTGCTGTCCCGTTGAGCACAGTGCTCCGTGAGGAGGCGCACGCAGCCCGCGTGGCGCTCCCGCCACGGAGGGAAACGGCGATGACGTCAGGCACCCGCTTCAACTTCACCCGCCGGCATCTGGCGCTCACCGCCGGCGCGGCCGCCCTGGCCGCCTCCGGCGGGGTGTGGTTCGCCGCGTCGTCCGCTTCCGCGCAGGCGGAGCTCAAGCCGGACATCGTCACCGCGACCGCCAGCAAGCACAACACCGCCCAGGCCACGGCCGTCTGCCCGCCCGGCAAGCACGCCACCGGCGGCGGCTGGCAGAGCAACGGGGACGGGAAGGACAGCTATCCCGCCCCCGACGGCAGAGGCTGGACCGCCGTCGCCGCCGGCCCGTACACCATCAACCTCACCGTCTACGCCGTCTGCCAGGCGGACTGACCTCGGGCGCTCGCACGCGGCGAGGCGGGGCCGCCGTCACACCGCGACCGCCTCCACTATCGAGGTGGGGGACGGCGTGGGGACGATCCGGGTGCGGCGCAGGCCGGCCCGGGACAGCAGGGCGTCCAGTTCGCCGGTGTCGCGCTCCGCGCTGTCGAACAGCGTCATCATGGCCAGGTCCAGGGCCTTGCCGGGGTGCGGGTCGTTGCCCGGCGGGATGAGGGCGTCGATGACGAGCAGGCGGCTTCCCGGTGCCATGGCCGAGCGGCAGGAGCGCAGGATCCGCGAGGCGTCGGCGTCGTCCCAGTCGTGCAGGATCTGCTTGAGGACGTACAGGTCGCCTCCGGTGGGGACGGAGGCGAAGAAGTCACCGGCCTCGACGCGCCAGCGCCCCGCCAGGGACGGGACGTCCAGGGTGTGGTCACCGGCGGTGACCTCGCGGTCGAAGAGGACGCCGTCGAGGCCAGGGTGACGTTCGAGGATCTCCCGCAGCAGTCCGCCCCGGCCACCGCCGACGTCGACGACGGTGCCGGTGGCCGGGAAGTCGTAGACCTCCGCGACGAGCGCGTCGGCGGGAGCCGAGAAGGCGGCCATCCCGGCGTCGAAGACCTCGCGGGCCGCGTCGTCGGACTCCAGGTAGGCGAAGTACGGGGCACCGTGGAAGCGGGCGAAGGACGGCTCGCCGGTCCGTACCGTCTCCGTGAGCCCGCCCGAGGTCCGCCGGTACATGTCGTCCGTGATCATGACGATGCCGGGGTGCTGGGACCCGGGCACGCCGGTGCGCAGCAGCGCCGCCGCCGGGGTGAGGTGGAAGGCGCCCGCGTCGTCCTCGCGGAAGACACCGCGGGAGGCGAGGAACCTCAGCACGCGGCACAGGTGGGTGCCGCGGGCCCCGGTGCGGCGGGCCAGTTCGTCCGGGTGGAGCGGCCCGTCGGCGAGGTGGTCGGCGACGCGGAGGTCGACGGCGGTGCGCAGGGCAGCCGAGGCCAGGTGGCCCAGGGCCATGTCGACCAGCAGCGCGGCGTCGGCCGCGGTCGTGGTGGCTGTGGCTGTGGCTGTGTCCACGCGGTTCATGGGTGTCAGCTCTCCAGTCGCAGGTCTGCCAGATAGGTGGGCCAGGCCGTCGATTCGTCCTGGTGGACGGCGTGCACGGTCCACGGCGTGCCGTGCGTGACCTTCTCCAGCTGCTCGGGCGGGCAGAACAGGAAGTCGAACCACTCCGTGGCGGCGGTGCGGTGGCGCACCCGCATGCGGACGAACTCCTCGCCGCTGTGGGCACGGGCGGTGTGCACCCCCTGCGGCGCCAGGGGGTCGGCACCTTCCGCCTCGCCGAAGGCCATGTTGGTGCCCAGCAGCCGGGCGCCGGGGCGGGCGTGCCGGGCCAGGCCCGCCAGGATGCCGCTGCTGTGCTTCTCGTCGCCGAGCAGTCCCAGGTTGGCCCCGAGCATCAGGAAGGTGTCGAACGTGCCGAGGTCGTCGGGGAGTTCGGACACGGAGGCCACGTGCGCCTCGACGCCGCGCAGCCGTGCCACCTCCACGCCGCCGCGCGAGGTGTCGATGCCCACGACGTCCTTGCCGGCCGCGGCCAGCACGGAGCTGTGGCGTCCGGGGCCGCAGCCGATGTCGAGGATGCGGCCGGTGGCGCGCTCACAGGCCATCCGGTCCACCGGCAGCCATGTGTCGGGGCCGTGGAAGTAGTTCACGGCGTCCTCGGCGTAGATGTAACCGTCGTCCATCTCGTAGACGAGGTGGGTGACGCCGGGCTGGGCGCCGCTCTCGTGGACGCAGCGGTAGGCGTCGCCGAACGGGTCGTCGGTCGTGGTCATGTGCCGCTCCCCCTGGTGATCGTTGATCATCGCGAGGAACATGCTCACGTGCCGCGAACCGGACATTCCCTAGTCTTCGCGCGCGCGTCCCTTCCCTGCGTACGCGCCACCTCCCGCGCCCTCTCCGCCGAGGCGCCGCCGCCCCCATCCGTCATGGGCGCACCGGAACGCGGGGCGGTGCGGCCCGGTCATAACCGGCCACCACGGGGACGCGCCCTTGACAGCGGTCCTGTACGCGGGCCGGACGGCCGGGGCCGCGCCGGTGCTCTACCCCCGTCCCTCCCGTCGTCGCAGGCGGGACCGGAGGATCCGCTGTGTCATCGGGCCGGCTTCCTCCAGCGCGCCTGCCAGGTCCGCGAGCTGTTCCAGCGCTGCCAGTGCCCGTTCCGCGCCCGCCTCGTCCACGCCTTCGTAGAGTTCGAGGCCGACGAAGCCGGCCGCCACGGCCCGGGAGAGGCCGGTCACGTCGATGAACCCGGCCAGCGGGTGGGCGGCCAGGACGCGGTTGAGGGCCTGTTCGATCTCCTCGATCCACAGGCCGAGACCGGCCGCCGTGGCCGGTGCGAGGCGGGGCTGGGTCTGGGCGCCGGCCAGCAGCTGGGCGAGGACGGCCACATGGCCGCCCGCCCGCTCCCGCGCGTGCAGCTCCCGGGCCAGGGCCAGGAGCCCGGTGAGCGTGCTGACCTCGGCCAGCTGTTCCCGGTAGAGGGCCACCCGCTGCTCGGCACCGTGCCGGCACGCGGCGGCGAGCAGCTCGTCCACCGTCCCGAAGTGGTAGAAGACCAGTGCCTGGTTGACGCCCGCCGCCGCGGCGACGGAGCGGGCGGAGGTCTTGGCGATGCCCTGTTCGGTCAGGGTCCGCAGGGCCCCTTCGAGGAGCTTGGTCCGGGTGTCCTCGCTCACGCGCGGGCCTCTTCCCGCACCGGCCGCAGCCCTGCCCGCGGCGGATGCCCGGTGGTGTAGTCGGCGGTGAAGGAGCCCCGGTAGCCGAAGAGCGGTCCGAAGCGGCGGTTGGTGACCCGTACCTCGATACGGAAGCACCGCGCCGCGTCGTCGTAGGACTCGCGGACGACGGCGTCACCGGCGACGAGCGCGGGCACCCGGGCGTCGACGGGGCCCTCCCTGAAGCGGTGCTCGCCGGAGCGGATGACCAGCGCCCCGGTGCGGTCGGCCGTGAAGTGCAGGTCGGTGGCGAGGTGCTGGTGCGTGCCGAGGTAGTCCACCACGCAGCCGCGTTCGTGGCTGAAGACCATGGTGGCGTCGAAGCGGCGCGGCCGGCCGGGGAAGGCGAAGGTCCGCACGAAGGTCACGGTCTCGCGTCCGTAGGCGTCACGGTAGGGGGCGTTCTCGATGGTGAAGGGGATGTTCTCACCCGCGCGCGGCAGCAGGATGTTGCGGCTTCCGCCGAGCGCGAGGAAGGGCCGGACGAAGGGGCGTCCGTGCCACACCCGCTCCATCACCCCGCGCCCGGTGCACGTCTCACCGCTGTCGAGTCCGACGGAGAAGCGGCGCCGGATCTGTGGGTGCAGCCGGTCGAAGTCGGCGCCCAGGGCGCGCTGGAAGATCGAGGTCATGAGGGTGTTCCAGTCGGTCGAGGAGGCGGGGCGGGGACTGGGTGTCGAGGTCCGGTGGACGGCGCGGGCACCGGCGGGCGGCCGGGGTGGTCGGCAGAGGCGGGAAGGTCAGGGCCGGCGCGAGCACGGCGCAAGTGGTGACCGGACCGGTGAGGACGGCTGTCAGGACGACGGCCGCCAGGCGGGCGGCCGGCTCCGCGAGGGCCTGGCGCAGGGCCCGCTCCGGGGTGATGCCGCGTTCGCACCACAGCCGCAGCCGGTCGAAGGACCAGGCGGTGCCCCAGCCGATGAGGGGCCGGAAGACCATGCGGTCGACGAGCCTGCCGAGGCGCCCCCAGCGCGGGAGGTAGTCGTAGCCGGTGACGAAGCGGACGGTCTCGCCCTCGGGGAGGTAGCGCCAGTAGCCGCTCCCGTTCGCGATCAGCGACAGCGGGTGCGGTGAGGCGAAGCGCAGGGCCGAGGTGCGGGTGCCGTCGGGGCGGTGCTTCTCCCCGGCGCTGACGCCGGTGCCGGAGACGGTGAGGAAGGGCAGCACGCGGGTCGCGTACCGGAACCTCTGTGGCTCGCCGGGTGCGGCGGGCAGCGGGTCGATGTCCGTGAAGCGGACGTCCCAGCGCCGGTGCTGACGGAGCTGCTGGGTGCGCTCCCAGAGCGTGTCGAGGCCGGTCCGTACGCGCGTCTCCACGTATATCCCCATGCGATCCCCCGCCGACGGCGACTTGAGCAGTCGCTCAAACGCACCCTACGGGGTGTTTGAGCGATCGCTCAAGAGGCGGTTCACGCCACAGGGTGACGGCGTAGCGCATGGGGGCCTGGAGCCCGTTCCCGCCGCGCCTGCCCGTGCCGCCGCCCCGCCGTCGGACCGGGCGCGCCCCGTCAGCCGCGCCCGCGGGTGTTGAGCCGGGCGGCCTGGCGTGTCAGGTGGTCGCGCTCGGCGAGGTCGGGCGCCTTCCGGGCCGCCTCGGCGTACAGCCGTGCCGCCGTCGCCAGGTCGCCGTCGCGCTCATGGAGGTACGCGGCCACCGCGGTGTGGCGCGGCAGTGAGGGGTCCAGCGCCGCGAGAGCCGCCAGGCCCGCGCGTGGCCCGTCGGCCTCGCCGACGGCGACCGCGCGGTTGAGGCGGACGACCGGGCTGTCGGTCAGGCGGGCGAGCTCGTCGTACCACTCGACGATCTGCGCCCAGTCGGTCTCCTCGGCGGTCGGCGCGTCGGCGTGCAGTGCCGCGATGGCGGCCTGGGCCTGGAACTCGCCGAGCCGGTCGCGGGCGAGGGCCGCCTGAAGGATCGCGATGCCCTCGGCGATCGACTCGGTGTCCCACCGTCCCCGGTCCTGCTCGGCGAGCGGCACCAGGCTGCCGTCGGGCGCGGTCCGGGCCGGGCGCCGGGCGTGGTGGAGCAGCATGAGGGCGAGCAGCCCCGCCACCTCGGGGTGGTCGATCGCGGCCGCGAGCCGCCGGGTGAGCCGGACGGCCTCGTCGGCGAGGTCGACGTCGCCGGAGTAGCCCTCGTTGAAGACCAGGTACAGGACGCGCAGCACGGTGGCGACGTCGCCGGGCCGGTCGAACCGCACGCCGGAGACGGTGCGCTTGGCCCGGCTGATCCGCTGTGCCATCGTCGCCTCGGGCACCAGGTAGGCCCGGGCGATCTGGCGGGTGGTCAGCCCGCCGACGGCGCGCAGCGTGAGCGCGACGGCGGAGGACGGCGTCAGCGACGGGTGGGCGCACAGGAAATAGAGCTGGAGCGTGTCGTCCACCGCGGGCGCGGGGCCGGGCGCCGGCTCCTCGTCGACGCGCTCCTCCCGCCGGCGGCGGGAGGCGTCCGCGCGGGTCGCGTCGAGGAACCGGCGCCAGGCCACGGTGACCAGCCAGCCCTTCGCGTCCCGCGGAGGGTCGGCCGGCCAGACGCGGACCGCCTCGACCAGCGCGTCCTGTACGGCGTCCTCGGCCGCCGCGAAGTCGGCTCCGCGGCGGACGAGGATCCCGAGCACGCTCGGCACGAGGCTCCGGAGCAGGACCTCGTCCATCGACGGGCTCACTCCGTGACGGTGGGCGGGGCGGTCAGGAAAGGGCGTACCTCCAGCCACTCGTGGATCGGCTTTCCGCCCGCCCCGGGGCGGCCGACAGTTCCCCGGCGAGCTCGACGGCACGCTCGTAGCTGTCGACGTCGATCACCATCCAGCCGGCGATGAGGTCCTTGGTCTCGGCGAACGGGCCGTCGGTGACCGGCGGGCGTCCCTCACCGTCGTAGCGGACCCACGCGCCCTCGGGGGCGAGCGCCTGACCGTCGACGAACTCGCCCGTCTTCTCCAGCCGGGCCGTGAAGTCGTTCATGTACCGCACGTGCGCCGAGATCTCCTCCGGGCTCCACCGGTCCATCGGTACGTCGTTGACCGCGGCCGGGGCGCCGCGGTAGTGCTTGAGCAGCAAGTACTTGGCCATGATGGCTCTCCTCGGTGCTGGTGCGGCCGCTTTCGGCCGCGTTCGTCGTCGTGTTCGTCACGGGGACGGAGCCGGTCACGGGTTCTCGACATCGCCGTCCGCGTCTCTTCGACTCTCGTGGACGAGTCCGGGTGAGGCATCTCGGCACCGGGCCGCGGCGCGTGCCCCGCTCACCGGCCGGTCTTGATCTCCTTCATGGTCAGATGGGATTCCAGGCGGAGGACGGCGGGCAAGCAGCTGAGCCTGCCCGTGAGGAAGGCCTCGTAAGCGGCGTGGTCGGCCACGGCGACACGGATGAAGTAGTCGGGACGCCCGTACATGCGGCGGAATTCGATGACCTCGTCGTAGGAGGCCACGGTGTCCTCGAACTCCTCGAAGCTCTTGCGGTCCTGGGCGTAGATCTCGACGTCGATGAGGACCTCCAGCCCACGGCCCATGGCCTCGGGGTTGATGACGGCCCGGTACCCGGCGATCACGCCGAGCTCCTCCAGCCGCTTGACGCGGCGCAGGCAGGGCGGTGGGGTCAGGCCGACCCGCTTGGCCAGCTCGACGTTGGTCAGCCGCCCGTCCTGACGAAGGTGAAACAAAATTTCCCGATCGAGGTCGTCAAGGCTTATTTCGTTGCTCACCTCGCCATCATAGAGCGATAATCAGCAACCATATGAGGCGGGATTCTTCCTAAAATTTCTCCATGCACATAAGCCCTGCCGCCACCACCGGGGACCGGCCCCGGCCCGCACCCGCTGTCCCGCCCGCTCCCTCTCCCGCCCTCCCTCCCGTCCTCCCGCCGTCCTCCGGACCGTCCGAGGCGCGTGCGGCGTTCCGGGCGTCCGTGGGCGCCGGCCTGGGGTTCGTCCCGCTCGGCCTCGCCTTCGGGGCGCTCGTGACCCAGTCGGGCCTGGACTGGTGGTGGGCGGGGCTGTCCGCGACGCTCGCCTTCGGCGGATCGTTCGAGTTCCTGCTCATCGGCATGGTCACCGCCGCGGCCCCGCTGGCGGCCGTCGCGCTGTCCGCGTTCATGGTGAACGTCCGGCACGTCTTCTACGCGCTGTCCTTCCCGCTGCACCGCGTGACCGGCCGACTCGGCAAGACGTACGCCACCTTCGCCCTGTGCGACGAGGCGTACGCGCTGGCCACCGGGAAGCAGGCCCGCTCCTGGCCCGGCCGGCGCATCCTGTGGCTACAGTTCTTCCTGCACCTGTACTGGGCGGCCAGCTCGGTCGCCGGGGCCCTGCTCGGCTCCCTCATCCCGGCCGGCGTCACAGGCCTGGACTTCGCCCTCACCGCCATGTTCACGGTCCTCGCCCTCGACGCCGTCCGGGACCTGCGCGACGACCTGCCCACCCCGGTACTCGCCCTGCTGAGCGCCCTGGCCGCCCGGCTCCTCTTCCCCGGCCAGCTGCTCCTGGCCGCCTTCGCCCTGTTCACCGCCGCCCTCCTGGCCCGGCACCTCACCACCGGCAGGAAGCCGAGCCATGCCTGACACCCGCTACGCCGTCGCCGCCGTCCTCGTCGCCGCCGCCGTCACCTGGGGCCTGCGAGCCCTCCCCTTCGCCGCCCTCACCCCCTTGCGCGCCAGCCGCACCGTCCAGTACCTCAGCACCCGCATGCCGGCCGGCGTCATGGTGATCCTCCTCGTCTACTGCCTGCGCGACCTCCCCCTCACCCACGCACGCGCCGTGGCCCCGGCGGCCGCGCTCGCCGTCACGGTCGGCCTGCACCTGTGGCGCCGCAACGCGCTGCTGAGCATCCTCGGCGGCACGGCCACCCATGTGATCCTGGCCAGCGCGGTCTTCACCTCGTGAAGACCGTGTGACATGGGCTCGGCGCTGTCGCTTCCTGTCTACGGAAAGGCGAATCAGTCCCGGAAGGCCAGCGCGGCGCCGAGGCCGACCAGGACCACCCCGGAGACCCCGCTGATGCCGCGCTGGACCCGACGGCGGCGCAGCAGGCTCTGGACACGGCCGAGGACGGCCACGACCACGACGTACCAGACCAGCGCGAGTCCCCAGAAGAGGCCGGCCATGACGATGTGCTGGGTGAGGGTGGACATCCCCGGCAGCGTGAACTGCGGGAAGAGGGAGAGGTAGAAGGCGGCGACCTTGGGGTTGAGGAGGTTGCTGACCAGGCCCTGCCGGAACGCCTGGCCGGGTGTGTGGTGACGCCGGCGGTCGGCGGGCTCCGGCGTCGTCTGCCGCGCCGTGGCCGCGTCGTCGTGCCGCCTGTGGTGTCGGACGAAGTCGGTGAGGGCGCGTACGCCCAGGTAGACGAGGTAGCCGGCGCCCGCGACGCGGATGACCGTGTAGAGCATCTGGGAGCCGGTGAGCAGAGCGGTCAGGCCGGCCACGGCGGCGGCTGCCAGGACACCGTTGCCGAGCATGATTCCGGTGGCGGTGGCTGCCGCGCCCCGGCGACCGGCCGTCGCGGCGTTGCGCAACAGCAGTACGAGATCGGGTCCGGGCACCACGATGATGGCGAGTGATGCGGCTGCGAAGGCCATGAGCTGAGTGGTCATGACACTTCATGATGTCACCGAGGCGGGGTGTGCGGCGTGGTACGCCTGCGAGGTCTCGGCTTCGTGTGGTTTTCGACGGGTCGAAGTGCGACGCGGTGGCCGGTCTTCACGAGTCGCGCGGTTCACCTTCCGGTCCTCCGGGGTGGAAGCCGCACGCGCCGTCAGCGATCGGGCACGGTCCGCGGCGCGCTCGACCGCGCCGGGGCCGCGCTCCATGGCGTCCTTCCGCAGAGGACGGCATGGCCCTCCTGGCCCGTGGCCGGACGGCAGGAGACCTGGACCGGCTGCGTGACCTGATCCCTGGTGACCGGGTCGACGACTGCCGATGACCGGGCCCCGGTGGTGGGGGTGGCTCCATCGAGAATGGGGGGACAGCCGTAGTGAGTGGGGCAGCCGCGCCGCCTAGCGTCTGACGGTGTGAGACATATACCGGAACAGGGCGAAGAGTCCTCCTTGGGCATACGGGAACCGGCCTGCCCCTCAGCGGTGTCGGCCGGCGCGCGGACCGTGATGGCGGTGGCCTTACCCACGGGCGACGCGGCGCGTACGGCACGTACTCCCGACCGCTCCGGCACCCATCCCCTCAAGGAGACTTCATGACCACCCCCAGCCCCGCCGCGCGCCGCACCGCGGCCGTGGGACTCGCCCTCGCCGCCTGCCTGGGCGCCACCCCCGCCGTCACGGCCACGGCCGCCCCCACCGCGCCGGGATCCGGGGCCGGGCTCGACCGTTACTACAACCAGCGTCCGGCCTGGGGCAGTTGCGTCACCGGCCCGGACGACACCATGGGCCGCGGTCTGGACAAGGCCGGCGTGCGGTGCGCGGACGTCACCGTGCCGCTCGACTACGCCGACCCGCGGGGTCGTACGATCACCGTCGCGATATCCCGGCTCAAGGCCACCGACACCCGCCACCGCATCGGCTCGATCCTGCTCAACAACGGCGGTCCCGGCGGCACCGCCGTCGACTCCCCGCCGGAATTCCACACGTGGATGAAGAAGGCCGGCCCGCGGTACGACATCGTCGGCTTCGATCCGCGCTTCGTGGGCCGCAGCACGCCGCTGGACTGCGGCTGGCCCGTCGGCACCAATCTCTTCTCGGCCGGTCTCGGCCGGGCGAGCTTCGAGCGCCAGGTCGCCTTCCAGAAGGATCTGGCGGCCAAGTGCCGCGCCACCAACGCCTCCGTGCTGCCGCACGTCAGCACCCGCAACACGGCCCGCGACATGGACGTCATCCGCGGCGCGCTCGGCGAGAAGAAGATCTCCTACTTCGGCTACTCGTACGGTACGTACCTGGGCACCGTCTACACCCAGATGTTCCCCGGCCGCACCGACCGCGTGGTCCTGGACGGTGCCATCGACCCGCGCAAGTTCAGCCCCCGGCTGCTCCAGGAGTCCGTCGGCGAGAACGAGCGGGCGCTCGCCGACTGGGCCACGTGGGCCGCCGCCCGTGACGACACCTACGGCCTCGGCCGCACCCGCGCCCAGGTCCTCGCCACCGTCGACCGTCTCATCAGGACGTCCGCGCGCGCCCCGCTGACCGTCGGCACCGCGCCCGAGACCTTCCGGCTCGACGACACCCACATCCCGTTCCTCCTGCTCGCTGGGGTCGACAGCGACACCGACACGTCCCGCGCGTCGCTCGCCGAGCAGGTTTCCGTGCTGAACAAGGCCGCGGCCGGGCAGCCGGCCCATATCTCGAAGCAGTTCGCCGCGACCCTGCGGCTCGCGATGACCGGCGAGCGGTCGCATTACGGCAGCGCGCAGACCGCGATCATCTGCGGGGACAGGGCGGCCCCGCGCGACCCCGAGGTCTACTGGCGGGACATCGAGCGCGGCCGTGCCGCGTACCCGCGCTTCGGCGCGCTGGCCGACAACATCGGCCCGTGCGCCTTCTGGGACCGCCCCCGCGAGGAGCCCACCCAGGTGAAGCACGACGCCAAGGCACTGATCGTGTCCGCCACCGGCGACCCACGCACCACGCACAAGGGGGCCGTCGCCCTGCACGGCCTGCTGCCGAGCTCCAAGCTGATCACCCTCCAGGGCGCCAACCGGCACGCGATCTACGGCCTCTACGAGAACTCCTGCGTCGACGACAAGGTCAACCAGTACCTGGCAACCGGCGAACTGCCCGCCGGTGACCAGACCTGCTCCAAGTAGATCCGCTGGCCAGACCTGATCTGAGCTGTTGTCACCGAAGGCGAGGAAGCGGGCCGTCGCCGGTGCGAACCGGCGGCGGCCCGCGAACAATTGGCCATGCTCTCGGGCACCCCGGCGCCCGAGCCCTGGTGGTGGACACCACCTCGGCACTCCACCGGAGGCACCCGTCCAGATCGCTGCCCGCCCGCCGGCCGAAGGCCGGTAGCGTCGGAGCCCCGCCCGCCTCAGCGATCCCACGGAGGAGCGCAGCGATGGACGAGCACATCTGGGCCACAGTCGCCCGGCTCAAGGAATGGCTGGCCGAGAGCAACCCCGCGCCGGACCGGACGCACCGGACCATGCGCGTACTGAAGCTCACCGAGGAGATCGGCGAGGTCGCCCAGGCCGTCATCGGCGCGACCCGCTACAACCCCCGCAAGGGCGCCGGCCATACCTGGCACGACGTCGAACAAGAGCTCTGCGACGTCATACTGACCGCCATGGTCGCCCTCCGCACCCTCACGCCCGATGCGGGGAAGGTCTTCGCGGAGCGGCTGGAGCACGTCGCCTCCCGCTCGCTCCCGTAGGGGACGTCGCGCACGGCTCGTCATGGACGTGCGCCGCGCGAACAATCCCGGCCCCACGCCGACTCCCCAATAAGTTAGGGTGAGCTAACTAAGGGATGATGATACGTTCCATCAAGGGGTGGGCGAAGTGCGCGCAGTACCGCGTTCGGCACTGATCGAAGGCACCATCGACCGGCTGAAGTCCGAGATCGTCAGCGGCAGATGGCCGATGGGCGGCAAGATCCCCATCGAGGACGAGCTCGTGGAAGAACTCGGGGTCAGCCGCAGCACGCTGCGTCAGGCGGTACAGGCCCTGGTCCACGTGGGCCTGCTGGAGACCGCGCAGGGCCGGGGGACGTTCGTACGCGGGACCCATGAGGTCGACACCGTCCTGACCCGCTACCTGGCCGACGCCGAGCTCCGCCACGTCCTGGAGACCCGGCGCGGCCTGGAGGTGGAGGCGGCCGGACTCGCCGCCGAACGGCGGAGCCGGGCCGACCTGGACCGTCTCGCGGCGGTGTACGAGCGTCAGACGGCGGCCCACCGGGACGGCAGGGCCCGCGAGTTCGAGCAGGCGGCGGTGGAGTTCCACACGGCCGTGGTCGAGGCCGCGGGCAACCCCGTGCTGATCCGGCTGTACGGCAGCATGCTCGGCCCCGTCCGGGACTCGGTCCGGCTCGGCGGCGTGCGCCGGCCCCGGGAGCACTACGGCGACCCGGGGCACGCCCGCATCCTGGAGGCGATCGACGGCGGCGACCCGAAGGCCGCCCGGGAGGCGGCGGCCGAGCATGTGACCGTCTTCCTGGCCGCGCTCGCGCCCACCGGCGAGGACACGCCGTGACGGCCCGGGGCGGCTTACCCTCTCCCCACGGCGGGCAGGGGCCGTTGCTCACCCGTACCGCCGTGGCGGCGTCCTGCGCGGGCATGGTGATCATCGGCGCGCTGATCGCCCTGTACGGACCGGTGGTCCCCGCCCTGCGTGACCGGTTCGGTCTGTCGGAGCCGACGGCCGGGATGCCCCTGGCCGCCCAGTCGCTCGGCGCGGTGGTGGGCGTCCTCGGCTTCAACGCCGTCCACCACCGCATCGGCAACCGGGCCCTGCTCACCTCGTCCTACCTGACCATGCTGGCGGGCACCGTCACCTTCGGCCTTTCCGGGACCTGGCCCATGGTGCTGGCGGCCGCGGTCGTCACGGGACTCGGCCTCGGCGGCGTCGACTTCGCCGTCAGCCGGCTGTTCCTCATCGGGCTCGGCTCCCGCGGACCGGCCCTGCTCAACGTGGCCCACGGCTGCTTCGGGCTCGGCACGGTCCTGGCGCCCACCGTCATCGCCGTCACCGGCCCCGACCACTACGGCGCCACGTTCGTGACGATCGGCCTCCTGACCCTGATCCCTCTGGCGTGCGTCCGCGGGATCCGCGCCCGTCCGACGCCCTCCGAACTCGCCGGGGCCTCCCCCGCCCGCCGCCGGGGCGGCCGCGGCCCGGCCGTCGTGCTCGCCGGGTTCGTGGCCGTCTACATGCTGCACTTCGCGGTGCAGAGCGGCATCGGCAACTGGGAGCCCACCCACCTGCACGCGCTCGGCCGGAGCATGACCGGCGCGACCGCCGCGACATCGGCGTACTGGCTGGCCATGACCGCCGGCCGCTTCCTCGTCGTCCCGCTCGCCCGCCGCTGGTCACCCGCCACGATCGTGACCGGCTCCTGCGCCCTGATGACCGTCAGCGTGCTGCTGCTGCCGGTGCCGGGTCTCGCCCCCTGGGCGTACGCGGCGGCCGGGCTGTGCATCGGCCCCGTCTTCCCCAACGGCCTGAACTGGCTGAACCGCTCCGCCCCCGCCGCGGGCAACGCCATGGCCTACGTCATCGCCGCGGCCATGCTCGGCTCCGTCGCCTTCCCACCCGTGCTGGGCGCGGTCATCGAGACGTACGGCGTCGGCGCCCTGCCCCTCGCCCTGTCCGCCCTCTGCCTGATCACACTGGCCGTCAGCGCGGCCCTCGCGGGACGGCTGCGCGGCACCCGGACGGAGACCGTGCCGGCCCGGGCCGCACTCCCCCGCAAGACCACACTCACCAAGTCGACCGTACGAACCACAGGCACCCGAGAGAAAGGCGCGTCATGACCCAGCAGTGGGTGGCGGGATTCCGCAGCGCGGTGATCAGCCCGTACGAGAGGATCCGGTTCTCCGAACCGCGCGGCTTCCACGACCAGACGGTCCGTCAGATCCTGTACATGGCCGGCGGCGGCGAACGGATACGCGTACGGCTCTCCAACCGCTACGGCCGCGCCCCGCTGACCGTCGCCGAAGCCCGGGTGGCCGAGCGTAGGACGGCCGACGAGATCGTCGCCGGGACCGACACCGGTGTGCGGTTCGACGGCTCGGCGCGGGTGACGGTCCCGGCGGGCGGTGAGGCGGTCAGCGACCCGGTCGAACTGCCCGTCCGGGCGGGCACCGATCTCGTGCTCAGCCTCTACCTGCCGGCGGAGACCGGCCCGGCCACCTACTCTCACATGCCCGTCGAGACGGCTTACGTCACCGGCGGCAACCGGGCCGGGGCCTCGGCCCTCCCCGGAGCCGAGCAGGTCGAGGCCAGGTTCTACGTGACCGGGATCGACGTGCTCGCGGCCGAAGGCACGGCGGTCGCCGTCGCGTTCGGCGACTCCTGGTTCGAGGGCGTCGGCACCACTCTCGGCGCCAACCGGCGCTCCGTCGACGCTCTCAACCGGCGGCTGGAGCGCGGCTGGGCCGTCAACCAGGGCATCGCCGGAAACCGGCTGCTCACCGACGGGGTCGGCGAGCACGCCCTGGCCCGTTTCGAGCGGGACGTGCTGTCCGTGCCCGGCGCCGCCCACGTCCTGGTGAACTTCGGCATCAACGACCTGGGCCTGCCCGGAATGATCGGCCTGCCCCCCGCCACGGCCGGCGAGCTGACGGCCGGGTTCACCGACCTGGCCCGCCGCGCGCACGACGCCGGGCTGACGATCCACGCCGCGACCATCGGCCCGTTCGCCGGCGCGGTCCACCCGGGCCACAACACCCCCGAGGGCCTCGCCGCCCGGCGCGAGGTCAACGAGTGGATCCGCACCGCCGACACCTTCGACTCGGTCTTCGACGTCGCCCGCGCCGTGGAGGACCCGGCCCGGCCGGACCGCATCCGCCCCGAATTCGACTGCGGGGACGGCATGCACCTCAACGACGCCGGTGCCCTGGCCATGGCGGCCGCGGTCGACCTCGGCGCGCTCACGTTCTGAAGTGATCGGCACCCCTGAGCCGCCTCCCCGCCCCGACACCGCCCGGTGACCCGGTTCCCCTCGGCCCCGCTCACCGGCCCGTGACTCTGAGGCCGCCCAGGTAGTCGGGCAAAGCGATCGTGTTCGTGACCTTCTTGCCTTCCTCCAGCATCCGGTTGAGGATCCACGGCCTGCTCAGCAGACCGTTGCGGAGGCGGAGCCCCCAGGCGGTGCCGGGTGCGAGGAACCTGCCGGTGCGGTCGCCACCCTTCTGGCAGCCCTGGGCGTAGCCGCGCGTCAGGTTCTCGTACCGGGCGAGGGCCGCGCGCTGGTCGTCGGGCGTCCGGCCGAGTTCGCCGGCCAGGATGTAGGCGGCGACGATGCCGGTGCCGGTGCCCATGCCGCCGATGGTGGCGCCGCAGGCGGCGTCGCCGACGAGGGCGACCCGGCCGGAGGGGGTGGACCAGGCGTCCACGTCCGCCCGGCTGATGGAGTCGAAGTAGACCTCGGGCGCCGCTTCGAGGGTGCCGAGGAGCAGGGGGACGTCCCAGCCGAGTCCGGCGAAGGCCTCGGTGATCAGCTCCTTGTGGCGCCGGGTGTCGTGGCGGTCGTAGGAGAGTTCGGGCGAGGCGAAGACGAAGAAGGCGCCGGCCCGCCCGGGGTCGCGGTGGTCGGCGCCCATACTGGCCAGCCTGCCGGGGGCGTTGTAGCCGACGGAGCCCTCACCGGGGTCCATGCCGCGGTAGTTGGGCAGGCTCCAGGTGGCGGCGTAGTGGCCGAGGTGGGTCACGTAGTCCTTCTCGGGGCCGAAGGCGAGCCGCCGCACGTGGGAGTGCAGTCCGTCCGCGCCTATCACGAGGTCGAAGTCGGCCGGGGCGCCGTGGCGGAAGGTGGCCCGTACGCCGTCCGCCGTCTCGGTGAGCGAGGTGATCGTGTCCCCGAAGACATAGGTGGCGTACGGGAGGCTGTGCTCGTGAAGGGCGCGGGCGAGGTCGCCGCGGAGTACTTCGAGGTCACCGCCGGCGAAGTCGGCCGGGAGGTGGAGGAGTCCGGCGCCGTTCCCGTCGACGAAGCGCATGGGGCTGCCGCCGGTGGCGATCCCCCGCAGGCGGTCGAGGACGCCCATCCGCTCCAGCACGCCCAGGTGGGTGTCACCGCGGAAGTCGACGGCCTGGCCGCCTTCGCGCGGGCCCGGCGCGAGTTCGACGACGGTGACGTCGAAGCCGTGGCGGCCAAGCCAGTAGGCGAGCGCGGGGCCCGCGATGCCGGCACCGGAGACGAGGATCTTCTTGCTCACGCGAACCACTTCCCTTGGGGGTCGACGCGCCCCGAACAACTGTGTCCGGTGGACGCTGTTTCTTGTTGTGTACGGTAGACACAGTTTCTGGACCTGGCAAGCGCGGACGCGGGAGCGTGGTGGCGATGAGCGACGAGCGGGACGAGTGGGCGGAGACGGTACGGATCCTCTGGGAGCCGCCGGTCAAGCCCCGGCGCGGTCCGAAACCCGCCCTGAACCTCGACCGGATCGCCCGCGCCGCCATCGAGATCGCCGACGCGGAAGGGCTCGCCGCGCTGTCCATGCAGCGCCTCGCCGAGCTGATCGGGTTCACGAAGATGTCGCTCTACCGGTACGTGCCGGGCAGGGCCGAACTCGTCGCGCTGATGGTGGACACCGCGATCGGCGAGGCACCGGCCGAGGACACGGGGCAGGACGGCTGGCGGGAGCGGCTCGGCGCGTGGTCGCACCGGCTGGTGGCGGTGTTCCAGGAGCATCCGTGGCTGCTCGACGCCACGATCGGCACGCGCGTCATGGGCCCCCGGGAGCTCGGCTGGATGGAACGCGCCCTGGCCGCCCTGGACGGCACCGGCCTCTCCGGCGCCGAGCGGATGGACGCCGTCGTCCTGCTCACCAGCCATGTCCGCGGGATCGCCCAGCAGTCCCGCGCGGCCGGCCCGGCAGGCGGCCCCGAGAAGCAACTGGCCGCCGTCCTCGGCCGGCTGATGGACGAGCACGGCGAGCGCTATCCGGCGCTCGGCGCCGCCCTGGCCTCGGCCGCCGCGCCCGGGGAGCAGGACCAGGCGCTGGAGTTCGGCCTCCAGCGCATCCTGGACGGGCTGGAGGCGCTCATCGCACGGCGCGCGGGCTGAAAGCGGGGGCCCGGCAAGGCCATCGAGACGGCGGAAGGACAGGCCGGGCGATCGATCCGGCGGAAGAACGTGCCGCCCCCGTACGGACTCAGACCGTGAGGGCACGCTCCACCAGCAGGACCCCGATGACGCTCGCCGCCTCGGAGATCTCGCCCGACCGGACGGCGTCCACGGCCGCCTCGAAGGGCAGCCACCGCAGGGTCATGCCGGCCTCGGTCGGGTCGCGCCGGACGGTGCCCCGGAAAAGGTCCGTGGCGAGGTAGAGGTGCACGACGGCCGGGGTCCGGGACGGGAGCGGGTGGAAGGCGGTCAGGTGCCGGAGCTCGCGCGGGTACCAGCCCGTCTCCTCCTCGCACTCCCGCCGCGCCGCGTCCAGGGGGTCCTCGCCCTTCCCGATCGCCCCGCCGGGGACATGGAGCAGTCGCGTTCCCAGCGGGTAGAAGGCGTCCTCGACGAAGGCCACCCGGCGCTGCCCGTCGACCAGGACGATGCGGGCGCCGTCCGCGATCTCGACGCGTTCGTACGTCCCTTCCGCGCCGTGCGGCTGGACCACCCGGTCGCGGTGGACGGTGAGATGCGGTCCCTCGTGCACGATCTCGGTGCCCAGGCGGGTCCATCCGTGCCCATGGTCGTGGTCAGTCATGTTCCCCGGTCGTCCTTGAGGTGGGTGTGCCGCCTTGGGTAACGCGCGGGGCCCCGGGCCGTTGCGGGTGAGGGGCGAGCGGTCCGGATGCGGGGAGCCCGATGGGATGAATTCGTTCACACGTTCGACATCTGGCAGGATGCGGGGATGTCGACGGAACGTGAAGCCCTCTCGGGACCCGGCACCCGCGGCCCCGGACCCTGGCCGTGCGGGCCGGGGATCCCCGGCGATCTGCTGAGGGCCAAGGAGCTGGCGTACGACCCGGCTGGGTTCGTGTGCGCGCCGCCGGTGCCCGAGGCGGAGAGCGCCGAGTACGGGGCGTGCGCGTTCACCCTGGACGGGCTCTCCGTCCGGTTCCGCACGGCCAGGACGACGCCGACGAAGGCCGGCCAGTTCGTCACGGTGTGGCAGAGGTCCGCGAGCGGGCCGATCCGGCCCTTCGACGCCGCGGACCCCGTCGACCTCTTCGTCATCAGCACCCGCGAGGGCGACCGGTTCGGGCAGTTCGTGTTCCCGCTGGAGGTGCTCCGCGAACGGGACATCGTGTCGGTGGACGGTTCCGGCGGGAAGCGGGCCTTCCGCGTCTATCCGCCGTGGGTGACGACCACCAGCCGCCAGGCCCGGGGCACACAGGCCTGGCAGGTGCGGCACTTCCTGCGGCTATCCGAGGACGAGCCCCTCGACGTTCCCCGCGCCCGGGCGCTGTACCACCCGCGTCCCGCCCGCGAACGCCCGTGACGTCGCGGCCCGGGCGCCGCTCCGTCCCGTCCGGCACCCAGGACACCGCGGTCAGGCCGCCCGCGGCCCTCGGCGGTACACCCCGGGCGCCAGCCCGTACGCCCGCTTGAACGCCTTGGCGAAGGCGAATTCCGAGCTGTACCCGGTGCGTGCGGCGACGACCGTCAGCGGGGCGTCGGACTCCCGCAGGAGCTCCGCCGCCGTGGTCATCCGCCAGCGCGTCAGGTAGGCCATGGGCGGTTCGCCGACGAGGGTGGTGAACCGGCGGGCGAACGCGGCCCGGGAGAGGCCGGCCCGCTCGGCCAGCGCCTCCACGGTCCACGGGGCCGAGGGGTCGTCGTGGACGGCGGCCAGGGCCGGGGCGACCGCTGGGTCGCCGAGCGCGGCGGCCCAGCCTTCGGCGGCCGCCGCCGGCTGGGCCTCGAACCAGGCCCGCAGGATGTACAGGAGGAGCGAGTCGATCAGCGTGGGCACGATGCCGTCCGACCCGATGCGCGGGTTCTCCAGCTCCGCGCCGAGCAGCTGGACGGCGGCGCTCAGCTCGGGGTGGTGGCCGTGCCGCGTCTGGAGGTGGATCACGGCGGGCAGCTGGCGGACGAGCGGGTGCGGGCGGCCCTGGTCCAGGTGGTAGTTGCCGCACAGCAGGCTGGTCCGGGGCCCGTCGCCGCCCAGGGTCACCGTGCCGATCGGGGAACCCGGGCAGAACTGCTCGGGCCGCTCCTCCTCGGCCGGGGTGGAGGGGTGGTCGGCGAGGATGTGGCCGCGGCCGTCCCGCAGGAAGATCACGTCGCCGGGGCTCAGGGCGATCGGTTCCGGGCGGGACGGGCCGTCCCCGGGAGCGTCCTCCAGGGGGATCAGCCAGCAGGTGCCGTAGAGCACGACGTGGAAGCCGGCGCCGACGACGGGCGGCAGCCGCAGGGCCCAGGGCGCGCGGCCCTCGGTGCGGACGGACGCCGGGCTCCCGGTCCGCATCGAACCCAGCGCCTCGGTCAGGATGTCCATCGTCCTCCCCGTCCCCTCGTCCCGGCCTTCCGGGCGTTCCCGGCCTCCCACGATACGGGCCCCCGGGCTCAGGCGACGGTCAGGACGATCTTGCCGCGGGCGGTCCCGGCCGCGACCAGCTCGTGCGCCTTCGCGGCTTCGGTGAGCGGGAACGTCGCGTCGACGTGCGGGCGGATCCGCCCGGCGTCCACGAGCTCGGCTATCGCCTCCAGCGACGCGTAGTCGGGCTCCACCGAGATGCCGGCGAAGCGCCGCCCGGCCGCCTCGACCCGGGCGGCGAGCTCCCGGTCGCCGTGCTCCAGGATGCTGACGAGAGTGCCGCCGGGGCGCAGGGCGCCCAGCGAGCGCTCGCCCTGGGCCGTGGAGTCGAAGACGACGTCGGCGTCGCGCACCACGTCGGTGAAGTCGGTGGTGCGGTAGTCGATGACCTCGTCGGCGCCGAGGCCGCGGACGAAGTCGTGCTTGGCCGCGCCGGCCAGGGCGGTCACATGGGCGCCGCGGGCCTTCGCGATCTGCACGGCGAGGTGGCCGACGCCGCCGGCCGCGCGGTGGATCAGGACGCGGTCGCCCGCACCGATCCGGGCCGCGTCCACCAGGCCCTGCCACGCGGTGAGCGCGGCGAGGGCAGGGCGGCGGCGTGCACGTGGTCGAGGGAGGCGGGCTTGCGGGCCACCTGCCGCGAGGGCACGGCGACGTAGTCGGCGTAGCCGGTCGCGGCGCGGGGGAAGAACGGCATGCCGTAGACCTCCTCGCCGACGGCGAAGCGGGCGCCGGGGCCGGCCTCCTCGACGACGCCGGAGATGTCCCAGCCGACTCCGAACGGCGGCTCGCCCAGCAGCGGGAAGGCGCCGGACCTGACGGCCACGTCCACCGGGTTGACCGCGCTGGCGTGGACCCGGACGAGCACCTCCGCGGCGAGCGGGGTGGGGCGCTCGGTCTCCACGGTCCGCAGGACCTCGGGACCGCCGAAGGAGTTCTGGATTACAGCCCGCATGGGAAGTCTCCCTTGTCTTTCATCAGGGTGTCGCTGTCTTGATGCCTCAACCCTAGGGAGATCGAACGAGCGGCAGAATGTCTCCAGATCTTCGAAACATGTCCGGTCGTCTTCCGCCGGGACCCTTTCGGTTATGCGCGAGGGCGGTACGCCCGCGACCCTCGGGCCACGGGCGTACCGCCCTCCCGTACTCCTCGCCCCGCCCGGTCTCAGCCGAGCGGCTCCGCCACGCGCGCGTGCGGGCTGCGCTCGGTGTCCGTGCCGGGGACGGGGGCCGAGGCGTCCGCGCCCAGGGCGACGATCCGGTTGTCCGCGTCCACGTGGACGACCTTGGGCACGAGGGCGCGCGCCTCGGCGTCGTCGACCTGGGCGTAGCTGATGAGGATGACGAGGTCGCCGGGGTGGACGAGGTGGGCGGCGGCGCCGTTGACGCCGATGACGCCCGAGCCGCGCTCGCCCTCGATGACGTAGGTCTCCAGGCGGGCGCCGTTGTCGATGTCGACGATGTGGACGAGCTCGCCGGGCAGCAGGTCGGCCGCTTCCATGAGGTCGGCGTCGACGGTCACCGAGCCGACGTAGTGCAGGTCGGCCTGGGTGACCGTGGCCCGGTGGATCTTGGACTTGAACATGGTGCGCAGCACAGCGTCACTTCTCCCTGCGGTGAAAGGGGTCGCGCCCCCGCAAAGGGGTACGCGCCGTCGGAGCCAGGGTAGACGGACGGGGTCCCGGGGGAGGACCCGGGACCGGGCGGCCTCCTCCAGGACCCCGTCGGGCCGGTGCGGCGGGTGTCAGAGGCCGGCCTCCGACCCGGCCGTCCGCTCGGACTCGGCCCGCCGGAACTGGGTGCGGTACAGCTCCTCGTAGCGTCCGCGCGCGGCGAGCAGTTCGGCGTGGGTGCCGCGTTCGACGACGCGCCCGGCCTCGACGACGAGAATGAGGTCGGCGGCCCGGACGGTGGACAGGCGGTGGGCGATGACCACGGCGGTGCGGCCTTCCAGGGCCTCGCCCAGGGCCTCCTGGACTGCGGCCTCGGAGGTGGAGTCGAGGTGGGCGGTGGCCTCGTCGAGGATGACGACGCGCTGGCGGGCGAGCAGCAGGCGGGCGATGGTCAGCCGCTGCCGTTCGCCGCCGGAGAGCCGGTAGCCGCGCTCGCCGACGACCGTGTCCAGGCCGTCGGGCAGGGAGGCCACCATGCCGTCCAGGCGGGCCCGCCGCAGGGCGTCCCAGACCTCGTCCTCGGTGGCCCCGGGACGGGCCAGGAGCAGGTTGGCGCGGACCGTGTCGTGGAAGAGGTGGCCGTCCTGGGTGACCATGCCGAGGGTGTCGCGCAGGGACTCGGCGGTCAGGTCCCGGACGTCGACGCCGCCGAGGCGTACGGAGCCGGCGTCGGCGTCGTAGAGGCGCGGCAGCAGCTGGGCCATGGTCGACTTGCCGGCGCCGGAGGAGCCGACGAGGGCCACCATCTGGCCGGGTTCGGCGCGGAAGGAGACGTCGTGGAGAACCTCGGTGCCGCCGCGGGTGTCGAGGGTCGCGACGTCCTCCAGGGAGGCGAGGGAGACCTTGTCGGCGGCGGGGTAGGCGAAGCGGACGCCGTCGAACTCGACGGACACGGGCCCGTCCGGCACCCGGCGGGCGTCGGGCTTCTCGGCGATCAGCGGTTCGAGGTCGAGGATCTCGAAGACCCGCTCGAAGCTGACGAGGGCGCTCATCACCTCGACGCGGGCGCCGGCGAGGGCGGTCAGCGGGGCGTAGAGGCGGGTGAGGAGCAGGGCGAGGGCGACGACGGCGCCGGGGTCGAGGCTGCCGCGCAGCGCGTAGAAGCCGCCGAGTCCGTAGACGAGCGCGAGGGCCAGGGCGGAGACGAGGGTGAGGGCGGTGATGAACGCGGACTGGGCCATGGCGGTGCGGACGCCGATGTCCCGTACCTTCCGGGCGCGGGCGGCGAACTCGGCGGACTCGTCTGCGGGGCGGCCGAAGAGCTTGACGAGGGTGGCGCCGGGGGCGGAGAAGCGCTCGGTCATCTGGGTGCCCATGGCGGCGTTGTGGTGGGCCGCCTCGCGCTGGAGCCCGGCCATCCGGGAGCCCATGCGGCGGGCGGGGACGACGAACACGGGGAGCAGGACGAGGGCGAGGAGGGTGATCTGCCAGGAGATGCTGAGCATCACGCCGAGCGTCAGCAGCAGGGTGACGAGGTTGGAGGCGACGCCGGAGAGGGTGTTGCTGAAGGCGCGCTGGGCGCCGATGACGTCGTTGTTCAGGCGGCTGACGAGCGCCCCGGTGCGGGTGCGGGTGAAGAAGGCGACCGGCATCCGCTGGACGTGGTCGAAGACCGCCGTGCGCAGGTCGAGGATGAGGCCCTCGCCGAGGGTGGCGGAGAGCCAGCGGGTGAGCAGGCCCAGGGCCGCCTCGGCGACGGCGATCAAGGCGATGAGGAGGGCGAGTCCGGTGACCGTGCCCGCGTCGTCGCCCTTCACGAGCGCGTCGACGACCCGGCCGGCCAGGACCGGGGTGGCCACGGCGAGGAGTGCCATGACCACGCTCAGCAGCAGGAACTGGCCGAGGCGCCGCCGGTGCGGCCGCGCGAAGGCGGTGATGCGGCGCAGCGTCGCCCGGGAGAACGGCCGCCGGTCCTCTTGGGCGTTCATCGCGCTGTGCAGCGATGTCCAGGCGGTGACTTCCATGTCCATCGGGGTTCCTCCGTCGTCCTCGGGCTTACCTCAACGCTAAAACCTCAAGCATGGTTGAGATCAAGCCGGAGGGATCTCCGGAGTGTCGGGAGGGGCCGGTGCCCGGGCACGGCGGCCCGGGCACGGCGGACAGGGCGCGACCGGCCCGGGGACGAGGACCGCTACGCGCCGAGCTCCGCGCGCCAGACGGGGCTGTCCACGTAGTGGTTGTCGTAGCGCTCGGAGGAGTCCTTGATCTCCTGCGGGCTCGCCTCGCCCCGCATCACACGGCCCAGCAGCCGCAGGTAGTCGAAGCGGGCCATGCCGGGCGTGAAGACGAACAGCACGTCGGCCTCGCTTCCGGGCGCCGCCGCGAAGGCGTGCGGGGTGTGCGGCGGCACGACGAGGGAGTCGCCGGCGTTCAGCACGACGATCTCCTCGTCCACCAGGACGCGCAGCGAGCCGTCGATGACGAAGAAGAGCTCGGCGGCGCGGGTGTGGAAGTGCGCGGGGGCACCCACGGCGCCTTCGGCGAAGTGCGACCGGTAGCTCGTCAGCAGGCCGCCGGTGGTGTCGGAGTCGGCGAGCAGGGTCATCACGCTGCTGGGGTCGCTGGTGGTCTCGGCCTCGGCGGCCCGGGTGAGCACGGCGGTGAAGTCGGACTTCCGGGCGTTCTCGGCGTTGTTGCCGGTCATGGCGCTGTTCCCCTCGTTGCACGGCGTGTTCGCCGTCTTGTGATCACAACTTTAGGGGAAACTAAAGACTTTGAGCAGGGTGCAATCCGGACCGAAAATCGGGGGTCAATTTCCGAAGCCGTCACCGGCGGGGAAGGACCGCGGGAAACGCGGTGGGCCCCGCCCGGAGGCGGGGCCCAGCGGCGCGGCGGCCGGACGGGCCGGTGCTCACGCGCCGCCCGGCCTCAGCCGGGCGGTGAGGTCATCGCCGTCGGACCGTCAGGTGCGGTAGGCGAAGTAGACCGCCCCCGGGTTGGAGGCGATGATGCTCGCGACCGACTTCCGGTAGGTGTTGGTCGAGTGGTACGTCAGGTACGGGACGCCGGCCCGGCTCCGGTACGTGGTGATCATGGAGTGGTCCTTGGACCCGTCCCGGTCGAAGTCCATCTGGAGGATGTCGCCGACGTCCATCTGGTAGACGTTCGCCAGGTTGACCGCGCGCTTGGAGGAGAGCGTGAACCACGCCCACTCGTTGGCGCCGACCCAGGAGGTCGTCTGGGTGGTGTTGTCGTACCACCAGTTGCGGTAGTCCGTCGCGACGCCCGAGTCGTTCTTCCAGCCGCCGGCCCGCAGGGCCTGGCTGATGAAGTTGGTGCAGTCACCGCCCTGGTCGTTGAACTTGCGGTACGCGGGGTTGTAGTTCCGCCAGTACTTCTCCGCGTAGGCCGCCATGGCCGCGTAGTTGTAGCCGGCGGTGCCCCGCGTCTTCGGCTGCGGCCGCGCGGGCCACGTGATGGCGGCGGGCGTCCCGTCGAGACCGCCACCGGTGTTCGTCGTCGCCACCGCCGTGCGGGGCTCGTTGATGGGGCGCGGGCCGGAGTCCGTGGGCCGGATACCGGTCAGCTCCCACTTGCCCGACGAGCTGCTGAAGTTCAGCTCGTGGTGGGCCCGGAAGCCGGTCGTCGACGGCTCGTCGCCGCGGATCTTCTTGTACGTGAGCGTGGTGACCTCGGTGACCCGGACCGTGGCCCGGCCGCCCTTGACGCTGGTCGAGTCCACGGAGACCCGGGTGTCACCGGCGGTGTACGCCTCGCCCAGGGACGCGAGGCGCGTCTTGCGGGTCCGGAGCGTGGACAGGCCGGTGTCCTCCGTCCGCGCCAGCGCGGCCGAGAGGCGTATGTTGCCGGGCTTCGGCGTGGTCCGCGCGGACCGGCCGTCGAGGAGCGCCGCCGTGCGCTTGGTCAGGACGGCGTCGGCGAGGGTGGCGAACGTCTTGGTCGTCGCGCCGTCCGCGGCGCGCGGGGCCGGCGCCGCGTTCGCGGTCGACACGGGCAGGAGCACGGCCGAGACAGCCATCGTCAGTACCGCTCCGACAGCGGTTCTTGACGTCGTTTGTTTCACGATGTTTCCCCTTGTCACCCGGTCCGGACGGACCGGGGGACGGAATCTTCGCACACGCTTCCGCTTCTCGATCAGCTAGGCGAAAGAACGCGGGCCCGAGGCCGCATCGCGTGTGGCCTACAAGCTTCCGCTTGCGCCCGGGAAGGGCTGCGGGGAGTGAGGAGACCGGGACAACCGGTGGCGGGCGGACGCGCCGCCGGACCCTTGACCCCCACTCACCCCGCCCCGGACCGCGGGCGCCTGACCATCCCGCCGCGGGAAGCCGTTGCCATCCGGACGACCATCAACTTAGGCTTACCTAACTGCGCGGTGGCGGCATCCTGCCGCCGACCTTCGGCATGCCACGCGCACACCCGGGCATGCCGCGCGCAGGTGACGGGGCGCCGGACGGCGCCACGACGAAAGGGGGCGCACATGACCGGGGCGGGAAACGACGAGGAGCGTGTGACGGCGGGCTGGCACGAGCGCGGCACCGTGGCACGGCTGGCCTTCGGGCAGATGGGCACACAGCTGCTCGGGACCGCCGTACGACTGGAGATCTTCGACCGGATCGGCACGGGCGAGCGGACGGCCGACGGCCTCGCCGACGACCTCGGCACCCAGCTGCGGGCCACCCACCGGCTGCTGCGGGCGCTGGCCGGGATGCGGCTGCTCACCGAGACGGCCCCCGGCACGTTCACCACCACCGCGGCGGGGGACCTGCTGCGCTCCGACACCCCGGACACCATGCTCTCCATGGCCCGGATGTTCACCGACCCGGCGATGCTGCGCGGCTGGGACCTCCTGGAGGAGAGCGTACGGACCGGGCGGACGTCCTTCGACTCGGTCTTCGGCACCGACTTCTTCGGCCACCTCAAGGCGCACCCCGAGCTGTCCGCCGAGTTCAACACGGCGATGAGCCAGGCCACGCGGCTCCTCGCCGACGCCCTCCCCGGCCACTACGACTTCGGCCGCTTCGGCACCGTCGTGGACGTGGGCGGCGGCGACGGCACCCTGCTCTCCGCCGTCCTGCGCGAGCACCCCGGCACCCGGGGCATCGTCCACGACACCGCCGAGGGCCTCGCCCAGGCCGCCGCGCGGTTCGCCCGCGAGGGCCTCACCGACCGGACCGCCCTGGAGACCGGCGACTTCTTCGCCTCGGCCCCGGCGGGCGGTGACCTCTACATGCTGAAGAGCGTCATCCACGACTGGAACGACGAGCAGTGCACGACCATCCTGCGGCACATCAGGAAGGTCGTCCCGGCCGACGGCACCCTCCTGATCATCGAGCCGGTCCTGCCGGCGACCGTGTCCCCGGAGGCCCCCGACCTGACGTACCTCAGCGACCTCAACATGCTCGTGAACGTCGGCGGCAGGGAGCGCACCGCGGCGGACTTCACCGAGCTGTGCGCGGGCGCCGGGTTCCGGGTCGACAGCATCACCCCGATGCCGCCGCCGAACGTCTTCCAGCTCATCGAGGCGAAGCCGGCCTGACGGGAGGGGCCCGCTCGCGCGCCCGGGCGCGCTTCCTGCACGAGATGACCGGGAATGGACCGGACGGGAACCCTCCGGGCAGGACAAGATCAGGGGGATGGGCCGGGCCGGCCGCCGACGGCCGGCGAGCGCGGCGGCCGGCCCGGACCGGCCCCGTCCCCCACCCCCTGGAACCACTCGTGACCGACACCGCATCCGACGCCCCCGGCCGCGCGCCGGTGGCGGCCCCCGGACGACCGCGGCTCCTCTTCTCCGTGCTCGGGCCCGTGCGGGCCCGGCGCGGTGCGGAGCTCCTCCACACCGGTTCGCCCCAGCAGCGCGCGCTCCTGGCCGCGCTGCTGCTGCGCGGCGGCCGCACCGCCACCGCGGCGGAACTCGTGGACGCACTGTGGGGCGAGGAACCACCCCACGCCGCCCTCGCCGCACTGCGCACCTACGCCTCACGACTGCGCAAGGTCTTCGGCCCCGACGCCGACGCCCTCGTCAGCGAATCCGGCGGCTACGCGATACGCGTCGGCGAAGGCTGCCTCGACACCGACCGGGCCGAACACCTCGCCACCGACGCGGAAAAAGCCCGCGCCACCGGCGACCGCCCCCGCGCCCGCGACCTCATCAACGAAGCCCTCGACCTCTGGGACGGCGAACCCCTGGCCGGACTCCCCGGCCCCTTCGCCGAAACCCAGCGCACCCGCCTCGAGGAATGGCGCCTCACCCTCCTCGAATCCCGCCTCGACCTCGATCTGGAGGTCGGCGCCCACGCCGAGGCCGTCTCCGAACTCACCGCCCTCACCGCCGCCCACCCCCTGCGCGAACGCCTCCGCGAACTCCTCATGCTCGCCCTCTACCGCAGCGGCCGCCAAGCCGAAGCCCTCGCCGTCTACGCCGACACCCGCCGCCTCCTCGCCGACGAACTCGGCGTCGACCCCTGCCCCGAACTCTCCGAACTCCAGCAGCGCATCCTCCAGGCGGACACCGACCTGGCTGCCGTACCGGACCCCTCCCAGGGCCACGCCTGCCCCTTCGTACGGCCCGCCCAGCTGCCCGCGCGCGTCGCGCACTTCACCGGCCGCGCCGGCCTGGCGGCCGGGCTCCGGGCGCAGCTGACCGGCCCGCGCGGCGGCGCGCCCGCGGTTTCGGCCATCGCCGGGATCGGCGGCGTCGGCAAGACGAGCCTCGCCGTCCACGTGGCCCACGCCGTCCGGCACCACTTCCCGGACGGCCAGCTCTACGCCGACCTCCAGGGCGGCGGGCCCGGCCCGGCGGAACCCGACGCGGTGCTCGGCGCGTTCCTGCGCGCCATGGGCACGGCCGACTCCGCGATCCCCGGGAACGCGGAGGAGCGCGCGGCGCTCTACCGCTCCTTCCTCGCGGACCGCCGCGTGCTCGTCGTGCTCGACAACGCCCGCGACGCCGCCCAGGTCCGTCCCCTGCTCCCCGGGGCGGAGGGGTGCGCGGCGCTCGTCACCAGCCGGGTCCGCCTGTTCGACCTGGAGAACGTCCGCCTCGTCGACCTCGACGTGATGGACCCCGGCGAGGCGCTCGCCCTCTTCACCGGCATCGTCGGCGCGGAACGGGTGGGTGTGGAGCGCGAGGCGGCCCTGGACACCGTCGCCGCCTGCGGCTTCCTGCCCCTGGCGCTGCGCATCGCCGCCTCCCGGCTGGCGGCCCGCCCCACGTGGACCGTCGCCCACCTCGCCCGGAGACTCGCCGACGAGCGCCGCCGCCTCGACGAACTCCACGCCGGCGACCTGGCCGTGGAGGCCACCTTCGACCTGGGCTACCACCACCTCGAACACGGGCAGGCCCGCGCCTTCCGGCTCCTGGGCCTGCCGGACGGGCCCGACCTCTCCCTCCCCGCCGCGGCCGCCCTCCTGGACCTGGACCCCGACGCGGCCGAGGACGTCCTGGAGTCGCTCGTCGACACCTCGCTGCTGGAATCCACCACCCCGGGCCGCTACCGCCTCCACGACCTCCTGCGCCTCTACGCGCGCGCCCGCGCCGAACGGGAGGAGCCGCCCGCCGAGCGCGACGCCGCCATGTCCCGGCTCCTCGACTTCTACCTGGCCACGGCCGCGCGGGCCTACGCCGTGGACCGGCCGGGCGACCGGCTCGGCACCCACCTGGAACCGGTCCCGGTGCCCGGCCTCACCTTCCCCGGCAGCCGTGCGGCGACCGACTGGCTCCTCACCGAGGTCTCCTGCCTCCTGGCCTGTGTCCGGCAGCAGGCGTCCGGCGACACCCTGCGGCGCTCCGTCGACCTGCTGTTCGTGGTGAAGGACCTGGCCGAGAACGGCATGGGGCGCAGGCTGTACGGGCAAGTGGCCGCCGCCGTCCTGACCGCCGCCCGGGACACCGGCGACCCGCGGGCCGAGGGCCGCGCGCACACGATCCTGGCCTACCACCACGGCCTGACCGCGCGGTTCGCCCGGGCCGAGGAGCACGCCCGGCAGGCCGTGCGCCTGGGGACCGTCACCGCGGACCCGCTGGCCCTCTGCCAGGCGTCGAACCTCCGTGGCTCCCTCGCCACATGGCTGAAGCGCCCCGAGGAGGCGGAGCGGCACCTCGCGACGGCGCTGAGGGGGTTCCGCGCCGACGGGAACCTCCCGGGCGAGGCCAGCGCCCTCAGCAACCTCTCCCGCGCGCACCTGGACATGGGCCGCCCGGCCCTCGCGGCGGAGCTCGCCGGGCGGGCGCTCGCCCGCTACGAGGCCGCGGGACCGTCCTGGCGGCGGGCCAACGCCCTCTACGCCTACGGCATCGCCCTGACCGAGAGCGGCCGCCCGGAGGAGGCCGTGCGGAGTCTCGCCGACGCGCTCGCGGTCTTCCAGGCGGGCCGGCAGCGCTGGTGGGAGGGGATGACGGCCTGGCGCCTCACCGTCGCGCAGCTCGCGGCCGGCGACCCGGCCGCGGCGGCCCGCCACGCCGACCTCGCCCTGACCGTCCTCCGCGACCTGGGCGACGACCTGCGGAGCGCCCACGTCCTGACGCTGCTGGGCCGCGCGCTCGCGCGGATCGGGCAGGAGGGGCGGGCACGGGCGTGCTGGCGGGACGCGCTCGCCGCGTACGAGCGGCTGGGCGCGGCGGAACGGTCGGAGGTCCGGGAGCTGCTGGCGGAGCGGTCCTCGCGATGACCGCGGCGGACCGCCCTGACCGCCCTGACCGCCCTCGTCCGCAACCCGCGCGGGCACCGGCGTCTCCTTGCGGGCGGAGCTGACCGACACCGACGGCAACACCCTCACGCAGACCGTCACCGACGCGTACCGCACCCGGTGACCCGCGGGTGAACGGCGCCCGGGGACCGGCCTTCCCCGGCCGTGCCCCGGGCCCCGGCACCGACTGAGGGCCCGTCAGCGGGATGTCAGGCAGGCTTCACACCGCCCTGCCAGTATCGGTCCCTACCGGGCGGCCGCGGCCGACGCCCCGGCAGCCGTTCGTGTGTCGCCGAATCACCAGGAGCGGACATGGCTGTCAGACGTGAAAGACACGGAACCCGCGCACCGGGCCGGCGCGTCCGCCGGGCCGCGGTCGTCGCCGCCGTGGCGGGGGGCGCGGTGCTGCCGGTCGTACCCCCCGCCTCCACGGCCTCCGGGGCCGCCGCCGGGCCCGTGGCCGCCGACACCTGCCAGGTCCGGCCCGACGCGCGGCACACCGACTGGACCCCGATGAACTTCCTCGGCGACGTGGTGTGCCCGCACAACCTCGTCAACACCCGGGTCCAGTCGACGACCCAGAGCCCCGTCAACGGGCGGATGGCCTTCTCGCCGAGCTGGTTCGTGTGCTGGAAGCCAGGGACCCCGCAGCAGGGCAGTGACATCTGGTACTACACGCAGGCCGACAGCGTCTCCGGCAACAAGCGCACGAAGGGCTGGGGTTACCTTCCGGCGGCCGAGCTACAGGTGACGAAGCACCCGGTCCCGGGGCTGGCGCGGTGCAGTTGGTCGGCCCCGACGGCTTCCGGAGGCTGAGATGGACCTGACCGGGAAGCGCCGGGCACACGGCCGGAAGGCGTGGACGGCCGCCCTGCTGTCCCTGGGGATCCTCGCCGTCGGCGCCCCCGCCGTGGTGGCGGAGCCCGCCGGCGGGACGGGCACCGCGGCCACCTGCGGGCTGCGCAACCAAAGGCACCAGGACAACCTGGGCAACACCTTCACCCTGGACCTGTTCTGCGACAACCTCGCCACGGACGTCCTCGGGCGGTCCGCCTTCAACGCGCCGGTCACCGGCAGGCTCAAGCTGTCGCCGAGCTGGTTCGTGTGCTGGACGGAGGGCGAGGCCCCGCCGGGCCAGACCAAGATCTGGTACTACACGCAGGGGGACGAGGTGGTGACCCAGCCCGGCCTCAAGGCGTGGGGGGTCGTCCCCGCCCGGGTCGTGCAGACACCGCGGCACCCCTACCCGGGTGTCCCCCGGTGCGCCTGGGTCTGACCGGCCCGCCCTCGTCATCGGACCCCGGGGCCCGCACCGGGCCCCCTCACCCCACCGTCCCCCACAGTCCGGGAGATCCCGTCATGACATCAGGACGACTCCACGCGCTCGTCACGGCGGCCCTGCTCGGCAGCGTGCTGTCACTCGGCCCGGTACTCGGGCCCGGAGGCGACTCCGCGACCGCGCGCGCCGCGCCCTCCGCGCGGGAGCAGGTGCGCAACGGCGTCAACGGCGAGTGGCGGCTGTGCCCCTACACCGGCACCCACCCGGAGCTCGGCAAGGGGCACGCCAACGACGCGGTCGGGCACGCCCAGTGCGTCCTCAACAAGGTCTACGGCTACCGGAACGTGACCGTCGACAAGATCTTCGGCGAGGCGACCCTGGCCGCCGTCAAGGACTTCCAGCAGGCGGTCGGGCTGACCGCCGACGGGTTCGTCGGCCCCAACACCTGGGCCGCCCTGCACCCTTGACCCGTACGGCCGCCCGGCGATCGTGCCGGTCCCCCGGTCACGAGGACCCGGCCGCGGCGCTGCGCTCCGCCATCAGGCGGGCGACGGCGCCGACGGTCGGGGCCTCGGCCAGGTCGTCCTCGCTGATCCGGATGCCGAGCTCCGTCTCCAGCACGAGGGACAGCTCGACGAGCGCGAGCGAGTCCAGCTCGATCTCCTCGGGCGTGGCGTCGTACGTGATGCGGTCCGGGTCCACGTGCAGCTTGCCGGCCAGGATGTCCCTGAGCCGTTCGTACAGCGCCTCGTAGCGCATCCGGCGTCCTTTCGACGGTGGTGGGGAGGGAACCGGGGGCAGGGTCACGGGTTGGCGCCGACCGGCCGCCGGCCCTCCGGGTCCTTCTTCTTGTCCTTCTTGCCGTGCTGCGGGACGGCGCGGGCCAGCAGCGGCCCGTGCAGCCCGCCGAGCAGCTCGCGGTAACCGGGCTCGGGTACGGGCTCGAAGTGCATGCCGAAGGGCTTGTAGAAGTTGCCGAACAGGCCGCGGTCGCCGAAGAGGTGCCAGGGCAGCAGCAACAGCGCCCACTCGGGGCCGATCAGCCAGATCCACAGGGCGGCCACCGCGCCCTGGGTGACCAGGCTGTGCATGGTGTTGTAGAGGACGTAGTAGACCTTGGAGATCTCCTTGTCGGGGCTGCGGCGGTAGGCGATCGCGCCGGGGAGGTAGCCGATGAGGTCGATGTAGAGGAACAGCGCGACGGCCACCCCCCAGCGGATCTCACCCGCGTGCGCGATGATCAGACCGGTGGTGACGGCGAAGCCGACGAGGTATTCCGCGCGGTGCAGCTTGGCCGTGGTGGGGGTGTCGAAAGGGTTTGCCTGGTCCATGACTCATCCCTCGGGGGTGTTCTCGGTGTTCTCGTCCGTGTCCCCGGCCGCCGCGGACCCCACCGGGGAAACGTTCCTCCCCGGCTGCCGGGGCGGCAGCGGCTCCTGGTGCGTGACGTCCAGGAAGAGACCGGTCACCGCCCAGGCGACCGTCTCCTTGATGACGCGCTCCGCGATGGGGTCGAGGATCCCCTCCATGCTGGGGATGCCGAAGTCGAACTCGGCGTCGAAGCGCACATGGACGTCGTCGGCGTCCTGCCGCAGCTGCCACGTGCCGCGGAACTCGTCGAAGTCGCCGTACGTCTGCTCGAACCGGATCCGCAGCGCCCCGGGGTCGAAGAACTCCTCCTCCGACCACGACAGCAGCCCGCTGCGGAAGTACAGCTCCCAGCTGGAGCTGCCGCCCTCGCCGGGCACGCTGCGGTGCACGGTCGTCGCCCGTACGTGGGGCGCGAGTTCGGGGTAGCGCTCCCAGGCGAGCAGGGCGTCGAAGACCTCCCGGGCCTTCTCGCCGCGCACCGTCGCCTCCAGTTCCACACGCCGCATCTCAGCGACCGCCTTCCGGCATCGTCGTCGCACCCGAGCGCAGGGCGCGGCATGCCTGGTCGAGGGAGCCGAGGAGGAAATCCGCCTCGCCGTCGGTGAGCGTGGCGGGCGGGGTGAAGCGGACGACCGAGCTGCCGATCATGGAGTGGTTGGCGATGACCCGCCGGTTGAAGAGCTCCATCAGCAGCTCGCCGGCGAGGCCGGGCTCGGCGAGCTCGACGCCGATGAGGAGCCCCCGGCCGCGTACCTCCACCGCGAGCCCGTCGCCCAGGGTGTCCTCGACGACCTCCTTGATGCCCGGCAGGAGGCGTTCGCCCAGCACCCTCGCCCGGGTGATCAGGTCCTCCTCGCGGATCGCCTGGACGACACCCTGGACGGCGGCCATGAGCAGCGGCTGGCCGGAGAAGGTCGAGGTGTGGATGTAGGGGTCCTTGTCGAAGGGCCGGAACGTCTCGCGGGTGGCGACGGTCGCCGAGACGGGGACGATCCCGCCGCCGAGGGCCTTGCCCGCCAGCAGGATGTCGGGCCTGACGCCCTCGATGTCGGCGCCCCACCAGTGGCCGAGGCGGCCCAGGCCGGTCTGGACCTCGTCGAGGACCAGCAGCCCGCCGTACTCCCGCACCAGCGACTCGACGCGGCGCAGATAGCCGTCCGGCGGGACCACGACGCCGCCTTCCCCCTGCACCGGCTCCACCAGGACGCAGACCTCGCCGGGGTGGCCGGCCAGCTCCTTCTCCAGGGCGTCGGCGTCACCGTAGGGCACGTGCGTGACGTCGGCGAGCAGGGGGCGGAAGGGCGCCTGGTAGACCTCCTTGGCCGTCGCCGACAGCGCGCCCAGGGTCTTGCCGTGGTAGCCGCCGGACATGGCCACGGTCCGCCTGCGCCCTCCGGCGCGGGCCAGCTTGAGCGCGGTCTCGACCGCCTCGGCGCCGGAGAGGCTGAAGTGCACGCGGTCCAGCCCGGCCGGCGTCACCGAGACCAGGGCCTCGGCGGCGCGCGCCACGGTGGGCTCCAGCAGGATGCGGGTGGCCGTGGGGTGCGTGCGCAGCTGGCGCAGCACGGCCTCCGTGACCAGGGGGTGGCGGGCGCCGGTGATGAAGACGCCGTAGCCGCCGCAGTTGAGGAAGCTCGCGCCGTCGGAGGTGCGCAGCCAGGCCCCTTCGGAGGCCACTTCCATATGGCCTCCGAAGAGTTCGGCCAGGGTGGCCCGGCCCTTGCTGAGGTGGGCGCGGTAGAGGCGCAGGACGTCCTGCTCGGTCCCGGCGTGCGGCAGGTCCTCGGTCCGCGCCGCGCCGGGCGGGTGGGTTCGGGGGTGGACTTCGGTCACTGACGGTTCCCTTCAGGGCAGGAGGGGTGGGCCGCTCCCGCAGGGGCCGCCTCCGTACGGTCCCGGCCGTACGGGCGGCTGCCGTGCGGGGCGCCGGGGGGCGCGCCGCTCAGCCGCCCCACAGGTCGCCGAAGGCGGCGCGGCGCGGGTCGGTGCCGGCGCTGACGCTGACCCCTTGCAGGTGCGAGGTCTTGAGCATCGGGTAGTTGGCCTCGCCGAAGACGCCTCCGGTCAGGCCGGTGCCGCCGTGGCTGGGCAGGTAGGGCAGGAAGCCGATGTGGGAGTCGTTGACCTTGAGCAGCCCGCCGTTGCGCACCCGGCGCAGGAAGGTGTCGACGACCTCGTCCGAGCGGGTCCACAGGGAGTTGCGCAGCCCGTGCGCGCCGGCGTCGACGAACGCGAGCGTCTCGTCGAGGAGCGGGCCGTCGTCGCCCGGCCCGACGGAGACGACGGGGAGCAGCGGGAAGAACGTCTCCTGCTGCACGGCGTCGACGCGCCGGGCGGCGGCCAGGCCGTCGACGCGCAGGACGGTCGGCTCCAGGAAGACACCGGTGTCCGAGCGGGTGCCGTCCAGCTCGGTGCGGTGGCCGCCGCACACGAGCGCGGCGCCGGCCTCCCGGGCCTGGTCGAGCAGGGCGAAGAACCGCTCGCTGCGCCGCACCGGGGAGAGCAGCACGCCTTCGTCCTCGGGGTGTCCCGGCCGGACGCGGGCGGCCTCGCGGGCGATGCGCCGGGTCAGCTCGTCGGCGACGGCCTCGTGGACCAGGACGCGGTTGGGCGCCATGCAGATCTGCCCGGAGCCGTAGAACGCCTCGCAGGCGGCCCGGGCGGCCAGGTCGAGGTCCGCGTCCTTCCAGACGGTGATCGTGTCGTTGCCGGCCAGCTCCAGGATGGGCTTCTTGCCCTTGGCGACGCACCGCTGTTCGAGGCGCAGGCCCTCCTCGCAGCCGCCGATGTAGAAGATGTCGTCGACCAGGGGGCTGTCGACCCAGAGGTCGAGCGTGGAGCCGGGGTTGCCGCAGACGACGCCGAGCGTGCCCGGCGGGGCGCCCATGTCCTCCAGGAGCGGGGCGACGAGCTCGCGCATGACGTACATCGTGCTGAGCGCGATGCTGCGCGGCGCGCGGACGACGACGGCGTTGCCGGCCATGAGGGCCAGCACGGCGAGCGCGGCGCTGGGGGCGGGGGCGTTCTGCGGCGGGTTGAGGCAGACGACGCCGTCGGCGACGCGGCGGACGATCAGCCGTCTGCCGCCGTGCCGGAACTCGGTGTGCATCTGCCGGCGGTACCAGTCGAGGCTCTCCTCGGCGTAGACCGCCAGCAGGCAGCTCAGCTCCCAGCGTGCCAGCTTCAGGGGGTGTGCCTCGGCGGTCAGCAGGCGCAGGAACTCGTCCTGGTGCCGCAGGAGTTGATCGCGGAAGGCGGCGCCCAGTTCCATGCGGCGTTCCAGGGGGACGGCGGCCCAGGCGGGGGCGGCCCCGGCGGCGGCCTCCAGGGCGCGGGCGTTGTCCCGGGCGGAGGCCACCGCGACGCGGCCCACCACGTACGGGTGGTCCGCCGCCGTGGAGTGGGGGTCGCGTTCCAGCTCGCGTTTGAGGGAGACGCTGGCGAAGACGTCCTCCAGGAGGGAGCGGGACGTGACGGTGTAGACCCAGCCGGTGCCCGGGACGTCCTCACCCGCGAGATAGGAGAGGTAGCTGCGTAACGGATGGTCCCGGGCGGCCGGTGGTGAGGGTGGGGCCCACACCGGCCGGTTCCGGGATCCGTCGGCTTGCGTTCCAGAGAAAACCATCCGTCGACGCCCCCAGACCTGCGGCTCGCTGCCCGTGTCCGGATCCTTACACGGTCATCTGACACGCGGCTGACAAGGCCGTCAGAGGGATGTCAGCCGTACGGGCCACACTGGGCCGGGTCCGCGCCGGATCCCTGTGCCCGCCTCGTACCGTCCGGAGGAAGAGCCCGGAGGAAGAGCCTCGTACCGCCCGGAAGAGAAGGCGCCCGGAAGAGGAGTCAGGGAAGAAGGAACCGGAAGAAGCCGGCAGGGGGAAGAAGACGTGGGAGTGACGACCATGAGCAGGTCACGGACCTGGACGGCGGCCACGGTGTCGGCCGCGGCGCTGGTCCTGGGCGCCGCGCTGCCCGCGTCGGGCGAGCCCAGGACGGCGAGCGCGCCGTGCGTGACGCGTGAGGGTGTCGAGCACGTCGACTGGACGGGCATGTGGTTCGACCACGACGTGGTGTGCGACAACTCCCCCAGTGAGCTGCGCCTTCAGACGTACCCGACGAGCCCGGTGGTGTCGAGGCTGCTGTCCACCCGGAGCTGGTTCGTCTGCTGGAAGACCGGCGATCCGCCGCCGGGCGGCAACAACTTCTACTACTACACACAGGGCGATGTGATCGTCGACCGGCCGGGGGCGAAGGGCTGGGGCTATCTGCCCGGCCATCTGCTGCACGTGGACAGCCATCCGGCGCCCGGCGTGCCCAAGTGCCGGTGGGCCTGACCGGACCCGGGCGCCGGCCGGGCCGGCGGGCGGGGAAGCGAGCGTCACCGGGCAGGAACGAAGGAAGAGGAAGGCACGTGAAAACGACAGCGATCAGGCCCGGCCGACGGGGCTGGACGGCCCTCGCCATGTCCGCCGTCAGCGTCGCGGCGCTCGCCGGAGCGGTTCCCGCGGCGGCCGCCACGGCGGGGGACGGCGCCGCTCCCGGCGCGTCCGGCCCACGCGGCATCTGCCAGATCCGGAACGGTGTCTCCCACACCGACTACGCGGGCAAGACCTTCACCAAGGACCTCTACTGCGAGAACGTCGTCGCCGATGTGTACGCGAAGTCCGAGAACTACGCCACGGTGGTCGGCAAGCTCGTCTCCACCCTGAGCTGGTTCGTGTGCTGGGAGACCGGTGAGCTGCACGCCGGAAAGAACCGCGTCTGGTACTACACGCAGGGCGACCGCATCCTCAACTGGCCGATGCGCAAGGGCTGGGGGTACGTGCCCGCGTACCGGCTGACCACCACGGTCGACCCGTTCCCCGGCCTGCCGCCCTGCGTACCGTCCATGAAGGCCGCGGAGGCCGTGCGGGACGGCCACCGGTGAGGCCGCCGGGAAGGGCCGCGCACCGGGGCGGGGCGGTGGCCGCCGCCCTCGCGGCGACGGCCGCGCTGTCCGCCACCCCGGCCACGGCGGCGAGCACCGCCGCGGACGCCACCGCCCCTGCCGCCTCTGCCGCTCCTGCCTCCGGATCCGCCCGTACCTGCTACATGCGGGAGAACAGCCCGCACGCGGACACCCTCGGCAACTCCTTCACCAAGGACCTCTACTGCGAGAACGCTCCCGGCCAGCTCTACGGCCGGGCCGCCTTCCTCGCCCCCGTGACCGGCCTCCTCAAGACCACCACCAGCTGGTTCGTGTGCTGGACGCTCGGTGACCCCCACCCGGGCGGCAACAGCGTCTGGTACTACACCCAGGGCCAGGAGACCGTGCAGATCCCCTCGGTCCTCGCCTGGGGCAGCATTCCGGCCAACTACCTGTGGACCGACAAGGACCCGTACCCGGGGCTTCCGCGCTGCCCGTGGCGGTAGCGGGCACCCCAGGGCCCGTACGGTCACCACCCGGCCGCCTGGCTCGAACGGCGCTGTCCCCGGCGCGCGAAACGGACTTACTGTGCTTCCAACACCTCGTGCGCGCTGTCGTGGAGGGGGGTGGCGCAGTGGTGACGGAGTTGCGTTTCCGCCTGCTGGGACACATGGAGGTGTTCCGGGGCACGACGCCCGTCCCGCTCACGGCCGGAAAGCTCCGCGTCCTCCTCGCCACCCTGCTGCTCGGAGCCAACCGGACCGTGCCCTTCGACACCCTCGTCGACAGGCTGTGGGGCGAGAACCCGCCACCGTCGGCACGCAACACGGTCCACGTCTACACCATGCGCCTGCGCCGCGCCCTCGGCGACGGACCGGACGGCACCCCGCTCGTGCGCACGAGACCCAACGGCTACGCCCTGGAGGTCGCCCCGGGCCGACTGGACGTGGCGGCCTTCCACGAGCTGCTGGAACGGGCCCGCAAGGCGCACACCACGGGTGACGCGGTGGAGGAGTCCGCCCTGCTCACCGAGGCGCTCGCGCTGTGGCAGGGACCGCCGCTCCTCGACGTCCCCTCCGACTCCCTCCAGCGCGGCGCGGCTCCCCGGCTGGCGGACGAGCGGCTGCACGCCCTGGAACGCTGGGCGGAGGTCGAGCTGCGGCTCGGCCGGCACGCCGAGATCGTCGGGGAGCTCGACGCGCTGACGCGGGAGCACCCCCTGCGCGAGCGGCTGTGGGCCGCGCTCATGCTCGCCCTGAGCCGGTCGGGCCGCACGGGCGAGGCGCTGGCGGCGTACCGGCGCGTGCGCAGGCTGTTCCGCGACGAGATGGGCATCGACCCGGGCGAGCACGTGGACCGCGTGCACCAGATGGTCCTGACCGGGAACGCGGTGTCCGGCAGGGCGGAGCCCCGGGCACCGGGCACCGGGCGGGGCCCCTGGGAGGTGAAGCCCTTCCAACTGCCCCCGGCCCCGCGCTGTTTCGTCGGCCGGGCCGGCCCGGTCCGGTCCCTGGCGGAGCTCCTGGCCCCGCGGGCGTACGGGCGCGGGGGCACCCCCGGCGAGGCCATGCCCGTGGGCATCGTCACCGGCCAGCCCGGCGTGGGCAAGACCACCCTCGCCCTGCACGTCGCCCACCAGGTCCGGGCCCGCTTCCCGGACGGCCAGCTCTACGTCAACCTCCAGGGCCACTGCCGCGCGGCCCCGCTGGCACCGTCGGTGGCCCTGGGCCGGTGCCTGCGCGCGCTGGGCCTGCCGGCCCACCAGGTGCCGGCCGACGAGGAGGAACGGGTCGGCCTCTACCGCAGCCTGCTCGCCGACCGGCGGGTGCTCGTCCTGCTCGACGACGCCGCCGATCCGCGCCAGGTGCGGCCGCTGCTCCCCGGCGACCCGGGCTGCGCGGTGATCGTGACGAGCCGGGACGACCTGCGCGGGCTGTCCGCGATCGAGGGCGGGCACCGGCTCCGGCTCGCCCCGATGACCGACGAGGAGTCGGTGGCCCTGCTCACCGGCCTGCTCGGGCCGGCGCGGGCGGACGCCGAGCCCGGGGCCGTGCGGGCCCTGGCGGCCGAGTGCGCGCGGCTCCCCCTGGCGCTGCGGATCGCGGCGGCGAACGTCGACGCCCTGCCGCAGACCCGGGTGGCGCACTACGTCGACGTCCTGCGCTCACGGGGCCGGCTGGCCCACCTGGTGTCCCCGGGTGACGAGGAGGCGGCCGTGCGGGCGGCCTTCGACCTGTCCTACCGGAGGCTGTCGGAGCCGGCCGCGACCCTCTTCGCGCGGCTGAGCCTGGTGCCGGGCCCGGACTTCGCCGGTCCGGCGGCCGGGGTGCTGATGGACCGCTCCCCCGCCGGGGCGGGGCCGCTGCTGGACACGCTGGTCTCGGCGAACCTGGTGTCCGCCGGCAGCGGTGGCCGCTTCCGGATCCACGACCTGCTGGGCGAGTACGCCGCGGCGCGGGCCGAGGGCGACGCGGGCGCCCCGGCGGCGCGCGCCCGGCTCTTCGCCTTCTACCTGGGAACGGCCCGCGCCGCCGCGGAGCTCCTCCGCCCCCGGGCCCGTAGACCGCCGCCGCCCGCGCCCGCCGCGCCCGCCGCGGCCGGCGGGCCGGTACGGCCGATGGACGAGGCGGAGGCGCTGGACTGGCTGGACAGCGAGCTGCCGAACCTGGTGGCCTCCGCGCGCCGCGCGCTCGACATGGGCACCCTCGCCCACGCCTGGCGCCTCGCGGACGCCCTGCGCGGCTACTTCACGTCCCGCGGGCACGGCGCCGAGGGGCTCGCGGTGTGCGACGCCGCGCTCGCCGCGGCCCGCCGGGCGGGGGACGAGCGCGCCGAGGCGTCCGTCCTCGGCCTCATGGGCGACATCCACTTCCTGTTCAGCCGCTACGAGGAGGCCGACCGGTGCCACAGCCGGTCGCTGGAGATCAGCCGCCGGACCGGTGACGTCTCCGGGCAGGCCGACAGCCTCTTCAACCTCGGTCTGGCCAACGTCCACCTGGGCCGCCCCGGGCACAGCATCCGCTACCAGGAGGAGGCCCTGACGCTGGCCCGGCGGGCGGGCGACGTCGACGCGCAGGCGCTGGCGCTGCACCACATCGGGATCGCCGAGCTGCTGTCGACCCGGCCCGGCCTCGGGCTCCGCAGGCAGGAACAGGCCCTCGCCCTCAGCCGGCGCGCGGGCAACGGCGCCACGCTGTGCCAGGCACTGGCGGGCACCGGCATCGTGGCGTGGTTCCAGGGCGACCTCGCCGCGGCGCTCGCGGCGTTCTCGGAGTGCCTGGAGCTGGCCCGGCGCCTCGGGAACCCGCACCTGGAGAACAACGCCCTGTCGCACCTGTCCGGCACCCGCTGCGACGCGGGCGACTACGAACAGGCCGCCACCGACGCCGGCCAGGCGATCGGCCTCAGCCGCTGGACCAGGGAGAGGGTCCACGAGGCGGCGGCGCTGGAGGCCCTCGCCACGGTCCGGCGGTGCACCGGGGACACCACCGCGGCGCTCACCGACTACCACCGCGCCCTGGGCCTGGCCCGCGAGATCCACTTCGGCTACGGCGAGGTCAGGGTGCTCACCAGCCTGATCGAGGCCTACCGGGCGGACGGCCGGCCCGCCCGGGCCCTGTACTACGGCCGGCAGGCCCTGGGCCGGATCCGGGCGACCGGACTGCTCCTCTCCCGGACCCGTGCCTTCGCCGGCATCGCCCACGCCCACCTCGACCTCGGCGACGAGCCGCGCGCGGTCCGCTACGCCGAGCGGGCGCTGGAGCTGGCGCGGCGGCACGGCCAGCGGCTCGTCATGGCCAGGACCCTGTACGTGTACGGCCTGGCGCAACAGGCCCTGCACGGACCGGAGGCCGCCCTCCCGCACTGGCGGGCGGCGCTCGCGGTCTTCGAGGAGCTCGGCGTCCCGGAGCGCAGGCGGCTGGGCGAGCTCGTCGCGGCCTGAGCACCGGGCCCCCGCGCCGGCGCTCCTTGACCCCAAGTCCGCTTGAGGTCCTACCTTGATCATGTCCAAGTGATCGTTTTTGAAGGGGGACCCTCGCCATGGAGTTCAAGGAGTACACGCAGGAAGAGCTCGTCGCCCAGCCCATGGGCTCGTGGACCGGCCAGGCGTACCGCCTGATCGTGGGGGCCCTCCGCGCGGAGCTGGCCGTGGAGGACCTGACCCAGCCGCACTGGTGGACGCTCAACCACGCCGCCGGGGCGCCCGGCACCTGGACCCGCGCGGCGCTCGTCGAGCGGCTGACGCCGTACGACGACCTCGGGACCGACTTCGACGGCGTCTTCGACGACCTCGTCGCGCGTGGCTGGCTGACGGAGGACGGCGGGGTCCTGACGCTGACGGAGGCCGGGGAGGCCGGACGGCTGCGCGCCCGGGACCGCAACGCGCGGGTCCACACGCGGATGCGTGAGGGCGTCGACCCGGCCGAGTACGCGAGGACCATCGACGTCCTGCGCCGCATGGTCGCGAACCTGGGCGGGAACGGCAACCTGCCGGAATAGCGGGAGCTGACGGGTCGTGAGGGGACCCGGTGATGGTGAGGCGTGCCGCCGGAAGGGGGCGGCACACCTCACATCGCCAGGGGGTGACGACCTCACCACCCCCTGTATTCGGACGCCTTGGCGAAAACCGTTCCTTGACGCGGAATTCACGCCGGTAAATCGTGGGTCGCTGCGCTCGCGAAGGGGGAGCGGCGCAGGTCAGCGGGGTCACCCCGCCCTTCCCGTATGTGATTTCCGAGGAGACGCCTTGTCCGGCGAGCAACACCTGTCCAAGGTCTACAGCGACCGCTCCTATGCCCACACCACCACCGTGCGCCACCAGGGCACCACGGTGGCCCTGGCCATGGACGACCAGCGGCGGCTCGTGTACACCGTGCTCGACCTGAGCCGCCACGACGACGCCAAGGGCGAACTCGACGCCGCCTACTGGTCGGAGAACCCGCTCCCCCTGCGTTTCCCCGCCGAGACGACCGATGTGGGCTTCGCGGTCGCCGGCGCCACCAGGATGCCGGTCGTCAAGCGCGGCGGCCGGGTCGAGGCCGCGCCGGACGAGCGCCTGGGCGAGGAGGAGGTGGACCCGTTCCTCTCGACGACCGCCCGGCTCACCGCCCTCGCGCCCTTCCACGCGCTGTCCGACGGGACGCACATCGTCGTCCTGCGCCAGTCCGTGGGGGCGGCGCACCCCGACGCGGTCCACAAGCTGGCCGACGGCGGCTCCTCCGGCGACCCGGGCCGCGCGGACTACGCCGTGGACCGTGACGGCGCCAAGGTGCCCCTGGTCGCGGGCACCCTGCTCCTCGACCGCTTCCTGCTCGTGGGGGGTGAGCTCAAGCCCGTCCTGGAGGCCCGCTACCGCCGCAGCCGGCACAAGAACCGCCCCGACTCGGCCAAGGACAGCCTGGGCACCACGGACATGGAGGGCCGCCCCTTCCACGAGCCGACCCAGGAGCTGTCGTTCGTCCGCCACCTCTCGGACGGCCGCTTCACCGCCCTGCTGGTCCCCACCGCCGTCCACGGGCGGCAGCGCTGGCAGATCTTCGCGCACAACGACGCCACCGGCCGCGTCGACTCCTTCAACGTGGAGCAGGGCCGCGACGGCCTGTTCAACCTCCAGGGCACCCAGGCGTGGACCAGCCCCGACCCCGCGTACCGCGACGCGGTGTACGAGAGCGGGCCCGGCACCTGCCCGTTCACCGGACAGCCGCTGATACCCGTGGTGAGCACGGAGGGGCACGCGGAGACCGCGCTGGCCTTCGGCGAGGACGAGGGCCACGTGCGCGTCGCGGCGGCGCCGGAGCTCGCCGGCCGCGACTTCACCGTGGAGTTCTGGGCGCGGCGCACGGCGACGGGCCGCGAGGAGTTCCTCGTCGGGCACGGCGACGAGGCGGGTGCCCACCGCCGGTCCCTGCACATCGGCTTCCGGGGCGACGACAGGTTCGTCTTCGGCTTCTACCAGGACGACTTCGACACCGACGCGCGCGGCGACGACACCGCCTGGCACCACTGGGCCTGCGTCCACGACCACGCCACCCGCCGGCAGTCCGTCTACCGCGACGGCCAGGAGGTCGGCACCCGCACGGCGGACGGCACGTACGCCGGGGAAGGCCCGCTGCTGCTGGGCAAGGCGCTCTGGCTCGGCGGCGCCCGCGCCGAGCTGGACGAGGTGCGGATCTGGGACCGCGCCCGCACCGCCGAGGAGCTCAAGCGGGACAAGGGCGTCCGTCTCATCGGCAACGACGCCGGGCTCGTCGCCTACTACCGCTTCGACGAGGGCTCCGGCACCCGTCTGCACGACCAGACCGACCGCGCGCGCCACGGCGAGCTCGTCGGCGGCCCGAAGTGGGTGACCTCCGAGGCGCCCGTCGGCGACCACCCGGGCGTGCGCCGCGACAGCTTCGCCGTCGCCGGGCGCGCCACCGTCTCCGGTCTGTCCGCCGTCCTCTACCACCAGCAGGAGGAGACCGCCGTCGGCTACGGGCAGGAGCCCAAGCCGGCCAAGCGCCAGGCGCGCGTGCTCCTGTCGTACGCCACCTCCGGCCCCGACCCGAGGACCGGCGCCGCCACCGGCGACGCCTGCCTCGCGACCGTCGACTTCGGCGTCGGGCGCGACGGCCGCCTCGCCCAGGTGCCCGACGAGCTGGCGCTGCCCGTGCTGGCCGCGCCGGAGGCCAGCGGCGACGTCGAGGCGATCAGCCAGCTGGACGCGCGGGTACGGGAGCTGGACCGCACGGCCGCGGCCAAGGAGACCGAGATCGCGCGGCTGGCGCAGCAGACCGCGGACGCCCAGCAGGCGCGTGAGGAGCGCGACGCGCTCAAGAGCCGGCTGGACGGCAACGTGCTGGCGTGGTTCTGGCGCGTGCGGTTCAAGCAGCGGCGCGACGGCCAGGACCTGTACCTCACGGTGTCGGGCCGGCTGGAGAACGGGACCCCGCTGATCAGGACCACGGACAAGGACGACGCGAACGCCGTGTGGCACTTCGTCGACCACGGTGGCACCCACGACGGCTACCCCGTCTTCTTCATGATGAACGAGGCCGGCGGGCTCGACGTCCACGTCCGCGACGAGAGCCGGGACAACGGCGCCGAGCTGGTCCTGTGGCGGCGCAACATCAGGGGCTGGAACAGCCACTTCATCGTCCGCGACCTCGGCGACGGCTACTCGGCCCTCGTCAACCGCTACAGCGGCAAGGCGATCAGCGCCCTCGACGGGATCAACCGCGACCGGGTGGTGCAGTACGACTTCGGCACGGCCACCGCCGGCGGTGAGGCGGCGGTCGTCATGGAGCGGGTCCGGCCCCGCGGGTACGACTCCGAGATCCAGAGCCAGCACGACCGTCTCACGCTCGCCGAGGCCAGACTGCGCGAGGCCGACGCCGGCCAGGAGCGGATCGACCGGCTCCGGCGCGAGCTCGCCGTCGTCCAGGCCGAGCTGGCCGCCGGTCGCGACGAGCTCGCCCGGCTCACCGGCGGCCTCAAGGGCGCCGACGACATCGCGCTGCCGATGCCGCAGCTCTCCGTCGACCGCACCGGCCTCAGCTGCGCCGGCGCCCTGCTGGAGTTCGCCCGCGGCGCCGACCGCCCGTACCTGCTGGACAGCGCCACCGGCAGCGTCGTGCTGTACTTCCGGGGCGCCGACGGTCAGTTCTTCGCCACCTATTACGACACCCTCGTCTCCCGTGCCACCCGGCGGTTCGCGGGGCCCGACGGCACCGCGATGACCTTCGCCGCCCGCGACGCGGGCACCGACCTCGCCGGCCTGGACATCCTCATCATGGACGTCGGCGACGCCGGCCTGTGCGAGCTGACGATCCGGCGCGGCGAGGAGAGCGAGATCTGGCGGCGGCTGCCGCGCCGGGCCGCCGACTTCGCCGCGATCGTCAACGGCGCGGCGGGCCAGGCGTACGACTACGCGGGGCAGGCCGGGAGCAACCGCCCCGGTGTGCCGCTGTCCGCGGGTTCCCGGCTCCTGGTCGTCGACGCGGGCAAGGCACAGGAGGTGCCGCTGGGCGCCGTGCCCGACCTCGTCACCGGTCACGGCCCCCGCTGGCGTGCGGACAAGCCCGGCCGGGCGTACGCCTTCGACGGCCGGCAGCACGTCCTGACCATGGACGAGCGGCTGGACCGCGTCGCCACGACGGGCGACCTGACCCTGGAGGCGTGGGTCAACCCCGAGCGGGTACGTGGCGCGGCCCGCGTCGTCCACGCCAACACCGGCGACCACCCGTACACCCTCGGCCTGCTCGCCCCGCCCGCGCCGCCCGCGACCCCCGCGCTGTCCTTCGACGGCAAGAACGGCATCGCCGTCACGGAAACGCAGCTCGACATGTCCTCCAGCGACTTCACGGTCGAGTTCTGGGCGCGGCGGCCCGCGGCCCCCGACGGCCGCCCGCAGATCGTGGTCGGGCACGGCACGTCGCACGCCGCCGAGAGCTCCTCGCTGCACATCGGCTTCCGCGGGGACGGCGCCTTCACCTTCGCCTTCTACGGGGACGACCTCGACACCGAGGAGAAGTACACCGACACCGCCTGGCACCACTGGGCGTGCGTCTTCACCAAGACCTCCCGTGAGCAGGTGATCTACCGGGACGGCGCGGAGGTGGCCCGGCGCACGGCGACGCGCGAGTACCGGGGAGGCGGCCCCTTCAGCTTCGGCAGCTCCCACGCCGGCTGGATCCCGGACTACGCGCGCGTCGAGATGGACGAGGTCCGGCTGTGGGCCACCGCCCGTACCGCCACCCAGATCCGTGAGCGGATGGGGACCCGGCTCAAGGGCGACGAGGACGGCATCTGGGGCTGCTGGTCCTGCGCGGGGCCGGCTTCCGGGCCCGACGGCAAGCCGGTCGTCACCGACCGTTCGCCGCAGCACTACCCCGTGACCCTGCGCGGTACCGTCACCACCGCCACCGCCCCCGAGGTGCTCACCGCCGGCGAGACCCCCGGCTACCGCATCGTCGCCGCCGTCGGCGACCGCCTCACCGCCACCCGGGCCTCCTTCCCCCTGCGCGAGTGGACCCACCTGGCCGCCGCCTACGAGCAGTCGTGGGCGGTCGAGCTCGCCGACGGGGCGTTCCTGGAGGTGCCCGACAACGACGCGCTCGACGTCACCGGCGACCTCACCGTGGAGGTGTTCTGCCGCGTCGACGCCCTGGGCACCCCCCAGGGCCTGCTCTCCAAGGGGCGCGCCGCCGACGGGGCGGGCGGCAGCGTCCCGTACCGGCTGCTCGTCCTGCCCGACGGGCGGCTGGAGTTCGGCTTCGAGGAGCCGGACGGGAAGCTCGTGCGGTTCACCTCCACCGGGAGCCTCACCGCCGGAACGTTCCACCGGATCGCCGTCGTCCGTAAGGGCGGCCGGTCGATGCAGGAGCGCAAGGGCTCCAAGGAGATCACGGCGGCGGGCGCCGACGGCAGGCCCGTCCGGCAGACCGTGGAGCTCGTGGAGTCGGTCGACCTCCAGGAGTGGCAGGACATCCGCTTCTTCGTCGACGGCCGCGAGGCCGGCACCGCCCGCTACGAGGGGCCCGGCCCCAAGGGCAACACCGGCACCCTCGACCTCGGCCGGGTCCGGGACGGCCTGGAGACGCGCGCCTTCACCGGCGTCGTCTCCGAGGCGCGGCTGTGGGGCGTGGCCCGCGACGCGGCCCAGCTCGGCACGCCGGTCTCGGCGCGCGACCGCGGGCTGACGGCGCACTGGCGGTTCGAGGAGAACGCGGGCAACACCGCGGCCGACGCCACCGGCTCGCACGCCGCCCGGCTGCGGGGGGCCCGCTGGACGGCCAACCCCGACCCGCGCGGCAGCCTCTTCCGCCTCTACCGCAACGGCGTGTCCGTCGCCTGCGACCCGCTGGACGGCGAGGACTTCGCCGGCTACGGGGACACCGCGCTCGCGCTCGGCGCCCGGCTCAAGGACGGCAAGGCCGACCAGCCGTTCCACGGCGTCCTGGAGGAGGTGCGGATCTGGCGCACCGCCCGCACCCAGGAACAGGTCCTCGACAACCTCTTCACCCGGCTCAGGGGCGAGAAGGAGGACCTGCTCGCCTACTGGTCCTTCGACCGGGCCTCCACCGACGAGACCGCGGACCTCGTGCGCGACGAGGGCCTGCGCGGCAACCACCTGACGCTCCGTGCCACCCCCGCCCGTCCGGCCGCCGTCCTGTCCACGGCCCCCGTCTCCAGCGACACCGCCCAGGTCCGCTCCGCCCTCGCGGCGATGCGCACCCCGTTCCACGAGAAGCTCTCGGGCTCGCCGGCCGTCGCCGAGTACGCCGACATGCAGTACACCGTCAAGGGCGAGGCCTTCGGCGTGCTCAAGCGGGCGTACGGCTATCTGCGCGACGGGCGCTGGCACCTGGTCACCGGCTACAAGGTCGGCGACCTCGTCAGCGAGTGGGTCAGCCAGGTGCAGTTCGACCCGCAGCTGGTCGGCTACGTGGAGGGCGCGCCTCCGGTGCCGTCGGAGAACCTCACGCCCAACACGGTCGACCCCGACCGCGCGACCTACGACGGCGTCGCCTCGGTGGAGTTCACCCAGGCCGACCAGGTCGTCCACTCGCTCTCGTCGGCCAAGGAGCGCAGCGTCGACGCCGCGTTCGACTTCGCCCTCTCCAACGAGGTCGACGTCGACATGTGGATGATCGCCGCGCCGCTGGGCTTCGGTGTCGCCAAGTCCATGGCGAAGGCCAGGGTGTCGGTGGGCGTGCGCGGCAGCCTGGAGTTCTCCAACAGCTGGGCCGACGAGACGGCCGTGTCGCAGGGCGAGAACACCGCCCGGGCCATGAAGGTCGACCTGTCGGGCAGCTGGGAGGACCCGCTGAAGCCGCTCAACGCGGCCGTGGGCCGCCGCTACGTGCCGGTGAACACCGGGTTCGCGGTGGTGCAGTCCCAGACCGCGGACGTCTTCGCGCTGCGGCTCGCGCACAGCGGCACCCTGGTCGCCTACCGCATCCAGCCCAACCCGGACATCCCCAAGGACTGGAACGTCGTCCCCTTCCCCCTCAACCCCCGCTACACCAAGCAGGGCACGCTCGACGGCACGGTCGGCTTCGACGAGCGCGGCAGGGTCCTCGACCCCGACTACGCGGGCGCCCGCGAGCAGGGCGAGTACAGCTACTACAAGCCGCGCGAGGCGTACGCGATCAAGCGGCGGATCCAGCGTGAGCAGCAGCGGCTGCGCGGCTACTACGAGTCGGTGTCCACCGAGACCCACGCACCCGACCCGACCGCCGAGCGGGCGGGCCGGGTGCTGGGCGGCGCGATCGGCGGCGACACCTCGCCCGGCAAGGGGCGGGAGACCGCGGGCAGCGCCACCGGCGACGGGTTCTCACGCCGCGACCTGGTGAACACCTACGTCTGGACGGCGGACGGCGGCTTCTTCGCCGAGACGACGGAGACGACCGACGCCGTCAGCGAGACGACCTCCGGCTCGTACGCGCTGTCCGGCTCGGTGGGCGCCTCCGTGGGCACGTCCTTCGATGTGATGGGCATCGGGGTCAACGCGCAGCTCGACGCCTCCCTCGGCGGCGGCATGTCCGTCACCCGGGCGCGCGGCAAGGAGGCGACGCGGTCCTTCGGGCTGAACGTCACCTGCGCGCCGTCGGGCAACGTCCAGCAGTACGACGCCAACCGGAAGCCGGTGTTCGACGCCGACGGCAAGCCGGTCAACGCGCCGGGCAAGGTGGACGCGTACCGGTTCCTCAGCTTCTACCTCGGCGAGGACACCGAGCACTTCGACACCTTCTTCCACAAGGTCGTCGACCCGTCCTGGCTGGAGAACGGCACCGACCCGAACGCGGCCGCGCTGCGGCAGGCCCGTCAGTCGGACCGCAAGCCGCCGTGCTGGCGGGTGATGCACCGCGTCACCTTCGTCAGCCGGCTCCTGCCGCCGGTGGCCGCCACGGACGCCGCGCCGCTGGAGCGGGCGATGCGGCAGCTCGACGTGGAGAGCAACTACGAGCTCGTCCGGCGCCTCGACCCCTACGTCAAGGGCGCGGCCACCGGGCTGCCCGAGCTCACCGCGGCCGTGCGCGCGGCCCTGGCCACGCACCTGCCGGAGCTGAGCCCGCACGCGGACCACGTGATCGGCTTCCTCGCCCAGTACTACGGGGTCGAGGGCTGATCGTCAGGTGTCCGGGCCGGGGGCTCCCCCGGCCCGGACACCCCGCGCGGCGCAGGGGGCCGTGCGCTCAGGCGAACCGCCACCGCGTCTGGCTGTAGAGCTCGCCCTTGCGGAAGCCGAAGGCCGTACGGGGGGCGACCTCGAAGACCAGGACCTCGCCCGCCACGGAACTGACGAACCCGCCCTCCTCCACCTCGAAGTGCCACTCCGCGCTGTATTTCGCCTCCCACGCCTCGGCGAGCGCCCGCAGCCGCGGCGCGCCGGTCACCCGCGCGGCCTCGCCCTCGACGACCAGGTCGAAACCCTCGTCGAGGCGGTTGCAGCCGGTGGTGAGGACGACATGCGGGTTGTCCCGGAGGTTCCTCGCCTTGCGTTCCTCCACGCCGGTGGAGAAGTACAGCGCGCCCTCGGTCCAGACGCCGATCAGCGGGGTGACGTGCGGCCGCCCGTCGGGGCGTACGGTCGTCAGCCAGTACACCTCCGCCCGGGCCAGTGCGGCGACGGCGTCCTGCCACTCCGTGGCGGTCGCTCCCTCGCTGCTGTAACGCGCGTCCAGTTCGGCGCGGGGTTCCTGGTCGGGCATGGGTGTCCTCCTGGAGACCGATGGTGCCCTGCCGGTGGGCGCCCCGCATCCGGAACGCGGAGTTCGCGGGGGAGGAGCACCGGCGGCACGCGGATCGCACCGGCGCCGCGTTCAGGACATTCAGGGCCGGAGGCCACCCCGTTCACCAGGGGCGTTGCCTCCTGCCGCACCCGCGTGGAGGCTGTCTCCCCGAGGTGCCGCGTGTCGGGCGCGGTCGAGCCAGGCGGGAGAGACGGCGGATGAGGTTCGAGGACGGGGTACCGTTCGTGGTCCGGCTGGAGGCCGAGGACCGGCAGGCGCTCTTCGAGAGCGGGACGCCCCTCGTCTTCCCCGCCCGGCAGGTGCTCCTGCGGGAGCACGAGCCCACGGCGCACGTGCTGATCCTGCTCTCCGGGTGGACGAAGGTGACCTCGGCCGCCGCCAACGGTTACGAGGCGCTCCTGGCGCTGCGCGGGCCCGGGGACATCGTCGGGGAGGGCGCCGTGCTCAGCGGGCGTCCGCGCGGGGCGACGGTGACGGCGCTGAAGCGGGTCGAGGCCCTCGCCGTGGAAGCCGCGCGGTTCAGCGGCCTCCTGGAGGAACGTCCCGACATCTCCCGGAAGTTGCTGGCCCTGACCTCCGACCGGATGCGCGACAGCGACCGCCGGCGCGTGCAGTACGCCGCGCTCAACGTGCAGGAACGCCTGGCCCTGTTGCTGCTGGAGCTGATCGACAGCCACGGCGAGGACGCGGACGAGGGCGTACAGCTGACGTCCGGGCTCACCCAGAGCGAGCTGGCGGGCTCGGTGGGCGCCTCCCGGGAAGCCGTGGCCCGGCTGCTGAAGGGGCTGCGCGAGCGGGGCATCGTGCGCACCGGCCGCCGGGGCCTGGTCGTGGTGCGCCCGGACGTGCTGCGGAAGATGGTGCGCCCGGAGAACCGGTGACGGACGTTCCCGCTGTGTCCCGGCCCGGCCGCCGGTCGCCGCGCGGGCCCGCTGTGTGTACGCGGTCACATTGGGAATGTGCTAGGTTCCGTCGCCTCAAACTCCGTATCGGTGGCATCTTTTCGGTGTCCCGAAGGGCCCTGAAGGCCCACGTCTCCAGCGGAAGGCGGCCATGCGCGAGCCTGTCAACCGGACCATCCTCCTCCTCGACATCGAGCGGTTCAGCCGCCGCGACGACGTGGTGCAGGCGGTGCTCCGGCGCACCCTGAACACGGTCGTCGACCAGACCCTGGTGACAGCCGGCGTCGAGGCCACCCAGCAGTACCGCGAGGACCGCGGCGACGGTCTGATCGTGCTCCTCAGCGGGGACGTGGCCAAGACCGCGGTCCTGCGCGCGCTCCTCACGGTCACGCCCGAACTCCTGCACGACCACAACCGGCTGGCCTCGGGCAGCGCCCAGATGCGGCTGCGGATGGTGCTCGCGGCCGGAGAGGTCGCCCACGACCCGCAGGCGGGCACCACCGGCGGGCTGGTCGGCCACGACCTCAACCAGGCGTTCCGGCTGCTGGACTCGGACGCCCTGCGCGAGGCCCTCGCCGCGCGGACGGACTCGCACTGCGTCCTGGCGGTGAGCACGCCGGTGTACGAGGGGGTCGTCCGGCACGGCCACCGCGGCGTCCGGCCGGAGCAGTTCCGGCGGGCGGACGTGACGGTCAAGGACGGCGTGCTGTCCGCCTGGCTCCACGGGGACGACGCCTCCGCGGCCCCGGAGGGGACGGAGCCGGGGCCTCGCGAACCGGACGGGCGGGAGCGGGCGGCGTCCGCCGCCTCGGGCGGCCACCGGGACCGGGCGCCGTCCCGGCCCCGCCCCGAGCCGCAGTCGCCGTCGCCGTCGCCGGAACGGCCCGCCGGTGCGGTCTTCCACTTCCACGGGGCCCCGGTGGTGCACGGCTCGGTGGTCGGAGGTGACCAGCACGGGGTGAGCGGCGGCGGCCCGGTGAACGGTGATGTCGTGCTCGGAGGGTCCGTCACGAAGACGGCGCCGAACGGCCGTACCGGCGAAGGCCAGGGCGAGAACGACCAGGACGGGAACGGGGACCGACCATGAGCGCACTTCACGAGCACCCGGGCGCGGGCGACGAGCCGGTGGGCGGCCCAGGGGGTGGTCCGGCGGGTGGCCCCATGGGTGGGCCCGGTGTGGCGCAGGGCGTTCCGGCGGAACCGGAAGCGCCCGCCGAGCCCCACGCCGGCGGCCCGGGGACGGCCCCGGACGCGGACGACACGGACGCCGACACCGACGCCGAGTTCGAATACGCCTGGGACTCCCGCCAGGACCTCTACCGCCACAGCCCGGCCATCATGCTCGGCCGCGCCGCGCGGCTGGGCGGCTCGCTCGTCGGCGGTGACCAGCACGGGGTGAGCGGCGGCCAGGTGACCGGCGACGTCATCCTCGGCGGCAGCAAGGTGGAGTACCACCTGGGCGGGGACAGCGAGGAGCGGTCCGGTGAGATCCCGGTCGCGGAGGTGGAGGCGCTGGCGCGGTACTTCGTGTTCCCGCCGCGTGAGGAGGGCGGCGGGGATGCCTCCGAGGGGACGGCCGGGCCGGCGGGTGCGGCTGAGGGGGGTGGGCCGGGTGGTTCAGGCGGTACGAGCGGTTCAGCCGGCCGGAGCGGGCCGGGCGGTACGGACGCCACCCCGGACGATCCGGCCTCGGACGATCCGGCCGCCAGCACTGGCACGACCCGCGGCACATGGGAGCCCGGCAGCCCGTTCGACCTCGCGCTCACCAGGCTCCGGCGGCACCGTGTGACCGTCCTCTCCGGCCCCGCGACCACCGGCCGCCGGGCGGCCGCCCTCATGCTGCTGCGTGCCGTGGGCTCGACCGCCTACCGGGCCCTGGACCCGGCGCTCTCCCCGGGACGTCTCACCGGGGAGTTACGCGAAGGATGCGGGCATCTCGTCGTCGACTTGCCCACCACTGCCGAACGACCGCTCCGCGAGCACCACTTACGCGCACTGAGCGAGAAGCTGCACGCGGTCGGCGGGCACCTCGTCATCGTCGTCGGACCGCACCCCGTCATCCACGGCGACGACGGGCACGTACCATGGCGACCCCCGGAGCCCGCCGCGCTGCTCCGCGGCCACCTGCGCCACAAGGACCTGGCCGGTCACGACATCGGCGCCCTCCTCGCACTGGCCGAGGTGCGGTCGGTGCTCGGACACCGCAGGCCCGTGGCCGAACTGGCCCGCTTCGCCGACCGGATCGCCGAGCACGCCCGAGGGGCGCTCTCCCTGGCGGCCCTCGCCGACTTCGGCCACTACGCCGCCGAACGGCAGGTGCGGGAGTGGTTCGACAGCACGGAACAGACGCTCCACGACAAGGCGTTCCTGATCGCCCTCGCCACCTTCGACGAGGCCCCCTACCCCCTCACCGCCGAACTGAGCGACGTCCTCTTCGGCTTCCTCCAGCGCATCGAGAACCCCGGGGAACCGGCCCGCATCCCCGTCTTCGGCACCTCCAGCGCCCAGCGTGTGGAGCACGCGCGGGCGGACCGGTACCAGGAGGCCGAGGAGACCGAATGGGGACCGGTGCTCCAGACCAAGGTGCAGTTCCGCGACCCGCTCACGGCCATCACCCTGCTCCGCGAGGTCTGGACCGGCCACCCGTCGTCCCGCCCCGCCCTCGTGGCGTGGCTGCGCCGGCTGGCGGACGATCCGCGGGCCGTCGTACGCACCCGGGCCGCGTCCACCGCGGCGGTGCTGGCGCAGACCGACCTGCCCTCGACCATGGCCCTGCTCGTCCGGCCCTGGGCGCTCGAACGGCGGCTGCGCGCCCGGTTGGCCGCGGCCAACGCGCTCGCCCTCGCCCACCACCTGGGCGCGCCGCACGTCCCGCGCATCCTGCGCGGCTGGTGCACCACGCCCGACCACCGGCTGCGCCGTGCGGCGGTGCGCACGTACGCCCTCGTCGGGGACACCTTCCCCCGGGAGGCCGTCGAGGCGCTCCTGGAGGCGGCGCGCGCCATGGACGCGCGGGGCGGCCCCGCCCGTACCTGGCCGGAGGAGCTCGACGAGCTCGCCCAGTCCGCGGCCACCCTGCTGCTCGCGGCCGGGCAGGACGCGGGCGCCTGCGAGGCCGGTGGCGCGGCGGCCGAGCTGTGGCCCGCGCTCGTACCCCTGACGCGCGGCGGCGCGGCCCGGGACTTCGTCCTGCGCGCCGTCGTCCACGCCTGCGGCCCCACGGACGGCGCCGACGGCACCGGGCGCCCCCTCCTCCTCGACCTGTTCGGCCGCGCGGAGGCGGCGGCCGGCACGCCCGGCGGGCTGCTCCGGCAGTCGCTCGCCGCCCTGTGGCGGAGTGTCCTGAACGATCCGATGTGCTCCGGGTCCGGCCTGGAGACCATGCGCCGCTGGGTCCGGGCGGCCGCCACCGACCCGGAGGCCGAACGCGCCCTCGCCGAGCTGCTGCCTCTCCTCGCGGTGTCGGTCGAGGACACGAAGCGGCTCGCCTACCTGCTGGAGAACCTGCGGGACGGAGCGGGCCCGGCGCCGCTCGCCGTGGCCCTCCGGCTGCGCGGAACCCTGTTCCCGCCGCACGCGCCGGCCGCTCCGGCGCCCCGACCCGTGCCGTGACCCGGCCGGACCCCACGCCTGCCGGGGCCGGTGCCCCGGCGCCGGCCCGGCCGCCGTGCCCGCCCGTCCCACCCGGTGATCTCCACGGCTCCCCGCCGCACCGAACCGTCCCAAGGAGCAGCAACACCATGATGAGCCAGCAGCCCCAGTGGCAGCAGCAGAACGTGAACCGCCACACGCAGCTCGTCGACCCGGTCGTCACGATCCAGGAGCTGTCGCGCTTCAAACCGCTGCGCAGCACGCGCATCGACTACGCCCTCGTCTTCACCACGGCCCAGGGCGGGCTCGACACGTACCTGCCGCCGAACCGCCCCAGCCGCACCGAGCTGGCCACCCGCCGCTGGACCAGCGTGTACGAGGTGGACATGGGCCTGCACGAGGCGGGCGCGGAGCTCGCGCTGCCCGGCAGCAACGACGCCTTCCTCTTCGAGGTGTCGATGAGTTGCAGCTGGCAGGTGCTCACGCCCGCGGCCTTCGTCGCCAGCGGGGAGCGCAACGTGCCGGCCATGGTGCAGCGCCTCGTCGACGACGCCGTACGTCCGGTGCTGCGCGGGTACGCGATGGAGGACAGCGCGGCGGCGGAGAAGGCGGCACAGCAGGCGCTCGCCGACGCGGGGCCGCTGGGCGTGGCGGCCGGTCTGCACGTGCGGTGCGGCATCCAGATCCGCCGGGACGAGGCGGCCCTCGCCCACGAGCGGGAGCTGCGCGACATCGAGTTCGCGCGGCGGAAGCTCGACCCCCAGCACGCCCTGCTCATGCGGGAGGACGAGCTGGCCGCGGAGCGGGCCCTCGCCCAGAGCGAGCACCAGCACCGGGTCGAGCTGCGCAGTCAGAACCTGGACCACGAGCGGCGGGTGATCCAGGGCCAGCAGGAGCTGGAGCTCCAGGAGATCGAGGCGCAGAAGATCCGGTACTACGCGCACTACCTGGAGCGCGGCGGGCCGACGGCGATGGCCTTCCAGCTCGCGCGGCGCCCGGAGGACACCCGTCTGATCATGGAGAACCTGCGGGAGGACCAGCTGCGGGCGATGCAGAGCCAGCTCCAGGTCGCGCTCCAGGCGCTCGGCGGGGGGCCGGGTGGTCTGGAGGAGCACCAGCTGGACGAGCCGCGCAGGCTGGCGGCGAACGTGATCAGGGAGGTCCTGAGCGCCAAGCTGCCGATCTCGGCCCCGGACGGCGTGCGGGCGGTGGAGGGCGCGGCGGGCCCCGCGCCGGACGAGGCGTCCGAGGACCGCGCGGAGCCGGAGGCGGAGGGCGGCGTGCCGGCGGACGCCCCGCCGCTTCCCCCGGTCGACGGCGCGCCCCCGCGGCCCACCGCTCCACCGCGGGTCCCCGCGAACGGCGCGGCCCCGCACGACGCGGGCCCCGTCTTCGGGTACCGGACCTCGACCCCGCCCGCCGGTCAGTGACCACCGCGGCTCCGGACCCCACCACTCCGGGCCCCGTCCCTCCGGCACCGGCCGCCGGCACCGCGCCGCGCATCGCCGAGCGGCTCCTCGCCGAGCTGCGCCAGGAGGCGGCGAGGGCCGACACCAAGGGTTCCGTGCTGGTGGCCGCGCAGGGCATGGCCGCGTCCGCGCTCGTCGGGGTGCTCGCCGTACGGGGCTGGCAGCCGGGGTCCCTCTCGGCGCTCGGCCAGGTGATGTGGTGGGCGGGCGCGGTCTGCTTCGTCGGCTCGCTGCTGTCGCTGCTGATGACGGTGATCCCGCGCTACCGGGCCCGTGGCTGGCGCCCGGGCCTGCCCCTCACGCACTTCGCCGACATCCACGGCGCGGCGCGCCAAGGGCCGACGGCACTGGAGGAGGCCTTGCGGGAGACCGAGCGGGCCCCCGTGCCCGCGCTCCTCATGGCACTCACGGAGAACAGCCGGATCGTCGCCCACAAGTACCGGTGGCTGCGTACGGGCATGGCCGGGTTCACGGCGGCGATGGTGCTGCTGCCGGGCGCGCTGCTGGTCGGCTGACCGGCTGCCGCCCGGAAGAAATTGACACTCATTCAGGCATTCAGGAGAAGTACGCCCATGCCCGAGCAGAACCGCCACGACCCGCCTCCGGCACCCCTGCCGCAGGAGCCACCGCCGTATCCGACGGCGTCCGAGCCGCTGACGCCTCCGCCCCCGTACCCGGGCGGGGGTGCCGCCTCGCCCGGGTACGGGGCGGACGGCGCCGTCCCGGGCGCGGGGGCCGCCGAGGAGGCGCCCACGTATCCGGGCGAGGCGGCACCCCCACGGTACCCGGGGGCGGAGCTGCCCCCATGTACCCAGGGGAGGCGGCACGGCTCGCGTACCCGGGCGAGACGGCGCCGCCGTACCCGGACGCCGGCGGACCGCCCGTGTACCCGGCCGAAGCGACACCTCCGGCGTACCCGGAGGCAGCTGGACGGAGCGCGTACCCGGAGGGTGCGGTACGTCAGCCGTACCCGGAGGCCGGTGCGCCGCCTGCGTACCCGGGTGAGGCGGGACCTCCGGCGTACCCGGAGACCGGTGGACGGCACGCGTACCCGGAGGATGCGGTACCTCAGCCGAACCCGGACGCCGGCGCACCGGCCGCGTACCGGGGCGGGGCGGCATCTCCGGCGTACCCGGACGCCGACGCGCCACCCGCGTACCCGGGTGAGGCGGCACCTCCGGCGTACCCGAACGCCGACACGCCATCCACATACGCGGGTGAGGCGGGATCCCCGGCACACCCGAACGCCGGTCCCCCACCCGCACACCCGGGCGAGGCGCCACCCGCCCACCCCGGCGACGGGCCGGGCACGAGCACGCCCGCTGCCTCGCCTCCCGGCGGACCCGTTCCCTCGCCCCCTCGGGCAGCCGGCACACATGGCGAAGCACAGACGCCGACGACACCCTCCCCCTACCCGGAGGCGCCGCCACAGCCTTACCAGGACCCGTCCCACCTCCACCCCGGACCGGCCTTCCACCCCGACGACTTGACCCTGCAATCAGGACGCAAGCACCTCAAGGCGCATCAGCGCGGCGTGGACGGCGCCTCCCTCGCGCAGTTGGTGATGAGCCTGCCGGTGGCGCTGATCAGCCTCTCCCTGGTCTCCTTCGCGTTCTCTCTCGTCAACGCCGCCCTCGGGTTGGTCATGGCCGCGGCCTGGCTGCTGTCCGGCCCGCTGGTCTTCCACCGCCCCGCCGAGGCGGCCATCGCCCGGTACCTGCTGGGCATGCGACGGCCCACGCCGATGGAGGCCGAACGGCTGGGCGCGGTGTGGGAGGAGGTGACCCGCCGCGCCGGGGTGAGCCAGGGCACCTACGAACTGTGGGTGCAGGAACGCGCCGAGCTGAACGCGACCGCCGCGGCCGGCCACATCGTCGCGGTGACCCGCCACGCGATGGACCGCTTACCCAACTCCCAGCTGGCCGCGGTGCTCGCCCACGAACTGGGTCACCACGTGGGCGGCCACACCTGGGCGGGCATGCTCGCCGACTGGTACGCGCTGCCGGCCCGGACGATCTGGCGGTGGATCCTGGCGGGTCTGGCCGCCCTCTTCCGATCGAAGAGCAAGGCGAACATGGCCTGCGGGGGCTGCCTCACCCTGCTGCTCCTCCAGTTCGTCTACGTGCTGGCCTTCCAGGAGTCGATGTGGTGGCTCATCCTGCCCCTCATCGCGGCCCCGGTACTCATCGCCTGGCTGCACCGCCGTGCGGAGTTCCGCGCGGACGACTACGCGGCGGGGCTCGGCTTCGGCGACGAGCTGATGACGGTGCTGGCCGCGGAGCATGAGGCACGGTCCACGCCTCACGCCTCTCCGCCGGTGCCGCCGCAGTTCCTCCCTCCGGGAGCGCCGCCGATGCCGGCACGGCCGGCGCCGGTCCCGCGTCAGCCGGGACCGGCGCCGAAGTCGGCCCACACGAACTTCGAGGCGCGGCTCCAGCACCTTCGGCGTGGCGCGGCTGACCGGTTCTAGGGGTTTGTCGTCAAAGTGATCGGGTGGGCGGCGGATGGCACATTCGACCGGATGACGGCGGCTGCGCAGGCGAAAGTGGACGCGGTGGGCGGCCTCAGTCGCCTGGTGCCGATCGAATACACGGTTGTCCGTGCCCGCTAGCACGCGCCCCCGGGCAGGTCCTGGAAGTCGGCACCGCACAGGGTGGAACGCCGCCCGCACGCCCCGGCGACCGATCCTATGATCTCTCCATGGATGGGGTGGAGATCGCGGCAGAAACCGCGGGCGCAAGTGCATGGTCGTTCTTGGTGGTGGGAGAGGAACGCCAGTTCCAAGGGAACACCGGCTACGAGGACGTCATAGAGGAGTCCTACAGCTACGACTCGACCGTAGGGAATCACCGCCGGGTCTCGGTAGGCGATCTGGTGGTTGTCCGGAGCGGACACGAAGCGCTGGGCGTCGGGTGTATCGAGGCCTTGGAAGTGCTGCCCGATCAGACCAAGCAACGGAGCCGATGCCCCTATTGCAGAAGCACCGGCTTCAAGGAGCGGACTACGGAGCAGCCCCGCTTCCGCTGTAGTCCGTGCGCCAACGTCTTCGACGACCCGAAAGTCGAGACGATATCGGTGACCGTCTACAGGGCGCACTACGGAGGAACTTGGCAGCCGCTCGAGGGTTGCTTGGACAAGGACCAGTTGGCAGCGCTCAGCCTCAGCAGATCGGACCAGCAGTCGATAAAGGCGATGGACAGGGCGAAGACCCTCGCGGCGGTCGCATCCCGAGGTATCCGTCTCCCCAGATCAAGGCACACGTCCGGCACGGATGGGCCTCGTTCCTACGAGCTGCCGGGGGTCGCAGGCGGACGACGGCCGCCGCCCGACGCGGCCAGGACGCCTTCCGTAAGGCCTTGGTCCGCGAGTACGGGCTGGCCTGCGCTGTCACCGGCGCAGCGCCCGCGGAGGTGCTCGAGGCCGCTCATCTGCGACCGTTTGCCAGCACGGAACGGCACAGGGTCGAGGAAGGACTGCTGCTGCGCTCCGACATTCACCGCCTCTTCGACAGCGGCCTGTTGGCCATAAGTCGTGATCTGGTGGTGTCTGTCGCACCCAGCCTTGCGGGCCACGCTTCCTATCAAGCTTTGGAGGGTTCTCATCTGGAACTCCCGCCGACAGCCCGTGTGGACCGTGAGGTGCTTGCAGATCTCCATGCGGCGACGACTGCCACGTGGTGATGTCTGAAACGAACGGTCATTTACATTCCCCGGCCATGGCACTCACAAGGCCAGGAGCGCTCCCTTGTGGTGCCTGGCCACCCACCCGATACGAGTTGGCTTGGTCCTCGTCTCCCGGGCAGCCCGCCGGTTCCTCGCCTCGCCGCTGTCGGCCAGGGTGGGGAGAGTGCTCGCCGAGGTCACCGACACCGACCCCGGGACAGCGGAGGCCGGCGCCGACGAACTGCTCAAGGGCACCGCCCGGTCACCGTTCGGCAGGGAGTTTCCTGCAAGGCCTCTCCATACGTGCGTGGAGGCAAGCCGCCACCGGGAGCGAGCCCACTGGGGTCAGCCGAGGTCGGTGCCCTTGGGGGCCTTGTAGCAGCGGGAGTCGACGTGGACGCTGATCAGCGGCTTGAGCTTGCCGCCGGTCCGGTTCCTGGCCCACTCGATCGTGACGGAGTGATGGGTCTTGCGGTTCACCGCCACGATCTCCGGGTTCCGCGCCTGGGAATCCGTCTCGCCGTCCCTGGTGATCTCCCAGCCGTTCTTCGGCAGCATCTCCCGGAGATTGCGCATGGCTTCCTCGAACGTCCCGGACTTCAGGTCGTAGAGCGACCAGGGGTGGTTCACGGCGTAGTGCGTCTTGAAGTCCGGATCGACGGCATCACAGGTGCCGGCCATCGCCCCTGATGCGGTGACTGCGCCCTTGGCTCCCATCCAGTCGAGCAGCTGGCTGGAGATCGCGTTGACCTCTTCCTCGGCGGGCTTGACCGCACGAACTTCCGGTTCGTAGCCGAGCTTGTCGCTGTCGCTCTCCGCCATTGAGCATCCCGTCAGGATCAGTGAGACCGCCAGGGCGGCGGCCGGCAGGAAAAAACGTCGGGCGGCGAACACCGGCCCGGAGCGCAGCTCACTCAAGTGTCACACCTTCGTAGTCACCGACGATGACCCGCGCCTGGTTCTTCAGGCTGACGGAAGGGGCCCCGTCCTTGTTCACGTTCCAGTAGCCGCCGTGGTCAGGGGCATCGGATTTCATCACGCGCCCGCCGAACTCTTTGTCCGTGGGAATGACCCCGTCGCCGCCGAGCCCCATTATCTTCCCGCCGTTGCGGACGAACCAGTCGTCGTAGTTGTCGGACTTCTCGGCCCACATATGGTCCGGCTTGATGCCGAGGTCGGCGGCGCGGCGGGCCTGCATACCGGGGCTACCTGCCGCGATCACGTCATCGACGGCCAGCGGGCCGTCCGGCCAGTGGCCGGACTTGGCTCCGTCGCCGATGACGGTGCTGCCGTAACTGTGACCGATCAACGTGGTGTGCGCGGTGCTCCCCGTCGCCGCATGGTGGGCGGCCTTGTTGCCGTCGAGGAAATCCCGCAGATCGGGGCCGCCTTTCTCCGCGTAACCGTCTCTCGTGGCGTTGGGGAGAAGGTTCGGGGCGTCGTAGTCGAACCAAGTGATGGTCGAGATTTTCGCGCCGGGGGACAAGGCGTCGCTCGACCGCCAGAGTTTCACCCCACGGTTGAGGTCACCCTCGATGCTGCCCAGGTGTGTCTTCGTACCCGGCACGTAGATGGCCGTGTGGTCGGCGGTGTCGGGATTACCGTTCGCCAGGATCACCCGCCCGTCCCCTTCGGGACGGAAGCCCAGGAGATACGCCTCGGGGATGCCCTCCTTGCCACCGGTGCTGTCAAGACGCTTCTGGATGGCCTCCATCCCGTGGAGGGCCTCCCGCAGCTGCTCGCGCTTGTCACCGTACTCGCGATCCCATTTCACCCAATCGCCGTTGGTCCTCACGCTGTCGCGGAAGGTGATGTACCTTTCGGGTTCTTTCGGTATCGCGTCCAGCTGCTTGCGGTACTGGGCCTGCTTCTCGTCCAGCAGAGTGCGATTGGCCTCGTCCCGCACACCTGCGGGAAGGCCGTTCAGCGCGCCGACAGTGGCCGGGTGCACCGAGAGGTAAGCCGCCTTCTCCTGCTCCGAGAGTTTCTTCCACCAGTCGGCGTTGGCTTCCGGGCCGCCGTCCTTGGGCGGGGCCTTGATGTGGTCCAGGTAGGACTTCGCCCCGTCGCGCACCCGGCCCATGTCCTCCTGGGCGTCCACCCAGTCGCTGCTGGAGACCGTCAGGTCGTCATCGGCCCGCAGGGAGCGCAGCTTCGGGGCCCACTTCTCGTCGGCCGCGGTGGCTTCCTTAAGGGCCTCGGCTATGCGGTCGGCGCACTCCTGGGCCGCGGCGAAGTTCGGGTTGGGGTCGAAGTTCGCGGCCTGGCGGTTGATCGCCCGAGCCGTCGTGTCCGTGGTGCCCTTGGCCGTGCCGCCCTTCGGCGTCTTGCCGTCGGTCTTCTCGCCGCCTTCCGGGTAGCTGACCGAACCGTCGGCGCCCACCGTGAACTTCCTGGACTCCGCGTCCTCCACCGCCCGGTCGAGCTTCGTCCTCGCCGTGTCGATGTCCGAGGCGAAGGCGTTCAGCGCGGTGCTGACCAGGCCGCATTCGACCTGGACGTAGTGGAAGTTCTTCGCCAGCTCCCTGAGCTGGAAAAGTGCCGCGCCGGCTGCCTCACCCTTCAGGGTCTTCCGCATCGAGGCGGTGATCTGGTTCTCTATGCCGGCCTTCGCCTGGTCGGCCATGTCACCGGTGGTGCGGTAGGAGTCCGCCGCGTCGGTGTACTGCGACTTCTTGAACGCCTTGAGCACCGCGTAGTCCATGGGTCCGGATCACCGGCCCGCTGTCCGGCCACCGACGGCCGGGGTGTCCTTGTACTGTTTCTTCATCTGGTCGAAGGCTTCCGTGATCTGCTGCTCACCCTTGTACTGGTGGTTGCCCGCCTTCTCCAGGCGCTCCGTGAGCGCGGCGCACCTGCCGGCCATCGCGTCCAGATACTGCTTCCAGGACTGGTGGACCTCCCGCTGGGCCGCCGCGCTCAGCACCCCCTGGGCGCCCGCGCCCTTCTGGCCCTGCTCCAGAGCCGTCAGGGCCTGCTTGACGTTCCCGCCGAGCCGTCCGACGCCGTCCGCAGCGGTGTTCCACGCGTTCTTGCTGGACTTCACCCCGCCCGAAGCGCCCTTGTCCCAGCCGGCCGTGCCGCCTGCGCCCGCGAGGCGCATCCCGTCACCGATGGACGTCTCTTGCTTGAGCTGCGCCCACTCGGTCTCGAAGGAAGCCATTCTTCCTTGCCCTGCTTCCTTCTTGCTCTGTACTCCGTGCAGCGGAAACGCTATCCGGCGATCCATGCGCGCACATGAGTACAGGTACTCATGTTCGACCCCTCCCCTTCGATCCCCGCTTCGGCGTCGCCCACGGGCCGGCACCCTCCACCTCACGCCGAGTGCTTGTTTTTGTTCGACGGCGATGCAGGTGAGAGAGAGCAGTCCGGCGCCAACCCCCGGTCACGGTAAGGGACAGGTCTGGGGCTCGCCGGGGCACACACCCCACCCACCCCACGCGGCCCCCGATTAGGCTTGGGCGATCAAGATCCGATCACCCTTACCCGAAAGGCCGTACCGCTCACCGTGACCGAGCCGCGCCCCCACATACTCTTCTCCTTCGGCACGCTGCTGGACGAGCGCGTCCAGACCGCTCTCTTCGGCCAGGCCGTGCCCAGTTCCCCCGCGTCGCTGGCCGGGTACACCACCCGGCCGCAGCCGATCACCGACCCGGCCGTGATCGCCGCCAGTGGTCTCGACGTCCATCTGACCCTGGAGCGCAGGATCGGCGCCGAGGTCAAGGGTGCTGTCCTGCACCTCACCGACCAGGATCTCGCCGCCGCGGACGCCTATGAGGTCGACGACTACGCCCGTCGGCGGGTGGTCCTCTCCTCCGGGGAGCGTGCCTGGGCGTACCTGGACGCGAAGCCGCTGCGGCCGGCGGCGCGGATCGTGATCGTGGGCGACAGCATCGCCTACGGGCGCTGTGATCCGCAGGGCGGCTGGGCGGGCCGGCTGGCGGCCGCTCACATCGGTGCGAACGAGGCCGACCACCGGGTGTTCAACCTGGCCATCCCCGGCAGCACCCTGGCCGAGGTCAGCGAGCAGACGCCCGCGCTGCTGGCTCCGCGCCTGCCCGACACCCTCCTCGTCGCGGCGGGCGTCAACGACTCCGCCCAGCCGCTCGCCGGCCCCGGCGCCCTCTCCGACGAGCCGCCGCGCATCACGGAGAGTCTCGACTCGCTGGCCGCCACGGCCCTGAGCCACAACGCGCGGCTCGTCGTCATGGGTCCGATGTGGCTCGACGAGACCCGCACCCGGGACTACGGGGGTCTGCGTTTCACCCTGGAGCGGGCGCTGGCCGTGCGGGAGTCCGTACGGGCCTGGTGCGACGCCCACCACGTCGACCACCTCGACATGTGGGAGCCGCTCCGCGAGAGGTCCGATCTGCTCGTCGACGGTCTGCACCCCGAAGGCGAGGGCCACGAAGTGCTCTACCGGCACCTGGACGCCCTCGCCCGCTGAGCCCCCACCCAGAAGGCCCCGGTTTCCGGCCGTCTCCTCGCGCGCAGTATCGAGGGGACGGCGCGGCGGAAGGGGAGGCCATGACGGTGATCGTCGGGCTCGTGCACAACGGGCGGGTGCACCTGGGCGGGGACTCGGCGGGGGTCTCCGGCCTCAGGCTCACCGTCCGCCGGGATCCGAAGGTCTTCCGCAACGGCCCCTATGCCATGGGCTTCACCACCAGCTTCCGCATGGGCCAGCTGCTGCACCACGCGTTCAAGGCGCCCAGGCCCAAGGGCGACCTGGACCGGTTCATGACCACCGTCTTCGTCGACAGGCTGCGCACCTGCCTCAAGGCCGGCGGCTGGTCGCGCAAGGACTCCGAGCAGGAGAAGGCCGGGACGTTCCTCGTCGGCATATACGACCGCCTGTTCGTCGTCTACGACGACTACCAGATAGGCGAGCCCGCCGACGGGTACGCGGCCGTCGGGTGCGGGGACGAGATCGCGCTCGGCGCCCTGCACGCCACGGCGGGCCTGGGCCTCAAGCCGCGTGAGCGGCTGGCCCTGGCCCTCGCCGCCGCCGGCCACCACAGCGCCGGCGTCTGCGAGCCGTTCAGCTACGTCGCCGCGCGCAAGCACCCCGTCTGAGATCCCCGGCGGGGTCAGGACGGAACCGTGTAGTCGCCCCAGGAGAGGGTGACGGCCGCGGAGCCGGTGTTGTCCGCTGCGGCGTGCGTCAGCGTGGCCTTGGTGGCGTCGAAGTAGCTGTCGCCACCCGCGCCGCCGTCACCACCGTGGCCGCCGGCGCCGCCACCGCCACCGCCGCCACCGCCGCCACCGGAGAACCAGATCGCGCCCGCTCCCCAGCCTCCGCCGCCACCGCCACCGCCGCCGTAACCGTCGGTTCCCGTGCTTCCGTCGGACGCACGGCCCTTCGCGCTTCCGTTGGCGCCGGACCGGCCTCCCCGGCCACCGGATCCACCGGTGCCCCCTGAGCCGCCGTCGCCGCCGCCGTGGCCTCCGTCCGATGCTCCCGAACCACCGGAGCCGCCCTGCCGTCCGCTTCCGTCACTTCCGTTGCCGGTGTCAGAGTCCCGGGCGGTACCGCCGCCGCCGACGCCGGAAGTCGTTCCTCCGCCTCCACCGTTCCCCCCGTAACCGGGGTTGTACGCGCCCCACTTCGAGCCGTCGCCGCCGCGGTCCCCACCGCTGCCGTCGCTCCCGCCCGACCCCGAGCCACCCGAGCCGCCGGCCGCCTGACCCCCGCCGGACGAGACCACGCCGGCATCGCCACCCGCGCCCGCGCCGCCTCCCCTGCCGCCGCCACCGGCGCTTCCGCCGCCCCCGCCGCTGGCGGAGCCGTCGCCGCCCTTGCCTCCTCCCCCACCCGAGTCCCCGTCCCCGCCCTTCCCGCCCGCGTCCCCGCCGCTGCCGGCGCCCGCGATCAGGGTGCCCTTGTGAGAGACCCTGGCCGCGGCGCCCGAGGCGCCGTCGCGGGCGATGCGGACGGTGAGTTCGTCGCCGGGGTTCACGTACAGCAGGGCCTTGATGCTCGCGCCCTTGCCGCCGCCGGCGCCGCCGGACCGCCCGCCGGCGCCGCGCAGGTCGAGGCGGAGGAGGGTGACGTCCGCCGGGACCGTGAAGGGCTGGTCCTGGTCCTGGCCGGTGTCGGTGAAGTCCTTGCTGCCCTGGGGGTTGAGGAGGGTGAGGTGGCCGCCCTTGCCCAGGGTGACATTGCCGTTGATGGTCACACTGCCGCCGATGGTGACTTTTCCGGCCATGTCAGTTGCTCCGGAGCGGACGGCCGTCGGGGTCGATGAAATGGGCGTGCGTGGTGATGTCCTCGGTGGCCGCGAGGGTGCCGGTGATGCCGGCGTTCCTGCCGACGTTCAGGTCGCCGTCGACATGGGCGTCCTTCGTCACGTGGAGGCCCTCGTCGCCCACGATCTTCAGCCCGTTGACCGTGGGGTTGTCGACCATGACCGCCGTGCTCAGGTAGTGCGTCGTGCCACCGGTGACGTACTGGAGGACGAACGCCGTGTCCCGGGTGACCGTGCCGTTCCACTCGTGGTCGGTGGTCTTGTCCTTCTGGCTTCCGGCCGGCGTCGCACCGGCGCCGTGCAGGATCGTGTACTCCAGCGTGGACGGGCCGTTCCAGGTCAGGTGGACGGGGCTGCCGGAGGACACCTCCAGCTTGTCGGCGCGGAAGTCGCACACCGCCTGGACCGGGATCAGCGGCGCCGGGAACTTGGTGACCGGGAGGGTGACGAAACCGGGGCTCGGCGGCCAGTGGCCCGCGTCCAGCGTGGCCGTCTCACGGACCTCCACCCGCGCCGTGCCGGGCATCTTGCTGATGTGCAGGTTCTTCAGCGTGATGGTGATGCCGGAGGCGTCCACCTGAGCGCCGTCGCCCGGCGCCTTGGCGACGAAGTTGGCGTAGTCCCCTTCGGGGACGACGAGGTCGACGCCCTTCTGGAGCGGTGTCACGGTCCAGCCGGCGGCACTGGCGTCGCCGTCGCCCGAGGTGGCGTCCACCAGGCTCTGGGCGAGGTCCCCATGCGGCAGGGAGAAGACGATCTCACGGCAGAAGACCGTGCTGCCGCCACCGTTGGAGACCACGATGTGCAAGGTGGTGGGCGGGGCGTCGGTGGTCGCCGCGTAGAGGGGGAAGGGCTCGGTGATGAGGGCGTAGTCCAGCAGAGGCTTGCCGATGTCCGGCGCGTTCACGAAGGGGGATCCTTTCGAAGTCGCTTCGAGGCTGCTCGGGTTCACTTGGTGTCGAATCCGCCGCTCAGGCGGAGGAAGCCGGTGCGGACGACCGGGCCGTCCTCGTCCAGCCGGGCGTTCTGGTCGATCTGGACGACCGGCTGGTGGGCCCACTCGGAGGCGGGGGTCAGCTCGGCCCAGTCCCACGTCCCCTGCGGGGACGTCGGGTGCGGCAGCGCCAGGGCGTCGGCGAACTCCGGCTTCCCGTCGCCCGCCTGTGCCTTCCCGGTCGGCACCCTGCGGGTCGTGGTCAGTACGGGGCTGAGCCTCAGCGCCACCCGCATGGCGGCCATCGCGGTCCGCGTGAAGCGCGAGGGCAGCTGGAGGTCCGTCACCGGCAGGAGGTCCGTGACCGCGTGGACAGCGGCCTGCGGGTCGAGCAGCAGGGTGAGGTGCTTCCGTGCCGTGGAGTCGGCGGGCAGCGAGGGCCAGTTGGACGGGCCGATCTTCGCCACGTAGTCCGTGTGCGCGGAGTCGCCCGGCGTGGTCACCGCGTGGAACGTCGTGTAGTCCGCCTCGTCGAAGTAGCCGATCAGGCCGTCGCCCAGGTGTCCGGCGTTGCCGAGGCGGATGGGCCACCGGTAGTCGAGGTGGGCCAGCTGCGGCGGCGTGGGCTTCCCGGCCGGCCGCTGCCCCCACTCGGCGACGGTCCGCCAGTCGAGGGCGTACTGCCATCCCGGGTCGGCGACCGGCAGGCCGTCGAGTTCGAAGCCGAGCCGGGCGCGGACCAGGGCGAGGGGGCGGCCGAGGAGCGCGCCGAGCACCTCGTCACCGTACGGGTTGCCGGGGTCGATACCGCCCAGCGCGCCGTCGACGGTGGCCATGAGGTCGGCGAAGGCGCCGGGCCCCTTGGCGACCAGCTCGCGGGCGAAGGCGTACAGCTGCGGTCGCGCGTCCCGCAGGTCCTGGACGTCCCGGATCCGCGAGTCGGGCAGCGGGCCCCAGCCGACCACCGTCGATACGGCGCCCCCGCTCTCGCGCAGTTCGAGGCGCAGCTCGCCCAGCGGCTCGCCCGTCGGGGCGTAGCACAGCAGCGACCGGTCGACGTAGTTGGGGACGATCCACGCGCCCACCGGTGTCGTGTTCGCCGTCAGGTCGACCAGTCGCTCGTCGTCGTGCTCGGTGACGAAGTCGAACCGCAGCCGGGCGGCCTGGAGCAGCCGCGGCGGCAGCTGGACGAGCCGTTCGCGCAGTTGCGCGTCGGCGAACCTCTCGCCCGGTAGCAGGCTGTCGCCCACCTTCGGGCGCAGGAAGTCCGCGTCGCCCGGCAGCAGCACGTCGAGGGTCTGGCCGAACTCGTCGACGACGGTGAGCGCGCTCAGGGCGAACTGTCCGGACCGGATCCGGGTGAACCCGGACGGGACCCAGTCCGTGAACGGCTCGGGCAGGGCGCCGGCGTCGGGCAGGTGGTGGTAGGCGTCGCCGACGAGTTCGCCGATGCGGCCGGGCGGGCTGAGGTTGGGCGCGGGGTCCCGGAGGGCGAACGCGTCCGTCAGGCCGTCCAGTCGCTGGGACAGCAGGTCCAGGTCCTTGATCTGCCCGGCGGCCTTCTCGAACGCCTTGGAGACCTCCTCGTCGGGGTGGTCCGCGGCGTACCGTTCGAGCCTGCTGCTCAGGGTGTGCTGGACCAGCGGTACGAGGAAGCGGCGGCCGGTCACCTCGACGGCGCCCGTGGCGGACCCGCTCGTCCACCGGTAGGTGGTGCCGTCGTACTGCCAGTTGGGCGTGGCCCCGTCGGCGTACGGCACCGGCCAGTGCTTGACGCGCCACTGGAAGAGCAGCGGCTTCCACGGCTGCCGCCAGGGCCGCGGGACGAGGCTCGCGGGGATCTTGTCCTTGTCGGCGGGGTCCAGCAGGAAGGCGAACTCGCTGAGCAGGGCCGACGCGACCGGCGGCAGCCCGCTCGTCTTCAGGTCGGGGTACGGGTTCGTCCGGTCGCCGCCGACGAGCTGCGCGGGGGTGCGGCAGGGCAGCGTCTTTCCGCCGGCCGGCGCCTGGTGCGCGGTGTGGCTCCTCGCTCCCGCGAGGACCACCGTGGGGTCGGTGACCTGGTGGAAGGGCGGGAGGGTCTCCCGGCGGACCTGGTACGTCCCGGGCAGCGGGTGTGCCGTGCGGTACGCGGCGAGGGACCGCTCCAGTTCGGCGCCGTCGGCGCCGTGGGGGATCTTCGCCTGGAGCGCGCGGAGTTCGTCCTGCCGGCGGGCCACCTCGAAGGCGAGGCCCTTGTCGTTCGCCGGGTCGATCTCGGCGCGGAGCCGCTCGCGGGTGTACTGCGGCGGGATCAGCGGGAGGCCGTGCATCCACCACAGGGCGTACAGCCGCTGCTGGAGCACGGTGAGCTCGCTCGCGGCGCGGTCGTGGGCGGCCTGGTCGGAGTTGAGCCGGGCCAGCCACGCCTCGTGCTCGGGTGCCGCGCCGGACCAGGTGACGGACGCCGGGTCGCCGGAGGTGTTGCCCTTGTCGGTGGTGTCGGCGAGCCGCCACACATAGCCGCCGGGGAGCTGCCGGAACCAGCCCTTGTGCAGGGCCTCGGCGGCCTCGATGGAGCCGTCGAGGCCGTCGACGACGTCCAGCAGGTCACGGCCGAGCGTGTGCAGCAGGGCGGGGTCGGTGTGGTCGAGGGCGTCGTGGCCGAGGTCGGCGACGAGCGTGGCGTACGCCTCGTCCGCGCTGCTCCCGACCGCGATCTTCTCCCGGACGTCCTCCTTCGCCGGGCAGTCCGAGTCCGGGAGCGCGTCGGGGGTCCACCGCACGCCGACGGCGCGGCCGCAGTACGTGGTGCTGTCCGGGGTCCAGCCGCCGGGCAGGCCGTCGACGCTCCAGCCGAGTCCGGCCAGGACGGAGTCCACCGTGGCGCCCGGCTCGCGCAGGCGGCGGCTGAGCTCCTCCTGCCGGGGGTCCGAGTACCAGCCGACGACCTGGTAGTTGAGGGTCGTGCCGGCGGGGACGCCGGTCAGCGGGTCGTGCAGGGAGAAGACGTTCTCGTGGTACGGCTGGTAGACGTGGAAGGTCATGATGCCCGGGCCGACCGCGGTGAGGAACAGCTTCCCGCGGGCCTCGGACGTGGCGGCGGGCTCGCTCCACGCCGTGCCGCCGGGGCCGATGTCCCGCGCCGCGCCGATCCTCGTGGGCACGATCGTCGAGCGGTACGGCGTCACCGTCGGGTCCTGGACGCCGGGCTCGACGGGGTGCACGAAGCGCGAGGTGCCGGTCTGGGGGTCCAGGTGGTCGCTCTCGACCACCCAGCCCGCCGCCGGGAGGCCGTCCGCCTGCCGCACGACGAGCCAGCGGTTGGGCACCAGCGGGAACTCCGTGCGCCCGCCGGCCGCGCGGGCGGCGCCCTGGCGCAGCGCTTCCGGCAGCTCCCAGCGGATGTACACGCCGTCGTGCCGCTTGTACGCGTCGTCGCTCTCGCCCTTTTCGGTGGCGTTCCACTTCTCCTCGTTGGTGAAGGGGTCCGGCTCCGGTGTGCGGTTGTGGCGCAGCAGGTTGAAGTTGGGCTGCCAGCGCCGGAAGCCCTGGCCGCCGCGCTCGCGGAGCTTCTGGTTGACCACCAGGGCGTCCACGTTCACCGGGACGATGAGGGTGTCGTCTCGGTCAGCCATTGCGGTGGTCTCCTGTCGTGGCGGTGTCGGTGGTGAAGGTGCGGCGCTGCGCGGCGTTGATCATCTGGATGGCGAACTCGCTGGGTGTCAGGTCGTGGTCGAGGGGCAGCGCCGCCTTCAGCCCGGCGGCGAGGCGCGAGACGCTCAGCACGGTGTCGGGGGCGCCCGCTCCCGTGGCCCGCAGGTACGGGCGGAGTCCCGGCGTGGCCGGGAAGTGCTTGTCCGGGACCTCCTTGCCGATGTCGTCGCCGGTGAGGGCGCGCAGCCGGATGACGCCGTCGTCGACCGGGTCGTGGACGACGCCCTCGTCCAGCTCGTCGATGCCGAAGTGGACGCCCTGCTGGGGCTCGGCGATCTCGACCCGGCCGGGGACGCCCTCGATCAGCACGAGCAGGACGTCGTCGGCGAGCGCCTCGCGGCGCACGACCGGCAGCGGCTTCTCGTCGTCGCCGGTGGTCCGGGGGCTCGCGTAGGGGCGGATCTCCAGCGCGGGCCAGCCGCTGACCAGCTGCGAGCGCAGGAGGAGGCCCGTGACGGGCGCGGCGGGCCCGGGCAGCGGGGCCTGGCCGTCCGGGCCGAACACCAGCGCGTCCGTCGTGAGGTCGAAGGAGTGCGCGAGCCCGACGCTGAGCGCGCCGTCGAGCAGCATGGCGGTCCAGTCGGGGTCCACGTAGAAGAAGCGCAGGCTCTCGGTGGGCAGCATCCGGGTGTCGGGGACGAGGTGGGCGAAGGGGACGCCCGCGAGGTCGCGGAGGCCGAGGAGCCGGTTCCGTACGAGGAGGAGGTCCTCGTCCTGCGGGTCGACGAGCGGGTCGTCGCCCCGTACGGCGAGGTGCGCGCCGGTGGGTGCGCCGGCCGCGGCCGGTACGGGCGTGACGGCGGCGGGCCGGGTGTCCGGTGTGGCCCGGGCGGGGGCGCGCAGGGCCTCGCCGAGGTGGCCGGCGAGACCGTTCGTCACCAGGTGTTCGAGCCGGGCCCGCGCGCCGGCCGCGGGCTTGTCCTTCGCCCGCCGCACCTTGCCCCGCAGCCGCAGGAGCGCGGCGCCGAACTGGTGGTCGGCCAGGGCGACACCGCGGCCCGCGGTGAACGCGGTGGCGAGGCTGACGTCGAAGACGCCGTACTGCTCCAGGTGGATCAGTGCCTCGGCGGCGCAGCGCCGCCGCTCGCGGTCGCTCCGCGGCCGGGCGGGCCGGGGCAGGAGCGGGCCCCGGTACCAGGCGAAGGTCTCGCGGCCGGACTCGGTGTGGCAGGAGACCGGGAGGTAGCCGTCGCGCAGCCGGTCGGCGACCTCCTTCTGGTCGTCCCCGGACAGCGGGCGGTCGCCCGGCGGGACGCGCAGCAGCAGCGCGGACCCCTGCTCGCCCTCCGTGTCGACGAAGTGCTCGGTGAGGGCGGCGAAGCCGGGCGCGTGGTCGGGGACGGTCTCGAACGCCCATGACCACAGGGAGATCAGCCGCAGCTTCTGGTCGGGGCCGTCGTAGGCCTCCTTGGTTCCGTCGGGCAGGAACTTCTGCCAGCCCTCCAGGGAGACCAGGTGCGCGACGTACCGGCCGCCGGCGGCGCGGGGCAGCCGGTTGCCGACGACGACCGCGTAGTCGCCGGCCTGGATCAGGTCGGCGGTGAGGGTCGGGGCCTGGTGCCGGTGGTTGACGCGGCGGACGTGGGTGAGGAGCGGCAGTTCGGCCTCGGTGGGGGCGACGGCGTGGAAGACGGAGCGGTGCACCAGGACGGTGCGGCACACGGTCTTCTTGTCGTCGTCGGTGACGGGGTCCGTGGCCTGGTCGAAGGCGGGCAGGACGACGCCGTCCTCCGTGCCGGTCAGCTGCTCCACGGTCCGCGCCTCGGTCTGGCCGAGGCAGTGCGGATCGGTCTCGGGGAGCTCGCCCTCGCCGAGGACGAGCAGGGCGAGCCACGGCAGCCGCGTGCCGTTCGCCGCTGTCGCCTCGTCGCGTTCCCACGGCAGGGTGGGCCGGTCGAGGGTGATGTGCGGCAGGACGTCGTCGTAGAGGCCGGTGGCGCCCGGCGAGGGGTAGGTGCCGTGGATCCAGTCCGGCTGCACGGTGAAGCGCGGTGCCCGGACCTCCACCTCCTGGGTCGCCGGGGGATCCAGGTAGCCGTCCTCGTCGACGCGGCCGCCCGCGTGGGTGAGGGTCTGGTGGGCCGTGAGGGTGTAGCGCCCGGCGGTGACCTGGGGCACCAGCGAGTCGATGAACTGCACGTCCAGGGAGGGATCGGGGTCCGGGGCGTACGCGAGGGGGCTCATGCGGCACCGCCTTCGGTGGTTCGGGTGGTCTGCTGGACCGGCGGTGGCACGGTGACGGCCAGCGCGACCGGGTCGTCGGTCAGGGGGACGGTGACGTCGAGCAGGGCGGGCGGGTCCGCGGCGATGTCCACGACCCGTACCTCCCGGTTCTTCGCACAGGCGACGTACAGCCGGTCGCTCGCGGCGGACACCGTCAGCGCGATCGGCTCCGGGCCGATCCATACCGGCTCGGCCGCCTCGCGCGGCACCTCGCCGGAGGTGTCGAAGACGGACACCGTGCCGGTAGTGGCGTTGGTGACGTAGAGGCGCCTGCCGTCCGGGGAGGCGGCCAGGGCGCTCGGGCCGGTACCGGTCCGCAGGGTGGCGACGGCCTTCCGGGCCGTGACGTCGACGACGGTGACCGTCGCGCCGCCCTCGTTGAGCGCGTACACCCAGCGGCCCTTGGGGTCCACCGCGAGCCGGGTGGGGGACGGGCCGGCGGGCAGCGGGTCGCCCACGGGCATGGGGTTCTGGAGGTTGGCGACGTCCAGTTCGAGGACGGCGCCGCTGTCGGGCAGGGCGATGTACACCCTCTGGTGGGTGCCGTCCCACGGCAGGGCGGGCACGACGTCCGCGGGCGTCCGGTTGTCCGTGCCGTAGGTGTGCACGGCCTTCGGCGCCCCGTCCCGCACGTTGAGGATCTCCAGCTGGTTGGGCTGCGCGTAGGTCGCGTACGCCCACTTGCTGTCGGGCGAGAAGGACGCGGCGCGCACGTTCTGCGCCAGCCACGTCGGGGGGCCGGTGGTCGTGTCGACGGCCTTCCCCGGCGGGTTCGCGGTGATGTCGAACGCGTCGATGTGCTGCGAGGCCGGGTCGGCGGCGAAGAGCCGGGTGCCGTCGGGGCTGACGGCCAGCTGCGTCGGGTGCTCGTAGGCCGAGGTGAAGGGCGCGTACGCGGTCAGGCTCTGCGCGTCGACGGGCGTCACCGTCCGCCCCTCGCCCAGCACGTACAGCCGCTCGCTCTCGGTCGGCGTGCCCGGGACGGTGTGGTCGGGCTTCGCCTCGACGTCACCGGCCACCAGGCCGTCGGTGGCGTCCAGCCGCTGGTTGGTGCCCGGGCTCACGCCGAGGTAGCCCATCGCGGCGAAGAGGCGGTCGCGGGACTGGTCGACGGGGCCGCCGGTCAGGTCGCCGGTGAGCGCGCCGACGCTCGGCGCCGGTGCGACGTCGGCCAGCTCAGCCGCTTCAGCCGCTACGACCGTTTCAGCTGCTTCGGCCGCGAACTCCAGGGTGGCGGTCCGCGCGGTGGCGGCCTGCCGCAGCGGCAGGATCCCGTCCGGCTCGCGGTCGTCGTGGGCGATCGTCCCGGCCTTGATGTGCCCCGGGCTGCCGCCCTGGTGGGGTGCCGGCAGCCGCAGGTCGACGCCCATGAGCTGGTCGTCCACCCGCTGTGCGCTGCCGGTGGTCAGCTTGCCGTCGTACGCGCCCCACAGCGCGGCCGGCAGGCTCGCCCGGTTCCGCGCCGTGTCACCGGCGTACCAGGTGCTCAGGTCCTGGACGACCCCGTGCTTGGTGAGCGTGACCGTGAGGGTGGAGTCCAGGTCCTTGCCCTGGTCGCGGCGGGGGCGGATGTTGACGGGCGCGCCGTCGATCTTCCGGACTCCGGTCTCCTTCGTGAGGTCGAGACCGGAGACCGGGACGGCGGTGCGGACGGCGAACGAGAAGGCGCCGGGGGTGACGACCCACAGCCCGTCCCCGGCCTGGGCGGGTACCAGCCCGTCCATGGGCACCAGGCGGACGGCGTCCCGCTTCGGCGGCAGCTGCTTGACCACGTCCGCCCAGGGGGCCGGCTGATCGTCGCGGGCGCTGCCGTCGCCGAAGCCGATGGTGAAGGAGATGAACCAGAGGTGGATGGTGACTTCACCGGCCGTGGGCGGGCCCCACAGCCGCAGGGACGCGCCGACCTCGACGCTGATCGTCTCCCGGACCAGCCACAGGTCGAGCACGAAGCTGACCCCGATGCTGATGCCGATGTCCGCGTCGAAGTGGAACGGTGCCCATTCGATGAGGAGGTCGGCGTGGGCGGTCAGCCAGGCGTGCAGGTCGCCGGAGCGGTAGTTCACGTCCAGCGCGCCACCGGCCATGATCGCGCCGGGGGTGAGGGCGAAGTACGAGCCGCCGCTGATGGTCAGCTCGGAGGTGACCGGCCAGTTGAAGCCGAGCCTCGGCACCCGCGGGTAGTGCGCGGGCACCGGGTACTTCGGGTGGTAGCCGCCCAGGGTCAGCGCGAAGTCGCCGGCGTTCTCGCCGTCGAACCAGGTGTACAGGGCGAAGCCGCCGGTGAGGACGCACGCCTCGTCGAGGAGGAACGAGCCGGGCGCGAGCTGCGCGGTGAGCTTCAGGACGCCTTCGCTGGCCCGGTACTTGGCGGACAGGCCGAGCCGGACCCGCGCGTACGGGGCCAGTGACCGATCCTTGGGGAACCGTGCCTCGGCCGTGCCCAGCACCGCGACGGCGAAGTCGTCGCCGACCTCCAGCACCAGCAGGGCCTGCCCGTCGAGGAACTCGAAGATCCTGAACTCCAGGCCGGCGGCGAACCACAGCTGCCCGGCCGCCGGGCGGACCCAGGCGTCCTTGCCGCCGCCCATGAGCTTTTCGAGGACCTTCAGCGGTTCGGTGGCCGTCAGGTCCTGGAGGAACGGGAAGTCCAGGACCTGGTCGCCCTCGGGCAGCCGGACGTCGGTGTTGAAGCCGAAGCCGGCCATGATGCCGGTGACCTGGACGGGCGGGGGTCCGCCGAACTCGCCGTTCGCCTTGCCGAAGATGAACAGTGAGGTCTGGTCGGGGTGGGCGGTGGGCCGGGCGTACGCGCCGAGGGCGGTGAGCCCGAACTCCTCGGCCCTGACGGCCAGCGCGCCCTCGATGAGCGGGTCGTAGTCCTTGTCCTGCTTGTGGATCAGCGCACCCTCGATCGCCAGCGGCGGCCGGGAGTAGCCGACGCTCAGCCCGTCCAGCCGGAAGTGGGGGTGCCGCGGGTCGGACAGGGGGATGCCCAGTCCGAGTCCGTCCACGCCGACGGTGAGTCCGGCCATGCCGAGGGAGGCGTCGAAGAGCACCCACACCGTGCCGTCGGCGAATCCGGCGCCGACGCGGCGCAGGGTCAGGGGGCCGATCGAGCGCTGGACGCCGATCCAGGCGACCAGCGGGAGGGCGCTGCCGCCGCCGTCCCCCGCGTTCGCGCGCGGTGGCGCGGGGGTGCTGTCACTGTTCTGCGCGTTCGCGTGCGAAACGGCCGGGGCCTTGTCGCCCCGTCCGGCGCCCCGGACCGCGAGCGACGTCGTCCCGGTCCGGCCGGGCAGCTTCAGGTCCACCGTGAAGGCCATGCCCTTGGCCATACCTTCGGCGGGCAGCAGGGGCAGCGTCCTACCGGCGGCGGTCAGCGCCTTGTTGAGCTCGGTGACCCGGTCGGCGGGCAGGGCGTCGAGAGCCACCAGGGCGCCGAGCCCGCGCACGCCGACGTCCTCGGCCTCGGGGATCTGTCCCTGGAGCAGCGGCACCTGGGACAGCCGGGCGTCCAGCGCCACGCCCACGCGGACGGCCCAGGCGCGGGTGCCGGCAGGCGGCTTGTCCGAGACGGCGACGAGCGAGCCGCCGTTCTTCTCGTGGGCGGCGAGGACGATGGCCTTACGTGCGGAGGTGTAGGCGATCGTGAGCGCGTCCAGGGCGCCGAGCCGGTCGAGGATCTGGCCGGTGGACGGGTCCGTGACACCGAGCAGGCGTGCGACGTCGGCGAAGGAGACGCCCTTGGAGTCCGTGCACGTGGCGACGAACTGGGCGTGCTGGACGTCGCTGACGGAGAAGGCCAGGGTGCGCGGGTCGCCGTGGTCCTGCGGGACGGCCAGGGTCAGACCGCCCGTGTACTCCTGGTCGTAGCCGGGCCCGCCGGTGCGCTTGGTCAGCTTCACGGTGACGTCGAGGTCCGCCGCGATCGCGCCGAGCGGGAACGCGGCCCGGGCGTGCAGCTCGAACTTCTTCGTCGCGCTGTCGTACGTCACCGTCAACTGCTCGACGGTGACGCCCTGGAGCACGGGCGGCGGCTGGATCCCGAAGGCGGCGAAGGCGTCGCCGAGGGCGATGTGGGCGGCGTCCATCTCGAACCGCCACCCGGCGCCGGTCTGCCAGGTGCCGTGGACGTCCACGGTTCCCTCGCCCAGCTTCCAGGACGCGGTCGCCTCGGCGGTCGTCGTGTCGCCCGCGCGGAGGAGGGACAGGCCGACCTCGGACAGGGCGATCTCGTCGTCGACGTGCCAGACGTCGCCGAGCCGGAGGTCCAGGCCGTAGCCCCAGGCGGGGCCCCGGCCGAGCTCGGCGCCCACGGCGAGGCGGGTCACCTTCAGGTCCTTGGGCACCGGGACGCCCGGGAAGCGGTCGGTGAGCAGGGTCCCGACGGCGAGGGGGCCGACGAGGACGCCGCTGACGGACTTCTCCGGCAGGCTCACACCGACGTCCAGGACGACGTCGGCGGCGAGCGTGACGCGTCCGCCCAGCACCACGGCCGCCGTGCAGCCCTTGCCCAGGGGGTCGGCCACGGAGAAGTCGGCGTGCAGGTCGTCCAGCTTCAGCAGACCGGGCAGGGGCTCCCAGGACCGGCCGAGGCCGATCCGCATACCGGCGGCGAGCCAGCGCGGGCCCGTGCCGGCGCCGCCTTCCGGCGCACCCTCACCGTCCTGTGCCGCTCCGAGGGCGAAGTCGAGGGACAGGGCGGTCAGGCGCAGGGACGCGCCCTTGGCCACGTCGTCGGGGAGCAGGTCGAAGCCGCCGCTGGGCAGGGTGGCCCAGGGCAGGAGGTCGTCCAGGCCGGACAGGGGCACGGCGGGGAACTCCCCCGCCAGCCGCCAGGTCTGCACGTCGCCCACCGGTGGGTAACCCCATACGTACGGCCTTTGGGCCGCGCTCTTGTCGGGGAACAGCAGCTCCACTCCGCACCCGACGGCCGGGAGCGGGCCCGCGTCGCCGCCGGGTTCGATCCCGAAGACCAGGTGTGAGGTGCCGAGTCCGACGCGCTCCAGTGCCGAGGGCACCTGGGCGAGCTCGGCGGGCAGTACGAGGCCGCCCGGCAGCAGGGCGACGTCCACACGGACGCCCTCGACGGTGGTTCCGCCGGCGTCGGCGAGGAACACCACGTCCGCCGTGGAGGCGGCCTGGCCGAGGAGGGTGACCTGGCCGGTCACCCGCAGGCCGTCCGTGTCGACGGTCGTCACACCGGTGACGTCGAGCACGGCGCCGGGCAGGAACCGGGCGAACAGGTCGTGCGCGGGGGCGAGCTGGAGGAACCCGACGTCCACGTGCAGACGGTGGTCGGTGCGGGCGCGCTCCAGTGCGGCGCGCAGATCGGCGATGTTCAAAGGCATGATCCGGGCCTCTCCCTACTCGAACCAGATCTCGAAGGAACCGGGTGCCGCGTCGTCCAGCCGCAGGTGCCAGTCGACACCGCGCCATCCCGTCGCCGTGCCGTTCACGTTGGGTACGGCCATCGAGCTGAACAGCGGGTCGGTGACGTGGGTGTTCGGGTCGGTCGCCGGGAGGTGCACGAAGGGGCCGCGGGCGCCGCTGGTGTCGTCCTGGACGACGTAGCCCCAGTTCGGGGGTGTCTTGATCCGTGGATCAGGGAGGGGGAGCCGCGGGCGCACGCCTCTCCAGTGAGGCACGAGCCGATCGGTGATGTTCTTCTGGGTGCACGTGGCGGTCTTGCCGCCGAACTTCTTGGGACCGGTGCTGACGAAGAGACCGTCGGGGGTGGTGTGGTCCAGCCACGCGTTGTCCGTGGAGGTCTCACTGCCGTGGTGGCCGATCTTGAGCCAGAGGTTGTTCTCCCGCCGGCACAAGGTGTTCGCCGTGCCCACGAGATAGCGCTCGTTGAGCGTCACGGCGTCGGCCATCAGCAGCACCTTCTGGCGCTTCTTGTTCGCGTCGGGTTCGCCCATGACCACCGTCACCAGGCTGGAGGCGTTGGCGATGGCCTCCTTCGGGCCGGTCTCGTACTTCGCCACGTCGTTCGGGCGCTCCGGGCCGAGAACGCCACCGAGCATGTAGACGTTCGCCCCGAGGATCCCCGGGAGGAGCGGCACCGGCGCCGAGGGCATGGTGACCTGCTGCGGCGGATTCTCGATCTTCTGGCCGCTCGCCCCGCCGATGTCCCCCCAGTGGTGGAACAAGGTCCACAGGAAGTCGCCGCCGCGCTCGCGGTAGTCCAGCGGATGGAGGCTGTACATGACCTGGCGGATCGTGTACTTCAGCTGCGGCGGGTCCAGCTCCGACAGGAGGACGTGCTCCAGCAGGTTGAAGTGGTCCTCGTCGGGATGCGTGACGATCAGGCAGTCCAGGACGTAGGGATTCCGCAAGCGCCCGAGGTAGTGGTCCAGCTTGGCCTTTATTCGCTCGACCATCTCGTCCTTGGCGGACAACGCCTGGCCCCGCGCCAAGGAGTTCAACGGACGGAGCGGCTCGGTCGAGCCGCAGTCGATCAGTACGGCGTGCGTACCGACGTTCTTGTTCTTCCGGTCGTAGAACCACAACAGGGTGCAGTCACCCTGACCGACATTGAAGAAAACGACCTCGACCGGCATAGCCCTCTCCGTACCACCGGGGACAACAGGAACCGCCCACGCTCTCCGCTGCCGCACCCCCGGAGCCGGGCCGAGGGAGATCATTGCCCGATCCACGGAGCCGTCCGGCCGGTCTCGCGCTTTTCCGGCCACGCGATCACCGCCTGTGATCACGTCATGACGGCCGGATCGCGGCGCCCGCCTGTCACCAAGGGCTTTGTCTCACTTCGGTACCGAGGAGCGGGTCTCCCACGGTGGGACCGCCGGGCCGGACACTCCCGGGCCGGGAAACTGTCCGAAGATCGACCACGGCCTCACCGGGCGCCGGCTCCCGGCCCAGGTCACACCGCCCCTGCCGACGCACCCCTCCAGCGGACGACGCGCACCACGTCTCCCCTCCCGCCGCCCGCGACGACGTCGACGCGGACACCGGCGACCGGATCCGTGAAGGACTCTCCGGGCGCGTGGGCGCGGGCCCTCACGACCCGGACGGGGCCCTCGCCGGTGGGGGTGGCGGAGTCGACCTCGTAGATGAGGACGCCGGTCGAGGGCGCGCCCTCGTCGTTGCCCTCGGCACGCCGCGACTCGGCGACGTAGGCCCTCGTCCGCCCCGTGCGGACCACGGCGATCTTGGTGCCGCCCGGCCGCTCCACCGGGGTCAGCCGGACCGTGCGCCGGCCGGGTGCGCCGAGGCAGGCGACCTGGTCGTCCCGCGTCCAGCCGAGCTTCCAGGAGTGCCAGCCGAGGTACTGCGGTGCGGTGCCGGCGATGTCGCCCATGACGTCCCAGCCGCCGACGTGGCGGTGGGTCTCGCCCGTGAAGGCGTAGAGGTCGGGCAGGCCGAAGAGGTGGCCGGTCTCGTGCGCGACGACCTTGTGGCCCCAGCGCCACATGTCCTGCCCGAAGGTGACGGCCCATCGGACGCGGGTGCCGTCGGCCGTGACGCCGGGCGTGGCGGGGTCGAAGAGGTAGGCCGGGGAGAAGGAGATCTCGGACGCTTCCCGCGCGGGGACGACGTACACCATGTCGTAGCGGGAGAAGTCCGCGTACGGTTCGGCGGCCGTGACCGCGTCGCGGAGGTAGCGCTCGTGGGCCTCGAAGGTGAGGCCGCGCCGGAAACCGTACGAGGCGGAGGGCGCCGGCATCCGGATCCAGCGGTGCAGCGGTGTGACCTCCAGCCGGGCCCGCCCGTAGGAGGCCTCGCGCAGCCAGTCGGCGGCGGGGGCGAGGTGGGCGGCGTACGGGGCGGTGGGACCGGTGGCCCGCGCGTCGGGGAAGTCGGCGAAGAGGGTCAGGACACGGTGCGTGCCGGTGGCGCGCCGGAAGCGGACGGGGTCGGTGTCGTGGCCCTCGTCCGTCCAGCCCGTGGCGCCCTTGAGGGCGCAGCCGTGCGCGGACGGGGGCCGGGCGGGAGACGCCGACGCCGTCGCGGGGAACGCCAGGCACCCTGCGAGGGCCGCCGCGATCAGGGGTGAAGTGCGCATGTACGCCCTCCTTCTCGCGCCGGCCTCCCGGGCGCGGTCATGAGTCCTTGTCGCTGCTGCCCTTCGCCCACAGGGAGCGCACGTGTCCCAGGTGCCGTGCCATGGACTCCTCGGCGCCCTCGGCGTCACCGGCGAGCATCCGGTCCAGGATCTCGAGGTGCTCCTCGGCGGAGGGGATGAGTTCGCCGCGCCGGTCGAGCGCGGTCAGCCCGTACAGGCGCGAGCGCTTGCGCAGGTCGCCGACGGTCTCGACGAGGCGTTCGTTGCCGGAGAGGGCGAGCAGGGTGAGGTGGAACTGACGGTCGGCCTCCAGGTAGCCGATGAGGTCGTGGTCGCGGGCGGCGCGCACGATCTCCTCGGCGACCGGGCGGAGCGCTTCGAGGTCCTCGCGGGCCGCGGTGCGTGTGACGCGGCCCGTGGTGGGGACCTCGATGAGCGTGCGGATCTCGGTGTACTGGTCCAGGTCGCGCTCGTTGACCTCGGTGACCCGGAAGCCCTTGTTGCGGACCGGCTCGACCAGGCCCTCGCGGGCGAGGTCGAGCATGGCCTCGCGCACCGGGGTCGCGGAGATGCCGAAGTCCTCCGCGAGCTGCGGCGCGGAGTAGACCTCGCCGGGGCGGAGTTCGCCCGAGATGAGGGCGGCCCGCAGGGCGTGGGCGACCTGGTCGCGCAGCCGCTCGGTGGCGGTGATGAGGGTGCGCTGCTTGAGGTGGCCCATGGTGTCCCGTGTCCCTTCGTCGCCGGTGCGGCGGCCGAGGTCCGGCAGCCGCGTCCGCGGTACGTGCGCAGCCGCGCTCCCCGGCTGGTCCGTACCTGGACGGACCAACGAGCGTACAATGTCACATCTTTCTCATGGCGCCAGGGTGTAGGTCCGGCTGGAGGTGTAGAACTCCAGCGCCGCGCGGCCCTGCTCGCGCGGCCCGTGGCCGGAGGCCTTGGTGCCGCCGAACGGCAGGTGGAAGTCGACTCCGGTGGAGGGGGCGTTGACGCGGATCATGCCGGTGTCGAGGTGGTCGAGGCCGCGCAGCGCCGCTTCGAGCCCGCCGGTGTGGACCGAGGTGACCAGGCCGTACGGAACGGAGTTGGCGATCCGTACGGCGTGCGGCAGGTCGTCCGCGGGCAGCAGGGCGGCGACGGGGGCGAAGACCTCCTCGGTGAGCAGCCGGTGCCCGGCCGGCACCTTTTCGACCAGGGTGGGGGCCGTGTACCAGCCGGGGCCGTCCGGCGCGGTGCCGGCGGCGAGGACGGAGGCGCCGGCGAGCGACCGGTCGAAGCGGTCCCGAGCCTGTGCCGAGATGAGGGGGCCGCACACGGTGGCGGGTTCGGCCGGGTCGCCCACGGGCAGGGCGCGCAACGCTTCGGCGAGCGCCTCGCGCAGGGGGTCGAGGGCGGCGCCGACGGCGATGACCCGGCTGGTCGCGGTGCACTTCTGCCCGGCGTATCCGGCGATCGCCGCGGCGAGGTGGGCGGCGGCCCGCCCGATGTCGGCGTCGGGCAGGACGATCGCCGCGTTGAGCCCGCCCGTCTCGGCCTGGACCGGGACGCCCCGGGCGGTGGCGGCACGGGCGACCGCGTCGCCTACGGCGGTGGAGCCGGTGAAGGAGACGACGTCGGCGGTCGCGACCACGGCGTGGCCCTCGGCCGCGCCGCCGGGAACGACCGTGAACACCGCGTCGGGTACGGCCCGCTGGACGATCCCGGCGAGGCGCAGGGCGCACGCGGTGGCCTCGGGCGCGGGTTTGAGGACGACCGTGTTGCCGGCCGCGAGCGCGGGCGCGGCCTTCCAGGACGGGATGGCGAAGGGGAAGTTCCAGGGGGTGACGAGGCCGGCGACGCCGTGCGGGCGGCGCCGGGTCAGCAGCAGGCCGGGGCCGCCGGCGGTCTCGTGGACGGCGCCGGAGGGCTCGTAGGGCGCCTGGGCGTAGTAGCGCCAGATCGCGGCCGTGCGGGTCACTTCGGCCCGTGCCTCGGCGAGGGGCTTGCCCACCTCGCGCACGGCGAGGGCGGCGAGTTCGCCGGCCGCGGCCTCGATCGCCGCGGCGACGGCGGAGAGCGCGGAGGAGCGGGCGGCGGCGCCGGCCAGGAGCCAGCCGGGCTGGGCGGCGCGGGCCCGCTCGACGGCCTCGGCGGCACCGGAGGCGCCGGCCGCGGGCCCGTCGTGGACGGTGTCGGCCGGGTCGGCCGGGTTGTGCGAGGCGAGGGAGGTCGGGGCGGCGGTCACAGGAGGAAACCTCCGGGGAAGGGGTCGTCCGGATCGAGGAAGTACTGGGCGGTGCCGGTGATCCAGGCGCGGCCGGTGATGGCGGGCACGACCGCGGGCACGTCGCCGACCCGCGTCTCCCCCACCAGGCGGCCGGTGAACCTGGTGCCGATGAAGGACTCGTTGACGAAGTCGCGGTCGAGGGGCAGCGCGCCGCGGGCGTGCAGCTGCGCCATCCGGGCGGAGGTGCCCGTGCCGCAGGGGGAACGGTCGAACCAGCCGGGGTGGATGGCCATGGCGTGCCGGGAGCGATGGGCGTCCGAGCCGGGGGCGGCGAGGTAGACGTGTTTGAGGCCGCTGATCCCGGGCTGTTCGGGGTGGACGGGCCGGTCCGGCGAGGCGTTGACCGCCTCCATGACGGCGAGCCCGGCGGCGAGCAGGTCGTCCTTGCGGTCCCGGTCGAAGGGCAGTCCCAGGGCGTCGAGTTCGACGAAGGCGTAGAAGTTGCCGCCGAAGGCGAGGTCGTAGGTGACCGTCCCGTGGCCGGGCACGTCGGCCTTGAGGTCGAGACCGACGCAGAAGGACGGCACGTTGGTGAGCGTGACGGCCTTGGCCGCGCCGTCCTCGACCTGGACGTCTGCGGTGATCAGACCGGACGGGGTGTCGAGGCGCACGGTGGTCACGGGCTCGCTGACCGGCACCATGCCGGTCTCGACGAGCACGGTGGCCACCCCGATGGTGCCGTGCCCGCACATCGGCAGCACCCCGGAGACCTCGATGTAGAGGACCCCGTAGTCGGCGTCGGGCCGGGTGGGGGGCTGGAGGATCGCGCCGCTCATCGAGGCGTGGCCGCGCGGCTCGTACATCAGGAGCGTGCGCAGGTGGTCCATGTGCTCGATGAAGTGGAGCCGGCGCTCGGCCATGGTGGCGCCGGGGATCACACCGACGCCGCCGGTGACGACGCGTGTGGGCATTCCCTCGGTGTGCGAGTCGACGGCATGGAAGACATGACGGGTGCGCACGGATGTCCTTTCCTTTCGGCAAGGGGAAAGAAGGGCTTGCGGCCGCCTCGGGTCAGTGGTGCCCGTCGGCGACGGCCTTCTCCGTGGCGGCGCGCACCGCGGCCTCGGTCTCTCCCGTGAGCGGCAGGCGCGGCGGGCGGGTGGGGCCGCCGTGACGTCCGGTGATGTCCATGGAGACCTTGATGGCCTGCACGAACTCCGTTTTGGAGTCCCAGCGCAGGAGCGGGTGCAAGGAGCGGTAGAGGGGCAGCGCCGTCTCCAGGTCACCGGCGACGGCGGCGTGGTAGAGCCGGGCGCACGTGGCGGGGAAGGCGTTGGGGTAGCCGGCGATCCAGCCGACCGCCCCGGCGACGGCGAGTTCGAGCAGGACGTCGTCGGCGCCGATCAGCAGGTCCAGCTCGGGGGCGAGTTCGGCTGTCTCGTAGGCGCGCCGGACGTCGCCGCTGTACTCCTTGACGGCCACGACGCTGCCTTCGGCGTGCAGCCGGGCCAGCAGGGCGGGGGTCAGGTCGACCTTGGTGTCGACGGGGTTGTTGTAGGCGACGACGGGCAGCCCGGCCCGGGCGACCTCGGCGTAGTGGGCGCGCACGGCGGGTTCGTCGGCACGGTAGGCGTTGGGCGGCAGCAGCAGGACGGAGCCGCAGCCCGCCTCGGCGGCCTGCTCGGCCCAGCGGCGCGCCTCGGCCCCGCCGTAGGCGGCGACACCGGGCATCACGCGCGCGCCGTCGCCCGCCGCTTCGACGGCGGTGCGCGTCACGCGGGCGCGCTCCTCGTCGGTGAGCGTCTGGTACTCGCCCAGGGATCCGTTGGGGACGACTCCGTCACAGCCGTTGTCGAGCAGCCACCGGACGTGCTCGGCGTAGGCGTCGTGGTCGACGGAGAGGTCCGCGCGCAGCGGGAGGGCGGTGGCGACCATGATGCCGCGCCAGGGGCGGTCGGGGGTCCAGGAGGAGGCGGTCATATCGGTAAACCCTTCTATGACGTGCTACGGCGTGGGACATGCGGGAGCGAGGGCGGTGCGGTGGTTCAGGTGTCCCCCTGTCCGGGGTCCTCGGGCAGGGCGGCGAGGGATCCCAGCGGGACGGGCACGGCGAGCGGCCTGCGCTCGGCGGACGGCGGTACGGTCCCCTGCGCCGTACCGGACGCCGCGAGGCAGGCCACGGCCGCGCCGCACATCCTCCCCTGGCACCAGCCCATGCCCGCCCGGGTGAGGAGCTTGACGGTCCGGGCGTCCCGGGCGCCGAGGGCGGTGACGGCCTCGCGCACGCTTCCGGCGGTCACCTCCTCGCAGCGGCAGACGTCGGTGTCGTCGTCGAGCCACGCGGTCCAGCCGGGGCCGGGCGCGTGGGCGGCGGCCATGGCGCCGGCGAAGGCGCGCATGCGGTCGCGGCGCCGGGCCAGGTCCCGTACGCGCCGGCTCCGGGTGAGCGCCGGGAGCGCGCGCAGCCGGGCGGCCACCGCGATGCCCGCCAGTTCGCCCTCGACGCGGGCGAGCTGCCAGCCGCCGGTCCCGCCCGCCTCGCCGGCGGCCCACAGGCCGGGCACCGAGGTCTGCTGGAAGCGGCCCAGGACGAGGGCGTACGTGCCGTCGGGCGTCCGACGGGTCGTACAGCCGAGGCCGGTGGCCAGCTCGGTCTGGGGTGCCAGCCCGTGGCCCACGGCCAGGGCGTCGCAGGCGACGCGGCGGCCCGTGCCGGGCACGGGCCGCCAGTCGCGGTCGAGCCGGGAGACGGTGACGGCCTCGACGCGGTCGGTGCCGTGCGCCTCGGTCACCGCGCTACGGGTGCGCAGCGGTACGCGGTGGCGCAGGAGTGCCGCGCCGTGGACGGAAGCTTCGAGGAGCTTGTGGGGGTTGGCCGCCAGGGCGCCCGGCCGGCGGGCGTAGCCGAGATAGCCGGACGCCTCCACCACGGCGGGGACCTGGGCGCCGGCGGCGGCGAGGGAGGAGGCGACGGCGAGGAGCAGCGGCCCGCTGCCCGCGACGACGATCCGCCGGCCGGGCAGGACGAGCCCGGATTTCAGCATGGCCTGGGCGCCGCCCGCGCCGACGACGCCGGGCAGGGTCCAGCCGGGGAAGGGAAGTTGCCGCTCGCCGGCGCCGGTGGCGAACAGGACGGCACGGGCGTGCAGCCGTACGGGACGCCGGCCCCTGAAGCCCGCGCCGGTGCGGCCTTCGCCGCCCGTGCCGGCGCCGGGGGTACCGGAGACTTCGGCGCTGCCGGTGCCGCGGCTGCCGTCGGCGAGGGCGCTTCGGCTGTACGTGCCGTCCGCGCGACCGCCGCGGGTGCCCCGGCCCTCGCCGGTGTCGGTGCCGCCTCGGCCGCCGTCAGCGGGAACGTCGCCGCCCTCGCGGCCGGCCCCCGCGCCATCGTCCACCCCGACGAGCGCGTGCACGCTCCACGCCTCCTCGCCCTGCCGCGTCACGGCCCACACATGGTGTCCGGCCAAGTGCGTGGCCCCGCTCGCCTCGAAGCGACCTCTCAGCTCGGTGAAGGCGGCCCAGTCGTGGTGCAGGGCCTGCGGGCGGGCGGCGCCCAGGCCCGGCGCGGGGTGGCGGAAGTACTGGCCGCCCACCTGCGCGGCGGCGTCCAGGACGGCGACGGACAGGCCGAGCCGGGCGGCCGTGGCGGCCCCGGCGAGGCCGGCCGGGCCCGCGCCGACGACCGCGAGGTCGTACGGTTCAGACGGCGAGCCCGGCATGGCCGTGTCCCTCCTGGGTGGTGATCGCGTCCCCGGGCCGGGCGGGCACCAGGCAGGCCCGGCGGTTGGGCTCGCCGTTGACCGTGGCGAGGCAGTCGTAGCACTGCCCGATGCCGCAGAAGGCCCCGCGGGGGCGGCCGCCGTGCCGGGTGGTGCGCCAGGCGAGGATGCCCGCCGCCCACAGGGCGGCGGCCACGGACTGGCCGGGCAGGGCGGTGACCGTACGGCCGTCGAAGGTGATCTCGAAGGGCGGGTCGGGCTCCGCCCTGACCAGGTCGGCGGGGGTACGGGCCACGTGCGGGCCTCCTCTCGGGACGGTGCGGGGCAACGGGCGGAAGCGGGGCGGGGGTTCAGGCGGCCGGGGTGAAGCGGCCGGGGTGGAACGGGCCGAGGTCGAACGGGGGTTCGCCGCCCGTCAGCTGCCGGGCGACGGCCAGGCCGGTGGCGGGGGCGAGCCCGATCCCCGCGCCCTCGTGACCGCAGGCGTGCAGCAGTCCGGGGACGCGGGGGTCGGGGCCGATGGCGGGCAGGTGGTCGGGCAGGTACGGGCGGAACCCGGCGTACGTGCGCAGGGCCCGCACCCCGGCCAGCACCGGGAACAGGGCCGTGGCCTGGGCGGCGAGGCGCCGGAGCACCTCCACCGACAGGGTGCGGTCGAAGCCGACCCGTTCGCGGCTGGCGCCGATGAGGACCGGGCCCGCCGGGGTGCCCTCGACCACGGCGGAGGTCTGGAGCGCCGCCGAGCCGCTGGCGACGTCGGCGACGTAGTCGGCCGCGTAGACCTTGTGCCGCACCACGCGCGGCAGCGGTTCGGTGACGAGCACGAAGCCCCGGCGGGGCAGTACGGGCAGGTGTCCGCCGGCGAGCCGGGCCACCTCGCCGCCCCAGGTGCCGGCGGCGTTGACGACGAACGGGGCACGCAGCTCGCCGGCGGCCGTGCGCACGCCCCGCACCTCCCCGTTCGGGCCGGTGAGGACGGCCGTGACCTCCTCTCCGGTACGGACCCGGGCTCCTGAGGCGCGCAACAGGTGGGCGGCGGCGAGGGCGGGCTGTACCTGGGCGTCCTGCGGATAGTGGAAGCCGCCCCCGAGGTCCGGTGCCAGGTGCGGCTCCAGGTCGTGGAGCCGGTCCGCCGGGACCTCCTCCGCCGTGACGCCGGCCCCGGCCTGGGCGGCGGCGAACTTCCGCAGCGCGGCCAGGCCGGGGGCGTCGGAGGCGACGACGAGGCCGCCCTTGGCCTCGTACTCGATCCGGGCCGGGAGCTCCTGGGCCAGCTCGCGCCACAACCGCGCGGAGAGCAGGGCAAGTTCGAGCTCCGGTCCGGGTTCCTTGTCGGAGACCAGGAGGTTTCCCTCGCCGGCGCCCGTGGTCCCGCCGGCGACGGGGCCGCGGTCGACCACGGTGACGGTGAGGCCGTCGCGGGCGGCGTAGTAGGCGCAGGCGGCGCCGACCACGCCCGCTCCGACGACGATGACGTCCGAGGAGGAGTTGCTCATGAGCACGTCAGTAATATTTCACATTGCACTGCCGCTGCCAAGAGCCCGTCCGCACCTCGTGGTTGACGCTTTCCCTATCCTTCGAGGAGTTCACCCATCCACGCCTCGACCGCCTCGGGCGTGCGGGGCAGCGCGTGCGACATCAGCCGGGCCCCGTCGGCGGTGATGACCAGGTCGTCCTCGATCCGCACGCCGATGCCGCGCAGTTCGGCCGGCAGCGACTCATCGTCGGGCTGGAGGTAGAGCCCGGGCTCTACGGTGAGGACCTGCCCCTCCTCCAGGACGCCGTCGAGGTAGGCGTCCGCGCGCGCCTGGGCGCAGTCGTGGACGTCCAGGCCGAGCATGTGACCGCTGCTGCACAGCGTGTACCGGCGATGGAAGTCGCCTTCGGCGCTCTTGAGCACGCCCCACTCGGCGAGCCCCTCGGCGATGACCCGCATGCCGGCCCGGTGGAAGTCGCGGAAGCTCGCGCCGGGCTTGAGGGCGGCCATGCCCGCGTCCTGGGCGGCGAGGACGAGTTCGTAGACCTGGCGCTGGACGGGCGTGAAGCGTCCGGACAGCGGCAGGGTGCGGGTGATGTCGGCGGTGTAGAGGGTGTCGGTCTCCACGCCCGCGTCCAGCAGGAGGAGTTCACGGGGGTCGAGCCTGCCGTCGTTGCGTATCCAGTGCAGGACGCACGCGTGCGCGCCGGAGGCCGCGATGGTCTCGTAGCCGGGGCCGTTGCCCTCGGCGCGGGCGCGCAGGCCGAAGACGCCCTCGATCCACCGTTCGCCGCGCGGGTGGGCGAGGGCGCGGGGCAGCGCCCGTACGACGTCCTCGAAGCCGGCGGCGGTGTGGTCCACGGCCAGCTGAAGCTGTCCGACCTCCCACGCGTCCTTGACCAGCCGCAGTTCGCTCAGGGCGGCGGCGAGTTCGGCGTCGCCGGACGCGTCGCGGCCCGGCGGCAGCCGGTCGCACTCCTCCCGGTGGGCGCAGCGGATGCCGGTCATGCGCTCGGCCTCGGTGAGGTCGGGGCGGCGGCCGACCCAGAACTCGCCGTAGCGCCGGTCCCGGTAGAACTCCGCGCCGGCGCGGGGCGACCGCGGCCGCACGTACAGCACCGCCTCGTGCCGGTGCGGGCCGTCGGGCTCCAGGACCAGCACGTGCCCGGCCTGGTCCTCGCCGGTCAGACCGGTCACCCAGGCGTAGGCGCTGTGCGGGCGGAAGCGGTAATCGCAGTCGTTGGAGCGGACCTTGAACTCGCCCGCGGGCACGATCAGCCGCTCGCCGGGAAAACGTGCGGACAGCTTCGCGCGGCGGGCCGCGGCGAGGTCCGCCACGGGCAGCCGGATGTCGGCGGGCAGCGGCGTCGCCGCCCAGCCGTTCGCCATGAACGCCTCGAACTCGGCCGAGACCGGCAGGTCATGACTGACCGTACGGATCGCGGAGACTGCGGGTTCCTGCACGGGACTCCCCCTCGGACACAGGTGGGTAACGGACCGACTGACGCCTTGTCAGTGCAATTTCACATTACTATGTTACGGGTCACATTTCAGCGTCCAGCTGTTCGACTGTTCACGGAGTGACCACTGATGAACAAGCGCACGTGCACTGCCATGGCCGCGATGCTGGCGGCCTCCCTCGCCCTGGGGGCGGCCGGGTGTTCCGGCGGGAAGCGGTCGGCCGGCGGCAAGGAGGGCGGCAAGAACCCCGCCGCCGCCCACGAGGGCAAGGCGATCGGCGGCACCCCGCGGAAGGGCGGCACGCTGACGGTGCTGTCCAACCAGGACTTCACCCACCTCGACCCGGCCCGCAACTGGGTCATGAACGACATGGACTTCGGGACCCGGCTGCTCTACCGCACCCTGGTGACGTACAAGGCCGCGCCCGGCACGCAGGGCGGCACACTGGTCCCCGACCTCGCCACCGACCTGGGCACGCCGTCCGCCGACGCCAGGACATGGACGTTCCACCTCAAGCCGGGCGTGAAGTACGAGGACGGCTCGCCCGTCACCGCGCAGGACGTCAAGTACAACGTCGAGCGGTCCTTCTCCCCCGACCTGCCCGGCGGCGCCGACTACGCCGCCCGCTACCTCGCCGGCGCCGAGGGCTACCGGGGCCCCGCCCAGGGCGAGCACCTCGACTCCGTCAGGACGCCGGACGACCGCACCCTCGTCTTCGAACTGCGCAAGCCCTTCGCCGAGTTCCCCAACGCCACGGTCATGCCCACCTTCGCGCCCGTGCCGCAGGCGCGGGACAAGGGCCCGCAGTACGACAACCGGCCGTTCTCCTCCGGCCCGTACAAGGTCGACTCCTACGCGCGCGGCAAGAAGCTCGTCCTCGTCCGCAACGAGCACTGGGACCCGGGGACGGACGAGGTCCGCAAGGCGTACCCGGACAAGCTGGTCGTCATGATGGGCCTGAAGGCGAACCAGATCGACGACCGGCTGATAGCGAGCCAGGGCGCCGACGCCTCCGCCGTCTCCTGGGGCGCCCTGCGGCCGGAGAGCGCCGCGAAGGTCCTGCCCGACGCCGGAGTGCGCGAGCGGCTGCTCGCCGAGTCCACCAACTGCACCGACATGGTCCAGATGCACACCGGCCGGGCGCCCTTCGACAACACCAAGGTCCGGCAGGCCGTGCAGTACGCCCTCGACCGGGACGCCGTCCTCACCTCCTCCGGAGGCCCCGCCTTCAACGACCTGTCGACCGCGTACATGCCGGCGTCCCTCTTCGGCGGCAAGCAGCCCGACACCCTGAAGATCCCCGCGACGGGCGACACGGAGAAGGCCAGGCAACTGCTGAAGGAGGCCGGCAGACCCGGCGGCTTCTCGACGAAGATCACCGCCTCGGCCGGTGACAAGGGCCGCGCCGAGGCCATCCAGCAGGCCCTGGGCCGGGCCGGCATCAAGGCCACCATCGAGACCGTGGACCCGTCCGCCTTCTACGCCACCATCGGTGACACCAAGAACCGCACCGACATGGTCTACACCGGCTGGTGCCCCGACTACCCCTCCGGCTCCACCTTCCTGCCCTTCGTCTTCGACGGCCGCTTCATCAAGGAGAAGGGCAACTCCGGCAACCACTCCCTCTTCCGCGACGACGCGACGATGAGGCGGATGGACGAGATCGGCGCCATGACCGACACCGGGCGGGCCGCCGGTGCCTGGCAGCAGCTCGACGGGCGGATCCTCACCCAGGCTCCGGCCGTCCCGGTGCTCGTCCGGCGGTGGCCCCTGGTCCTGGGCACCAACATCGCGGGCGCGTACGGGCACACCTCCTTCGGCGGCCAGCTCGACTACGCCACGGTCGGCCTCAAGGACCCCGCCGAGAGCCGGGACTGAGGGCCCTCATGAGCGCCACTTCCCCCACCGCGACGGCCGCCCCCGCCGGCAGCGGCCCCTGGCGGCTCGCCCGCGCCGAACTGCGCCGCCGCACCTCCGTCAAGGTCTCCCTCGCCGTCGTCGCGCTCTTCCTGCTGATGGCGGCGGGCGCCCCGCTGCTGAGCTCGCTCGCCGGCTGGTCTCCCGAGGAGTTCGACAAGACCGCCGTCGACCCCTACCTCGGCGGCCGGCCGCTCGGCCCCCTGGGCGGCATCTCCGCCGACCACTGGCTCGGCGTCGAACCCGTCACCGGCCGCGACCTGTTCGCCCGGGTCGTGCACGGCGCCCAGGTGTCGCTGCTGATCGCCCTCACCGCCACCGCGATCGTCGTGCTCGCCGGGACGGCGGCCGGCATCACGGCGGGCTACTTCGGCGGCCGCACCGACGCCGTGCTCTCCCGGCTCATGGACCTCACGATGTCCTTCCCGTCCCTCATCTTCATGATCGCGATGATGTCGGTGGCCAAGGACGTCAACCGTGTCCTGCTGATGACCGCCGTCATCGGCCTGTTCGGCTGGCCCGGCATCGCCCGCGTCGTCCGCGGCCAGACCCTCTCGCTCAAACACCGCGAGTACGTCGACGCCGCCCGTGTCGGGGGCTCCGGGCCCTGGCGCATCCTCACCCGCGACATTCTCCCGGGCGTCGCCGGGCCCGTCATCGCCTACACCACCCTCGTCGTCCCCGGCATGATCGCCACCGAGGCGGCCCTGAGCTATCTGGGCGTCGGCGTCCGCCCGCCCACCCCCTCCTGGGGCCAGATGATCGCCGAGAGCGTCGCCTTCTACGACACGGACCCCATGTACTTCGTCATCCCGAGCACCTGCCTGTTCCTGACCGTGCTCGCCTTCACCCTGCTCGGCGACGCGCTGCGCGACGTCCTCGACCCGAGGAGCGGCCGCACATGATCCTCTACCTGGGGCGCCGGCTGCTCGCCGTCCTCGGCGTGCTCGTCGCCGTCGCCGCCGTCACCTTCACCGTCTTCTACGTGCTGCCCTCCGACCCCGCGGCCGCCGCCTGCGGCAAGTCGTGCAGCACCGACCGCCTGGAGGCGATCCGCGCCCACATGGGCCTGGACCGGCCGCTGTGGCGGCAGTTCGCGGACTTCGTCACCGGCGTCTTCACCGGCCGCACCATGGGCAGCGGCCGGTACGCCCTGCACTGCTCCTTCCCCTGCCTCGGCTACTCCTACGAGAACTCCGAGGCCGTCTGGGACCTGCTGATGGACCGCCTGCCGGTCTCCGCCTCGCTGGCCGTGGGCGCGGCCGTGCTGTGGCTCGCGCTCGGCCTGAGCGCCGGGGTCACCGCGGCCCTGCGCAAGGACACCCTCACCGACCGCGTCCTGATGGTCGGCGCCGTCGCCGCGGCCTCGCTGCCCGTCTACTTCACCTCGATGATGCTGATCTACGGCCTCATCCGGACGGCCGGCCTGCTGCCCTACCCGCAGTACGTGCCGCTCGGCGACGACCCCCTGCGCTGGGCGTCCAACCTGCTCCTGCCCTGGCTGGCACTGGCCGTGCTGTACGCGGCCATGTACGCCCGGCAGAGCCGCGGTTCGATGATCGAGACGATGGCGGAACCGTACATCCGCACCGCCCGCGCCAAGGGCCTGCCGCGCCGCACCGTGGTCGTCAAGCACGGGCTGCGGGCCGGCATGACGCCGGTCCTCACCCTCTTCGGCATGGACCTGGGCGGGCTGCTCGCGGGCGCCGTCATCACCGAGTCGATCTTCGGGCTGCCGGGGATCGGGCGGCTCTTCTACGGCGCGCTGTCCACCGGCGACCAGCCGGTCATCCTCGGCGTCACGCTGCTGGCGGCCGTCTTCATCGTCGTCGCCAACCTGGCCGTCGACCTGCTCTACGCCGTCGTCGACCCGCGAGTGAGGTACTGATGACCACCGGCCTCCCTCTCCTGTCCGTCACGGACCTGACCGTCACCTTCCCCACCCGGCATGGAGACGTACGGGCCGTGGACTCCCTGAGCTTCGAAGTGCGCCGCGGCCAGACCCTCGGCATCGTCGGCGAGTCCGGCTCCGGCAAGTCCGTCACCTCCCTGGCCGTGATGGGCCTGCACACCGGCGCCCGGGTCACCGGCTCCATCGCCCTCGACGGCCGCGAGCTGACCGGCCTGCCCGAGCGCGAGCTGAGGCGGCTGCGCGGCCGCCGCATGGCGATGATCTTCCAGGACCCGCTCTCCAGCCTCCACCCGTACTACACCGTCGGCGAGCAGATCGCCGAGCACCACCGGGTCCACTTCGGCTCCCGGCGGGCCGCGGCGCGCGAGCGGGCGGTGGAGATGCTCGCGGAGGTCGGCATCCCGGAGCCCGCGCGGCGGGCCGGCGAGTATCCGCACCAGTTCTCCGGGGGCATGCGCCAGCGCGTGATGATCGCCATGGCACTCGCCTGCGAACCCGACCTGCTGATCGCCGACGAGCCGACCACCGCCCTCGACGTCACCGTCCAGGCCCAGATCCTGGAGCTGATCGCCCGCCTTCAGGAGCAGCGCGGACTCGCGGTCGTCATGATCACGCACGACCTCGGCGTCGTCGCCCGCGTCGCCCGGGACGTGCTCGTGATGTACGGCGGACGGGCGGCCGAACAGGCCCCGGTCGACACGCTGTTCACCGACCCCGGCCACCCCTACACCCGTGGGCTGCTCGACTCGCTCCCCCGCCTCGACGACCCCGACGACGCACCCCTGCGGGCCATCCCCGGCAGCCCGCCCTCGCTCCTGGACCCGGCACCGGGCTGCGCCTTCGCGCCGCGCTGCCCGCGCGCGGCGGCGGCGACGCCGGCCGAGCACGAGCGCTGCGCGGGCACCCGGCCCGAACTCCGGCCCGCCAAAGGGCATCTGGTCTCCTGCCACCTGTCCCCGCACCACACCACAGCCCCTGCACAAGGAGGCCCCCGATGACCGCCGGTACCGCACCCCTGCTGTCCGTACGGGACGTGACCATGGCCTTCCCGGGCAAGCGGCGCCGCGGGGCGCCCGTCCGGGCCGTCGACGGCGTCTCCTTCGACCTGGCGGCGGGCGAGACCCTGGGGCTGGTGGGCGAGTCCGGCTGCGGCAAGTCGACCACCGGCCGCATGATCGTACGGCTGCTGGAGCCGACCACCGGGTCGATCACCTACGACGGGCGCGACATCAGCCGCCTCGGCCGGCGCGCTCTCAAGCCGCTGCGCAAGGACCTCCAGATGGTCTTCCAGGACCCGCACTCCTCCCTCAATCCACGCCAGACGGTGGCGCGGGTCATCGCCGATCCGCTGCTGGCGCAGGGCGTGCCGGCGGCCGAGGCGCGTGGGCGGGCGGCGGAGCTGATGGAGCTGGTCGGGCTCATCCCCGAGCACATCGACCGCTATCCGCACGAGTTCTCCGGCGGCCAAGCGCAGCGCATCGGTATCGCGCGCTCGCTGGCCACGGGGCCCCGTCTGATCGTCGCCGACGAGCCGGTGTCGGCCCTGGACGTCTCCGTGCGGGCCCAGATCGTCAATCTGATGGAGCGGCTCCAGAGCGAACTCGGGCTCGCCTACCTCTTCATCGCCCATGACCTGTCGGTGGTGAAGCGGGTGTGCGACCGGGTGGCCGTGATGTATCTGGGGCGGATCGTCGAGGCCGGCGACAAGGAGCGGGTGTACGCGGCCCCGGCCCATCCGTACACGCGGGCGCTGCTGTCCGCGGTTCCGCTGCCGGACCCGGTCGCCGAGCGGACGCGGGAGCGGATCACCCTGCTCGGCGACCCGCCGAGCCCGGCGGCTCCCCCGCCGGGCTGTACGTTCCATCCGCGCTGCCCCAAGGCGCGGGAGATCTGCCGGTCCGAGGCGCCGCTGCTGCGGATCGCCGTGCCGGGCGAGGCGCGTGAGGTGGCCTGCCACTTTCCGGAGGCGGCCTGAACCGGACCACCCCGGTCCTGGGCCGGCGTCCGGGCCGGGCGCGGGCCCGGTGCCGGCCGGCGCGGTCGCCCGGAGGACGACTTCCGCTTCGGCGTCTCCGTCAACTGGGGGCTACTGAGGGGTTGTCAGTACCATTTCACATTACTACGTTACACATGACATGGCGCCGCACCGGCCCCTCACGCACCGCCTGTCGGACGGCCGCCGGGCCCCGCGCGCTGCCCCTGTCGCGCACACCGCACCCCCCTTTCCCGTGCGTATCCCTCCCTACCTCCCACACAGGAGTCATCGGTGTCCTACTCCAGAACCCTGCGCAGATCCCTGCTCACCGCCGCGATAGCCGTGACACTCTGCGCCACCGCCGTCCAGCCCGGATTCGCGGACTCCCCCTCGCCGGCCCCCTCGTCCGCCACGGCTCCCCCGGTGACCGCGCGTGCGGACACGCCCACCCCCAACCCCTTCGACGAGGTCACCCGCCTCGCGAACGCCCCCAGGCCGGCCTTCGCCACCCCCACCGCCCCCGGCGGCCTCACGAAGGGGCGCGTCCCCGGCGCCCTCACCGCGAAGCCGAAACCCACGGCCGTGCCGCCCCGCGCCACCGTCGGCGGCGCCGCCGTACCCTGCACCCTCGACGGGGTCACCGGGCTCACCCCGGAGCGGTTCGCCGACTTCCTCGCCGACCCGGCCGTCACCGCCGACGGCTGCCTGCGCACGCTCATCTGGACCTGGGACCAGCGGCTCGTCCCCGTCATGTCGCGACCGCACGTCCAGGCGGTCTCCCGCCGCATCGAGAGCCTGGCCGCGGCGCACGACGGCAAGAACGACAGCCACCTGCTGGAGATGTTCACCTACCTCCACGCCGTCGCGTACCACGACTTCTCCCGCGGCGAGATCGACCTCACCGACGCGCCCACCGTGGAGGCGATGCGCCGCGCGGTGTCCGCCTTCGGCACCGCCGCGCGCACCTTCGACGTGACCCGCGCCAACGCCGAGACCCTGCGCGAGGCGCTCTACGCGGCCGGCGCCCCGGGCCTGCGCCAGCACCAGCTGCCGCTGATCAAGCGCGTCCTGGCCACCATGGACGCCTCACACCCCGACACCGCCAAGGACACCTCCTGGGCCGGCGCCGCGCTCGCCGCGCTCTCCCTCAACTACCTCGGCGTCTACCCCGGCAACCACGACACCGCCTTCCACGCCGCCGTCACCGCCGACGCCTCCTACCGCGCGGCCTTCAAGGCCTTCGCCGGCCACACCCACCTCAAGGGCACGTCCAACGCCTGGGTGGTGCGCGACGCCGTCGGGGAGTACGGACGGATGGGCCAGATCGACGCCCTCAAGGGGCAGATCACCTCCGACCTGGGCGGGCTGCTGGCCACCACGACCGCCAACTTCGGCGAGGGCAGCCAGCCCTGGGCCAAGGTCGTCACCTGGCTCAACGAATTCGACGCCTGCAAGCAGTACGGGGTGTGCAAGGCCGACATCGAGCGCCGCATCTTCCCGTCCACCTACACGTACGACAACGGCGCCATCAAGGTCCGCACGGCCCTGCCCCGCGCCACCGTCGACCGCCTCTACTACGCGAGCAAGCAGGTCAAGGCGCAGTTCCACCGGGTCCTGGGCACCGAGCAGCCGCTGGCGGGCGACACCAACACCACGCTCAACATCGTGCTGTACGCCTCCCGCGCCGACTACGAGGTCTACCACCCGCTACTGACCGGTATGGGTACCGACAACGGCGGCATCTACATCGAGAACGGCGCCACCTTCTACACGTACGAGCGGCGCGTCCCCCAGGACTCCACGCTCACGCTGGAGGAGCTCTTCCGGCACGAGTACACGCACTACCTCAACGGCCGCTGGGCCGTCCCCGGCTCCTTCGGCGAAGGCCCGTGGTACCAGGGCGACCGCACCACCGCGATGGACGAGGGCACGGCCGAGTTCTTCGACGGCGCCACCCGGGGCGAGGGCATCAAGGTCCGCAAGTCCCTGGTCCAGAGCGTCATCAACGACACGGCGGGCGGCACCAAGCCGCGCATGAGCGTGTACGAGCTGCTGCACGCGGAGTACGACCGGGACGGCTTCCGCTTCTACTCCTACGCCGGCACGTTCTTCGAGTTCCTGTGGACGGAACGCCCCTCGCTGCTCAAGGAGATGTACGGCCGCCTCCGCGCGAACGACGTCGCGGGCTTCGACGCCTGGCGCGACCGGCTCGGCCGGGACACCGGGCTCCAGCGCGCGTACGACGCCTTCCTCGACCAGCAGATCGCCAAGGTCAATGACCTGTACGTGCCGGACACCTCGTTCACGCCCGTCGGCGGCCTGGACGCCGGCCACCCCGCCACGGTCCGCGCCTCCTTCAAGGCCACCACCGGCATCACGCCCGAATGCCGCACCAACGAGGCCCCGGAACGCCCGCGTTTCACCTGCACGGGCCGCATCACCGCCAACCTGAGCGACCCGGGCAGCCCCGATCTGGTCTTCAAGGACATGTCCGGGACGGTCGACTACTTCATCCTCGACCGCACCAAGAAGGGCAACAACAACTTCGCCGACATGAACTGCTCCTTCGGGAAGGTCGACCTCTGGGCGGACCGCCCCGCGGGATCCGCGGACTTCACCTGTGAAGGTCCGCTGAGGGGCTGATTCCCCGCGGGGCCCCGGGCCGGTCTCACCACAACCGGCCCGGGGCCCCGGCGTCATGAAGGGAGACGGTGGGCCCTGGGGACTCGCGCCACCGAAAAAGGGGTGCTGTGTCCCGCCGCACCGCGTAATGTGCGCTCCTGCTGATTGACGGTTACATCGGGAGGCGTCGTGGTCACGGAACTCGTCAAGGTGTGGGCAGCGGGATGGGCCTTGTCACGGCACACGCCCCGGCCCACCGAGCATCCCTGGGGCGTCTATCTAGAGGTGGGAAAGCCCGGACACGTGGGGCGTCATGTGCTCTTCGAGGCCCATGAGTCGGCGGTACGCGAGGCCGCGGCATCGGTGGACGTCGCGGACACCTGGATCAAGGCGGCCGTGGAACCCCAGGACATAGGCCCGTGGCTGCCGCGTGGGTGGGTGGTCGACGAGGAGGAGGCGGGCCATCTCATGGCCGTGGACCTGACGGCCACGGAGCCGGTGGTGCCCGAGGGATACACCGCGTCGCTGGAGACGGACGACGGCGTCACGTACGTCCGGGTGCTCGACGCCGACGGCGGACTCGCCGCCAGGGGGCAGCTGGCCCTGCTCGGTCACGGGGCGGTCGTCGACCAGGTGGTGACCGAGGAGGCCCACCGGCGCCGCGGTCTGGGCGCCTTCGTGATGCGCGCGCTCGCCGACCACGCGGTGGCCGAAGGCGCGTCCCTCGGCGTCCTGGGCGCGACGGACGAGGGGCGCGCCCTGTACGAGACGCTGGGCTGGAAGTCTCACTCCCGGCTGGCGGCGTGCATCTACAGACCGTGAACCCGGGGCCCGGGACCACCGTCGATGGCGCGATCGGGCCTCCACCCGTGTGAGGAGAGGCTCTCCCCCGGACTGGACACAACGATGCAACCCCGGATCCGCCCGGTGGCCGATGTGACGTGACGCCGGGCGGCGGGACAGTGGGGGAATGACAAGACCACTGACCCGGCGGGCCCCGGTGGCCGGCGCGCTGGCCTGCGCGGCTCTCGTCGCCACGCTGCTCTCCCCCGGCGGCGCCCAGGCCTCCGCCCCCGTCGCCCGGCCCGAGCTGCGCACGCCCGAGGGCACGACCGTACTGCCGAACCTCGACGACGACGCCCGGCGCTGCACCCTGCGCCCCGGCGACCTGGACCGGCTGGACGTGGCCGTCGACGAACGGCTGGCCGCGTGCGACGACGCCGCCGACGAGGTGCTCAACGGCGCCGCCGACGCCGAGGACCTCACCCCGCTGAGGGTGATGCCCATGGCCGCCGGCGACCGTGCCGAGGGCCGGGTCTCGCTGCCCGCCGCCCAACGCCCCTACGCGCGCGTCTTCGTGGTGCGCGACGGGCGGTACGTGTCGCTGGGCACCGACGGGCGGCTTGACGCCGGGGAACTGCGGCGCGGGGTGCGGCTCGCCGTCGAGGCCCGTGACATCGTGCGGGACCGCGAGCGGTGGGACGGCCGGATCGAGGTGACGCTCGCCGTCACGCGGCACGGGACCACCCGGACGGCCCGGGCGGACCTGCGCGTGGCGCCGGTGCTCCTGCAACACGACCTCCAGCGCGCCCAGCACGTCTTCGCCTCCGCGCCGGGCCCGGGCGAGGGGCAGCCCGTCGAGGTCCCCGCCTCACCCCGGCGGCCCGGGCAGTGGCGGGAGTTCGCGGACTCCCTGCGCGAAGCCGCCGAGAAGTCCGGCCTTCCCGGGAGCGGCCTGCGGTTCCAGCCCGGCACCGCGCAGTGGTGGCGGGACGTCTGGCGCCAGGACATCGCCGAGCCCGGTTACGTCACCAGGACGACGCCCCACGGCCGGCACACGCTGCGCATCCTGCTGCGCTCCCCCAACTACTGGACGTCCGCCGACGGCCGCTCCGCGAGCCTTCGCCGTGCCGGGCGGCTCCTCTACCAGGACCTCCGCGGTCCCGGTGTGGGCGTGGTCCAGCAGTACACGCCCACGGCCCGACGCGAGAAGAACGTCGACGAACTGCTGAACTTCACCGGCAACTTCGAGTCCCTGCCGCCGTACGCCGGGTACCCCCAGGGCCGCGTCGTCCACGGCGGCAGCGCCGACCGCCGCCCCGACCCCTCGTTCGTCGGCATGCTGAACGCCCAGGGGCAGCAGCCCGCGGTGGTACTGGACACCTCGTGGCTGCTGGTCGGCCACGTCGACGAGACCGTCCACGTCGTACGGGCGGACAACGCGCGCGGCTGGACGCTCGCCGTCTCCGACCCCCGCGCGGCGGTGGCGCTCCTGGAGCGGGCCCGGCGGGCGGGCGAGGGCGGTCAGCGCCTCTTCGCCGACACGGTGGCGGAGGACAAGCCGACCGTCGACGAGCTCCTGCGCCACGAGCGGCACGCCGGCGACAACGAGGACGCCGCCCGGCACATCGACGGACAGCTCGCGGTCCTGCTGCGGGAGACGGGGCTGAAGCCGGGGGAGATCGTCCGGCTCCCGGTCCTCTACTACCGGGTCGCGTCGGGCGAGGGCCTGCCGCGCCGCCACCTCGCCCTCTCCCCCGCGCTGGCCAACGGGCTGTCCCTGACCGCCCGCGACTACGCCGCCCCCACCCCGCACGGCCCGCGGGTCGCCGGCCGTGACCTCTTCCGCGCCGAGACCGAGCGGGCCCTGGCCGCCGGCGGGGTGCGGGTCCACTGGGTGGAGGACTTCTCCTGGGCCCACCTCGGCGGCGGCGAGGTCCACTGCGCCACGAACGCCCTCCGGGAGATCACGTGAGAGCACAGGACGGCCGGCGGGCGGCCGGGCCGCACGGCGTTCAGGACACGTCGATGCCGTAGGCGAGCGCGGTGACGGAGAGCTGCCCGTTGGTCACCGTCTTCTCGAACGGGATCGTCAGGTGGTCGCGGGACGCCGGGGGCGTGACGCGCAGATAGCCGGCCTGCACCATCCGCGGGGCGTCGGCGTGCGCCCAGGCCAGGGCGGCCTCGGCGGAGCCGCCGGGCTTCAGGACGAGCGTGCGCTTGCCCGGGTCGGGCACGAAGTAGGTGCTCCCCCAGGAGGTGATCGTGTCGACCGCCTTGTGCCGGGTGTCCTCCAGTTGGAGGCCGGGGTAGCCGCGCAGGGCGCAGGTGCGGCCGGAGGTGTTGGTCAGCGCCAGCACGGTGCCCTCGTGGGACATGCCGTTCTGGTGGCCGCCCTTGTCGGACAGCGAGGCCCGCAGGCCCGATACGTGGCAGGTCGGGGTCTGCGGGGCGGCCGAGGCCGTCGCCGCGCCGCCGAGGGCGGTGACGGTCGCCACCGTCGCCGCCATCGCCGCGGTGGTGGCGGTCGTCCCGCGCAGGGTGCTCCGTAACATCGCGTCCCTCCAGTGTTCGAATGTCTTCACCTTTCCGGCTACCTCATCTTGGCCCTTCCATTCCTCCCGGGTCACGGGGGCCCGTGCCACCCCGGGTACGCGACGAGGGCGGTGGCGCCCCTCGGTAGGGGTGCCACCGCCCTCGGCGGAGTGTGCCGGTGCCGGTGCCGTCAGGCGATCCGCGCCGGTCAGTACGCGGAGTTGACGTTGTCCATCGAGCCGTACTTGTCGGCGGCGTAGTTGCACGCGGCGGTGATGTTGGCGACCGGGTCGTAGATGTCCCAGGACGTGCCCTCGACGTGGTACGCCTTGAAGGTCGGGTCGATCACCTGGAGCAGGCCCTTCGAGGGGATGCCGTTGACGGCGTTGACGTCCCAGTCGTTGATCGCACGCGGGTTACCGGTCGACTCGCGCATCACATTGCGCTTGATGCCGTCGTACGAGGCGGGAATGCCCTTGGAGCGCAGGATGTCCAGCGACTCGTTGATCCAGCCCTCCAGGTTGTCCGCGTAGGCCTTCTTCGCCGGGGCGGCGGGCTTGGGCTCGATGGCCTTGCGCTCGGTGGAACGGTTGGCGGCCTGCTGTGCGGCCCGCTCCTTCTCGACCTTCGCCTTGGCGGCGGCGGCCGAACCGGACTCGGCGGCGGCGCCGGCGAGCTTCGCCAGCTCGGCCTGGTGCTCGTCGTCGGAAGCCTCGGCGTTCCACACCACGGGCTGCACCGCGGCCGTCGGCACCGGAGCGGCGTGCGTGTCGGCGGCGAAGGCCTGCGGGGCGACGGCGACCGCGACGACCGCGGCACCGGTCGCGGCGATGCCGGCGACGGAGAACTTGTGGATCTTGGGCAGACGGGTATAAGCGGAGATGGTGGAGCGCATGACTGTGCTGAACCTTCCGATCGCGGGGGTGTCGCCCGGCCCTGAAGCGGCGCAATAACGAAGCGCCGTTTCTCGGTCGACGGCGCCCAGCGACCCCGTAATTGTTAGCGGCCGGCAAATCCCCTGGCAATCACTGTGACCTACTAAGCACATTCATCGAGCGGCACCCGAATATCGACCTGCCCCTGAAATTGCGGCACCCTGCCCACTAACCACCTTCGTAAGTGACCCACGCCGCATGGGGCGCCTCACACGGGGGCGCCCCGGAAACAACACAGAGCAAGGTCGCATACGCGCGGAGTCAGCGCGAAAACGGCGGAAAAGGAGGCGGAAAAGGAGAAGGGCTCAGCCCGCGGGCGCGGCGGCCGGCTCACGCCCGCCGGGGTGGCGGTGCCGCCAGGTCCAGAAGACCGCGCAGGACAGGGCGGCCCAGGCGATCAGCACACCGAACGGGAAGAAGTGCTGGTGCTGCCGGAAGTAGACGGCCGTGTGCTGAGCGTTCACGGAGGCGCCCGGGGGCAGCCAGCGGCCGATCTCGCCGAGGAGGGAGGGCAGCAGGGGCCAGGAGACGGCACCGCCCGAGGACGGGTTGCCCAGCAGGACCATGAGGCCCCAGGTGGGCAGCATCGCCCACCGCCCGAAGAGGGCGTTGAACATCGTGAAGACCATGCCCGAGGTGAACATGGTCAGCGCCAGGATCAGCCAGGATTCCGCGAAAGGAAGCCGCAGGGCACCGAGTCCCCAATCCACGACGGCGGCGATGGTGAAGCCGCCGAGCACGGAATAGGCGGCGGTGAAGGCGATACGCTCGGCCGGATTGAGCTCGCGGGCGTGGACGCTCATCTGAATGGCACCGACGAAGCCCAGAATGACCGCCGCCAGGGTGATGTAGAAAAGTGCGAGGCCGCGCGGATCGCCCTTCTGGAGGGGGTTGACGTCCTGCACGGCCACGGGAACGCCCATCTCCTCGCCGACCCGCGGCGCGGTCTCGGTCAGCAGCTGGGCGACGGTGGCCCCGGAGGCCCCGGAGACATCCAGCTCGGCCGCGTGGTGCCGGTCCTGGAGGATGGCGTAGACCCGCTGGTTGTCGACCGCGTTCCGGGCCTCCTCGTAGGTGGCGAAGTGCCGCAGCCGGAGCTCGGCCCCGAGCGCCCTCTCCATGCCCTGGACGAATTCGGCCCGCTTGACCTCGGACGCGGGGACCCCGGTGACGGCGGTGGGGATGTTGTGCGGGGTCGGATTGGCCATGGCGTAGGTGTAGGACCCCGCGAAGAGCCCGGCGGCCGCGGCCACGATGAACACGAGCACGGTGGCGGGAAAGAACGGCGAGCGCCGGAACGCCGACCAGCGTTCGCGATGCCTCCCGTGGGGCGTACCGGCGCCGGCGCTCTCCTCACCCATGGCGCCACGATATGCGGATCATCCGGACACGGCGCGACCCGTGGTCCATCCGGACGGAGGCCGCACGGACCCCACGCATCATGCCTGGCGTGAGTGCCTGATCCGGCCATACCCGCTGGTCGGCGGGGTGCGCCCAGCCGAACGACGGGGATTGCCCTCGCCGGTACGGTGGCCGATGATTTCGCAAGATTAATTGAAAACTGCACAGGGTCGAGAGGTAGAGGGTTGACGGACAGGACAGGGGTGCCGCTACGCCTCGTCGTGGTGGATGACGAGGCACTGATGCGGTCGGGCCTGCGGATGATCCTCTCGGCCGCGCCGGGCATCGAGGTCGTGGCCGCCTGCGACGGCCCCGAGGCGGTCGCCGCCGTGGTCCGGCACAGGCCCGACATCGTGCTGCTGGACATCCGGATGCCCGGCGGTCACCGGCACGACGGCCGAGGGCGGCGACGCATGACGCACGCGGCCGTACCCGGGCCGGCAGAACCGGATCGGAGAGTCGTGAGCGACGTGGTGAGCGCGATCCGGTGATCGGTACGCCGGCTCCGGATCCCCGAGACTTCTCCGATACCTGGAGAGAGCGGATGAACGTCGATCCGCCCCGGTCCGGAGCCGGCGGCGGGCGCCTCAGTCATTCCCGCTCGCCCTGAGGGCTTCGGGCCTGTTCCCGGCCGGTGCTGCGACACCTGTTGCCGGGCCGGCTTTCTCCGTCGCGCCCGTTCCCTCGGCCGCGGGCCCGGATCTGACGAGAACCTCGCGGTCCAGGCGCAGGTTCCGTACGCCTGGGACCGCGGCCGTGCCCACGCAGGCCACCGCGACCAGGACCGCGGCGACCGCGAAGGGCACCCGCTCGCCCCACAGGGACAGCGCGACCGGAGCGAGGATCACGCCGAGCGGCTGCGCGGCCAGCGACACCAGCCAGTCGTAGGAGCTGACCCGGGCGAGCACGCCCTGCGGGACGAGCGTCTGGACGACGGTGTCCCAGGTGGGGTTGAGGAAGCCGAGTGCGGCGAGGGCGATGCCGTAGCCGGTCACCAGCAGCGGCAGCGGGGCTCCGGCGGCGAACAGGGCGAGCGGCAGCGCGTAGCCGGCCAGGGCGATGTTGCCGACGAGCACGGGCCGCTTCGGGCGGGCCCTGACCGACAGGAGCGAGCCGGCGAGGAGACCGACGCCGCCGGCCTGGGTGACCGCGACCCAGGCGCCCTCGCCGCCGAGCCGCCGCACGGCGATGAGCGGGCCGAGCGTGAGGAGGATGTTGGCGACGAAGTTCCACACGGCGTGCGCGATCAGGCTGGTCCAGAACCAGTCCCTGGCCCGCACCTCGGCGAACCCCTCGGTCAGGTCGGCCCGGATCGAGGTGCGCGCCCGGGGTGCGCGGGCGGCCCCGGGCAAGCGGACCGCCAGCATCAGGGCGGCGCTGACGCCGAAGGCGGTCGCGTCGACCACGAAGACCCAGCCGTGGCCGACGGTGAGGATCAGGATGCCGGCCAGGGCGGGACCGGCCAGCAGGGAGACGCTCTTGGCCACGCTCATCAGGGAGTTGGCCTTGATCCGTTGCTCCCCGGCGGCGGGCACGACCTTGGTGACCAGGGGCGAGAGGTTGGCCAGGCCGACCGCCGACGCCGCCCCCGCCACGGCCTGAGCAATCGCGATGTGCGTGACGCCGGGGTCGTCACCGAGCAGTTCCACGGCCACCACGGCCTGGGTGACCATCCGCGTGAGGTCCGCGGCGAGCGCGACCAGGCGGGTGTCGAACCGGTCGGCGACCGCGCCGGCCACCGGCAGCAGCACGAGCCGGGTGCCGAGGGCGCAGCCCAGGACGACGGCCAGCAGCGTGGCCGAGCCGGTGACCTGCACGACGGCCAGGCTCAGCGCGGTCGGCACCAGGGCGTCGCTGAGCGTGGACATGGTGCGGCTGAGGAACAGCAGCCGGAAGTTACGTAGTCGCAGGGGGTGGGTCATCCGGCGAGATTAATTCGACGTCGCAATATTTGACAACGCACTTTGTGACGACGAAGTAAAATGTGTCCATGACTGAGCGCGACTCCGTGGACGAACACGTCACCCGCTGGCAGAAGATCCTTCCGACCCTCGATCCGGTGGTGGAAGGCGCGGTGACCCGGATGTCGGCACTCGTCAGGCATCTGGGCCGGGCCAAGGAGGCCGCCCTCGCCGAGCACGGCCTCCAGAGCTTCGAGTACCTGACGCTGCACACGCTCTCCGGCCGCGGCGGCCGGGCCACGCCGTCGGAGCTCGCGGCCGCGCTCAAGCTCTCCCCGTCCGCGATGACCAGCCGCCTCGACGGCCTGGAGCGGCGCGGCTTCGTCCGTCGCGAGGCGTCCGCGGCGGACCGCCGCAAGGTGACGGTAGAGCTCACCGCCCCGGGGCGGACGGCCTGGCAGTCCGCCCTGGAGACCGAGGGGCGCGAGGAGCACCGCATCCTCCAGGCCCTCGAACCGGCCGAGCGGGAACTTCTGGTGAACCTGCTCCGCCGCGTCCTCGTCGAGGCCGAACGCGAACCGCGCACCGACGGCTGAGCCGGCCCGCGCCGGTGGCCTCCGGGGGCTCCCGGTCGGCTCCCCCGCACCCGGAAGCGACGGCCTGGGCCGCGAAGCGGTATCCGAGGGGAAACCAGCCCCTGGCCTACGCTCCCGATCACGGACTTCGCCCTACGCACCGCCGTACGAGGCCGAGGACCGGCCTTTCCCCGGACGCACAAGGGAGTGTCTGCCGCATGACCGAAGAGATCCACGACAACCCGGTTCCCTGGATCGCCGATCACATCCGCCGCTTCGAGGAGACCGGCGGCCGCCCTCGCCCAGGAGTGGCCGACCTCCTCCTCACGACCCGCGGCCGCAAGTCCGGCCTGCTGCGCCGCACGGCGCTGGCCTATGTCCGGGACGGGGACGCGTACGTCCTGACGGCCTCCAACGCCGGCTCGGACCGCCACCCGGCCTGGTACCTGAACCTGCTGACCACGGCGGAGGTCACCCTCCAGGTCGGCGCGGCCACCTTCACCGCGACGGCCCGGCCGGCCACGGCAGCCGAATCGGCCCGCCTGTGGCCGGCGGTGACAGCCGCGATGCCCTCGTACGCGGCCTACCGCACCGCGACGGCCCGGGAGATCCCGCTCGTCCTGGTCACCCCCACCGGAGGAACGGACTGATCCTGGCGGAGCCGGGAGTCGCGTCTCACCGGTCCGGCGCGTCTGTCCGGTCGGCCGATCCGGTGAGTTCGTGTGCCAGGGGTGACCGGCTGAGCAGGACGAGTCCGGTGAGGATCAGCGCCACGCCCGCCAGTTCGGCCACGGCCCACCGGCCGCCGCGGATCCTCTCCCCGTACAGGGCGACTCCCAGCGCCACGCTCGTACCAGCGTCCCCCAGGGTCAGGGCGGGCTGGGAGAAGACCAGGGATCCGGACTGCAACGCGTTCTGCAACAGGAAGAGCGCGGCGACGCCCGCGACGGCGAAGCCGTAGGTCTGCCAGGCGGAGAAGAAACCGCCCGCCCCCGCGGCCTCCCACCGCAGGACGGACGTCTTGAGCAGAGCCGCCGTCAGCGCGTAGCAGATCGCGGCGGCCGTCGCGAGGCAGGAGGCCCGGACGGGGCCGGGGGCGCGCACCGCCGCGACGGCGACCAGGACGGCGACCGCGGCCAGACAGCAGCCCAGGGCCGGCGGCCAGTGGCCCGCCGGCACCGCCGCGCGCCCGGCGCTCGGAGCGGCCGCCCACAGCGCGATGCCCAGCCCCGCCGTGATGCACGCCGCCGCCCACCACACCCCGGCGGGCGGGCGCCGGCCGAGGACCACCCCGGCGAGCAGCAGCGCCGCCGGGAGCTCCAGCACGAACACCGGCTGCACCACCGACAGCGGCCCGTACCCCAGCGCCAGCGCCTGGAAGCAGGCCGCGACGGGCACCGCCGCGATACCCGCCAGCCAGACCCGCTGACGCGCCAGCCGGGCGATCAGGCTCCACCGCAGGCCGTCCGCCGCGGGTACCCGGCCGGCCGCCTTGCGCTGCAACACCGTCGCCAGCGCGTTGCTCGCGGTGGTCAGCAACGCGAAGACCAGAGCCACCGCTGTGTCCACCGACCGCCTCCCGGTGCCGGATCCCCGCCCGGCGCGGGGCCTGCTGACACCGACCATCCTGGGGCCGGTCCGGGGATCCCACACTTCCGTCGCGGCCGATGAGGCCGTTCATGCCGCTACGCCGGGAGGGCGCGCAAGATGCGGTGTGCGGTGGTGCGGAGGTGGTGGAGGACGTCGGGGTCGGCGTCGAGGGTGTAGGCGGCGTCGAGGCCGGCGAGGATCTGGGCGACGCGGGGCAGGTGGTCGTCGGAGGCGTCGGCGCGGCAGGTGGTGTCGGTGAGGGGCTGGAGGCGGGTGGCCAGGCCGCGGGTGCCGGCGCGGATCCGGTCGGCGGGGGCCTGGACGGTGGCGATCGCGCGGTAGGAGGTGGGGGCCGTGGCCAGCCGGCTCGCGACGAAGGCGGCGGGGAAGGACCTGTTCGAGTTTGGCCAGGGCCTGTAGGGCGGTGTCCTCGATGCCGGTCAGGCCGCCGGCGGTGGTGCGCAGGGCGACGGTGACGGCGACGGCCTCCTCGTCGTCCAGGACGAGGGGCGGCAGGTCGCTGCCGGAGGTGAGGCGGTAGCCGCCGGCGTGCCCACGGGCGCTGTCGACGGGGTAGCCCAGCTCGCGCAGGCGGTCGATGTCGCGGCGGACGGTGCGGACGGTCACCGAGAGGCGGTCGGCCAGGTCGGCGCCGGACCATTCCCGCCGCGTCTGCAGCAGGGACTACGCCGTCCCGTTCATCTACCAGCACTCCCCGGAGCACCCCTGGCCCACGCCGTGGGGCATCATGCCGAAGCTGGACCCCTGCGACACCGACAGCCTCGGCGAGCAGATCCAGCGCGCCCTGCCCGCCACGAAGGTCGTGAAGTCCTTCGTCACCCAGGAGCAGACCACCGTGGTCGACCCGCGGTCCGTCGCCGGCGGCGACCACACGATGTTCGTCGCCGGCGATCACGCCCATGCCAAGCGGCAGACCGTCGACCTGCTGAAGTCCTACGGCTGGAACGACATCCTCGACCTCGGCGCCCTCGTCTGCGCCCGCGGCATGGAGATGCACACCCACCTGCACGAGGCCATCCGTCTCGGCCTCGGCGGCCAGGAGCTCGGCGGCCACTTCGGCATCAAAGTCGTCCGCTGACCTGCCCGCACGGTGAAGCCGTGTACGAGCGCCACCTGGACACCGTCACCGGTGCACCGCGGGTGTCACTCCCCCGTCTCGTCGGGGCCGGAGGAGGCGTCGAAGGGTGCGGAGAACCAGCGCGGGGAGGCGCGGCCGCGTTCGCACTGGTTGACGTCGACGATGCCCGAGCCCGGCGCATGCCGGTCCCGCCGGCGGCGGGCGGGTCGGTTCAGGTGAGGAGTTTCGCGAGCAGGGCCATCTCGGTGGGCGGGTCGACCACCGGCTGGATGAGGAGTTCGTCGACGCCGGCCTGTTCCAGGGTGCTGATGCGGGCGAGGAGGTCGTCGCGGGTGCCGACCAGGGCCAGGGTGTTCATCAGCGAGGGCAGAACCAGGTCCCGGTCCTGCGGTGCGATGCGTCCGAGGTAATTGGGGTACAGCTTGGTGTGCCGGTCCGGTGCTGTGGCGGTGGTGCCGCGCCGGTCGAGGAGCCGCCGCACCGCCTCGCGTTCCTCGGGGCCGAGTTGCTCGGCGAAGGCGGGTGTGTCGGCGGCGGTGTCGGCGGCGAAGGCCAGCAGCGACAGGACGAGGTGGCCCGTCGCGTCCCGGGCCGCGTCGCCGTGGGGGTCCTCGCCCTCGTGGAGCAGGTGGAGCGGGGTGACCAGGTAGGAGTCCGTGCGGGGGCCGGGGTCGCGGGGTGTGCTGTGGGCGGCGTGGCGATGGGTGTCGTGCAGCGCGTGCCAGGCGGTGGGGTCCAGCAGGCCGACGGAGATGAGGCCGGTGCCGCGGCGGCCGGCGACGGCGGCGGCCTTCGGTCCGAGCAGCGCTGCCACGGCGAACTCGATCGGGTCGGTGGTGTTCACGTGCGGCCCGGCGTGCAGGAACCGGATGTCGCGGACCCGGTCGCCTTCGCGGTACTCGGTCGAACGTCCGGCGCACAGGTCCTGTAGTGCGGCGGTGAAGTCCTCCAGCCTGGCCACCGTGGTCGGCCGCATGCCCAGGGTGCGCCGGGCGGTGTTTCCGGTGCCGACTCCACAGATGATCCGGCCCGGTGCCAGGGCGTTGAGGCTGGCGAGCCCGCTCGCGGCGGCCGGGGCCGAGCGCAGCGCCGGCGAGGTCACGCCGATGCCGAGCCTGATGCGGCTGGTGGTCTTCGCGCACAGGCTCAAGGCGACGAAGGGATCGCCGTGGACCATCGGGGTGTCGTTGACCCAGAAGCTGTGCAGGCCCAACTCCTCGGCGCGCACGGCGAGGTCCTCCACACCGGGCTGCGCCGCGACAACGACACCTGCACGCATCAGAACCCCCAAGGTGTGAGGACCGAGTCGAACCTGCCCAGCATGGCAGGTCCCGGCACAAGGCCGCCGCCAAGTCGCGTGATGTCGTGGCGTCGCGGGGCGGGGTGGCCGTGCCTGGAACAACGAGAACCCGTTGCTGCCGGTGGTCTTCCCAAGTCGTCCGCCTGCAACGGAGCTTCGACGTACCGTCAGCCTGCGATGCCACATCTCGCCATGGCCTGCCACCGGACCGGTTGGCGGGCCGTCGCTGGCGGAGCGACTCGTCAGCTTGCCGGACCCGCGCCGGAGGGCGGCGTCAGTGCCGACCGGGGCGAGGCGCCACCGGGGCACTGAGCCGTTCCCGGGCGTCGGCGCTTGAAGGTGCACCGGGCCGCCTGTAGGAGACCAAGTCCACAGCCTCGGGGCCCGGCCGCGTACACAACCGCCGGCACAACGCCGTCGAGCGCCGCGTCGACCACGTCAAGCGATGGCGCGGCCTCGCCACCTGCTAGGCAAGACCGCGGCCATCTACCAGGCCGGACTCCGCCTCGCCGCGATCTTCATCTGGTCAGCGAGGTGATCCGACGGAGCGGACTACGCCGTCCCCTTCGCCAACCGCTCGTTGAGGGACGCCGCGAACTTGTCCGCTTCTTCCCTGTAGATCTTTTCGAAGGTGGATTCCATCAGGCCGCCGATGCCGAAGACCTTGGCTTCGATCTTGATCTCGGAGATCAGCCGGCTTTTCGTGTCTCCGATCGGCTCCAAACGCACCACGCCACTCTGGGAGAGCTTGTCCGCCAGGGTCGAGGGGATCCGCTTCCAGTCCCAGACACGCGTGGAGATGTGGAACGTGCTCTCCTCGACTTCCCGATAGCCGCTACCGAGGACCTTCGCCACCGGCCCCGGGAAGGCGCGCTTCGGCTGCATCGCCACCCGGCGTGTGGTCTGCTCGGGACCCTCCTTGCGCTCAACAACGGTCCACTCCGGGTACTCCAGAGCCTGGACGTACGTCTCTCCCAGGAACGCATCGTCGAGGAGCAGTGCCCAAGTCTCGGACTCGGTGCCATTGAGCTCGTGAGTGATCGTGAATTTTCCCATGCCCACAAGTTAGGAGCCCCCGACTCCACCTGCCGCGACATGCGCCGATCCGGCCACCCTCGTCCAGGCATGTGGCTTGAACCGGCCAGGCGCACCCACCCGCTCAGCAAGCTTCCATGATCCAAAGACGATGATATCTGCCCCCGCTCGGCCGGCGCGCAGAGGCTCGCGAACGACCGCACCACCGCGCACACCGGCATCAACGGAATCAACGGAATCAACGGCACCGGCTTCGGCGCCCGCGCAGCGGCGGTCACCGCGACGCGGCAGCCGCAGGCCAAAGGCACGTAGATACTCAGGGGAGTTGGCTGTTCCCGAAACCATGGGTGCTTCCCTGCCCGCCAACCGATTCACGGTCGAGTCGGGTAAGTGCCAAGTCGCGACCTTCCAGGGCGTCAGCGGCGTCGCCGACGGCCAGGTGACAATCACCTACAACAAGCAATAGCGCCCGGTCGCCGTAGGCGAGCGCGGCACCGCAGAGACGGACCACCGGCGAGACCGGATCGGCCCGCTCCAGTGCGGCGGCGGGGACGGCACGGCGCCGTCCCGTACGCCGGGAGCTCGACGGGGGTGCAACGCGGGCCACGAGGGCGCGTGCGCAGCCACTCGGTCGGCTCCGCCGTCATCTCCGGTAACGCGAGGGCCTGTTCGCCGTCCGCGGCCAAGGCACCGGCCGACCTTCCGTCACCGGCCCCGAGGTCACCCGGGCCGCCCGCGACGTTTGACCAGTTCCAGGAAGTCAGCGAGCCCCACCACGACGTGCCGGCGACCCTGCCGGGTCAACCGTCCTCCTGGCATGCCGTCAGCATTGCCTTCGCCATCAGTCATTGCAACGTTCCGTTGCATTAAGGTTCAGCGTCATTGCATGAATTTTCCCCCTCTCACCTGCGGAAACGCATTTCTTGCGATTGACGCAACCATGAACGCAACGTAGCTTTCGGGCTACACCGAACACGTACTATCGCGAAGTGAGGAATGACCATGGGGGAATCTCTCCACACCGTTGCGACAATGCCGACGGCGCGTCAGCCCGGCTGCCCCTTCGACCCGCCGGCGGAGCTGATCGATGCCCGGCGGCACGGTTCCCTCAGCCGCTACACCCACCCCGGTGGGCAACCTGGCTGGCTGATCACCGGATACGACCTGGTCAGGTCGGTCCTGGCCGACCCGCGGTTCAGCTCGCGCAAGGAACTGCTGAACGTGGTCGACTTCGAGGTCCCTCCGGCGCCGCCCGGCGAGTTCCTCCTCATGGACGACCCGGAGCACAGGCGCTACCGGAAACCGCTGATGGGCAAGTTCACCGTCCGGCGGATGCGACTGCTCACCGCGCGCGTCGAGCAGATCACCGCCGACCGCCTGGACGCCATGGAGAAGACCGGGCCGCCGACGGACCTGGTGACCGCCTTCGCCAAACCCATCCCCGCCATCGTGATCTGCGAGCTCCTCGGGGTGCCGTACGAGGACCGGGGTTCCTTCCAGGAACAGATCGAGACGTTCCTCAGCGGGGAGACAGGCGAAGAGGAGCTGATAGCGGCCTACACCGCGACCCAGGTCTACCTCGCGGAACTGGTGGCCGCCAAGCGCGCGAACCCCACCGACGACGTGCTCAGCGAACTCACCGACGGCGACCTGACCGATGAGGAGCTGATGGGGATCGCCCTGCTTCTGCTGGCCGCCGGGTTCGACACCACCGCGAACATGCTGGCGCTGGGCACGTTCGCGCTGCTCCGCAACCCGGCGCAGCTGGCCGCACTGCGCGCCGATCCCGCGCTCACCGACCAGGCGGTGGAGGAGTTGCTGCGGTATCTCAGTGTCGCCAAGACGTTCATGAGGACGGCGCTGGTGGAGGTCGAGTTGGGTGGCCAGACCATCAAGGCCGGCACGACGGTCGTCCTGTCGTACAACACAGCCAATCGCGACCCCGAGCGCTTCACCGATCCCCATGTCCTCGACCTCCACCGGCAGGGCGGCGGGCACCTTGCCTTCGGCCACGGCATCCATCAGTGCCTGGGCCAGCAACTCGCCCGCGTCGAGATGCGGGTCGCCTTCCCCGCGCTGGTCAACCGCTTCCCCACCCTGCGCCTGGCCGTACCGCCCGAGGAGATCGTCCTGCGCCCGGAGACCGCCGACATCTACGGGGTGAAGAGCCTCCCGGTCGCCTGGGACGTGTGACTGCGAACCGGTGACGGGTGAGGTCGCGCCCGGCCGCCCGTCACCGCTGCGGTCAAAAGATTCGGCCGCCCCACCCGTTTCCGACCCTGCCGGAACAACCCGCCGCACACCCTGGCAACTCCCCGGCCGACCAGGGCGAGTCGCTGTTGCCCATGGTGAACCCCCTTGTGCAACCAGCCGCCAGCGTTCAGCGTTGACTGAACACCTGCGAAGGTACATTGCGTTCATTGATCAGACAAAGGGAAAAAAGTCAATCCGGTTCATTTCAGGGGGCACACGAGGGCCAAATTGCAATGAACGTGAGGTTGAATGCAATGACTAATCAGGCTTCGATTGCAATGGTTTGAGGGGTGAACACATACTGGGCAGCGGGGCGCGGGCGCCCGAGCTGCGCGCACGTCGACAACGAGGAGACGAGCGCCGATGCCTGGCGGCAGACTCACGCATGAGGAGCGTCAGCACATCGCGACGGGGCTGGCCGAGGGGCTCGGATACACAGAGATCGGCCGACGCCTGAGGCGCCCCGCCTCGACCATCATGCGGGAGGTCACCCGGAACGGTGGCCCCTACGGCTACGGAGCGGACCGGGCACACAGGGCCACACAGCATCGTGCCCGCCGGCGCAAGCAGGCTCAGCCGCCGGCGCCGCCGGTCCCCGACAGCGGCCATGGGCGTGATCCTCAAGCGGTCCAGGACTTCACCCATTTCTTCACCGCCCTCCTCGAACAGCAGGGGCTGCCCCGGATGATGGCCAGGGTGCTGGCCTGCCTGGCCCTCACCGACTCCGGCACCCTCACCGCCGCCGACCTGGTCCAGCGGCTTGGCGTCAGCCCCGCGTCCGTCTCGCACGCCATCACCTACCTCGAACAGCAGGGGCTGCTCAGTCGGGAACGAATTCCTGGCACACGCCGCGAACGCTATGTCATCGACGACGACATCTGGCTCCGGTCCCTGCGTGCGTCTCTCCAGATGAACGACGCCCTGGCGGCCGCGTCGCAGCACGCGACCGAGATTCTCGGGGCCGCGACCCCCGCGGGTACCCGCTTCGAGTCGACCACCGAATTCCTCCTCCTCGTGAGCGAGTCCCTCCGACAGGTCACGGAGCAGTGGCAGCAGAGCCGGGCCGCCCGGAGCCCCGCCAGGTAACCACCCCTGCGTCGGTGACGCCCCCTCCGATCCTGACGAACCCGGCCATCGGGACCGCGTACGACGGCGTCGGCTCCCCCGAACGGGCCGCACCCGCAGAAGCCCATGAACACCTTCCCCAGCCACACTTGTTCTATTACTATGCGAACAAATGGAGGTGTTGTCATGCCGCGAACCCGGCACCTGCCCGTCACCGCACACCGCTCCCTGGTCACCGTCGCACCGTCCCTCCTGGCGGTCGTCGTCGTCCTCTCGGTCTTCCTCTCCCTGCACGACCGCCTGCCTGCGCGGATGGCCACCCACATAGGCCCGGGCGGGGAAGCCGACGGCTTCTCGGGGCAAGGGGCGTTCCTCGCCGTCACGCTGACCGTGCTGCTCGGTGACGCGGTGCTCTTCGGGGGACTCGTCCACTGGATACGGACGAACCCCGGCGCTCAGCGGGTGCTCGCGGTCATCGGCGGCGCCGTCGCCGTGCTGACCGGATGGCTGGTCACCGCCGTGCTGCTGGCCAACGCCGATGCCCGCGACGCCGCTTCGGTCACCTTGCCCGGCCTCCAAGCCGCGCTCGCCTTCGGAGCCGCGGCAGTCTACGCGGCACTGGGGTGGGTGATCTGCGGCCGGGTTCAGGAGACCGAGACCGCCTCGGGCCCCTCGGCCGGCGCCTCGCGCCTCTCCCTCGGCGATTCCGAGACGGCCGTCTGGTCCCGCGCCACCGGATCCCGCGTGCTGCCGGTCACCGGCGCCCTCGTGCTGGCCGCCGGCCTCGTGGTGGGGATCACCACCGGATGGCTGCCCGCCCTGCCCCTGCTGATCACCGGTGCGCCCCTGGCCCTGCTGACCGGAGCGCGCGTCACCGCCGACCGGCGTGGCATCACCGTCACGCCCACCTTCGCCTCCTGGCCTCGTCTCAATGTCCCGTTGGAGCGCATCGCCGAAGCCGGCCACCGCCCCGTCAACCCCATCCGTGATTTCGGCGGCTGGGGCTACCGGGCCCGGCCCGGGGCCAGCGGCATCGTGCTGCGCTCCGGTGACGCCCTCTCCGCACGGCTGACCACAGGCAGCGAGTTCGTCGTCACCGTCGACGACGCCGCCACCGCGGCGGCGCTGCTCAACACCCTGGCCGACCGTGAACGCCGGACTCCCGCCGGAGGGTGACCATGCTCTTTCGCGTCGACCACTCCTTGCCGCTCTCACTCGGCGACCAGATCGCCGCCGGCGTCCGTGGCGCCATCGCCGACGGCTCCGTACGCACCGGTGAGCGCCTGCCTTCCGCCCGCGAGGTCGCCGAGTCGCTGGGCGTCAACATGCACACGGTACTGCGTGGTTACCAGCGGCTGCGCGAAGAGGGGCTGATCGAGCTGCGTCGGGGCAGGGGGGCGGTCGTCACCGGAGGATCGTCCTCCGGACGGGCCCTGCTCGTCGTGCAGGCCCGTCGGCTGGCCGCCGACGCCCGCGCGCTCGGGCTGAGCGATGACGAGCTCCTCACCCTCGTCAGAACGTCCCTCACCGACGGAACCTGAACTTCCGTACAAAGGGCGCCGATTCCCGGCATCAAGAACACATAAGAAACCCTCGACGGCCGGTGACCTTGTCCTCCGGGTAATGGAAAAGTTCCTCGCCGATGATCATGTGTCTCGCGGACAGCGACCGTTCGACTGTCCGCGGGACCGCCACACCACAGTCGAGGGGGAACTCCCATGAAGATGAAACGGCGCACCGCCGGCATCGTCGGCGTCCTGACGGCCGCCGCGGTCTGCTTCACCGGCGTCACGGCCGCCGCCGCGCCGAGCGCCGCCGACCACGCGAAGACCGGCAAGGCCGCGCCCGCCGAGCCGGGACCGAACGCGACCGAGGACGGCAAGGCCGTCTTCAACGGCCTGTTCTTCGGCCAGGGCGAGGTCGGCGCCGACCTCGCCAAGAGCCCGATGTTCAGCGAGATGCGCAAGGAGCTCGCCAAGGCCGACGCCAAGGACTCCGCGCGCGTCGCCCAAGCGGTCACCGACGCCATCGAGGCCAAGTACCCCGGCTTCTTCGCCGGTTTCTACAGGAAGGTCCGCAGCGGTGACCCGCGCAAGGTCGAGTCCGCCGTCAACGACGCCCAGACCAAGCTGCTGTCGATAGCCGAGAAGACCAGCGCCAAGGACTCGGCACAGCCGGTCCGGAACGGCCAGATGTGCGGCACGCTCGTCGCCGTCGCCGGTGCGGTCGTGCACGTCGCCGCGGCGGTGACGGCCGCTGCCGCCGCGGTCACCGTGACCGTCGCGGTCGGCGCCAACTTCGTCAAGGCCAAGAACTGGTTCTGGAGCGTGGCGCCCCAGGGCGACGACACCGCCCTCGGCCACGACGAGGCCGTCGCCACCGTGACGAAGATCCTTAAGGCCGCCTGACCCAGGCGCGGCGGAACAGCACCTCCCGTGGGCCGGGCCACGCCGGCCGCCCGGCCCGCACCCAGACCACCCACGACCGGGATGACGACGTGATACGCCCCCAAGGGACCGCAGGGGTCCGCAATTACTTCCGCAGAGCCACGCACGGGGTCTCACCGCGCCGGGTACAGGTCTCCGGGCGCTCGGTACTCGCCCTTGTCGCCGTCTGGAGCCTGGCGATCCTCTACGTGGCGCAGGTCCACGTACCCAAGAACGTGCTCTCCTTGCCGGGCCAGAAGCAGGCCCGCTCCACCGTCGCCGACGTCGCCCCGCAAGGCTGGGCGTTCTTCACCAAGTCGCCCCGGGACGTGGAGGTCCTGCCCTATCGGCAGGCCGTGAGCGGCGACTGGACCTCCTTGGCCCTCACTCCGCACTCCAGCCCCCGCAACGCCTTCGGCCTCGACCGCGCGTCCCGCTCCCAGGGCATCGAGATCTCCCTCCTGCTCAACCTGGCCGAGAAGAAGGACTGGCAGGAGTGCGAGGAGGACCTCGCCGACTGCCTGGCCGGCGCCCGGCCCGCGCGGAAGGTCGAGAATCCCTCGCCCGAACCGACGGTCTGCGGCCGTGTCGCGCTCGTCCAGGAGAAGCCCGTCCCCTGGGCCTGGCGCGACCTCGTCGACGAGCGCACGACGCCCGAGCGCTTCCTCACCCTGGACGTCACGTGCTGACCCGCGCCCGCAGCGTCCCGCTGCCCTGGGGCAACGCCTACGGGCTCGCCCGCACCCTGCTCGCCCTCGGCACGGCGGGCACCCTGGCCTTCAGCAGCACAGCCACCCTCTTCCGGCCCGTCGTGACGATCGGCGAATACCCGCTGTGCCAGGGCATGACCGCCGGCGGGGCGTTCTGCCTCGTACCCCGGGGGCAGTTCGACGTGCTCCGGTGGCTGTCCGTGGCGGTCCTGCTGGTCGTCGCGTCCGGCTGGCGGCCGCGACTCACCGCCCTGCCGCACGCCTACATCAGCTTCAGCGTCTTCTCCGGCATCGCCATCGGCGACGGCGGCGACCAGATCACCTGGATCCTGTCCCTGCTGCTGGCGCCTGTAGCACTCGGCGACGGACGGCGCTGGCACTGGCAGACGCCCGAAGCCCCCACCGCCGACGCGCCGTCCACCCGCGCCACCCGAGGCTGGGCTCTCCTCGGCACCAGCGCGTGGACCGTCGCCCGCCTCCAGATGGCCTTCCTCTACTTCCAGGCGAGCGTGGCCAAACTCCCGCACACCGAATGGGCCGACGGCAGCGCCATGTACTACTGGGCGAACAACTCCTCCTTCGGCTTCCCCGTGTGGCTGCGCCCCCTGACCGACCCGGTCGTCTACTCCCCCGTGGGCATCGCCGCCCTGACCTGGCTGCCCGTCGCCCTGGAGCTCGCCCTGGCCGCGGCGCTCCTGATGCCGCAGCGCAGACGATGGGCGCTGCTCCCGCCGGGTATCGCATTCCACTTGGGCATCGCCGTCCTGATGGGCTTGTGGAGTTTCGCCTTCGCCATGTGGGCAGGCCTCTTCCTCCTCCTGTCCCCCATCGGACACAGTTTCCCGTTCCGTGCCTCCAGCCGTTCACGAAAGACGACGACACCATCCGTATCCGCGCCACCGATCGACAGCTCACCCGCGGATCCGGAACCCGCCTCGGCGCCGCCCCCGTCGTCCGCGGTGAACTGAAGAACGGCGGCCCCGGCTGGCGAAGGCCGCACCGAGGACTTCCATGAAAGACCTCGGACTGTGCTGGTCTTACGGTCCCCCGTGCAGATGCCCGTAGACCCTGTGCGGCCTTCGCCATGCAGAGAAACTATTTCGCATTCACTCCGACGTCAATGAAGGAAATAGGGAGTTCGCGCGAACCGGCAGGTCGGCTCGGAGAAACTGTTGCAACGGCTATGACGGTTAATGCAAAAGGAGTCGAGGCACTGTTGCAACGAGCTGGTGTCGAACGCACACTGGTCCCGGCTCCGGACCTCACGAGGTGATCACCCATGCCGGGAAGCAGGCTCACGCAGCAGGACCGCCGGCGCATCGCGGCTGGACTGGCCGACGGGCTCTCGTACGCGGATATCGCCAAACGACTGGACCGGCCGACGTCGACCGTCACCAGGGAAGTGATGCGCAACGGCGGTCCGGTCGAGTACCGCGCGGACCGTGCGCACCACGCGACCGGGCTGCGTGCCCGGCGAGGCAGACGCTCCGGTGCGTGCACCCCGGCGGCCGCCACCGCCGTCGCCGCCTACGGGCGGGACGAGGAAGCGGTACGCGACTACGACGAGCGGCTCACGCGGCTCCTGGTCGACATGGGCCTACCGCGAATGGCGGCCGGCGTGCTCGCCTGCCTGTACACCACCGACTCGGGAAACATCACCGCCGCCGACCTCGTCCAGCGGCTGCGCGTCAGCCCGGCATCGATCTCCAAAGCTGTCGGTTACCTCGAAGGGCAGGAGATGATCCGGCGCGAGCGCGACGCGTCACAGCGGCGCGACCGGTACGTCATCGATGAAGACGTGTGGTACCGGGCCATGCTGATCAGCGCCCAGCTGGCAGCCGTCCTCGCCGAGACCGCCTGCGACGGCGCGGGCGTCCTCGGCGCCGACACACCCGCCGGCGCCCGGCTGAAAGGCATGGGCGAAGTCCTCGAACACGTCGGCCACGATCTGCTCCGGTCCGTCGAGCACTGGCGACACGCCTTCTCCACCCAGCAACAGCCACGAGACCTCGCCCCATAGGCGTTGCCGTCGAGAGAGCCTGCGACATCCCGGCCTTCGGCTTTCGACATGCCTACCACTCCGGAGCGACCACCGGCTTGAGCGAGATCCTCCTTCAGGAGCGGACCTGAAGGAGGACCCTCAACGTGAACCCGTGATTACCGGTCGAGAGCGGGCCATCCGCCCCCGCCCGCGATCTTTCGCTCGGAGCAGACGATCTGGTTGCCGTCCCCGCTGGTGGCTATACATTGGAAGGCTCATCCGAGTTGTCCAGGCAGGTTTCCTCGTGCGCCGGCGTGCTCGCGCAGCGCGGTGACCGCCGTCAGGACGACGGCGAGGATCTCCGCACTCCCGGGGTCCCGCTGTGCGAGCACACCGGGCGAGAACCTCCAGGGTGGTTACCGCGCCCTCCACCGCATCCGCGCTCCACCCACCCGGGGCCACCGCGTCCGTGCTCGACCAGAGCATGCGGCGGCAGGCCGCGTTGTCAGTGGTGGGTGGCATGCTGCGGCCATGACTGAAACCGTGAAGGGCCCAGCCAGCTACTTTCCGTCGATCGAGAAGAAGTACGGCCGGTCGATAGCCGAATGGAAGGGCCTCATCCATGCTTCCCCCCTGACCAAGCACATGGAGCTGGTCAGCTGGCTCAAGACCGAACACGGCCTGGGGCACGGCCATGCCAATGCCCTTGTCGCCCACACCCTCGCGGAGGCGAGTGGTAAGTAGAACGCCTCTGGGGTCCGCCTGCGCGGTCAGCCGCGGACCCGGATCAGGATGGTGGCGAGGCGGAGAGCCGCCTGACAGGCGAAGGGCGTCGGCCGGCATCTCCGGGGGCAGCGGTCGGCCGTGTCCTCCACCACGCGGCCCGGCCGGTCACCCTCATGCACAACCTCGCTCCCACCTTGAGCAGACACACCGAAGCCTGGCTCAGGCTGCCGCAACAGGCTTCCTGACGGGGGCCGGCTCTTGAGGCGCCGGCGTTCTGCAAGGCACCGGCCTCAGTACCCAGGATTCGGCTCAGCTCAGCCGGGTCATGGCGTACGCCTCGATGGCGTCGCGCTGATAGGCGGCCAGGCCCGGCGCGATCGCCTCGTAGGCCGCGTGCCACGGCTCGTTGTCCACGCAAGAGCGTCCGAGCGCCTGGAACTCCTCGGCGGAGACGGCACGCTGCTCGGTCAGTGCCCGGTACTGGTCGTCGACCTCGGCCTGCACCTGGTCTGCGTCGGCGGGCAGGTCAGCGGCCATGAGCTCGGCCAGACGAATCATCTGCGCGGTCCGTTGGCGGTGCGCCGCGTCGACCTCGGCCTCGCTCATCGCCGAGAGGCGCCGCCGGTTGTCCTCGGCCAGCTCGGGGAAATCGCGCATACTCTCCTCGTACACGGCGGGCCGGACGCCCTCGAACAGGTTCTCCGGTCGGTTGATGCTGGTCATGGGGTTACCGTCCTTCCTGGACTGCTCCAGTTCGGCGATCGTGCGGGAGACGGTCCGGACCAGGGCGTCGAGGCGGTCCCGCTCGGCGAGCAGCCGGCCGCGGTGCCCGCGCAGGGCCTCCAGCTCGTCGACCTGCTCGGCCAGGATCCGGCCGATCTCGGGCAGTCCCACGCCCAGTTCCCGCAGCACCAGGATCTGTTGCAGTCGCAGGAGCTGCCGGTCCTCGTAGTAGCGGTGCCCGTTGGCGCCGATCCACGCCGGTGGCAGCACGCCGACCTCGTCGTAGTGCCGCAGCGTCCGGGCCGTCACGCCCGACATCCGGGCGACCTCCGCGGTCGGCCACGCCATCGCCGTCTCCCTCACGAATCGTTCCACCGGGCCGGTCTCTCCGGCCCGGTTCAGAACGGTAGAAGCTGCCGCAGCGGCAGTTTCAACCCCGGCATCCGGGCTTCTCCGGCTCACGCCTACGGGCCACCCCCACCGGCGACGACCGGACCCACACGGAAGGCCCGCGCCGTCGACTCTCGTGAACATTGTCGTGGGTGCGGATTGTGGCGGCGGACTGGCGGGCATTGACTGCCCGCGTCCAGATGATGAACCAGCCCGGGGCCGGCCGGGGTGTCGGCCCGGTCGCGTCGCCATGAGGCCATGTCGAGGACATCGAGGATGGGCCTGGCCCGCTTAGCTGCGCGAAGGGGGCATCGACGCGGCTACCAACCCATCCCGCCATCGCTCCCACGTCCAGCGCCGATATCGATACTGTTCCCAGGTCCAGCATCTCAGCCGACAAATTGACGCACCATCAGGCATGTCGGCATTTGGCCGTCATCAGTACCGTCGGAACACGCCGCAGGCCGCCGGAGCACGCGCAGGCCAACTACCGCCCACACCGCTACTGACCTGCTGAAATGCAGGTCAGCGCCCCGCCCTCCCAACACCCGAGGAGACCCGCATGAAAATGTTGATCAACGTCCCCGAGACCGCCGTCGCCGACGCCCTCCGGGGCATGGCCGTCGCCCATCCCGAGCTGACCGTCGATGTCGAGGGGCGGGTCGTGGTGCGGCGGGACGCGCCGGTGGCGGGGAAGGTGGGGCTGGTGTCCGGGGGTGGGTCGGGGCATGAGCCGTTGCACGGGGGGTTCGTGGGGGCCGGGATGCTGGACGCGGCCTGTCCCGGGGAGGTGTTCACCTCGCCCGTGCCCGATCAGATGGTGCGTGCCGCCGCCGCGGTCGACAGCGGTAAGGGGGTGCTCTTCATCGTGAAGAACTACACCGGTGACGTCCTCAACTTCAACATGGCCGCCGAGCTGGCCGAGGACGAGGGCATCCAGATCGCCAGTGTGCTCGTCAACGACGACGTGGCCGTGACCGACAGCCTGTACACGGCGGGCCGCCGGGGCACCGGCGCCACCCTCTTCGTGGAGAAGATCGCCGGGGCCGCGGCCGAGGAGGGCGCGCCCCTGGAGCGGGTGGAGGCCCTCGCCCGGCGGGTGAACGAGTCGTCGCGCAGCTTCGGTGTCGCGCTCGCCGCCTGCACGACGCCCGCGAAGGGCAGCCCGACCTTCGATCTGCCCGCCGGGGAGCTGGAGCTGGGCGTCGGCATCCACGGTGAGCCCGGCCGGGAGCGGCGGGCGATGATGACGTCCGGCGAGATCGCGGACTACGCCGTCGACGCGGTCCTGTCCGACCTGAGGCCCACCGGTCCGGTGCTGGCCCTGGTGAACGGCGCGGGCGGGACGCCGCTGCTGGAGCTGTACGGGTTCACGTCCGAGGTGCACCGAGTGCTGCGGGAGCGCGGGATCCCTGTCGCCCGGACGCTCGTGGGCAACTACGTGACCTCCCTCGACATGGCCGGGGCCTCGGTGACGCTGTGCCAGGTGGACGAGGAGCTGCTGCGGCTGTGGGACGCGCCGGTGCAGACCGCCGGGCTGCGCTGGGGGCGCTGACCCGCCCGTATGGCCTGTCCGTACGGCCTGACCGTACGGACAGGCCATACGGTCGAGCGCCTCACTCCTCCAGCACGATCTTTCCCAGCAGCGTCGTCGCCAGCCCGAAGTAGTCCGCGTGGATCAGCCTCCGGTTCACCGGCAGGGCGGTGCCGCCCGCCGTCACCGTCCCGGTCGCCGTGGCCGGGTCGGTCAGGTACGTCTCGTACTCCTCGACGAGCATCCGGTAGCGGGACAGCTGGGGCAGGCGCGGCGGGGGCGGGGTGAGGTCGCCGGTCCAGGCGAAGCCGGGGCCGCGCGCGACGCAGGTGAGCTCGACGACGGAGTCGGTGGTCACCCAGTCCAGCTCCCCCGAGGTCAGGCCGCGGCTCTGCACCGAGGCGACGATCCTGCGGCTCGCCGCCATGCCCGGCAGGCCGGGGCCGACGCGCCTGCCGACGGCGTCGAGGGCGGCCGGGCCGGAGAGGTCGAGGTGGATCCGGCCGTCGGTCGTCATGGCGGCGGCGATCTCGCGGTCGGGCATCAGCTGGGCGAACTCCGCCGTGACGATCTTGGAGAGGTGGAGCGGGGCGACGGAGTACGGCTGGTAGCGGGCGAGGGCCAGCCGGAGGTATGGGAAGTAGGCCGTGGCGGTGGGGCCGGCGCCGAGGTCCACGTCGATGTCGCAGAACCACAGCCGCTGCCGCTCGTCGAAGGCCGGCTCGTAGGCCACGACCTTCACCGCCGCGGTCGTGCCGGCGACCGTCTCCGCCGTGACCACGTCCGCGGCCGTGAGCTTCGCGCCCGGGAACATCTCGGCGGTGAGCCGGGGCAGCACGGTCGTGTCGGACCAGACGGGGTCGTTGCCGCACAGGCTGACCATCTCGTCGGGCAGCTTGGGGTCGGTGGTGCGGCCCGGGTCGAGGACGACGGCGAGGAGTTCGTCGTCGCCGGAGGAGAACCAGGGGCGGTCCAGGTAGACGCGGAGGCCCGCGTGGCGGCGGACCCGGGTGACGCGGTGCGCGGTGTGGTCGACGGACCGCTCCCAGCGGAAGGTGGGCACGAGGTGGCGCACCAGCGGCGGTTCGGGCCGCCGTGAGCTGAGTACGGGCCAGCCCAGGCCCGTCTCCCCCGTGCTGTCCGGGCCCTTGCGGGTGATCAGCGCGGGCTGCGCGGTGAGCACGGGGTGGAAGTACTCGCGGAAGCGGGTGGTGGCGGTGGGGGTGTAGGTGACGTTGCGGTGCCGGGTGTCGCGGAACTCGTGCCGGACGTCGCGCAGGGGGAGGCTGTCCTGCCCCCGCCCCACGGTGATCGCGCCGACGTGCGCGTGACCGGTGACGCGGGCCGGTGCCGGTTCCAGGACGTCGTCGGACCACTCGGTCCAGGTGGCGTCGATGTCGACCTGGCCCGTGCTGCGGGAGTGCGAGCGCACCTCGCCGCGGAGCCCGGCGAAGGTGTCCTCCGCGGCTCGGACGAAGCGGAGTTCCCCCAGTTTGGGCGACTCCAGGGGCTTCTCCACGGCGTGCACCAGGGTGAGCTCGGCCCAGGGGGTGAGCATCCAGTTCTCGCCGTCGGCGGAGGCGGCCGTCAGCTCCTCCTTCTTCTGCTGCGGCAGCCCGGTGACCGGGTCGTTCCACAGCTTGGAGGAGGTGAGCAGCTGCCAGTTGCGGAAGAGTTCGAGGTCGGCGGGGGCGAGGTGGCAGCTCACCCGGACGGTCGCGAACTCGGCCTTGGGCAGGAAGACGGTCAGCTCGCGGTTGAACGGTCCGCCCCACCGGGGTGGGCCCTCCCCTTCCACGATCTTCAGCCGGAGCGGTTTCGCCTGCGGCCAGGGTCCGGGGAAGTCGTACGTCTGGTTGGGGTCGGCGCCGGGAAGCCCGCGCAGGGACACGCCGCGCGCCAGGACGTCGGGCAGGTAGGGCAGCAGCAGCTGGTCCGCGGTGTGCAGGACGTACTCCCCCGGCCTCAGGCCGGCGCCGCGGGGGACGGGAAGCTCCGTGAGGGGTTCGGTGTCCCGCACATTGTGCTTGGCGACGCGGATCTGGCCGAAGGCCTTGAGGTCGTGGGTGAGGTCGGGGTTCTCCGCGAGGCGCACCACGGTGTCGAGGTAGCTGCCGGCCTCGCGGCGCGCGGCGGCGAAGAAGCGGCGGCGCACGCTGTCGGGTTTGCCGGGTCCGAAGACGTTGTCGTACGCGCCGTGCTGCTCGGCCATCTGGAGCGAGCTCTTCGGCGGTGACAGGTGCCGTTCGTCGAAGGCGCGGTAGCGCCGGTCGAGGCCGTCGACGGGCGATTCCCTCTCGTGGTCGGGGACCTTGCCGTTCCGGTCGCGCGCCCAGGCGTCCGGGGTCATCGGCTCGCCGTCGTCGTCGACGGTCGAGCGGATCACCATGCGGGGTTCCGACTCGCCCTCCAGGAAGGGCCACTTCGGTACGAGCGCCGGGGGCGGCACCGGCTCCCATCGGCCGTACGTCACCGGCGCCGTGGCCCGTGCGTCGGCGGTCGGCGCCGCCGGTCCGAGGCTGTTCCCGGCGAGGTCGACCAGGCGGGCGCGCAGCCGGTACGTCCGCCCGTAGCGCAGGGGCGGCAGGGTGCCGGGGGTGGGCCGGAACTTGGTGTCCAGCGGGAAGTCGGGGTCGATCTCGGGGTCGGGGACCTGGGGCCGGTTGTCGGCGCCGATGGTCAGGCCCGGCGGCGGGGCGACCAGGGACCAGCCGTGCCAGCCGAAGAGCGCCTGGTGCACGTAGAGCTCGTCGGACTTGAGCTTGTCCTCGGTGACGGTGCTCGCCTTGACGTGGCCCTCGTCGGGGCCGACCGCGAGGGCGACCGGCGGCTGACCGGCCCGTCTGACGGTGTACGTGCCGGTACGGGCGCAGAGCGGGCGCCACGCGGTGACGCTGCCGGTGGCCTCGTCGACGAGCCCCACGTCGACGCGGTAGCCGCGGAGCAGGTGGGAGGCGTCCAGGACGGCGGCGGCCAGCGGCGCGCCGCCGGCGTCGACTCCGGCCACGTGCCGGGCGTCGTCCTCCATCTGGCGGGCGAGCGCGGCGTCCTGGGCCTCGCGGAGGACGGTGAGGCCGGCGCCGTGCAGGGCGGGCGGCGCGGTGGTGTCCGGCGCGGTGGACCCTTCGGGGTCGGTGATCCCGGCGAGGGCCTGCTCGATGACGCGGGCGAACTCGACGAACTTGATCGCCGCGCCGTCCACGTCGAGGTCGGTGACGCGCACATCCGCGGTGCCGAGCGCCAGGGTGCGGCGGCCGTACGTGCCGTCGTCGTCCGCGTAGGGCTCGAAGCGCTGACCGGCGACGTGGCGCAGCTTCGTCCACGGCCGCAGGCTCTCGTCGGTGTTGAGGTGGCCCTGGGCGGCGGTGAAGACGACGCGCGCCTGCCATTGGTCGAGCGTGCCGGGTGGCGGGGTGACGAGCAGGTCGACGGCGAGGCCGAAGCGGCGGAGCAGCTCGGGGTAGTCGGCGAGGAGCGCGCAGGCGCCGTGGAAGTCGAGGTCCGGGCGCTCGGGAGGGGCGGGCGGTGCGTCCGGGGTGCCAGGGGTCGGGGGTGCGGCGGGGCGGTCGTAGAAGCGGTAGAGCTCGGCGAAGTAGAGCATGGGGCCGCCGCGCAGGTAGGGCTCCTCGTCGCGCCTCATGTGCTTGGGGCGGAAGGGGTTCTCGGCGGCGGGGATGCCGCCGCCGGTCCGCCCCGCGATGAGGTCGTCGAGGCGGGGGTAGCTCTTGCCGACGGCTTTGGCGAGGGTCCTGATGGGGTCGGTGAGGGGGGTGAGGAGGTCGTCGAGCGCGGGGTGGTCCCAGCTGGGCGGGGCGGGTGGGGCTTCGGGGGACGTGGCGGAGGGTGTGGCGGGATCCGGGGTCCCGGTTGTGTCCTCGCCGTGCGGGTCGCCGGCTGCCGGGCCGTCGGCCTTCGGACCGCCGGTGCCGTTCGCGTCACCGGCGTTGTTCGTCCCACCGGTGCCGTTCATCCCACCGGTGCTGTGGGACCCGCCGTCACCGTGCGCACCACCGCTGCCGTGCGTACCACCATCACCATGCGATCCGCCGTCACCGTTCGCTCCACCGTCACTGTGCGCACCACCGTCACCGTTCGACCCCCCGTTGCCGTTCGACCCGCCCCCCGGAAAGGCCCGGTGGAACGCCGTCGTCGTCACGGCCGTCTCGTACAGCGCGTCGATCTGCTGGTGCACCGCCTGGCCGGGGAACGAGCGCAGGGTCGGCGGCACGCCCCGGGCGAGGGCCGCGGCCGTGGCGGAGGTGGGGCCGCGCACTTCGGTGGTGGGGGTGAAGAGGGTCTTCCAGACGGTGCTGGCGGGTGGCGGGAAGCGGCCGGCCTGTGCGGTGGTGGGCAGGGTGGTGCTCGCGCCCGCCGGCGGCCTGAACTCCACCTGGAGGGCCGGTACGTAGCCGGCCAGGGTCCGCGGCCAGTCCACGAAGCCGGGGAAGGCGCCGAGGGTCGTGCCCCCGGTCAGGCGGGGGCTGACCAGCACGGTCAGCCGGAGTTTGCCGTCGGCGGTGACCCCGTCGGGCAGGACGGTCCACCGGATCGTCTCGGGCATGGCTCAGCTCACTTCCGCGAAGGCGGTGCAGTACTCGTCGACGGGGTCGCGCCGGGTGCCGGTGGCGGGGTCGGTGTAGGGCGCCATCATCTCGGCGAAGGTGGGGGGCCGGACGGCGTCCGCGGCGGGTCCCCCGACTGCGGCGACGGTGGTGGGGCCGGAGCCCACGAACCGCTTCTCGCACTCGATCGTGACGGACTGCGACCAGAAGCCGATGTGGACGCTGATCGTGATCCGGGCCCGGCCGAAGACGGTGTGGGTGCCGAAGTCCCAGGTCAGTTCGAGGTAGAGCTCGATGGAGGCGGAGATGATGCCGAGGACGTCGACCTCGCCCCGGGCGCGGAAGTAGCCGGTGAGCCGGGATTCACCGGATTCGATCTCCAGCCGGAAGTAGATGCCGGCCATCACCGACAGGCTCCCGGAGGCGACGCCGAGGTTCATCGACAGCGCGGCCCCGAACTCCAGCGCCGCCTCCAGGACGGCCACCCGCTTCGGGGTCACGACGATGCCGAAGAAGCCGCCGCCGCCGAGCATGGAGACGGTCAGCCGGAAGGGTGCCTGGCGGGTGCAGAAGGAGAAGCGGACCTCCAGGGCCTTGCCGACGAACGGCAGGTCGAGGGAGGCGTCCAGGCGCAGGTTCTCCAGGCTGAACACGCCGATGGCGAGGCTGGGCAGGGGCAGCCCGTACGAGGCGACGATGCCGCTGGGGGTGACCTGGATGCCGGGCGGGTCGCTGAAGCCGTCGATCGGGATGAGCCGGCGCAGCGTCTCGACGAAGGCCAGTGGACCGGTGAACTTGACGCCCCGGAAGACCACCTCGATGTCGGGTTTCTTCCCGGCGCGGGCGGTGAAGCGGATGCGCGTGAACTCCAGCTCCATGGCGTCGAAGCCGGGTACGAGGACGAGCTTGAACTCCTCCAGGGTGCAGGTGATGTCCGCGCCCGAGGCGAGGTCGGGGCGGAGCGAGCCGCGGAGGTCGACGACGAGGGAGAAGCGGCCGTTGACCGGGTGCGGTACGAAGACGGGGGTGCTGCCCGGGCCCCAGGGCTGGATGCCGGGGTTCCACTCCAGCCGGGCGTTGACCGTCTCGGGGAGCTTGGCGCCGTCCGCGGCCTTCTCGACGGCCTGGCGCAGGGAGAGGATCCGCCCGGCGCCGTTGTTCCAGGTGGCGACCTGTTCCCGGACGCGGACGAGGAGCGCCCGGACGCCGGCGTCCGCGTCGGCGGGCAGCGCGTCGAAGAGCTCGGTGAGGGCCGCGGCGAAGGCGTCGAAGGCCTCGTCGACGTGGCGCATGGTGAGCGGTTCGGTATGCCCCGCCAGGCGCTGGGCGAGGAAGTCGGTGACGGTCTTGACCAGGGCCTGCGCGGTGTCCACGACGCGCCGCGCGGCGGGTGGGTAGCGGCCGGCCTCGCGCTGGATCTGGTCGCGGACGCGGCGGAGGTCGGACAGGAATCCGGTGACGGCGCTGATGGTCTCGGTGAGGAACCGGGGGACCTTGAGGGCCTCGTCGAGCTTGGCGGCCTTGACGAGCTGGGCCAGGGGGACGACGCCGAGCAGGTTGGCGTCGAGGGCCCGGAAGAAGTCGTCCGGGTGGAACTCCCCGTTGGCGATCTTCTCCAGGGCGTCGGCGCCGGTGCCGGAGACGGGCCCGGTCGTGCGGGAGAGGCCGGCCACGTCGAAGCTGGGGGCCACGAGGCCGCCGGAGCGGTCGGAATGACCCTGGAAGTCCATCTTCAGGGGGTTCTGCGGGAGCAGGCCGAGGAAGACCTCGCCGGCGTTGCCGGGGCGGGCGCCCTCGGCGGCCTTCCGGAAGCCGGAGAGGGCGTAACGCTTGGCGTAGGCGACGGCGACCGTGGTGTCGCCGCCGCCGAGCCGGCTGACGGCGGGCACGGTGGCGGCCGCCCAGCGCAGCTGCGGGAGGAAGTGGGCGTCGCCCGGCCGCGGCCGGGCCGGGTCCTGCTCGGCCAGGCCGGGTGGCGCGGCCACGCCCCAGACCATGTGGGCGACGTCGAGGCTGGTGTCGTCGGGGCCGAGGCTGGGCGCGAGCGCCACGGACTGGCCGAGGAGGGCGGCGCTGGTCTCGGCGGGCGGGTCGGCGGGGGCGTCGGCCGCCTGCGGCAGGGGTGACAGGAGGTTGTACCGCCTGACGACGTCGGCGAGGGCGGTTCCCGTGGCGCGGTTCTCGGTGAGGAAGAGGAGGGGGGTGCGGAACTCGACGGTGCGGTTGCCGTGGTCGACAGCGGTGACCTTGAACCGGAAGGGGCTCTCGGCCGCGGTGGCGGGGATGAAGTCGCAGTCCCCGGGGTTGTCCGGCCGGTTGCTGAGGTTCGGTGTCACGAGGGTGTCGAGGCGCACGCTGGTGAAGGGGAAGAGGACGTTCGTCAGGTCGCTGGTGGGGTCCGCCGGGTCGGCGGGGAGGGGGCGTCCGGGCTCGTACGTCCGTACCGGCTGGCGGACGACGATGAACAGCCGCTGGAGGAGGAAGGCGGCGCGCGGGTCGGTGAACTTCCGTTCGGTGACCAGGACCAGGTCGGCGCGGTGGCCGAAGGGGCACAGACGGCCCGAGAACATCAGGCGTACGTAGTGGTCGCGGCCCATCGACGCGCGGTGCCGCCACTCGGAGAGGGTGACGCCCGCGGGCCGGACGGGCCAGGTGCCGAGGCTGTCGAGCCAGCCTCCGACGGCCGACAGCATGAGGTTGCCGACCGCGACGGGCGTGGGTACGTAGGGCTTCCCGTCGGGTGTGCGCAGGCCCTCGCCCGAGGTGAGGTCGACGAGGTTCGTCCGCTGGGCCGGTGAGACCGAGGCCGGGAAGGTGGGTGGCGGCGGGGGTGGCGGTACGGGCTCGGGGTCCCGGTCGCGGTTCCAGACGGCGCGGGCGGTGCGGCCGTCGGTGCGGGTGTGCCAGAGCTCGACGCGCTCGCCCGGTGCGGGGTCGTCGATCGCCCCGCGGTGGTTCCAGTGGGCCTTCTGGGTGGGTGACAGGAAGAGCCGGTAGGGCAGTTCGATGCCGGTGCGGGGGTGGGCGGGGTCGGCCAGCGGGTCCTGCGGGCCCGCGGGGGCCGTGTCGGGGGCGGCGTCGTCCGGTCCGCTGGTCTCGATCACGGCGCCGGCGGCCGCGGCGGCGGCGAGGGTGGTCTCCAGGCCGTAGCGGGCGGTGAGTTCGGCGGTGGTGCGCAGCAGGCGTACGAGCGCGAAGGCGCGGGCCACGTCGTCGGTGCCGTCCTCCGGGCCGTCGCTCTCGGGCAGCCGGATGGAGGTGACGGCCGGGGTCTCGGGCTCGCGGGCGGCGTCGACGACGCGGAGCCGCAGCCGCCGCATGGCGCCGAGCAGGCCGGTCTCGCTGTAGTCGATGGAGTCCTGCGGGCCGACCTCGAAGACGAGCACGCTCCTGCCGCTGACGATCGAGTCGACGGGCCGGTCCCGGGGTTCGGCCGGCCTCTCCTCGTCGAAGGCCCGCTCCAGGACGTGCTGCGGCCCGAAGGTGACGACGAGCAGCCCGTCGGCCGACGGATCCGCGCGGACCAGCCGTCTGGGCCCCAGGCCGTCGGCGAACCGCAGCCCGGGGAACCCGAACGTGAGGTCCAGCAGGTCGGTGCTCCGCAACAGACGGATCGGTGTGGGTGTGGTCATGTCGCCCCCCGCACATGGCGCGTTCGCGATGCCCGGGCGGTGGCTCGAACGTCCACACCGGCTGGCCGGAACGATGATCCGAACCACCGAACCGGACCGGCTGCCCGCCCCCTTCACCTACCCCGTTCGGCCCACCGTCAGTTGGGCCGAACGGGTCATAGGTCGTCGGCTCGGGGGCGGGGAGCGTGCCCAGGGACGGGGCGGTGTTCCCCTACCCGTAACCGGGGGCTTCGCCCCCGGGCCCCCTTTCGGCGCTCCGCGCGGTGAGGACCGGGCTTCGAGCCGGAGCCCCGCCGCACCCAAGCGTGTTACCCGGAGCCACACCCTCACCCCGAGTACCATCCACCCTCGTCGGCCGCCATCATCCACCCCGTCGAATCGAGCCGCCTTGGACGTCACCGCACGCCGCGGACCCCGTGCCGGGGTGACGTGAGCACGGGGTCCGGGCGGGACGAGTCGCCGGAGGAGCGGGCCGACCGGCGGTGGGCGGAGTTGTTGCAGGAGGTGCGGGTCGCCCAGACGGGGGTCCAGATCCTGCTGGGTTTCCTGTTCATGGCCGTCTTCACGCCGCGCTTCGCCACGCTGCCGGCCGTGGACAAGGACATCTACACCGCGACGGTGATCCTGGGCGCCGCGACGACCGCGGCGCTCATCGGGCCGGTGTCGATCCACCGTCTGCTCACCGGCCGCCGCCTCAAGCCGCAGACCGTCGCCTGGGCCTCGGCCCTGACGCTGGTCGGACTGCTCCTGCTGCTGGGCACCGTCATGGCGGCGCTGCTGCTCGTCCTGCGGGTCGCGCTGCGCGACGCCGCCGCGACGTGGATCGTCGCCGGGGTCGGCGGGTGGTTCGCGCTGTGCTGGTTCGCGCTGCCCCTGTGGGCCTTGGTCAGCGCCCGAGCGCGCGCTTGAGCTGGGCCTTGTTCATGGACGAGCGGCCGTCCACGTTACGGCGCTGTGCCTCCGCGTACAGCTGGTCGTAGGTGGGCCCCTGGGCTCCGCTGTGCGAGCGCTGTCCGCCGCGCTTGGAGGACGACATGTCCTGGGTGGAGCTCTTGCTCGCGGTGCGGGACTCACCGGAGCGCGCGCGTTCCTTGTTCACCGTACGGGCGGCGATCTCCTTGGCCCGCTCGGTGCTCTCGCCGCGCTCCTCGGCGCTCTCCTTGATGTGCTCGTACTGCCGCTCACGCTTGGGACTGGACCCTCGGGGCATCGTCGTCGATCCTCACCTTCCGGCGCCCGCGCCCGTTCAGTGCTTGAAGTTCTTCTTGGCCTTCTCCGCGGCTTCCTGGGCCTTGCCCACGACCTTCTCGCCGCGTCCCTCGGCCTCCATCCGCTTGTCGTCCATGGCCCGCCCGGCGGTCTCCTTGACCTGACCCTTCATCTGCTTCGCCTTCGCCTTGCCCTTACCCATGACGGTCGTCCTTCCGTTCGGGACCGGTCGTCGGGACCGGCCGTTGAGGGAGATGGAACGGGATATTCCGGAACCCACCTTGCAGCCACCCCGAGAGGCCCGCAACCGCACAGCTCGCGCGGCGCCGACAGGAGTTCACGGGCCGCCCGGTCCAGGTACGGTTCCTGCCGCGCGCCACCGATCCGGACCATGTGCGACCGGGTGCCCGCGTTCCCGCGAAGTATCCACGCGTCACCCGGATACGGTCCGGACGCGGGCCGGACGCGCGGCCGCCGCCCCGTCACCCGCCGTCCGGCTCCGCCCCGTGCCACACCGTCGTGATGTTGCAGAACTCGCGGATCCCGTGCCCCGACAGCTCCCGCCCGTACCCCGAGCGCTTCACGCCGCCGAACGGCAGCGCGGGGTGCGACGCCGTCATGCCGTTGAAGAAGACGCCGCCCGCCTCGATGTCCCGGACGAACCGGTCCTGCTCGGCCTCGTCCCGCGTCCAGACGTTCGAGCTGAGGCCGAAGGGGGTGTCGTTGGCCAGCTCCACGGCCTCGTCCAGGTCCCGCGCCCGGTACAGCGTGGCGACCGGGCCGAAGGCCTCCTCGTGGTGGATGCGCATCTCGTGGGTGACCCCGGCGAGGACGGTCGGCTCGTAGAACCAGCCCTTGGGGAGCTCCTTGGGCCGCCGCCCGCCGCACAGGGCGGTCGCGCCCCGGCCCACGGCGTCGTCGACGAGCTCCTCCAGGTCGGCGCGGCCCTGTTCGCTGGCCAGCGGTCCGACGTCGGTCGACTCGGCCATCGGGTCACCGACGGTCAGGGCCGCCATCCCGGCCGTGAACCGCTCGGCGAAGGCGTCGTAGACGTCGGCGTGCACGATGAAGCGCTTGGCGGCGATGCAGGACTGCCCGTTGTTCTGCACCCGGGCGGTCACGGCGGTGCGCGCGGCCCGGTCGATGTCGGCGGAGGGCAGCACCACGTACGGGTCGCTGCCGCCCAGCTCCAGGACCGTCTTCTTGACCTCGTCCGCGGCGACCGCGGCGACCGCGCGGCCGGCCGGTTCACTGCCGGTGAGCGTGGCGGCGGCGACCCGCCGGTCGCGCAGGATCCCCTCGACGGCCCGGGAGCCGACGAGCAGGGTCTGGAAGCACCCGTCGGGGAAGCCGGCCCGGCGCAGCAGGTCCTCCAGGAAGAGCGCGGTCTGCGGCACGTTCGAGGCGTGCTTGAGCAGACCGACGTTGCCCGCCATCAGCGCGGGCGCGGCGAAGCGGACGACCTGCCAGAGCGGGAAGTTCCACGGCATGACGGCGAGGACCACGCCCAGCGGGCGGTAGCGCACCCGGGCGCGGACGGCGCCGGAGTCCTCGACCTCGGCGGCGTCGGGGTGCTCGTCGGCCAGCAGTTCCTCGGCGTGCCCGGCGTACCAGCGCATGGCCTTCGCGCACTTGGCGGCCTCGGCGCGGGCGGCGGCCAGGGGCTTGCCCATCTCCGTCGTCATGAGGCGGGCGGCGGTCTCCCGGTCGTGGTCCAGGAGGTCGGCGGCGAGCCCGAGGAGCCGGGCCCGTTCGGGGAAGCCGGTGGTGCGGTAGTGCCGGAACGCCGCGGCCGCGGTGGCCAGGCAGTACTCGATCTCCTCCGGTGCCAGCTCCTGGTAGGTCTTCAGCGTCTCACCGGTCGCCGGGTTCACCGTGGCGATGGGCATGGGTGTCCCTCCTCATGCTCGATGCCTCGACCTTGCAGCGGCCGGGCGGGCGGCGCAAGACGGACCCGGGCCGGACCCGGGCCGCCGCACGCGGGTGCTCAGCGCGGCGGGCTCTCCGGCACGTCGTCCGGGGCGGGCGTCTGGCCGGGGAGCCGTACCGTGCCGGTGGCCCGCGCGCCGTCGCCCCGCCGCACGGCCGCGGCGGGGCGGACGGGCAGCGCGTGGGCCCGGTGCAGCCAGGCCACGGCCGCCGCCGAGGCGAGGCCGAGGAGCAGGCAGGTCAGCCAGGGCAGCCACGGGCGCCGGGTGCGGTCGCCGAGGTCCATGGCCCAGCCGACGACGACGTTGCCGAGGGCGGCCGTCGCCCCCGAGAGCACGGAGAAGAGCCCGAAGTACGTGCCGGTCAGCCGGGCGCGCCCGAAGCGCGGGACGAGTTCCATGACCGACGGGTAGGCGACCATGCCGCCGAAGTAGAGCAGCAGCGAGCCTCCCGTCATCACCAGCAGGCCGGGGACCGCCGTGCCGTCCTCCGGCGGCGCCGCGTCGCAGATCAGCAGGGGCGGTACGAAGCCGAGGCCCATCAAGGCGATCCCGGAGGCCACCCAGCGGGCACCGCCCCCGCGCCGCTCCAGGGTCCGGGTGATCCGGAACTGGAAGAGCAGGGTGGCCAGGGCCCCGGACGCCAGGAGCACGCTCGCCGATCCGCTCCAGCCGGACACCTTGCGGGCGCCTTCCGGGAGCAGGACGTAGAGCTGGTTCTCCAGGATGAACAGGCTGCCGGTGGCGGCGCAGAAACACAGGAAGCGGCGGTTGCCGAGGCACTCGCGCCAGCCTCCGAGCACCCTCTCGCGGGCGCCGGAGGCCCCGCGCGGCGGGAGCGCGATCGCCTGGGCGACGGTCAGCGCGGTGAAGACGACGGCCCCGGCCAGCGCCCAGGGCCGGAAGTCGGTGAGGAGCAGCAGGCCCCCGAGCAGCAGGCCGACCAGCGAGCCGCTGGTGGAGAAGACGTTGAGCAGCGCGAACACCTCGGCGGCGCGGTCACCCGACTCATGGGCGACGTAGGTGCGCACGGCCGGGTAGAAGAGCGCGCCCGCGAGGCCGCAGAGCACTGAGGCGGTGAGCAGCAGGGTGTGGCAGTCGCCGAAGGCGAGGAGGGCGAACGCCGCGGTGCGCAGGGCGCAGCCGGCGAGGATCACCAGGCGGGCGCCGAAGCGGTCGGCCGCGCTGCCGCCGACGACGAACAGGCCCTGCTGGCTGAGGTTCCGCACGCTGAGTACCAGTCCGACCAAGGCCGCTGACAGGCCGAGGTCGTGCCCCAGATAGGACGCCAGAAAGGGGATCAGGAGATAGAAGCCGATGTCCACCCCGAACTGATTGATGAATAGCAATCGCAATGCGAGAGGAGACTCGCGGACCGCCCGAAGAGTTCTCATGCGCGTCCCCGCAGTCGGCCCGTGCAGGGCCGGGGCACTTTCGGATTACACCGCGCCCAGCCCGATTTCCGTGCAGGTTTCGCCAATTACCGTGCAGAGGGAGGCTTGTAGGCGCCTATGTGGGCGAGCAGTCGGTCATAAGCTCTCGCGGCCCATCTTCGGCGCCCCCCGGCTGCGCTCGGCAGGATCTCGGCAGACACTTTAGCAAAGCGCAACACTTGCCGGATAGGGAGCGGAAGGAGGCATTTCTCTTGGCCGCGACATGCCTCCGGCACATGCCGGGCCGTCAACTCGCCTGTGTTCGAAGGTGGATGCCACGGGCCCGGCCGGCGCAACGCCCTCGGCGACGGTACGGCCGTTCCCTCGGATCGGTGAATCCGCAAGGTAAAACCATAGGCTGAATCCATTCTTCACATCGTCCGCGCCACGAACATCGCAAAAGCTCCCCCCGTGGCAGGAGGACTTCGCGACGATGGCCGCATGAACGACCAGAACTTCCTGGAGCGCACCAGGCAGCTCGCGCTCTGCATGGCGGAGCTCCACACGAGCCTCGACCCTGAGTCGTACGCCCTCCTGCTGCGGATCCTCCAGGGGCTCAACGAGGCGATCGTGCACCGTGACACCGGCGTGGACCTTCCGTTCAGCGCGCGCGAGAAGGAGCTGTTCACGCCGGAGTTCGGGCGGGTGCTGAAGAAGTTGGCCGGCTATCTCGGACCGCATGGGATGCGGGTGGTTGTCGGTGGGGGGATCGGGGAGGCCGCGGAGGGGGACGGGCGGGAGCGGGACCGGTGCGAGGTCGATGCGATCGCTCGGGTGAGCGGTATGCGCCCGTAGGGTGCCGGGCGGGTTTTTCCCCGGCCCCGCCCCTTCCCGAGCCCCGCCCCTTCCCGAAATCGGGGAGATCCCCGGACCCCCTGCCTCGCTACCGCGCGGTGTCCTCAATCGCCGGACGGGCCGATTTTCGACCCGTCCGGCGATTGAGGGCCGGAGTCCCGGTTCGGGAAGGGGTGGACCGGGGAAAACCCGCCCGCCCCCGCCGTCGTTAACGCATCCGTAGTTCGACATCCCGGTCGGACGACGGTCACGACGGTCACATGGGAGGCCACACACCCGTGCTCGCACAGCCCACCGCCCTCGCGGTCAATCTCCTCGACGCCTCCTCACTGCTGGCGGCCTTCGGCGCGCTCGGCATCGCCGTGGTGCTCTTCGCCGAGACCGGTCTGCTGATCGGCTTCTTCCTGCCCGGGGACTCGCTGCTGTTCACCGCCGGCCTGCTGTCGCGGGCGGGGGCGCACTCCGGGCCGCGGCTGGATCTGGCGCAGGTCCTGGCCGCCGCGGTGGTCGGGGCGCTGGTCGGCGCGCAGTGCGGGTACGTCCTCGGGCGCCGCGGCGGCCGTGCCCTGCTCACCCGGTCGCGCAACCGCCGGCTGCACGAGGGCGCCGCGCGGGCGGAGGAGCTCCTGGAGCGCTACGGGCACGCCCGCGCGATCGTGCTGGCGCGCTTCGTGCCGGTGGTGCGCACCGTCCTCAACCCCCTGGCGGGCGCCCTGGGCGTGCCGCCGCGCACCTTCGCGCTCTGGCAGACGACCGGTGGCCTGGTGTGGACGGTCGGGCTGATCCTCGGGGGGTACGCCCTGGGCTCGGCGGTGCCGGACGTCGACCGCTACCTCCTGCCGATCGTCGGCGCCATCGTGCTGCTCTCCCTGCTGCCGCTCGCGCTGGAGCTGCTGCGCGGCCGCCGCACCGCCAAGGCACCGGCGGGCGGTCCGGAGGCGGACTGAGAGCGGGCCGGCCACCGGTGCGCCGGTGCCCTCCGCCGCCACCGCTTCGCTACGGTGGCCGCACCGGCTGCCCGCGCCACGCCGCGCCTGGAGGTTCACGGTGACCCACCACGACCGCGAACGCGCGCCCGACGCCGGCCTGCGGGCCGGACGCGCACCGGGAGCGCGGCCCCTGACGGGACATCTGGCACGGCTGTACAGGGCGCCGCTGCCCTTCCTGACGGATCTGCCGCGCCACGGCGACCTGGTCGAGATCCGCATCGGCCGCCGCCCGTTCCTCGTCCTCTGCCACCCCGAGCTCGCCCGCGCGGTGCTCACCGACGACCGGACGTACGACCGCGACGGCCCCTCGTACGAGGGGTCCCGGCGGGCGATGGGCAACGGGCTGGCCACCTGCCCGTACGCCGACCACCGGGCGCAGCGGCACATGCTCCAGCCGGCCTTCCGCCCGGATCACCTGGAGCGGTACGCCGCAGTGATGCGGCGGACGATCGCGGAGACGGTGGACGGCTGGCGCGACGGTCTGGAGGTGGATCTCGCGGAGGAGCTGTTCGCGCTGACCACCAGGACGACGGTGCGGGCCCTGTTCGCCTCGGATCTGACGCCCGCCGCCGCGCAGGAGCTCCACCAGGCCCTGGCGGTCTTCCTCAAGGGTGTCTACCGGCAGTCGCTGATGCCGTGGGCGGGCCGGCTGCCGACGCCCGGCAACCTGCGTTACGGCCGGGCACTGGAGCAGTGGCGCGCCCAGGCGGGCCGGCTGATCACCGCCCACCGGGCCGGGACGCCCGCCGACGCCAGGAACGTACTGTCCCACCTGGTCGCCGCCCGGACGGCGGACGGCTCGCCGCTGCCCGACCCGGACGTCCACGACCAGGTCACCGCGCTGGTCCTCGCCGGTTCCGAGACCACCGCCGCCGCGCTCGCCTGGTCCTGCCATCTCCTCACCCGGCACCCCGGTGCCGGGCGCCGGCTGCGCGAGGAGGCGCGGACGGTGCTCGGGGGGCGCGTCGCCACGCTGGAGGACGTCCCCCGGCTGACGGTGACCGGCCGCGTCCTCACCGAGGCGCTGCGGCTCTACCCGCCGGCCTGGCTCGTCCCTCGTATCACCACGCGCGAGACGTCCCTGGCGGGACGCCGTCTCCCGGTGGGCAGCGCGGTGGTGTTCTGCCCTTACGTCCTGCACCGGCGCGCCGATCTGTACCCCGAGCCGCACCGCTTCCTCCCGGACCGCTGGGCCGAGGGGTCCGGCGGCGGTGCGGCGGCCGCGCGGCATCGCACGTACATGCCGTTCGGCCTCGGCGCGCACCGGTGCATCGGCGAGGCGTTCGCCCTGACCGAGGCCACGATGACGCTGGCCACGCTGGTGGCGCGCTGGGAGCTCCGGCCCGTGCCCGGCGCCGTCGTCCGGCCGGCGGTCAGGGCCGTGCTGGCGCCGGAGCGGCTGCCCGTGCGCCTGGTGGCGTCCTGAGGCCCGCCGGCCGCGCCGGGCGGCTCACCTCTTGCCGATGCCCTCGAACCAGGTCGGTCCGCCCTCCGTGGCCTGCTTGATGCGGCTCACGGCGAAGCTCTCCATGGCCGGCAGGGAGTCCGCCTCGAACCAGCCCACCTCCAGGGACTCGTCGTCGTTGACGCGGGCCTCGCCACCCACCGCGCGGCACAGGAAGCAGACGTCCATGAACTGGCACACGTCGCCGTTGGGGTAGGTGACGCGCTCCAGCGCCTCGACGAGCAGGACCCGCTCCGGGACGCAGCGGACGGCGGTCTCCTCGTAGACCTCGCGCACGATCGCCGTGGCGGGCTGCTCGCCCGGCTCGGGGATGCCGCCGATGATCGACCACTCGCCGGTGTCCGAACGGCGGCCGAGGAGGATGCGGTCCTGGTCGTCGAGGACGATGGCGCTGACGCCGGGCATCCACAGGAGCTGGTTGCCGATGCTCTCGCGGATCTCGCGGATGAAGTGCGGGGTGGGCATGCGTCGAGCCTAACGGCCCCGGTGATCGCCTCCGGCCACGCTCCGGTGGGCCGGAGGGCGGTCAGGCGGCGGCCCGGCGGCCCGCCGCCAGGCGCAGACCCCTGCGGATCACCTGAACGGCGGCTTCCGCGTCGTCGACGGTGACGGTGAACGACCGGCCGTCGCCGAGCCGGACCACGAAGCCCTCGCCGCGCCGCACGACCACGGCGGTGCCCTTCTCGGGGCGCCAGCGGTAGCCCCAGCCGCCCCACTGGCGCGGGGTGACGCGCGGGGCGAAGTCGGCGCCGACGACGTGGGCGAGCGGGATGCGGGTCCGGGGCACGCCGATGTGGCCGCAGCGGACCTCCAGCGCCTCGGTGTCCACCCGTACGGCCACATGGACGAACGCGAGGGTGCCGTAGAGCATCAGGAGCCCGGCCGCGACGCAGCCGACGACCGCCATGACGAGAGGGGCCAGACCCGAGGTCCACGCGCTGTCGACGGCCAGCTCGACGCCCAGCGCCAGGCAGGCGGCGCCGGCGACGGCCAGCAGCCACTGGATCCGGTTGGTCGCACGTCCGGTCCAGACCGCGAGATCACCGGCGCTGTCGGCCGGGGAAGGGGTACCGACCGCGTCCGGTCCGGCGGTGGGCTTCTCGTCGTCCTCGTGGCCCTGCGGGCCCTTGGAGTGGTCCCTCATATGAGGCAGCCTACTCATCTTCCGCGCCCGTGGCAGGGGTGATGCGCGGGCCGGCCCGGACGGAACCGGATCGGGTGTCAGGAACGAGCCGCGGCGGCCTCGACGAGCGAGCGGCCCTCGCGGTAGGCGAGCGCGGCCGGCTGGAGGACCCCCTCGCGCCCGCTGAGCAGCACGGTCAGCCGGCCCGTCGGCGGGGCGTCGGGGTCGGGCGCGGTGCCCGCCCGGCGCAGGGCCTGGGCGGCGACGGCCGGGGCCGAGCCGTGCAGGACGAGCTCCGGCGCCTCGGGGCCGAGCCGGGGCTGGACGGCCGCGCGGATGCGGTCGTCGACCAGCTCGTAGTGGGTGCAGCCCAGGACGAGGTCCCGGGTGCCGGGCGGCGTGAGGGCGGCGGCGGCCGCCACGGCGGCGTCGATGGCCGCCGAGTCGGCGCGCTCCACGGCGTCGGCGAGGCCCGGGCAGGGCACCTCGGTCACCTCGACGCCCGCCGCGAAGTCGCGGATCAGGCCGCGCTGGTACGGGCTGCCGGTGGTCGCCGGGGTGGCCCAGATCGCCACCGGGCCGCCGGCGGCCGCGGCGGGCTTGATCGCCGGTACGGTCCCGATGACCGGCAGCTCCGGCTCCAGCTCGGCACGTATGGCGTCCAGGGCGTGGACGGAGGCGGTGTTGCAGGCGACGATCAGGGCGTCGGGGCGGTGCGCGGCGGCGGCGCGGGCGCAGGCCAGCGCGTGTGCGGTGAGGTCCTCGGGGGTACGGGGGCCCCAGGGCATGCTGGCGGGGTCCCCGGACAGGACGAGATCGGCGTCGGGGCGCAGCCGGTGGACGGTTGCCGCGGCAGCCAGGAGGCCGATACCGGAGTCGATGAGCGCGATCTTCACCCGGTCACTTTAATGGATGAGCGTCGATCACCCGCGCGAGCGTCCCCCTGTGGGGCAGACTGCGGAGGGTGACCGTGCTGACGTGGATCACCTTCGCTTCACTGGCCGCGTGGCTGTGGCTGCTGCTGGGCCAGGGCTTCTTCTGGCGCACGGACGTGCGGCTGCCGCGGCGCGCCGACCCCGAGCGATGGCCTCCGGTCGCCGTGGTGGTGCCGGCCCGGGACGAGGCCGGGGTGCTGCCGGCGAGCCTGCCCTCGCTCCTCGCGCAGGACTATCCGGGGCGGGCGGAGGTCTTCCTCGTCGACGACGGCAGCGTGGACGGCACCGGCGAGGTGGCCCGTGCCCTGGCCCGGGAGCACGGCGGGCTGGCGCTGACGGTGGACTCCCCCGGCGAGCCGCCGCCCGGCTGGACGGGCAAGCTGTGGGCGGTGCGGCACGGCATGGCCCTCGCCCGTGCCCGTACGGACGCCGAGTTCCTGCTGCTGACCGACGCGGACATCGCGCACCGTCCGGACAGCCTGCGGGAGCTGGTGGCGGCGGCCTCCTCGGGCGGCCTGGACCTGGTGTCGCAGATGGCCCGGCTGCGGGTGGCGACGGCCTGGGAACGGCTGATCGTCCCGGCGTTCGTCTATTTCTTCGCCCAGCTCTACCCGTTCCGCTGGATCAACCGCCCCGGCGCGCGGACCACGGCGGCGGCCGGCGGGTGCGTCCTGCTGCGGTGGGAGGCGGCGGAGCGGGCCGGGGTCCCGGACAGCGTCCGGCACGCGGTGATCGACGACGTCTCCACGGCCCGGGCCGTGCGGCGGGCGGGCGGCCGGATCTGGCTGGGACTCGCCGACCGGGTGGACAGCGTCCGGCCCTACCCGCGCCTCGGCCAGCTGTGGCGCATGATCTCGCGCAGCGCGTACACCCAGCTGCGGCACAACCCGCTGCTGCTGGCGGGCACGGTCGCCGGCCTGGCGGTGGTGTATCTGGTGCCGCCGGTGGCCGTGGCGGCCGGCGCGCTGGCGGGTGACGGTGCCCCGCTGGCCGCGGGGGCCGCGGCGTGGGCGGTGATGGCGGGCACGTACGTCCCGATGCTGCGTTATTACCGGCAGCCGGTCGCGCTGGCGCCGCTGCTGCCGTTCACGGCCCTGCTGTATCTGCTGATGACCGTGGACTCCGCGGTGCAGCACCACCGCGGCCGGGGCGCGGCCTGGAAGGGGCGGACGTACGCCCGCCCCGAGGCCGCGCCCTGACCGGGCCCGTGCGGGTCACTTCCGGCCGGGCGTCCAGTTCATGCCCCAGCCGTACGCCCGGTCCAGCGTGCGCTGCGGGCTGACGCCGCGGTCGGGCACCAGGTAGCGGGCCTCGCGCTGGACGACGAGGTCGCCGCCGTTGTTGGTGATCAGGGCCAGCGCGCAGACGTTGGAGGGCACGGTGCACTCGTCGAGCGAGAAGTCGATGGCGGCGCCGTGCTGCGGCTGGAGGGTGACGGTGGCGTTGAGGTTGGCGAAGCTCCGGGCGCCCTCGTAGATCGTCACGAAGACGAGGATGCGGCGGAAGTCCGCGATGTGGTCGAGGTTGACGGTGAGGTTCTCGCCGGACGCCACCGATCCGGTCCGGTCGTCGCCGTCGAGGTGGATGAAGGGCGGCTGGTGGAGGGAGCCGAAGGAGTTCCCGAGTGCCTGGATCACGCCCTTGCTGCCGTCCCGCAGCTCGAACAGGGCACCGAGGTCGAGGTCGAGGTCGGAGTGCATGGCCATGGCCTTGCCGAGCCGCTGGCCCCAGCCCTTGAACTGCTTCTGCACCTCCCAGTTGAGGTTGACGCGCAGCGACCCGGAGGTGCCGCCCTGCTTGGTGAGGGAGACCGCCGGGGCCTCCTTGGTGAGCGTGACCTTCGTCAGGCGTACGGGCTGGGGCGCGGGCGGCGCGGCGGGCGCCGGCGGCACGGGCGCCGGGGCGGGCGGCGTGTGCGTACCCGGCCGCTCGTGCACCGGGGCCGGGGCGGCGGCGGGCGCTGCCTGCTGCGGCTCGTCGACGGTGATCCCGAAGTCGGTCGCCAGACCCTCCAGACCGCTGCTGTAGCCCTGCCCGACGGCCCGGAACTTCCACTCGCCCTGGCGGCGGTAGAGCTCGCCGAGGACGTACGCGGTCTCGACCGTGGCGTCCGAGCTGTCGAAGCGGGCGAGCTCCGCGCCGGACGCCGTGTCGAGCACCCGGATGTGCAGGCCGGGCACCTGGCCGAAGGTGCCGCCGTCGGCGGAGGCCGCGAGGACCACGGTCTCGATCGAGGGCTCCACGGAGGCGAGGTCGACCGACAGGGCGTCCGTCACCGCGTCACCCGCCGGGCGCTTGCCCTCGTGGCGCACCGCGCCGGAGGAGTGCACCGCCTGGTTGTAGAAGACGAAGTCCGCGTCCGAGCGGACCTTGCCCGCGGACAGCAGCAGCGCGGAGGCGTCCACGTCCGGTATCCCGGGGCCCGTGCGCCAGCCCAGCTCGACGCGCACCGCGGCCGCCGGAATCCGGACGTTGGTGCCCTTCTGCATCGCCATACTCCACCCCTGTGAACAGTCCCGTCCTTGCAGGGTCCCAACGTACCCTGGCGGCGGAATATCCCGGTTACCGCGCCTTCACGAGGATTGGGCGCCGGGGGCACCGCCGGCGGGCTGCTTGGGTTCGGCCGGTGGCTGCTTCTGCTCCGCCGGGGGTTGCTTGGGTTCCGCGGGAGGCTGCTTGGGCTGGGCCGGAGGCTGCTTCTGCTCCGCGGGGGGCTGCTTCGGCTCGGCGGGAGGCTGCTTGGGCTGGGCGGGAGGCGGCTTCGGGTCTGCGGGCGGCGGCTTGGGCTCGGAAGGGGGCTGCTTGGACCCGCCGGCCGGTGGCTTGACGTCCGGCGGAGGCTGATTCGACGTGGCCGGCGGCTTCTTCGGCGGATCGGACGGCTGTTTCGGGCCTTCCAGCGGCTGCTTGGTCGCCGGGGACGTGCCCTTCTCCGGCGGGACCGGGTTCTTCGAGGAACCGCCTCCCGTGGGCGGAACGGGCGAACCGGGGCCACGGGAACCGGGCCCTTGGGATCCAGATCCAGGCCCCTTCGTACCGGGCCCGTCGGATCCGGGGCCTTGAGATCCAGGCCCCTGGGAGCCAGGTCCTTGAGAACCGGGCCCTTGGGAGCCGGACCCGGCCGAACCGGACGCCGGTGGCGCGTCCGAGGCGCCGGGCGGCACGATGCGCGGGGGCTCCTTCGAGGGAACGGGCCGCGGCGGCGGCTCCCACGCGAACTCCTTGGAGTCCCGCTTGCCGTCGCTCCCGACCGCGCGGTCGAACGCCTTGCCGCTCTCGAAGGGATCGACGAGCTGGAGCTCCTTGACCGGCCCCTTCTCCTTGGGCCTCGGCGCGATGACCGTGATCTCCACGCTGGTGAAGGTCTCCCAGCGCTCCCCCTTGTACGTCACCGCCTTCAGGTCGACCGTGCGGTCCGGGCCCGTGAGCGGGTTCCCGCACGTGCACTTGACGGCCGGTCCCGTGAGCGGGTCGTTGAGGACCACCACGCCCTTCTGAAGCACCGACAGATAGCCCCTGATCCGGCCGTCCCCCTGGTAGTTGTGGTTCTTGACCAGGGTGTCGTACTCCAGATTGACCTCCGTCAGACTGTTGATGTACGCGGGGATCCGGCTCGGGTCCAGATTGCGCACCCCGGCCCAGGCCCTGGCCCTGGCCGGGTCCTGGGTGATCCCCTTGATCAGCAGGGCCTTGTCGCAGCGGGTGGAGCCGCGCGTGCCGCCGAACGTGCCGCGGGCGTCCACCGCCATGGTTCCGCCGCCGTGGGACGGTGAGTTGACGTTCCGGAGGTCGATGTCCGGATGTTCCAGGAACGGGTCGACGCCTATCACCCCCGCGGCCTCCAGGACGAGCTCCACGGCCTGCCTCTTCTGCTTGTTCGTACATCCCGCCACGCCGACGCCCCCGAGCAGGGCGGTCACCGTGAGGAGAGAGACGGTCCGGACGGTCACCTGCCGCATGCGTTTACCCCCGATAGCCGATCTGTGGTCGTTTCCTGCCGTGCTCGTACCGCGTCAGCACGCGTACCGCGTCAGCGCTTGTCCGCATGTCCCTGGAAGGTCATCCCGGCGCGCAGGTCTCCAGCCACCCGCCCGTTCCGCAGGAGTAACCCGTGCTTCCGGGGGTGGGCTTGGGCGGGGCGGGGGTCGGTTCCTCCGACGTACCCGAACCCGCCGGGGCCCCGGCGCCCTTCGAGGGCGCGGGGGTGCCCGTGGTCGTGCCGCCGGAGCTCCCCGTCTCCCCCGTGCCCCGGGCGGCCATCATCGCCGCGGCCCCTCCCCCGATGAGCAACAGGGCCAGCAGCGACCCGAGGAAGAGCGCCACCAGGCGGCGCCGGTCGGGCGCGGCCGGATCGGGGACGGGGAGCGGGAAGACGATGCCCCCCGTCCGCACCGGCGTGGGCATAGGCGTGGGGAAGGGGGTGTGCGCGGCGACCGGAACGGGTACCGGCGCCGGCATCGGGACGGGGCCGGACGTGGCGTTCGCCGTGGGGGCGGACACCGGTGCCGGGGCGGGCGTGCCGACGGCCGTCGGCACGTACCGCCCGCCGGGGTCCACCTCGGTCAGGCCCGCCCGGGTGGTCATGTGCCCGGCCGCGACGGCGTCGAGCAGCCGCTGGGCCTCCACGGAGCCCATCCGCTCCCCCGGGTCCTTGCGCAGCAGCCCTTCCAGGAGCGGGGTGAGGGGGCCCGCGAGCCTGGGCGGCGGCAGGTCGTCCTGGACGACGGCCTGGAGGGTGCCCAGCGCGGTCGTCCGGCGGAAGGGCGACACGCCCTCGATCACCGCGTAGAGGGTCGCGCCCAGCGACCACAGGTCGGAGGGGGCGCCCGGACGCTCGCCCCGCGCGCGCTCCGGCGCGAGGAAGTCCGGGGAGCCCACCAGGTCGCCGGTGCGGGTGAGGGTGTTGGAGCCCTCGATCAGGGCGATGCCGAAGTCGGTGAGGACGGCCCGGCCGCCCGGCTCCACCAGGACGTTCGCCGGTTTGACGTCGCGGTGCAGGATGCCGGCGGCGTGGGCGCTGCGCAGGCCCTGGAGGACCATCGAGCCGATCCGGGCCGCCGCCTTGGGGTCGAGCACCCCGTCGCGCTGGAGGATCTCGGCGAGCGAGCGGCCGCGCACGAGCTCCATGACGATCCACGGACGGCCGTCCTCCTCGACGACGTCGTGGACGGTGATGACGTTCGGGTGGTTGATCTGCGCGGCGGCCCTGGCCTCCTGGTTCAGGCGGGCGTACAGGATCCGTACGTCGTGGTCGCGCAGGTGGGCCGGTGCCTGGACCTCCTTGGCCGCGACCTCCCGGCCGAGCAGCTCGTCGCGGGCGCGCCAGACGACGCCCATGCCTCCGCTGCCCAGTTCGTCGATCAGGCGGTACCGCCCTGCCAGTAAGCGGTTCCGCGACTCCTCCGTCATGCCGAACGCCCCCCTTCCCGCGCGTACGGCACCCCCGGAGGCCGTACGCGTTCGGGCCACACTGGCTGAGACGTCGCGGCCCCGCGTCCCGTTCCCGGATCCGCGTCGTGGTCATGGCGATGTGCGCGGAAGAGGGCCGCCGTGGGGGCGCTGGTTCAGACCTGGACGGGCGGGGTGCGGCTCACGGTGCGCCCGAGGCGTGCCATCGCCCGCGCGAAGGCGGTGGCGTCGTGGACGGCCGCGCCGCCGGGGTCGTTGTTGAAGTAGGCGTACGTGTCGGAACGGTCGGGCCAGTGGTCGGCGATCCGGTGGGCCCAGCTGTCGAGGGCGCGGCGGCCGTAGCGCGGCCACGGTTCGGCCCGGCCGCAGTGGAACCGTACGTATCCCCAGTCAGCGGTCCGCCACAGCGGGGTCACCGGCCGGGAGTCGTGGTCGGCCCAGCAGAGGGCGGCGCCGCGGGCCTCCAGTACGGCGCGGGTCTCGTCGGTCCACCAGGAGTCGTGGCGGGGTTCGACGGCGACCCTGGTGCCGGCGGGGAAGCAGCGGAGGGCGGTGTCCAGCGCGGCGGGGTCGGCGCGGAGCGTGGGAGGCAGCTGGAGGAGGACGGGCCCGAGCCGGTCGGCGAGGCCGTCGGCGTGCCGCATCAGGCGTTCCACCGGTTCCTGGGGGTCGCGGAGGCGCTTGATGTGGGTGAGGTAGCGGCTGGCCTTGACGGCCATGAGGAACCCCGGCGGGGTACGGTCGCGCCAGTCGGCGAAGGTCTCGTGCGTGGGCAGCCGGTAGAAGGCGGCGTTGTTCTCGACGGTGGCGAAGTGCCGGGCGTACTCCTCCAGCCACAGCCGCTGGGGGCAGCCGCCGGGGTAGAGGCCGCCGCGCCAGTCCTTGTACTGCCATCCCGAGGTTCCGACGAGCAGGGGCATGGCATGATCCTTGCCCCGGGACAGCGGGGACGCCACCAGCGGGGGTGTGAGGTCATGGGTGACACGGGCTGCGTGTTCTGCGCGATCGCGGCGGGCGAGTCCGCCGGTCACCGGGTCTTCGCGGACGGTACGGCGGTGGCCTTCCTGGACGCCCGGCCGCTCTTCCCCGGGCATGTGCTGGTGGTGCCGCGGCGGCACGCCGAGACGCTGACCGATCTACCGGTGGACGAGGTGGGGCCGTTCTTCACCCGGGTGCAGCGGATCGCGGGCGCGGTGGAGCGCGGCATGGGCGCGGCGGGGTCCTTCGTGGCCGCCAACAACAGGGTCAGCCAGTCCGTGCCGCATTTCCATGTGCATGTCGTTCCGCGCAACCGCAAGGACGGGCTGCGGGGGTTCTTCTGGCCCCGGACGCGGTACGCGTCGGAGGAGGAGGCGGCGGAGGTCGCGGCACGGGTGCGGGCCGCGCTCTGAGCCCTCCCCCGCGCCCCTCCCCGCATGGACTATCCGCCTGAATCTGGCCATATTGGATGTATCGCAGGTATGGCAGAGGTGGATCATGAGGTTCCGCGACCGCGTGGACGCCGGCCGCCGGCTGGCCGACCGGCTGGAACCACTGCGCGCCGAGTCCCCCGTCGTACTGGGGCTGCCCCGGGGCGGCGTCCCGGTGGCCTACGAGGTCGCCCGCGCGCTCGGCGCCCCGCTGGACGTGATCCTGGTCCGCAAGCTCGGTGTGCCGCGCCACGAGGAGGTGGGCTTCGGCGCCGTCGGCGAGGACGGTGTGCGGGTGCTCAACGACGACATCATGCGGGTGAGCCGGGTCGGCGAGGACGACCTCGCCGAGATCCAGGCGCATGAGGAGGCCAGGCTCGCGCGGCAGGCCGGGACGTTCCGCGGCGGACGGCCGCGGGTCGCCCTGGAGGGCCGTACGGCCGTCGTGGTCGACGACGGGGTGGCGACGGGCGCGACGGCGTCGGCCGCCTGCCGGGTGGCACGGGCCCATGGGGCCGCCCGGGTGGTGCTGGCGGTGCCGGTGTCCGCCCCGGACGCGGCCGAGGCGCTGCGCGCCCAGGTGGACGAGCTGATCTGCCTCACGACGCCGGCCGTGTTCTTCGCGGTCGGCGAGTGGTACCAGGACTTCTCCCAGACGACGGACGAGGAGGTCGTCGCGCTGCTGCGGCGCGGCGGTGCGGCGGGTGACGGGCCCGGCGCTCCCCACCGGGCGGAGCCGTGAATCGCTGGAGGTGTGATCACCATGGAGACGATCGTCAGGTGCAACGTCGAGATGGAGTTCCGTGAGGCCGGATTGTTGACGCAGGCGGCGGCGGTGCTGCGGATGCACGACGGCACGGAGCTCAAGGCCCACGGGGTCACCAACCGCCACCCCGACGACCCGGGTCAGCAGCGGGTCGGCGAGGAGGTGGCGGCGGCGCGGGCGCTGCACGACCTCGCGGCGCAACTGCTGGAGAAGGCCGGGGTCGACATCGAGGAGCTCACCCACACGCCCGCGCACCTGTCGCACTGAGGCCGGGGGCGCGGCGAAGGCGCCCGGCGCGGCCGGAGGTCCTCCGGGGCGCCGGGCGCTCGCGTGGCCCGCATCGTGCCGTCAGCCGGCCGAGGGGGTGGTCTCCTTCACGCACATCGGGGTGGCGGTGGGGCCGGTGATGGCCTCGCCCGTCTCCAGGGAGTAGCTGGAGTGGTGCAGGGGGCAGGTGATCCGCAGCCGGGCCACGTTGACGTAGCCGTGGACCATGTGCCCCTTGCGGTGCGGGCAGAACGCGTCGGCCTCGAACTCGCGGTCGCCGACGCACACCCGGATGCGGTCCTCGCTGATCTGCTCGACGGAGTACGGCCGGGGGGCGCCGGGCGCGCCGGACGCCTCAGCCATGCGAGCCCGCCTTCAGCGCGGAGGCGACGGCCGCCTCGGTGGCTCCGCCGATGACCTCGCTGGCGAGCTTGAAGCCGGTCCAGACCTTGACCGGGTGCAGGTCCGCCTCGGCGTCGAACTCCCGGATGGCCACCTGGAGTTCCTTGGCGTGGAAGTTGTCGATGTGCAGGTGCTCGGTGTAGTAGCGGGCGCCGGCCAGCTCCAGGCGCGTCGCGGCGTTCGCGAAGCACTGGAAGGCGTAGAGGATGCTGGACTCCAGGTAGCACAGGCAGCCCAGGAAGTACTCGGGCCGGGGGGCCCGGGCGGCGGCCCAGAAGAAGGTGTTGACGTAGGCGTAGGTCTCCTCGTTCGTCCGGGCGAGGTAGTCGTCGACGTCCAGGGACATGCCCAGTTCGGTCATCAGGTCGCGGTAGATGTTGAAGTGCGCCTGGTCGAGGTTGCCGCAGCCGAACTCGTCGACCAGGACGCGGAAGACGGCCATCTTGGCCTTCTTCGGCAGCCGCCAGACGATCGGCAGGAAGGACTCCGACTCGGTCAGGCCGTCCACGGCGAACTGCGCGACGACCTCCTTGAACTGCTCACGGTCGAGGTCCTCGGCCATGACGCGCTCGAACTCCGGCGGATCGTTCTTCTCCGCCTCCAGCAGCGCCTTCATATGGCGGCCGAGGGCCGCGCGGTCGGCCATGACGGGGGCTTCCGCCTCGATCTCCCGGGCGCGGCTCGCGATGAGCCGCTCCTCCAGGTCGTGGAGCTCGCGCAGCTCCTCGGGGCTGGGGATCGTGCGGTTGAGGACGAACAGGCGGCTGCCGGCCGTAGTGGCCGTCGTGGTGGCCATGGGGACTCCAGGGCGGGAACGTGCGGACGGTGGGAGTACGGGGCCGGGCGGGCCGGCCCCGTACGGGCGCCTTCAGTTGACGGCGAGGGCGGTGCCGATGGTGCCTCGGCGGACCAGTTCCTCCTTGACGTGCAGGTACCAGTCGTCCGCCAGCAGCCGGTACCGCTCGGACAGGGCGTCCACCCGCTGCTGGGCGTCCTGCCCGGGCGAGGACAGGGCCTCGTCGCACGCCGCGGGGTCGAGGTTGGCGAGCGGCCCGACGAAGCCCTGCACACCGGGCACGGCGGAGAGCAGGTGCTCCCAGCCCTGGAGGACCGGGACCGCGGGCCCGCCTTCGAGCAGCTTGCGGGTGAACTCCGCGGAGCCGCTGGACTCCTTGACGCCGACGACGCCGGGCAGGGAGCACACCTCCAGGAGCGCGTCGAGGTCCAGCGGGGCCTTGGAGACCACGTTCTCGTGGTAGACGACCACGGGCAGCGGGCTGCGCTCGACGACGGTGGTGTAGTGCTCCACGAAGCCCGTGGCGGCGGTGCCGCCGTCCTCGGACCACGGCGGGGGGACGACGACGGCGTCCGCGCCCAGCTCCGCGGCCAGCTCGGCGCGGGCCACGATCGCGTCGGTCCCGGGCAGCTCCACCCCGGCCAGGACGGGCGCGCCGCCGGCGTGTTCCACGGTCAGCCGGACGACGTCCGTCCACTGGGCGGTCGTCAGGTGCCAGCCCTCGCCGGTGCTCAGGGCGGGCATGTAGCCGGCGACCTGTCCGCGCAGGGACCCGACCAGCCGGGCGACGTCGGGGGCGCTCACGCGCCGGTCCTCGCCGACGGGGGTGACCAGGGGGACCACGGTGCCGCGCAGCGCCCTGAGACGCTGTTCGGCCGCCGCGCGCTCAGAGCTCGGCATGGTCGGCCTCCAGTACCAGGGACTGCTCGTAGAGCTTGTCGAGGTCGGCGGGGAAGATCCCGCGGTCCGCGGCCGGGCCGGGCGTCCGCACGGGCAGTCCGAGGCCGGTCAGGGCGGTGAGCCGGGGGTTGAGGGTGACGAGTTCACCGCCGGCGGCGACGACCGAGGCGAGCAGCAGCCGGTCGCGCGGACGCAGTTCTTCCGCCTGGCTGGGGAGCCCCGGCAGGGCGGCGAGGACGTCCGCGTCGTAGGCGCGGCGCCGGATGGGCATCAGGGAATGCAGTACGTCCATGAAGGGGTAATAGGCGTCCTGCACCTCGCGCGGGAACCGCCAGACGTAGTCGTCGCAGCGCCCCACCTCCTCGTACGTCATCACCACGGGCCGCTCCAGGTGGGCGGCGAAGAACGCGGTGGCGGCGGCGCGTAAGGAGGGATCGGTGCTGTGCATGCCCATGAACAAGGAGGCGTCCAGGAAGACCTCAGGCGCCATAGCTGTCCACTCCCTCGCGCAGGCGCTGCACCGAGGCGCGGAAGTCGCCGGGGTCGCGGGCCAGGGCGACGCGGACGTAGCGCTCGCCGCGCTCCGGCTCGCTCCAGTAGAAGTAGGTGCCGGGCAGGACGTAGACCTCGTACTGCGCGAGGTGCGCCTGGAGCTCGGTCGCCTTGATCTTCTCGTCGGTGATCCGGAACCACGCCACGCTGACGTTGACGGCCGGCTCGATGTGCTCCAGCAGGCTGCCGGCGAGGGCCTTCTGCGCGGCCTCGCGGTTGCGGGTGATCACATCGCGGACCGAGGCCATGCCGTCCTCGATGGAGTCCTCCACGTACCGGGCGAGGAAGTTGAGGACGAACGGCGAGACATCGAGAAGAACGCTGGTGTGGATGTTGTAGACAGCTTCGTAGAGGTCCCGGCTACAGGTGAGCAGGGCGCACTTGGCGTCCTGGAGCGGCCAGGTCTTGCCGGTGTCCTCCAGGGCGATGTAGCTGACGCCGGAGGTGTCGAGGAGCTCGTAGAGATCGAAGCGGCCGAAGCGCGGGTCGGCGAGGGCGAACGCGGCGAAGCAGAGGTCGACGACGAAGAGCTTGTCGTGGTCGACACAGAAGCGGATGACCTCTTCGAAGCCCTTGCGGCCATGGCTGAGCAGGCTGAAGCCGGTGGGGTTGTTGGGGTCGACGAGGAAGAGCGCGTCGGTCTTGACGGTCTCGACGAGACGGTCGTAGATCCGGTCCGCGTCGTGCAGCGCGTCCTCGGGGATCGGCACGGGGTGCACGCCGACGTTGTGGAGGACGTCCGGGAGGTTGTCGAAGCACGGCTCGACGAGGCTCACGCTGATCTCGCGCTGCCTGAGGTACATGCCCGCGACCAGCGTCGATATGGAGGCCGCGTAGGAGAGCATGGTCGTGTCGGCGCGGACGCTGTTCTGGCCGTGCAGCCGGAAGAAGACCTCCTTGAACCGGTCCTCCAGATCCGCCTGACGGGTCGCCTCCGCCTCGTACCACAGGTCGGGCAGCGCGGAGACGATCTGCCGCTGGCCCACGGACTGCTGCTGGTGGGTGTGGGCGTCGGCCAGGTTGTACCGGGTCTTCAGGGCCTGGATCTCGTGCTGGGTGAGGTCGAGAAGCTGCTCGGTCACGTGATCTCCTTGTCGGCTGCGGCGCGGTGGGGCCGGCAGTCGGTGGCGCGGGAGCCTGTGGGCTCGCGCGAGGGAAAGGGGACACACCGCCGGGGCCGGACGGATGACGTCCGGAGATCCACGGCGGTTCGATGGAGCGGAACGGTGTGCTCTCGTACTACGGAAGGGGCCGGACGCCTGCCGATGCCGTCCGGGTCGTGACCGGTGCCGCCCGAGTGGGACACGGGGCGGGCGTCCGGCTGTCGTCGTGGTGAGTACGGGCCGTCGAGCTGGTCGGAAGTGGCCGAACTTGTGTGCGGTGGCCACCTATTGACGTACGTTAACCGACGATCGATCATCGCTCAAGCAGAATTTCTGCGGGGAGACAATCACCCATGAACGGCGAGGGACCGCACAACAACGCTGAATCCACCGGGAACTTGACCCGTGCCCCCTTGAGCGAACAAGTCCGGCGGATCATGCTGGACCACCTGGTGCGGGGCCGCTGGCAGGCAGGTCAGCGCATTGTCGAACGCCGTCTCGCCACGGAGCTGGGCGTCAGCCAGGCGCCCGTGCGGGAGGCCCTGCGCGATCTCCAGGCGATGCGGCTGGTCGAGTCCTCACCCCATCGCGGAACGCGCGTCGGCGATCTGACTCCGCGACGACTTTGTCAGGTCTACCCCGTGCGCGGGGCCCTGGAGCGGCTGGCCGCGGAGCTGGCCCTGCCCCGGCTGGCCGGGGACGTCTCCCGGCTGGAGGAGCACACCGAGGGGATGCGCCGGGCTGCGGCCGCCGAGGACGTCGACGCACAGGCGCGGCACGGCGTAGCGTTCCACCGCGAGATCGTGCGGGCCGCCGGGAACGCCTTCCTGATCACCAACTGGGAGTCCCTGGCCGTCGAGCTGTGGACCCACCTCTCCCTGACCCGCGTGCGCACCGGGCTGCACGAGAACGCCCGCGACCACGAACCCATCATCGAGGCGTTCCGCCGCCGCGACCCGGACGTCGGACGCCTGCTGCAACTCCACATCCTGGGCTACGCCCACGAACCGATCGGAGCCTCATGACCACCACACCGGCACCGCGGACCGAGACCCGCCCCGGGGTCATCACCCTCTTCACCGACATCTGGTGCTCGTTCGCGCACGTCGCCGTGCACCGGCTGCACACCACGCGCCGCCGGCTCGGCCTGGAGGAGCGGGTCCGCTTCGACCACCGGGCGTTCCCGCTGGAGCTGTTCAACAACGGGCCGAGCCCGCGGCCCGGCACGGACTCCGAGGTCGGCGGGGTCGCGCACATCGAACCGGACGCCGGCTGGCAGCTGTGGCGGGCCCCGGACTGGAAGTTCCCCTCCTCCTCACTGCCCGCCCTGGAGGCGGTCCAGCTCGCGAAGGAGCAGGGGCTGGAGGCGTCCGAGCGGCTGGACCTGGCACTGCGCCGGGCCTTCTGGGCGGAGAGCCGCTCCATCGGCGCGCGCGCCGTCGTGGTGGCCGTCGCCGAGGAGACCGAGGGCGTGGACGCGGAGGCGATAGCCGAGGGCCTCGACGACGGGCGGGCGCGTCGGGTGATCACGCGTGACTTCCTGTGCGCGAAGGAGCACGGCGTCAAGTGCAGCCCGCACCTCTACCTTTCGGATGGGTCGGATCACGCCAATCCCGGCGTCGCGGCGCGCTGGCACGGCAAGTACGGCACGGGCTTTCCCGAGGTAACAGCCAATGACCCGGGCGTTTACGAGGCCATCCTGAAGCGGGCCGCCAGCTGAGGGACGCCTTCGGGGCACCGGCCAGAAATGATCGATCATCGCTCATTTCCGGTTGTTAGATGTTGACTCCAACAACTTGTTCCTTCTAGCGTCGTGAACGGAAGCCTCGTTCCACGTCCCGGAATCGAGGGTTCTACGGGCAAGCACAGCCCGGCGGCCGGTCCACCCGCATACCTGGTCGCGCATCGTCACCGCCGGGGCCCCGCAGGAACCTGCGGGGCCCCGGCCCCTCGCCCGGGAACGCGAAAGGGGATCACCCATGTCCCAGCTCGACCAACTGCCCGACAACGACCCGACTGAGGTCGCCGAATGGCAGGAGTCCCTGGACTCCGCCGTGCGGTTCGGCGGGCGGCACCGGGCCTCGTATCTGCTGCGCCGTGTCAACGAGCACGCCGAGCGGACGGAACTGGACCTTCCGCCACTGCTGGAGACTCCTTACCTCAACACCATCCCGACCTCCTCCGAGCCCGCCTACCCGGGCGACGAGGAGATGGAAGCCCGGATCACCGCCTGGAACCGCTGGAACGCCGCCGCCATGGTCACCCGCGGCAACCAGCGCGCCGGGCTGGGCGGCCACATGGCCACCTTCGCCTCCGCCGCGTGGCTGTACGAGACGGGCTTCCAGCACTTCTTCCGGGGCAAGGAGGCCGACGGCTCGGGCGACCAGCTCTACATCCAGGGCCACGCCTCCCCCGGCATCTACGCCCGCGCCTTCCTGGAGGGCCGGCTCACCGAGGGCCAGCTGGACCGCTTCCGGCAGGAGACCGCCGGCGACGGCCTGCCCTCCTACCCGCACCCGCGCCGGCTGCCCTGGCTGTGGGAGTTCCCCACCGTCTCCATGGGCCTGGGCCCGCTCTCGGCCATCTACCAGGCGCGGTTCAACCGCTACCTGGAGCACCGGGGCATCAAGGACACCTCGCACTCCCACGTGTGGGCGTTCCTCGGCGACGGCGAGATGGACGAGCCGGAGTCGACCGCCGCCCTCGCCCTCGCGGGCCGCGAGGGGCTGGACAACCTGACGTTCGTCATCAACTGCAACCTCCAGCGCCTCGACGGCCCGGTCCGCCCCAACTTCAAGATCGTGCAGGAGCTGGAGGCCCAGTTCCGCGCCGCCGGGTGGAACGTCGTCAAGTCGCTGTGGGGCACGGCCTGGGACCGGCTCCTCGCCCAGGACACCACGGGCGCCCTGGTCCGCCGGCTGCGCGAGGTGCCGGACGCCCAGTTCCAGACGTACGCCACCCGGGACGCCGAGTACGTCCGCGGCCACTTCTTCGGCGGCGACCCCGCGCTGCGGACCATCGGCGCCGCCCTGGGCGACGCCGACCTCCTGGAGCTCTTCCGGACCTCCCGGGCCGGCCACGAGCCGCGCAAGGTCCACGCCGCCTACCGGGCCGCCGTCGAACACCAGGGCGCGCCGACCGTCATCCTGGTGCAGACCGTCAAGGGCTACACGCTGGGCCCCGGCTTCGAGTCGCGCAACGCCAACCACCAGATGAAGAAGCTGACGGGCAAGGAGTTCCGCGCCATGCGGGACCTGCTCGGCCTTCCCATCCCGGACTCGGCGCTGGCCGGCGAGCAGGTGCCGTACGCCCACCCCGGCGAGAACTCCCCCGAGGTGCGCTATCTGCGCGAGCGCCGCGCGGCGCTCGGCGGCCCCGCCCCGGCCCGCAAGGTCGTCGCCCGGCCGCTGCCCGAGCCGTCGGCGAAGCCCTTCGAGGCGCTCCAGCAGGGCTCCGGCCGCCAGGAGATCGCCACCACCATGGCCTTCATCCGGCTCGTCAAGGACCTGATGCGGGAGAAGGAGACCGGCCGCCGCTGGGTGCCCGTCGTCCCCGACGAGGCCCGCACCTTCGGCATGGAGTCGCTGTTCCCCTCGGCGGGTCTGTACTCCCCCGTCGGCCAGACCTACGACCCCGTCGACCGCGACCAGCTCCTTTACTACAAGGAGGCCAAGGACGGTCAGATCCTCAACGAGGGGATCACCGAGGCGGGTTCGCTGGCCGACTTCACGGCCGCGGCGACCAGCTACGCCACGCACGGCGAGCCGATGATCCCCTTCTACATCTTCTACTCGATGTTCGGGTGGCAGCGCACCGCCGACCAGTTCTGGGCGCTGGGCGACCAGCTCGGCCGCGGCTTCGTCATCGGCGCCACCGCGGGCCGCACCACCATGACCGGTGAGGGCCTCCAGCACGCCGACGGCCACTCCCACCTGATCGCCTCCACCAACCCGGCGGCGGTCTCGTACGACCCGGCGTTCGCCTACGAGATCTCGGTCATCGTCCGTGAGGGCCTGCGCCGGATGTACGGTCCCGACGCCGAGGACGTCTTCTACTACCTGACGGTCTACAACGAGCCCAAGGTCCAGCCGGCCATGCCGCAGGGCGTGGAGGAGGGCATCCTCAAGGGCCTCTACCGCTACAAGGAGGCCGCCGAGGCGCCGGCCGACGCCCCGCGCCTCCAGCTGCTGGCCTCCGGTACCGCGGTCCACTGGATCATCGAGGCCCAGCGGCTGCTGGCGGAGGACTGGGGCGTGGCCGCCGACGTCTGGTCCGCTCCCTCCTGGACCGAGCTGCGCCGCGACGCCCTGTCCTGTGACGCGGCGCAGCTCCGCGGCGAGGACCGGGTGCCGTACGTGACCCAGGCGCTGCACGGCGCACCGGGTCCGGTGCTGGCGGTCAGCGACTGGATGCGCGCGGTCCCGGACCAGATCGCGCAGTGGGTGGAGCAGGACTGGACCTCCATCGGCACGGACGGCTACGGCCTGTCGGACACCCGTGAGGCGGCGCGCCGTTACTTCGGCGTGGACCCCCAGTCGATCGTGGCCACGGCGCTGGCGACCCTGGCCCGGCGGGGCGAGGTCAAGCCGGAGACGGTGCGGGAGGCGCGGCAGCGCTACGGCCTGGAGGGCTGAGCGAGCTGAGCGACGCCGGGCCGGCGGGGTACGGGGGTCTCACCCCCGTACCCCGTCGGCGTTCCCGCTCGCGGCCCCGATCGGCACGCCCTTGACGGTGGCGCCCTGCCGTGCCGCCCAGGTGTCCAGGGCGGTGCGGCACGCGTGGTCGAGGTGGCGCAGCGGGGAGAGGTCGAGTTCGACGGGGCGCTCCTTGGGGAGCGCTTCCAGGGCCTCCAGGACGCGCGGCAGGCGGAGGAATGTGGCGCTGCCGGTGAGGGTGACGGTCAGCAGGCCGTCGGCCGCCGTGCGCACGTCGACGTGGAGGTGGGAGGTCTCCCACGCGGTCTTGACGACGGCGAGGACCAGTCCCAGGAGGACGCCTTCGAAGAGGTTGGTGACGAGGATCGCGGTGGCGGTGACGGCGAGGACGACGGCTTCGCCGCGGTGTTCGCGCCACAGGGGGCGTATCTCCTTGACGGGGATGAGCTTGGTTCCGGCGTGCACGAGGACGCCGGCGAGCGCGGCCAGGGGGATGACGCCGATCGCGGCCGGGAGCAGCGCGGCGAACAGCAGGAGCCACACGCCGTGCAGGATCCGGGAGAGCGAGGTGCGGGCCCCGGCCTGGACGTTGGCGGCGCTGCGGACGATGACGGCCGTCATGGGCAGCGCTCCCAGGGCGCCGCAGACGGTGTTGCCCACGCCCTGGGCGATGAGTTCCTTGTCGTAGTCGGTGCGCGGGCCGCGGTGCATGCGGTCGACGGCGGCGGCGCTGAAGAGGCTCTCCGCCGAGGCGATGAGGGTGAAGGCGAGGACGGTGCCGAGCACGGCCGGGCCGGCGAGGGCGCCGAAGTCGTCCGCGCCCGGCGGCTGTACGGCCCGCAGGAGACCCTGGACCTCGACGTGGGCGATGCGGAGCCCGGCCGCGGCGGTGACCGCGGTGGCCAGCGCGACGGCGGCGAGCGGCGCGGGCACCGTGCGGGCCCAGGCCGGGAGCCGGCGCCACAGGACCAGGACGGCGATGGTGAGGGCGCCCACCGCGAAGGCGGTCAGGGACGCGCGGTCGGTGGCGATCCGGGCGGCCAGCCGGGGCAGTCCCGCGAGCTTCGCCGGTCCCGAGTGCGGCTGTGCGCGGCCGGCCATGGTGTAGAGCTGGCCGAGGAGCAGGACGAGTCCGATGCCGGCGAGCATGCCCTGGACGACGGCGACCGATATCGCGCGGAACCAGCGGCCGAACCGCAGGGCGCCGAGGGCCACTTGCAGCAGGCCGGTGGCGAGCACGAGGACGCCCAGGGCGCCGAGCCCGAATTCCGTGACGGCTTCGAGCACGAGGACGGTCATGCCGGCGGCCGGGCCGCTGACCTGGAGGGAGCTGCCGGGCAGGGCGCCCGCGACCAGTCCGCCGACGATGCCGGTGATCAGGCCGAGTTCGGCGGGCACGCCGGAGGCGACGGCCACGCCGACGCAGAGCGGCAGGGCCACCAGGAAGACGACGAGCGAGGCCAGCACGTCACGCCGGACGCCGGCGAGGTTTTTCGGAGCTGCGAGCATAGGATCCTTCCACCGCGGGAGGGGGGTGGGTGGGGAGCCGTGGGCGGCCCTGCCGTCGCCGCCACGCCGAGGAGTGACGCGCCGATGGGGTGACGCGGCGTCACCGCCTGGCGACCACAAACGCCTTTACGCTCACTTTACCTTTGGACAACAAGGTAAAGCGGATTCCTATCATCGGTTTACCTGGTTAATAGGTGTATTACGCGGCGAACGCTCCGGGGGCGTGCGCCCGTCACGGGCGGAGAGGGCCACCACGGGCACGATCGCGAGAGCGAGGACCGCTCCCCCGGCGGCCAGCACCGGGAAGCCGCCGGCCGCGACGACCGCGCCCGAGGCCATGCCCCCGGTCGCGCCGGCGAGCGCGATGCCGACGTCGACGAGGCCCTGGACGCCGGCCCGCCGGTCGAGCGGCACCGCGTCGGTGACGAGCGCGGTGCCGCTGATCAGCCCGAAGTTCCAGCCGATGCCCAGCAGGACGAGCGCCGCCGCGAGCGCCGCCATGGAGTGCGGCGGCGCGAGGGCCGCCAGCACCCCGGCGCAGAGCAGGATCAGACCGGACGCGGCGGCGATCCGCTGCCGGCCGAACCGGTCGACGAGCACGCCGGTGAGCGGCGAGGGCAGGAACATCGCGCCCACGTGCAGGGCGATGACGAGCCCCGCGGCCTGGGTGTCGTGCCCGTGCGCCCGCATGTGGACGGGCGTCATGGTCATGATGGCGATCATCACGAGCTGGGTGAGGACCATGACCGCCGTGCCGGTGACCAGACCGCGGGTGTCGGTGCGGCCCGCCGGGATGGCGGCGGCCCCGGCGTCCTGGGAGTCGGGGGCCCGGTCCGCCGCGGCCAGCGCGCGCGCCAGGACCAGCGGGTCGGGGCGGAGGAGGACGGCGATCGCGACGGCGGCCGCGGTGAAGGCGGCCACGGCCAGCAGGAACGGTCCGGTGAGCCGGGGCATGCCCCACGCGTGCGCGACGTCCCCCGTGGCGCTCACCAGGACGGGGCCCACGACGGCGCCGAGCGTGGTGGCGAAGAGGACCGTGCTCACGGCCCGGCCGCGGCGCGCGGGAGAGGCGAGGTCCGCGCCCGCGTACCGGGCCAGCAGGCTGGTCGAGGTCCCGGCCCCGTAGACGAGCAGGGAGAGGAACAGCAGCGGGACGTTGTCGGCGACGGCGGCCGCGACGACCCCGAGGCTGCCGAGCGCGCCGATGACGTACCCCAGGGAGAGGCCGGGCCGGCGGCCCCAGCGCTGGCAGAGCCGGCCGACCGCCACGGCGCCGAGGGCGCCGCCGGCCGTGAACAGGGCGCTGGGCACGCCCGCGAGTCCGGTCGAGCCCAGCATCTCCTCCGCGAGCAGCGCCCCGACGGTGATGCCGGCCGCGAGCCCCGCGCCGCTGAGCACCTGGGAGATCACCAGGACGGTCAGGATCCGCTTCTGCTCGGGGGCTTCGCGGGCCTCGGTGTCTCGGTGCGTGGCCGGTCGGCCGGGACGGGCGCTCATGGTTCCTTCCCCTGTGCGTCCAGGAGGGTCGGCGGCCCGGACGTCGCCGGGCCTGCGGAGGTGGGCCGGGCGCGGAGGGCGCGCCGGCGCCGGTGGGTCAGGCGGCCCCGAGCGGTTCCAGCGCGGAGATCTCCTCCAGCGACATGCTCATCCGCTCGTGGAGGAAGCGGACGATCGTCCAGTGCGGCAGCGCGCCCTCGTCGAACGGGCCGAACGCGCCGCAGTACAGCGGGATCCAGCGCAGGGCCTCCTCGATCGCCTGCTCGCGGCCGGGCTCCTGCTGGTAGTCCTCGTAGCCGATGCTGCGGTGGTGGATGAAGAAGCCGCCCGGCAGCCGCTCCTCGCACAGCTCGCGGTACTCGCGGGTCTGGAGGATGAGGTAGTGCCAGATCTCGTCGATCTCCTGCTCGACCGGCAGGAAGAGCCCGCTGAGCTCCTCGCGGTGACGGGAGATGAGGTAGAGGTAGCGCAGGCACTCGGTGACCTGGCGCTCGACGTACTCCGGCGGGGCCTCCGTCTTGGCGGCGAAGTGCGTCACCACCTCGGCGTGGAGCCGGTCGCCCAGGAGGGCGGTGAGGTCTCCGGCGGACACGTAGGGCTGTGTGGTCATGGTTCTCCCCGTCCGGTGTTTCAGTGGTCCTTGGCGAGCCAGGCGTACTTCCCGGACTTCCCGATGGCGATGTGCGCGCGGTGCTCCACGCGGCAGCGGCGGCCGGTCAGCTCCCGGACCCCGTCCTCCAGCGCGGCCGTCTCGGCAGGGCCGAGCGGAGCGCCGTCGAAGGTCGTGCAGTGCAGTTCCGCCTCGGCCTCGCCCGTGACGCGCAGCTGGTGGAGGAAGACGCGGGGCGTGGCGGCGGCCACCCGGTCGTCGAGGTCCCCCTGGGAGACCGGGCCGTGCGCGGTGCGCAGCAGCTCCTTCTCACGGCCGCAGAAGCGGGCGATGCGGTCCGGGTCCGGGGTGCCGTCCAGCGTGCGGACGCAGTCCCCCGAGCGGTAGCGGATGAGCGGCATGTACGGGTTGCGCACGCTCGACACGACGAGGTGGTAGATCTGGCTGTCCGGGGCGACCGGCAGGAGCTCGACGCTCATCTTGTCGAGGTGCGGCCGGTACCGTCCGCGCCGGTCGCTGTAATAGAGGTAGCCCAGTTCCGTACTGCCGAAAAGATCGATGATCGGGCAGGCGAAATGTTGCTGGAGAAAGCGCTTGACATTCACCGGCGTGTATTCATAGGCGTGGATGATGCTGGCGGGCTGGGGGAATTTGTCCCACAGACTCCACTCGGACACCTTCCGCACCAGGTGTGCCAGGTGATAGCTGGAGCAGTCGAGGTGGTACCAGCCCTTCGGGTGCGTGTCCCGGGCCGTCCGCATCTCGGCCAGCATGCGCTCGACCTCGTCGCGCTCCCAGAGCGCCGGGTCGAGCCGCAGGTTGACGTAGACGGTGCGCTCGTCGAGGCGCCGCTCCTCCAGGTCCGGCAGCGGGTCCGGCTCGGCCCCGCGCTTCCGGGCGTTGACACGGGCGACGTGCTCGGTGGCCAGCACCGTGGTCAGGGAGACCCTCCGGCAGCCCTCTTCCCAGGTGGCGGCGATGTCCGGGTGCTCGCTCCACAGCCGGTAGTAGGAGTGGAGCAGGAAGTACGGGGGCCGGATGATCTGCATGCGGTCGTGGTTGGTGCCCGTGGAGAGCACGAACTCCGCCGCGCCGGAGGCGAGCGCCTCGGCGAGCTGGGGCGTCATCCAGTTGTCCGGGAAACCGCGGGCTATCTCGGGCTTCTCGAGCACGGGGAAGTACCCGCGCTCGATCGACGGGCGATAGATCGGGATGTCCCGTATCTGATCGACGACCTCGGCAGTCGGCTGACCATCCATTGCCACCCTCAGGTGCTGCTCGGGGAACGGGGGCTCGTGCGCCGAGCCCTGATCGGTTCGCTGGGCCGGGTGGGCCGTGGCGGGAATTACCCGTCCACGACCCACCCGAGGTGAAGCGTTCAGCGGCTGTTCAGGAGATACAACCGGTCTTGGCAACGCTGATGCAGCCGGACTTCGCCACGCTGATGCAGCCTTCCTTGGCGGAATTCTGCGCGGAATTGGCGGCGACCCAGCCACGCCAGACACTGTCCTGGGCCATCTTCTGGATGAGCTTTTCCATTTCGGACCTCCGAATGGTGAGGGAAGCGGCGGGGAGTTGAGCTCTGCGCCGCGCTCAGACCGTAAAGGCCTGGCCAAGGATGTGTCAACGATTGATGATTTGACGATTACTCACACCGGCCGTACGGCCGGGAGTTGACGGGCTCCCCGCCTCGCGAACCCCGCGCGGATCGCGGGCGCCGCACGGCGGAATTCCTCAGTCCGGTCGACGCCCGGAGAGGGATGAGCGGTGCGGGACGGACCCCGCACCGCCCGTGCGGCACACATCCCCCGCGGCCCCGCGGCCCCGCCGGGCAGCCTCCAGGGCCACCGGAAGCAGGCCTTCAAGCGTCGATTTCTCGTCACGGAGGGGGTGAATGCTCAAGATCCCCGCCAGGGAACTTAGGGTAGGCTAAGCTAACTTCCAGCGGCCGCCGGCGCGCCCTGGAATGCCTAGAAGAACGCGAAAAGGGACAAACATGACCTTGCGGGTGGCTGTGGCGGGCGCGAGTGGCTACGCCGGGGGTGAGATCCTGCGGCTGTTGGCCGACCACCCCGAGGTGGAGCTTGGCGTGATAAGTGCCCATACGAGCGCGGGCCGGCCCCTCGGGGAGGTGCAACCCCACCTGGCCGGAGAGGCCGACAGGGTGCTGGCGGAGACCTCCGCGGAGTCGCTGAGGGGGCACGACGTCGTCTTCCTGGCCCTGCCCCACGGGCAGTCCGCCGCGCTCGCCGGCCAACTGGGCGAGGGCACCCTGGTGATGGACTGCGGCGCGGACTTCCGGCTGCGCCGGGCCGCCGACTGGGAGCGCTTCTACGGCACACCCCACGCCGGCACCTGGCCGTACGGGCTGCCCGAACTCCCGGGCGCCCGGGAGGCGTTGAAGGGCGCCTCGCGCGTCGCCGTACCGGGCTGCTACCCCACCGCCGTGACGCTCGCGCTGTACCCCGCGTTCGCCGCGGGACTGGTGGAGCCCGAGGCCGTGGTCGTCGCGGCCAGCGGCACCTCGGGGGCCGGCCGGTCGGCCAGGCCGCACCTGCTCGGCTCGGAGGTCATGGGCTCGGTGAGCTCCTACGGGGTCGGCGGCGTCCACCGCCACACACCGGAGCTGACGCAGAACCTCTCCGCCGTGGCGGGCGAGGCGGTGACCGTGTCGTTCACCCCCACCCTGGTGCCCATGGCGCGCGGCATCCTGGCCACGTGCTCGGCGCGGGTCCGGCCGGGGGTGACCGAGGAGCGCATCCGCGCCGTCCACGAAGCGGCCTACGCCGACGAGCCGTTCATCAGGCTCCTGCCGCCGGGCCAGTGGCCCTCGACGGCCGCCGTGCTCGGCTCCAACTCGGCACAGGTGCAGGTCACCCTCGACGCGGACGCCGGGCGGCTGGTGGCGGTCAGCGCGATCGACAACCTCACCAAGGGCACCGCCGGCGGCGCGGTGCAGAGCATGAACGTCGCCCTCGGCCTGCCCGAGGGCCTGGGCCTGCCGAAGAACGGCGTGGCGCCGTGACGGCCGCCGACGGCCGGATCGGGAACTCCCCCGCCGGCACCGGCATCGAGGCCCTCCCCTGGCTCCGGCACTACCGGGGCCGGACCGTCGTCATCAAGTTCGGCGGCAACGCCATGGTGGACGAGAAGCTCAAGGAGGCCTTCGCCCAGGACGTGGTGGCGCTCCGCCGGGCGGGGCTGCGCCCGGTGGTCGTGCACGGCGGCGGCCCGCAGATCAGCGCGCTGCTGGAACGGCTGGACCTGGAGGTGCGCTTCACGGCCGGGCTGCGGGTCACCACGCCCGAGACCATGGACGTCGTACGGATGGTGCTGGCGGGTCAGGTGCAGCGGGAGCTGGTCGGGCTGATCAACGCGCACGGACCGTACGCGGTCGGCATGACCGGTGAGGACGCGCACACCATGACGGCCGTGCGACGGCCGGCCCGGGTGGACGGCGAGCTGGTGGACATCGGGCTGGTCGGCGACGTCGTCCGGGTGGACCCCGACGCCGTGCGGGCGCTGCTCGACGACGGCCGGATCCCGGTGGTCTCCCCGATAGCCCGGGGCGGCGACGGCGAGGTCTACAACATCAACGCCGATCTGGCGGCGTCCGCGCTGGCGGTCGCCCTCGGCGCGGAGAAGCTGGTGGTGCTCACCGACATCGCCGGGCTGTACGCGGACTGGCCGCGCAGCGAGGAGGTCGTCGAGCGGCTGACCGCGAGCGAGCTGGCCGGGCTGCTGCCGGGCCTGACCGGCGGGATGGTCCCGAAGATGGAGGGCTGTCTGCGTGCCGTGCGGGAGGGCGTGCGCACGGCACAGGTCCTCGACGGGCGGGTGCCGCACGCCCTGCTCCTGGAGGTGTTCACCGACGGGAACACCGGAACCACGGTCGTGCCCGACGCGCCGGCCGACGAGAGGAACGTGTCATGACGGGGGACGCCGGCGTGGCGGAGGACGTGCCGCGGGACGCGACGAGCGGCGGCACGCGGCTGACCGAGCGCTGGCGCGCGGTGATGATGGACAACTACGGCACCCCGCCGCTGGCGCTCGTCCGGGGCGAGGGCAGCACGGTGTGGGACGCCGACGGCAGGGCGTACACGGACCTCACCGGCGGCATCGCGGTGAACTCCCTCGGGCACGCGCACCCGGCGGTGGTCGGGGCCGTGGGCCGGCAGGTCGCCCGGCTGGGGCACGTGTCGAACCTGTTCGTCTCCGAGCCCCCGGTGCGGCTGGCCGAACGCCTGCTGTTCCTGGCCGGCCGGAAGGGCCGGGTCTACTTCGCCAACTCCGGTGCGGAGGCGGTCGAGGCGGCCTTCAAGATCGCCCGGCGGACCGGCCGGCCGCACCTGGTGGCGACCGAGGGCGGCTTCCACGGCCGGACCATGGGCGCGCTGGCGCTGACCGGTCAGCCGGCCAAGCAGGATCCGTTCCGGCCCCTGCCCGGCGGGGTCTCGCACGTGCCGTTCGGCGACGTGGCGGCCCTGCGGGCGGCGGTCACCGAGGACACGGCGGCGGTGTTCGTCGAGCCCGTCCAGGGTGAGGCGGGCGTCCTGCCGGCCCCCGAGGGGTATCTCCGGGCCGCCCGCGAGATCACCCGGGCCACCGGCGCGCTGCTGGTCCTCGACGAGATCCAGACCGGGGTGGGACGGACCGGCCACTGGTTCGCGCACCAGGCGGTCACCGGCGTCGACCCGGACGTGGTGACGCTGGCCAAGGGGCTGGGCGGCGGGCTGCCGATCGGCGCGACGCTCGCCTTCGGCCCGGCGGCCGGGCTGCTGACGCCGGGTCAGCACGGCTCGACCTTCGGCGGCAACCCCGTCGCGTGCGCGGCCGGCCTCGCCGTCCTGGAGACGATCGCCGCCGAAGGGCTGCTGGACCACGTCAAGCGGATGGGCGAGCGGCTCCGGCAGGGCGTCGAGGAGCTGCGGCACCCCCTGGTGAGCCGGGTCAGAGGGGCGGGGCTGCTGCTGGCCGTGGTGCTCACCGAGCCCGTCGCCGCGCGGGTGCGGGCCTCGGCGCAGGACGCCGGCTTCCTCGTGAACGCCACCGGCCCCGACACCCTGCGGCTGGCCCCCGCGCTGACGCTGGGCGACGGCGAGGCGGACGCGTTCGTCGCCGCCCTGCCGGGGATCCTCGGCCACTGACACACACCCCGGAGCACCTCTGCCGGCGCCACCCGCCGCACGGAGGAAGGGATCCGGGAACCCTCCGCACACCGGGCAGCACCGAGAAGGGAACGAGCATGCCGGAACGGCACGCGCACACCGCACACGAAGGCGCCTCAGCGCCCCACGACCTGGTCGGCATCGGCTTCGGCCCGGCCAACCTCGCCCTGGCCATAGCGGCCGCGGAACACGGCCGGGCCGACCCCGAGGGCGCGATACGCGCCGCGTTCGTGGAGCGCCAGGAGCACTTCGGCTGGCACCAGGGGATGCTCCTCGAAGGCGCCACCATGCAGGTGTCCTTCCTCAAGGACCTGGCCACCATGCGGGACCCCGGCAGCCGCTTCACCTTCCTGCGCTACCTCCACGAGCGCGGCCGGCTCGCCGACTTCATCAACCAGAAGAGCTTCTACCCCACCCGGATCGAGTTCCACGACTACTTCCACTGGTGCGCCGCGGAGTTCACCGACCGGGTGGCGTACGGGCACACGGCCACGGCGGTACGGGCGGTGGAGTCCGCCGGGACGGTCGACAGCGTCGAGGTCGTCACGCGCGCGGTGAACGGGCCGTCCGACGACCGCGTGCTGCGGACCCGCAACGTCGTCGTCGGCACCGGCCTGCGGCCCCGGCTGCCGGAGGGCGTCCGCACCGGCGCGCGCGTCTGGCACAACCAGGAGCTGCTCTTCCGGGCCACCGAGCTCAAGGAGCGCCCGCACCGCCGCTTCGTCGTGGTCGGCGCCGGTCAGTCCGCCGCCGAGACCGCCGACTACCTGCACCGCACCTTCCCCGACGCCGAGATCTGCGCCGTCTTCTCCCGCTACGGCTACAGCCCGGCCGACGACAGCCCCTTCGCCAACCGCATCTTCGACCCGGCCGCCGTGGACCACTTCTACGACGCCCCCGAGGACACCAAGCGGGCACTCCAGGGCTACCACGCCAACACCAACTACTCCGTGGTGGACGGCGAGCTGATCGAGCAGCTCTACCGCACGGTCTACCAGGAGAAGGTCGCCGGGGTGGAGCGGCTGCGCATCCTCAACACGACCCGCCTCACGGCCGTCGAGGAGCTGCCCGACGGCGCCCGCGCCGTCGTCCGGCCGCTGTCCGGCGGCGAGGCGTACACGCTGGACTGCGACGCGGTGGTGCTCGCCACCGGCTACCGCCCCACGGACCCCCGCGAGCTCTTCGGCGACCTGGCCGGGGAGTTCCTCACCGACGACCAGGGGCGGCTGCGGATCGGCCGCGACCACCGGGTCATGACGACCGACCGGGTCCGGGCCGGCGTCTACCTCCAGGGCGGCGTCACCGAGCACACCCACGGCATCACGTCGACCCTGCTCTCCACGCTCGCCGTGCGCTCCGGCGAGATCCGCGACTCGCTGCTGCTGCGGCGCGCGGAACGGGACGTACGGGCGCGGCTGGAGGCCGAGGCCGGCGACGGTGTCACGGCCGCGCACACGGGCTGAACCGGCCGGACCCCGGCTTCCCTCCCACCATTCCTGACCACCTATCAGAATCTGACACGGAACGACGAAGGAGCACCACAGCCATGGCCGCCACCAACCCCTTCGAGGACGACGACGCCCGCTACTACGTCCTCGTCAACGCCGAGAACCAGCACTCCCTCTGGCCGGCTTTCGCCGAGATCCCCGACGGCTGGACCGTCGCGCACGGCGAGGACTCCCGCGAGGGCTGCACCGCCTACGTGGACGCCCACTGGACGGACCTACGGCCCGCGAGCCTGGTCGCCCAGGCCTGAAAGACCCGGCAGGTCCCGCGCGGAGGGCCGGTGGAGGACATCCTTCCACCGGCCCTCCGGCCTGCCGGGCACAAGAACGGGGGAATCCGTTCAACCCGCGGTGACGGACTCCCCCGCCGGGCGCGGTGCCGCCGCCGCGAGCCGCTCCAGCGCCCGGTGGTCCGGCGTGCCGGGCGCGGCGGTGTACACGACCAGGCGCAGCGCCGAGCCCACGGCCTCCAGCACGTCGCAGTCGAGGGTCAGCCGCCCGGCCTCGGGGTGCTCGACCGTCTTGGGCTGCGACGCGCTCGCGGCCACGTCGGTCCTCGCCCAGGCCGCGGCGAAGGCCGGGCTGCGCTCCAGGAGTTCGCCGACGAGCGCGCGCGGGAGCGGGTCGTCCGGGAAGCGGCCGAGGCTCGCGCGCAGGTCGGCGACGGCGTAGGCGTGGAAGGCCGCGGCCTCGGCGGCCGTACGGACCACCCGGGAGGGTCCGCCGGTGAAGTGGCGGCGCAGGACGTTGCGCTCGCCGTCCTCCCCCGACGCGTCGTCGCCGAGGAGGGCGACCGCCGGCGGGTTGGCCAGCACGACGTTCCAGGCGCGGTCGATGACCATGACCCCCGCGTCGTGCAGGCGGTCGATGACGCGGTGGAGTCCCGGCGTGACCCGGGTGGCCGCGGCGCCGTCCGCCGGGGACGCGTGCCCGGCGAGCCGGAAGAGGTGGTCCCGTTCCTCGCCGCTCAGGCGCAGGACGCGGGCCAGCGGCCCGAGGACCGAGGCGGAGGGCCGTCCCGCGCGGCCCTGTTCGAGCCGGGCCAGGTATTCGACCGAGAGCCCGGCCAGGGTGGCGACCTCCTGGCGGCGCAGCCCGGGGGCGCGCCGGCGCGGCCCGGCCGGCAGGCCGGCGTCGGCGGGCGCCAGGCGGTCGCGCCAGGCGCGCAGACAGGCGCCCAGGTCGGTGGGGTTCATGACCCCATTGTGGCGTGCGCGATCCCGCTGAGGGTCGCCCTGCCCGTACCAGGATGATCCCGGCCCTCGTCCCGGCCGGCCCCCGCTCCCACGATGGGCGAAGAGCACGGGAGCCCGCCGACCGCGGTGGCTCGCCCGTGCTCGTACCCCACCGCTCCGGTACGGCTCCGGTTCCGTACCGGCCGATCCGGTGCCGCCCGATGAGGAGATACCCGCCATGAACACGATCCGGTCGACCGCCTCCGTCCAGCCGCTGCTGCGCCGGGCGGACCTCGGTGACCTCCGGTTGCCCAACCGTGTGGTGATGGCCCCGGTGACCCGGGCCCGCGCGACCAACGCCGGGCTGGTGCCGACGGAGCTGCACGCCGCCTACTACGGGGAGCGCGCCACCGCCGGGCTGATCGTCACCGAAGGGACCTGGGTCAGCGAGCGGGCGATCGGCTTCACCGACGTGCCGGGCGTCTACAGCGCGGAGCAGGTCGCCGGGTGGCGGCGGGTCACCGACGTCGTGCACGCCCTCGGCGGCCGCGTCGTGCTCCAGCTCTGGCACACGGGCGCCGCCTCCCACCCGGACCACCTGGGGGGCGAGTTGCCCGCGGGGCCGTCGGCGGTCGACCCGCGGGAGAGGTCCTTCACCCGGGACGGGTTCAAGAACACGGTCACCCCTCGGGAGATGACGGCCGCGGACATCACGCGCACGGTCGCCGAGTACGGGGCCGCCGCGGCGAACGCCCGGCGGGCCGGGTTCGACGGGGTCGAGGTCCAGGCCGTCGGGCCGTTCCTGATCCCGCAGTTCCTCAATCCCCGGCTGAACCGGCGTACCGACGCGTACGGGGCGGGCGCGGCGGGCCGGCGGCGTCTGCTGTGCGAGATCGTCGACGCGGTCGCCGCCTCCTGGGACGGGCGGCGCGTCGGCGTGCGGCTGTCGCCGTACTGGGACACCGGCGACCGTTTCACGGCCGACGGGCGGACGCTCGCGGACTACGACGCGCTCGTGGCGGAACTGGGCGAGCGCCCGGTGGCGTACCTGCACCTGCGCGGCCGGGACCTCGCCGTGCCGGGCGGTAACCCCGACTTCGGGGCGTTCGCGCGCTACCGGCGGCTGTTCGGCGGCCCGCTGATCGCGAACCTGGGGTTCGGCCGCGAGTCCGGGAACGCGGTGGTCGAGGCGGGCATCGCCGACGCCGTCTCGTTCGCCACGCACTTCATCGCCAACCCCGACCTCGTCACCCGGTTCGCGATGGGCCGCGCCCTGGCCGCCGGCGATCCGGCCACGTACTACACCGGCGGGGCCTCGGGCTATGTCGACCAGCCCGTGAGCGGGACGGGATCCGCGCCGGCCGGCCGGGGTTGAGGGCCTGGGGCGACAGCGCCCCTGGTGCCGACGCCCCCGCGGGCCGGGTGCCGGGCGAGGCACGGCCGAAAGCCGGGGTGTGCTGTGCGGTGGGGCCGTGTACGTTGCGGGCGATGTCGCGGTGGCGAGAGCGTCCCGCACCTTTTCGAAACGGCTCGCGCCGGTGCTCCGACGCACGGGTGAGCCCTGTTCAGATCCGCCACCGCGGCGCGAAGACCGGGGCGTCGGCGACGACGCCCCGGGCCCATGGGTTCCGTTTTCCGGACAGGAAGGGCTGTGCGCATGCGGAAGCGACTGCGCGAGAGGTTCAGACGGATCGGCCGGACGACCGGCGTACCGGGTGTCAGGGGTGCGCCTTCCCTCGCGGGCCGTCCGCGAGGAGCGAGTACGAGCGGTGGGGGCGGCGCCCGCCGGGTGGGCCGCGCGTTGGCGGCCGCCGTGGTGGGGGCGCTGCTGGTGGCCGCACCGGGGCTCGCGCTGCCGGGGGCGGCCGCGGCGGATCCGAGGGCGGCCACCGTCTTCGGTTCGTCGATCGCCGCGGCCCGCAACGCCGACGGGCGGCTGGAGCTGTTCGGGACGAACAGCGGTGACGCGATCTACCACCGTTCGCAGAACTCCATCGGCGGCTCCTGGAGCCCCTGGTCACAGTTCGACGGGGCGCTGCGCGCCGTCGCCTCCGAGACGAACGCCGACGGGCGCGTGGAGCTGTTCGGCGTCAACGGCGGCGGCGCCGTCTACCACCGCTGGCAGACCTCGCCCGGCGGCGCCTGGTCCGGCTGGGAGCAGTTCGACGGCGCGCTGACCTCGATCGCCGCCGCCCGCAACGCCGACGGACGGCTGGAGATCTTCGGGGCCAACAGCGCCGGGAACATCTATCACCGCTGGCAGACCTCACCGGGCGGCGCCTGGTCCGGGTGGGCGCAGTTCGACGGCGGGCTGACGCAGGTGGCGGCCGAGACCAACGCCGACGGCCGCGTCGAGCTGTTCGGCGTCAACAGCGGCGGCGCCATCTACCACCGCTGGCAGACCTCGCCCGGCGGCGCCTGGTCCGGCTGGGAGCAGTTCGACGGCGCGCTCGCCTCGATCGCCGCCGCCCGCAACGCCGACGGACGGCTGGAGATCTTCGGGACGAACAGCGGTGGCGGGATCTACCACCGCTCGCAGAACTCCATCGGCGGCCCCTGGGGCGGCTGGGCGCAGTTCGACGGCGGGCTGAGCCAGGTGGCGGCCGAGACCAACGCCGACGGGCGCATCGAGCTGTTCGGTGTCAACAGCAGCGGCTACCCGTACCACCGCTGGCAGACCTCCGTCAGCGGCGGCTGGTCGGGCTGGGCGCTCTTCGACGGCCTGCTGAGGGGCTGAGGTGACGGCGGCCACGGCGGCCCGCCCGGGGCCGCCGTGGCCGTACGTCCGCCCGTCAGACGCCGCTCAGGCCGAGGCCGAGGTCGCCGGTGTGGGCGCGGGCCAGTCCGAGCGAGTCCTCGAAGATGCGGTACGAGGTGATGCGGCCGTCCGCGACGGTGAACCGCATGACGAACTCGTCGTCCAGTACCTGCCGTGAGACGTGGAACCGGTAGCGGAAGCTGCCGTGGACGTAGACCGTCCCGTCGCCGGTGTGGCTGTGCAGGACCTCGAAGGCCAGCGGCTCGGCGGCCTCGAACAGCGGGGTGAAGAAGCCCTCGGGGAGGGCGTCCCGGCCGTGGCGTTCGCCGGTCCAGGGGACGATCGCGGGGTCGCCCGGGATCGTCCAGGTCGCGTCCTCGGCGATCAGGGCGAGCAGGCCGCCCAGGTCGCGGGTGCCCAGGGCGGCGAAGAAGGCGTTGACGGTGGGGTCGGCGGTGGGTCCGGTCCCGAGGGGCGTGGTCACGGCGGTTCTCCTGACGGGGGGTGGTCGGGGCGAGGAGCCGTCCGGGGCGGACGCTCCGGATCGGTGTGGTCCCAAGCGTCTCCCGGTTCCGGCGGGCTCAGGCCCTGGAGGCGTGTTCGGGTATCGTCCCCATGCCTGGGAGGCATGGATGGAGATTCGTCTGCTCGCGTACGTGGTGGCCGTCGCCGAGGCGGGGTCGATCAGCGCGGCGGCCCGGCGGCTGCACCTGACGCAGCCCACGCTGAGCCGTCAGCTGAGGGATCTGGAGCGCCGGCTGGACGTCTCGCTGTTCGCCCGGGAGGGCCGGGGGCTGGTTCCGACGCCGGCCGGGCTGGCGCTCGTCGAGCGGGCGCGCCGGGTGCTGGCCGAGGCCGAGGGTGCCCTGGAGGACGTACGCCTGGCCGCGCGGGGCGAGGCCGGCTCGCTCACCGTCGCCTTCGCCGGCTCGGGCATCAACGGCCCGCTCGGCCCCGCGCTCGCCCGGTTCCGGCGCGAGCTGCCGAAGGTGTCCCTGCGCCTGGTGGAGAGCTTCAACGACGAGGAGATGTCGCAGGGTGTCCTGGACGGCGCCTTCGACGTCGCCGTCCAGCGGCTCCCCCTGCCCGACCGGAGGCTGGCCACGCGCGAATGGTGGCGGGAGCCGCTCACGCTGTACCTGCCGCAGGGCCACCGGCTGGCGCAGGGACCGCGCCGCCCCTTGCCGGCCGCGCCGCCGCGCCTGCTCGGCGAGATACCGCTGGTGCTGTGGCCCCGGGAGGTGTCCCCGCCCTCGTACGACGAGATCATCGCGCTGTGCCACGGCGCGGGGGTGGTGCCACGCGTGGGGGCCGAGGGGCGCAGCGTCCAGACGGTGCTGGCGCTGGTGGCCGCCGGGTTCGGGGCCGCGGTGCTCGCGGACTCGATGCGGGTGCTCCGGCGGGTCGGCGTCGTCCCGCGGCCGGTCGAGGGCACGGCCACCGTCCAGCACCTGGTGTGGCGGGCCTCGGACGAGAACCCCGTGCTGGCGCGGTTCCTGGGGACGGCCGGGTGAGCGGGCGCGCCGCTCGCACACGTGCGTACCGGAAGGGCGTTTCGACGTGCGGAGCGGCCGCCTTGTGCGCGACGGTGGACCAGCGGCCCCGGTGCCCGCCCGGCCGCGCGCCGCGCGGTCCGCGGCTCGCGCCGAGGGTGATCCGTCCGCCCGCATCCGCTCACGCGCCCCGAGGAGACCCGCCATGAACTGGACACTCGAAGTCGTCCCGGTCCCCGTCACCGACATGGACCGGGCGAAGGCGTTCTACGCCGACAAGGCCGGTTTCAGGGCCGACCTGGACGACGAGGTCGCCCCCGGCGTCCGCATCATCCAGATGACGCCGCCCGGCTCGCGGTGTTCGATCGCGATGATCCAAGGGCTGCCCGCGGGACCCGGCGGCAAGGAAATGGCGCCGGGCACGCTGCACGGGCTCCAGCTCTGCGTCACGGACATCGAGGCGGCCCGCGAGGAGCTGGTGGCCCGGGGCGTGGACGTCTCCCCGGTGCGGCACGTCGGCGCGACGGGCTGGGAGGACGGCAAGGGCGACACCTGGAACTCGTTCATGTCCTTCGAGGACCCGGACGGCAACGGCTGGGTCGTCCAGGAGGCCCCGTCGGAGCTGTCGGAGCGCTGAGGAACCCGGTGGTACGGGCCCGCCCGTACCCACCGGCGTGTCCTCGTGCCGGGGCGTGCCGGAGCGCTCCGGCACGCCCTTGACCTGGAGCGCACTCCAGCGCCTACGGTCGGGGCATGTCAGACAACACCCCCTCGGTGGCCGTCCTCGGCACCGGCATCATGGGCTTCCCGATGGCCCGTAACCTCGCCCGCGTCGGGCTGGACGTGCGCGCCTGGAACCGTGGCCGTGCGAAGGCCGCGCCGCTCGCCGCCGACGGTGTGCGCGTCGCGGACACGCCCGCCGACGCCGTGCGCGGCGCGGACGTCGTGCTCACCATGCTCTTCGACGGGCCCGCCGCCCTGGACGTGATGCGGGACGCCGCCCCCGGTCTGCGGGCCGGTGCCGTGTGGGCGCAGTCGACCACCGCGGGCCTCGACGGGTTCGACTCACTCGCCGCCTTCGCCCGCGAACACGGCCTCGTCCTCGTCGACGCGCCCGTCCTGGGGACGAAGCAGCCGGCCGAGGAAGGCAAGCTCACCGTCCTGGCCGCCGGGCCCGAGGAGGCGCGCGGCACCCTCTCCCCCGTGTTCGACGCGATCGGCGGGCGTACGGTCTGGGTGGCCGACGAGGCGGCCGGCGGTGCCGCGACGCGGCTCAAGCTCGTCCTCAACAGCTGGGTGCTCACCGTCACCCACGGCGCCGCCGAGGCGCTCGCCCTCGCCAAGGGCCTCGGCGTGGACCCGGCCGACTTCCTGGCCGCCGTCGAGGGCGGCCCCCTGGACATGGGCTATCTGCGGGCCAAGTCGCGGCTGATCCTGGACGGCGGGCTCACCCCGCCGAGCTTCGCCACCGCCACGGCCGAGAAGGACGCCCGGCTGATCGTCGCGGCGGGGGAACGGGCCGGGGTGCGCCTGGACGTGACGGCGGCGGGCGCCGAGCGCTTCCGCCGGGCCGCCGAACAGGGCCACGGCCAGGAGGACATGGCCGCCTCGTACTTCGCCAGCTTCGACGACTGAACCGGGAGGACCGGGGCGGGGGCGACGGGCGTACGGACCGGAGCGCGTCGCTCAGCTCTTCCCCTTCGTGACGGCCGCCGCGATCGCGGCGGCCGTAGAGTCCGGGCGTTCGTGTGCGGCTACGGCTCCCGGGGAGCCGACGGAGGTTTCCGATGAGCTTGGACATACGTATGAACGCCCTCGCCGAGGCCACGAGGGACACGGCCGTCTGGCGACCGACGCTGTTCGCCCCGGGCGACCCCGTCGGGCGGCGCGCGCTGGAACGGCTCCTGGACGGTGGCGCCGTGACGGCCGTCCGGGACACGGTGCCCGAGCAGGTGGAGGAGCTGCTGACGGCGCGCCGGCCCGGCTGGCGGCCCGGCGCCGGCGAGCCGGCCTCGGCGGTGCGGGACCACCTGGGCGGCCGGTCACCGGCGGAGTACGGCCGCTGGGCGTGGTACCCGTGGTCGGGACGGCTCGTGCACGTCCTGCCGGCCGTGGAGTTCCGCGAGCTGCGGCGGTCCCGCAACCAGTACAAGATCACGGCGGCGGAGCAGGACCTCCTGACGGGGAGGACCGTCGCCGTGCTCGGTCTCTCCGTGGGCGCGGCCGGCGCCGTCACCCTCGCCCAGGAGGGTGTGGGGAACAGGTTCCGGCTCGCCGACTTCGACCGGCTGTCCCTGTCGAACCTCAACCGGCTCCGTGCCTCGGTGGCGGACATCGGCGTGCCCAAAGTGGTGATCGCCGCACGGCAGATGTACGAGCTCGACCCCTATCTGGACATCGAGGTGTGGCCGCGTGGCCTGACCGAGGACAACATCGACGCGTTCCTCACCGGCGGCGGCCACGCCGATCTCCTCGTCGAGGAGTGCGACGACCTGTACGTCAAGGTCCGTGCCCGGGAGCGCGCGCGGGCCCACGGCATCCCGGTGCTGATGGAGACGAACGAGCGCGGCATGCTGGACGTGGAGCGGTTCGACCTCGAACCGGACCGTCCGCTGCTGCACGGACTCCTCGACGGGGTGGCGGCGGCCGGTCTCCAGGGGCTCACGACCCGTGAGAAGGTGCCGTACGTCCTGCGGATCCTGGGCCAGGACCGGCCCTCCGAGCGCTTCGTGCCCTCCCTGGTCGAGATCGGGCACACCCTCTCCTCGTGGCCGCAGCTGGCCTCGGGGGTGGCGCTGGGCGCCGCCCTGGTCACCGACACCGCCCGCCGGATCCTCCTCGGGCAGTTCACCGCCTCGGGGCGCTACTTCGTCGACCCGGGGGAACTGGTGCGCGACGGGACACAGGCTCCCCTGACCCCGGCCGGGCCCGCCCCCGCGCCCGTACCCGGGCCGGCTCCGGAGCCGCTCCTCCTGCCCGGCCCCGGCGACGTACTCGGCGAGGAGGGGATCCGCCGCCTCGTGGCCTTCGGGACCCGGGCCCCCTCCGGCGGCAACCGCCAGCCCTGGCGGTTCGTGGCCCGCGGTCATGTGCTGCACTGCCGCACCGACGACACACAGCCCGCGACCCTGCTCGACTTCGGCGAGAGCGCCACCCATCTGGCTCTCGGGGCGGCGGTGGAGAACATCCGTCTCGCGGCCGGGGCCGCCGGATGGGCCTGCCGCGTGCGCCCCTTCCCCGACCCGGCCGATCCCGGGCTGGTCTGCGAGCTGGTGTTCTCCAGGGCCGGCGGCGTGCCCCGGCCGCCGCTGGCCGACTGGATCGAACGGCGTGTCACCAACCGCGGACCCGGCCCCGGCGTCCCGCTGGCCGGCCGGCACGCCGAGGAGCTGGCGCGTTGCGCGGCCGGCGGCGGGGCCCGGCTGCACCTCGTCACCGACCGCGACCGGATGCGGGAGATCGGCGCCGTCCTGGGGGCCGGTGACCGGCTGCGGATGCTGTCGCGGCGCATGCACCGGGAGATGATGGACGAACTGCGGTGGGACGCCCGGGAGGCACGGCGCACCCGGGACGGCATCGACCTCGCCACCCTCGAACTCGACGCCACCGACCTCGCGGGCATGTCCGTGGCCCGGCACTGGCCCGCCCTCGCGTTCGTCCGCGGGGTCGGAGGGGGCGGGGGCTTCGAGGAAGGCGCCCGCAGGAGCGTCGCGGCCTCCTCGGCCGTCGGCTGCCTGACCGTTCCCGGCACGACGGCCCGGGACCACTTCGACGGCGGCCGCGCGACGCAGCGGCTCTGGCTCACCGCCACGTCCCTGGGTCTCGCGTTCCAGCCGGTCACCTCGCTGCTCTACCTCTTCGCCCGCGTGGAACGGGGCGGCGGGGCGGGGCTCGACGCCGACGAGACGTCCGCCCTGCGGGCTCTTCGCACCCGGTTCTCCCGGGTCGTCCCCCGCCGGCCCGGCGAAGCCGAACTCCTGCTGTTCCGCCTCTCCTACGCCGGTCCGCCCACCACCCGCTCGCTGCGCCGTGACGTCTCCTCGGTCCTCGACTTCGAGGAGGAGCCCGGAGGAGAACGGTGAGCGGGCCGGTCCTCGGGGACGCGGGATCACGCCGACCGGCCGATTATCGGACGTACATTCCAGGAGGCATATGATCGGACCGGATCCGTCGGGACCGGGGGACGGGACAGGGGGAGACGTCAGAAGTGCCCGTGCCGCACCAGGTGACTCGCATCCGTCTGCTCGGGCCCGTCCAGTACGTCTCGGCCCGGGGGACGGCCACCCGCCCCGGCGCGCCCGGGCCGCAGGCCGTGCTCGCCGCCCTGGCGCTGCGCGCGGGAAGCCTCGTGACCATCGACGAGCTGATCGACGGTCTCTACCACGACGACCCCCCGTCCACCGCCCGGCGCGTGGTCGTCAACTACGTGCACCGGCTGCGGACCCACATCGACCGGGTGGACCCGGCGGAGGAGACCGCCGGTGAACGCCCGTCCGCGGTCCTCGGGACGACCGACGACGGCTATGTGCTGCGGCTTCCCGAGGAGTGCGTCGACGCGCTGCGGTTCGGCCTGCTCACCGCGCGGGCCAGGCACCACGCCCGCAACGGCGACCCCGCGGCCGCCGCGGCCGCTCTGGCGGAGGCGCTCGGCATGTGGCAGGGGCCCGCTCTCGCCGGGCTGCCGGGGCCCGGCGCCGAGGACCACCGCCGCGCGCTCAACGAACAGCGGGCGTCCGCGGTGGAGCACCACCTGGAGCTGCTGCTGGAGTGCGGGCGCAGCGCGGAGCTCGTACCGGACATCCTGCGCGCGCTGGAGGCGTACCCGTACCGGGAGCGGCTGCACGGCGCGCTGATGCTGGCCCTCTACCGCTCCGGGCGCGGGGCCGAGGCGCTGCTGGCCTACGACGACGCCCGCAGGGTGCTCGCGGACGAGCTCGGCGTCGACGCGGGCCCCGCCCTGCGGGAACTGCACGCCGCCATCCTGGCGGAGGACCAGGCTCTTCTGGCGGGCCCCGGGGGCCGGGCGCTCCTCGCCGGCCCCTCCCCGGCGGAGGAGGGCGCCGCGGCGCCCGCTCCGGTGCGGCCGGGCGTACCGGATCTCCCGGCGCCCGCCCAGCTCCCGCCCGCGCCCTACGACTTCACCGGCCGTCAGGAACAGCTCTCCGCGCTGGTCGCCGCGCTCACCGGCGGCGCCGAGCACGCCGTCGCGGTCATCACGGGCATGGGCGGGGTCGGCAAGACCACGCTGGCCCTGCGCACCGCGCACACCGTCGCCGCCGGCTACCCGGACGGCCAGCTGTACGCGAACCTGCGCGGCCCCGACGGGGCCCCGAGCGACCCGGCCGCGGTCCTGACGGGCTTCCTGGCGGCGCTGGGCGTCCCGCACGAGCGTTTCCCGGCGTCGCTCCCCGACCGCACGGCGCTGTTCCGCACCCTGCTGTCGCGGCGGGCCGTCCTGGTCGTGCTCGACAACGCCACCAGCGTGACGCAGGTCGAACCGCTGCTGCCGGGCGCGGCCCGGTGTGCCGTGCTGATCACGGCGCGGGCCCTGGCGGCGATGCCCGCCACCCTCACCGTGCCCCTGGTGGGCATGGGGCCCGACGACGCCGTGGAGCTGATCGGCAAGGTCGCCGGTGCCCGCCGGCTCGACGAGGAGCCGGACGCCGTCGCGGCGCTGGCGGCGGCCTGCGGGCACCTGCCGCTGGCGCTGCGCGCGGCCGGTGCCCGGCTGGCGGCCCGGCCGGCGTGGAGCGTCGCCACGCTGCTGGAGCGGGTGTCGGACCAGGCCCGGCTGCTCGGGGAGCTCCGGGTGGGCGAGCTGACGGTCGAGGCCGTCTTCGAGCTGTCGACGTCGCAGCTGCCGCCCCGGCAGGCCCGCGCGTTCATGGCGCTGTCGATCCCGCACTACGCGGAGTTCGACGTCAAGGGCGCGGCCGCCGTCCTCGACCTGCCGGAACAGGACGCCGAGACGGTCCTGGAGGCGCTGGTCGACGCCGTGCTCCTGGAGACCCGCGCGCCGGGCCGCTACCACTTCCACGACCTGGTCGGCGCGTACGCGCGGGCGAAGGCGCGGGCGGAGCTCACCGAGCGGGAGCGCCGTACGGTGGTGCGCCGCGCGGCCGACTACATCTGCGCGAGCGTCGTGGCCGCGGTCCGGGCCTCGCAGCCGCTGGCCGGTCCGCTGACCGCCGAGATCCACCCCCGGCGGTCGGCCGGCGCGGACGTGGGCACCGGGCACGACGCGATGCTGTGGGTGCGGGGTGTGCTGCCCACGGTCGTCGCGGTCGTCGAGCAGGCGGCCGCCAGCGGCGACCCGGACGCGGTGGCGCTGGCCGTGGACACCGTCACGCTCGTGCCCTGTTTCGAGGACATCGTGCCGCTGGGGTCGTTCGCGCAGGCCGCGTCCGCCCTGGTCCCGGCCGCCGTGGCGCACTGCCGCGGTGACATCGCGGGCACCGCCTACTACGCGGCGGGCGTGGTGCTCCAGAAGCACTCCTCCCCCGAGTCCCTGCACCGCTCGCGGGCGCACCTGCTGCGGGTCCTGGACACCTTCGGGGACACCCCGGCGCCGGGCGGCGGCCCCCGCCCCTTCCTGCTGGTGCTGTTCTCGCTGGCGATGCTCGCCCAGCTGGAGCTCCAGTTCGGGAACTTCGCGGCGGCCCGCGCCTACGCGGAGCGGTCGGTGGCCGTGGCGCGGCTCAGCGGCGACCGGGAGCTGGTGGCGCGGCGGCGCACCCTCCTGCTCCAGGTCGAGGTCGAGGACCCGGACCGGCGGATGGACCTGACCGGGATCGCGGCGCAGTGCCGGGAGCTGTCGGGCGTCTTCACCCGGAGCGAGGACGAGAAGTGGCTCATCAGGATGCTGATGACGGAGGCGGAGAGCGTCCTGCGCGGCGGCGGGCACGCGGAGGCCGCCGGGCTGTACCGCCGGGTGCTGGAACGCGCCCGGGACAGCGGTCACGCCCGTAACGAGACGGAGTGTCTGTTCCGGCTCTCCGAGGCGCTCCTGGCCACCGGTGACACCGTGGGCGCCCTCGGCACGGCGCGGGACGCCGTGGCCGGTGCCCGGCTGGCGCAGGAGCCTCTGCTGACGGCGCACAGTCAGCGGGCTCTCGGGCTGGCCCTGCGGGCGGTGGGCGAGGAGCCGGAGGCCGCGTCGCACCTGGAGCGGGCCGAGGAGCTGTACCGGGCGCTGCGCGGGCCGTCGGGGGCGGCGGAGGTATGACGCGCCCCGACGGCGTGCCGGCTCCTCGTCGTCACGCCACCATCCTCATCGGTACCGGGAGGGGCGCGGCGGCGGGCGCCACGGTGGCCCGGCAGTCGGCGAAGGTCGTGGGGGCGCCCGTGGCGACCACGATCCGGCGGTCGCCGCGGAAGGGGTCGCGGCCGTGCGCGCTGCGGATGTTGTCGACGAGCATCAGGTCGCCCGGCTCCCAAGCGCGGCGGACGGTGGCGGCCTCGTAGGCGGCGCTGATGGTGTAGAGCTCGCCCCGGGTGAGGGGGAGGCCGTCGCCGAAGCCCGTGTTGAAGGGCAGCCCGCCGTGGCCGAGCTCGTCGACGAGGATCTCGCGGACCTTCTCGTCCAGCGCCCACTCGTTCCAGAACGCCATGTGGTTGAACCACACCTCCTCGCCGGTCTCCGGGTGCCGGACGACGCCGGGGCGCAGGCCCCGGGTGCGGAGGCTGCCGTCGGGGCGCCAGTCGCAGGAGACGAGGTCCTCGGCGCAGCGGCGCTCCACCTCGGCCGGGGAGTCGGTGGCGAACGCGGTCCGCCAGTCGGCCGAGAGGCGGTCGGAGTACGTGCGGGTGAGCAGCCAGCCGTGCGTCCGCATCCGCTCGACCAGGTGCGAGGGGAGGTAGCGCAGCACGGTCCGGCAGTCGGCGACCGGGGTGGCGCCGCCCTGCTCGGGTGCGCTCAGGCAGCCGAAGAGCAGCAGTCCGGGGAAGGTGGGGGCGTAGCTGTCCTCGTTGTGCGTCCGGATCGGCTCGCCGGCCGGGAGGTTCGTGGCGGAGTGGAGGCCGTGGCCGAGGTCGCCGCCGGGCGTGACCGTCTCCAGGCGCGGGGTGCGCTGAGGTATGAGCACGTCCCTGACCTGTGCGAACGTCTCCACGCTGTGCACGGGCAGGCCGCGGATGTACACGGCGCCGTGCTCGCGCAGACCGGCGCGGAGCGCGTCGTGCGCGGCGGCCAGCCAGTGCAGGGCCTCCTCGACGCCGGGCTGGTGGGGGCCACGAGGGTGGCGGGCCGGCCGGGCCCGACGGACCAGTGGAGGTTCACCGGTGCCCGCCCGTGGCGCGGTGGCGGAGGCCGGCGGCGGGTGCCGGACGGCGCGTCAGATGATGCCGGGGCCGGGCCGTACGGGCCGGCTGCCGCTGTTCGGACATGGGGGGTCTCCGGGTCGGGTCGGTCTGGCGGGAACGGGTGGGGCACCGGTCCTATTCGGGGCGGACGGCGTGGACGCTCCAGTCGCGCAGGAGCGGGGACATGGCCAGTGCGCGGCGGCAGATGCCCAGGGCGGCGGCCCCGGCGACCGCCTCGGGGGTGCCGCGGTGAAGATCCCCAGGTGGAGGCGGCCGGGAGAGCAGCGGATGCTGATGTGCTCCAGGCGGTCCTCGGCGACCGCCGCGAGCCACAGCACGTCGGTCACCTGTGCTCCGTCGAGCACTTGACAGGCCCTGGTGCCGGTGGCGGCCAGGGTGATGACGGTCATTCGCATGGTCGGAAGGCGCGCGTCAGTCCCGGATCACAGCGCTCGTACCCGGCCGGAGGGCCGGGGTCTGCCGGACGGCGGTGGCCGGAGCGGCCGGTCTGCCGGGGACGCGGGTGCGGACTGCCATGGGAGACGCCTTGTCTGGTCGGGCCGGCCGGGCTGCCGGAGCCGCCGGGCCGGCCGGCGGTGCTGCCGGAGCCGTTCGGGTCGCCGGCGCTTCCGCGCCGTCCCGGTGGTCACCATCCTGGTCGGTCACCCCGGGCCGGGGGAAGCGGTTCGGGCCGGTCCAAACCGTCCAGGCCGGTTTGTGCCATGTGCCGGCGGCGCGGAACGGGCGCCCGGAGCGGCGTCCCCCGCGTGTTGATCCGCTGTTGACCGGGCCCGCGCAGACTGACCGGCACGGGGGTGCTTGTCGCACGAGGAAGGGGTACGCATGTTGGTGGCACTCGGTCTGGAGACGACGGACGAGGCGGTCTACCGCGAGATGCTGGAGTCCCCGGCCCTGGGGGTCGAGGAGATCGCGGTCCGGCTGGCGACCACCCCCGGCCGTGTACGCGCCTGTCTGGACAAGCTGTTCGAGCTGCGGCTGGTCCAGGAGTCCTTCGAGGCGCCCGGCCGCTTCCTGGCGGTGGAACCGGCCATGGGCCTCCAGCGGCTGCTGGCCCGGCAGCACGCCGAACTGATCGAACGGCAGCGGCAGATGGCCGACAGCCAGGCCTCGTTCCTCCGCCTGTTCGCCGGTACGGGCGCCCGCCCCTCCCCCGGCGACGGCGTCGAGCGGCTGGAGGGCATGGACGCGGTGCGGCGGCGGCTCCAGGAGCTGACCCGCGACGCGGTCCGCGAGGTGCTGACGTTCATGCCCGGAGGCCCTCGGTCGGCGGCGGTGCTGCGGGCCGCCCGGCACAACGACGGGCAGGCACTGGAGCGCGGGGTGGCGATCCGCGTGATCGGCCCGGAGGGGGCCCGCGAGGACACCGCGACCCTGGGCTACGCGCGGTGGCTGACCGGGCAGCGCGGCGAGTTCCGCACCGCGGCGAGCCTGCCGCCGCGGATGGTCCTGGTCGACGGGGCGACGGCGCTGATCCCCCTCGATCCGGAGGACACCCGCCGGGGCGCCCTGTGCCTGTCCGGCCCGGCCCTGCTGGCCCCGCTCCTCGCCCTCTTCGAGCAGACCTGGGAACGGGCCGCTCCGCTGGGGCCTCCCGGTGACGGGACCGCCCACTCCCTGTCCGACCACGAACGCGCGCTGCTCGCCTACATCGCCCAGGGGCACACGGACGAGTCCGCCGCCCGGCAGCTCCATGTCTCACCGCGCACCGCCCGCCGCACGATGGCCTCCCTGATGGACCGCCTCGGCGCCCGCAGCCGCTTCGAGGCGGGCCTGAAGGCGGCGCGGCTGGGCTGGCTGTGAGCACGGCGGTGCCGGCGGGCCGTCCCGGCCCCGGAGAGGGACGGGGTCACGGCGCGGCGGCGCGGTGACCCCGCCGGCCCGGGGCGTCAGTCGTTCCCGGGCGTCGCGTGCTGGACGACCTCGAAGGCCATCAGCTTCGACCCCGTGGCCGCCGGCTTCGGCCGCTCGCCGTCGCCGCCGCCCTGGTGCCCCTGCCGCATCGTGCCGTTGAACCAGTTCTGGTAGTCCTCCTCGCTGCGCCAGCGGGTGTAGACGAAGTAGTCGTCCGTCCCGTCCACGGGCCGCAGCAGCTCGAACCACTCGAACCCGTCCGCGCCCTCCACGAGGCCGGCTCGCGCCGCGAACCGCTTCTCCAGGAGCTCGCGCTGGTCGGCGGGGACCGTCAGGACGTTGATCTTCACTACGCTCATGCCCCCATGGTGCCCGATGCCCGTGGCGGGCGAGGCGGCAGGGGCGGCAAGCGGCGCCGTGTCTCCCCGGGGGTGGCCCTTCGCGGGCCGTCCGCCCCGGAGGCTAACGCCGTTTCAACCGCGCTCGCGCCGCCTTCAGCAACTCCACCCGCCCCACCCGCAAGGTCAGCACGTCACGCCCCGCCAGCGGCTTGGCGTACCACGGCATACCGAACCGCCGCCAGCGGGCGGGCTTCAGCGAGGGCTGCGCGGGCACGGGAACCGACCACTCCTTGCCCTCCACGGCGAGGCGGAGGGTCAGCTCCCACTCCCCGGCGGTCGCGCAGGGCACCTGGGCCGTGAACGCGCCCTTGGCGGACGAGGGCTCGACGGGCACTGCCCGTTCGACGCCTTCCGCCCCCTTGGCACGCACGGTGAGTGCGCCGAGAGGCCAACCGTTCAGCGTGCAACGTCCGTTCACGACGAGGGTGGCCGGGGTCTCGGTCGACCACTGTGCGCCGGTGACCCGCAGGCGCGGCGTGACGCGGTGCCGTGTCTCGCCCACGTCCAGCGTCAGATTGCCGTAAGGCTTGGTGGTGTAGAGGGCGACCGCGGTCCCCTCGTCCGTGACGAGCATGGTGGTCGCCGTGGTCACCGCCTCCGCGCGGCCGCTGCCGAGGCGGGCCTCCTTCACGATGCCCTGGGCGCCCACAGCGAGCGAGATGTCCCAGAGACCGGCCGTCAACGGCGCGAGCTCGATCGCCGCTTCGTACCCCGCCGCGCTGTAGTCGTGGAGGTCGCTGTCCTTGTCGATACCCGGAGCAGGGGTGTGGCGGACCGCGAGGCGACGCTCCGTATCCGTGCCGCGCTTGCGGAGGACGAGCTCCGTGGTGACATCACGCGTGGCTATTCGGTGGATGTAGGCGTGACCCGTGAGGCGCAGCCGGGTGGCGTCGAGCACCGCGGAGTCGACGCGGTGGCGGACGCCCAGCTCGGCCGTGAGGTCGTAGCAGTCGTCGGGGATGTTCAGCGTGCTGTCGCGGAAGTAGGGGTAAAGGGCGTAGGCACGGCCGCCTTCGACCTGGATCTCCGGAAGGGTCGTGGCCGTGGCGGCGAGGGTGGTGATGCCGTAGCTGGCGGCACCTCGGTCGAGCTCCCAGTGGACAAGGGTGAGGAGTTCGTCGAGAAGCGCACGGCCTATGAGGTGGCAGCGCAGGCGGACCACGGCGGGCAGGCGGGCGGCCAGGCCGTCGGTCCAGTAGAGCGCGACCAGGTCGGCCAGCTCGTGCAGCAGCTTCTCCTGGACGTCACGCCGGGGTTCACGACTCAGCTGGAGCACGGCGTCCCGCAGCTCGACGGCGAAGTGCCGGTGCATCAGCGCGTCGCGGTCGGGGCCGGCCGGTACCCGGTCGGCGACGAGCTCGGCCATCGTGCGGAAGAGATCCATCCGCATCCGTGTGCCGTGCTCCTGCGCGGTGATGTTGTTGCCGTCCTCGCGCGCGACCCAGTAAAGGCAGTCGTAGTCGGCGACGACGGATATCGCGGCGGCCTCAAGGTAGGCGGTGGCGACGAACGGCTGGTCCTCGCCGATCGACAGGCCCGTGTCGAAGCGGAGCCGGAGCCGGTCGATCAGCTCGCGACGGAACAGCTTCATGGGGTTGAGGGTCCAGTAGACCCTGGAGGAGAACACATCGGTCCTGGGCTGGTCCCGCTTGAACATCGACCGGGGTGCGCGGCGCCCGCCCTCCCCCACGATCCGCCCGAGGACGACGTCGGAGCCGTTCTCGTCGGCCGCCGCGACCATGCGCTCAAGGGCCTCGGGGCCGATGCGGTCATCCGCGTCGAGGAAATAGACGTAGCGTCCGGCGGCGCGGTCGAGTCCGAGGTTGCGCGGACCCGCCGGGCCACCGGAGTTCGGCTGATGGATCACATGCATCAGCGGCGCGCGCTCCGCCAGCCGGTCCAGCTCCTCCGCCGTACCGTCCGTGGAACCGTCGTCGACCGCGATCAGCTCGATCCGGTCCGCTCCCAGGGACTGGTCGAGAACAGAGGTGACGCTACCGGTCACGTACGGCATGGCGTTGTACGCGGCGATGATGACCGTGACATCAGGCCCAGGCATGGTCGAATCCTCCGTTCCTACAGTCCAGGGTGCCGTTCCAGGATATAGGAGACATCGAACCGGCGTTCCCCGACCGGACCACGACTTCGGCAGTCAGCGGACGGCCGCCGGTGGCAAGCACGGGAGTGCTGCCGGCCGGCCCGAGAGCCCGCGTGACGTGCCCCGGAACCGGCCTCACCACCATGGAATTCCGCCGGTCGGCGGGGTGATCACCCCGCCACATGGCGGGTGATGCCACCCGGAGCCTGAAGACGGAGTTCAAAGAGTCACGCACACAGCGGGGCCGTACCACGGCCTGCGTCGTGGATTCCACGGCCTGGCGGCCGGATGTCTTGACGCTCCATCAGCTGTAGGACCGCGCCCCTCTCGCCCCCGGCACTCCGATCCAGTGACCGCCCACCCGGAGCCCACACTTGTCCGAGTCACACAATCGGGCCCCGACTGCGGCCGCCTCCGTCAAAGAGCAAGGTGACAAGATCGAGGTCACCTCAGCGCACTCCCGCCCGCCTCCCCACGCCCGTGCCACGATGACCAGGTGATGCCCGGCATCCCGGCGGGAAGAGCTCGACACCCGCCGGCGTTGCCGCCTCGCACAAGCCTTACGCACAGCCTCACCGACGCACGTGACAGGAGTGGATCCCCGCAATGCCCAGCACCCCCTCCCCCAAGGCCACCGCGCAGATCGGTGTCACCGGGCTCGCCGTCATGGGCAGCAACCTCGCCCGCAACTTCGCCCGGCACGGGCACACCGTCGCCCTCCACAACCGCACCTACGCCAAGACGAAGGCGCTCGTCGACCAGCACGGCCACGAGGGCGACTTCGTCCCGGCCGAGTCCGCCGAGGAGTTCGTCGCCGCCCTCCAGAAGCCGCGCCGCATCATCGTCATGGTCAAGGCGGGCGACCCCACCGACGCCGTCATCGACGAGTTCGCCGTCCTCCTGGAGCCCGGCGACGTCATCATCGACGGCGGCAACGCCCACTTCGCCGACACCCGCCGCCGTGAAAAGGCACTCCGAGAGAAAGGCATCCACTTCGTCGGCGCCGGTATCTCCGGTGGTGAAGAAGGCGCGCTCAACGGGCCCGCCATCATGCCCGGCGGATCGGAGGAGTCCTACAACTCCCTCGGCCCGCTCCTCGAATCCATCGCCGCGAAGGCGAAGGACGGCACGCCCTGCTGCACCCACGTCGGACCCGACGGCGCCGGACACTTCGTCAAGATGGTGCACAACGGCATCGAGTACGCCGACATGCAGCTCATCGCCGAGGCCTACGACCTGCTGCGCAACGTCGCCGGGTTCGAGCCGGCCCGGATCGCCGAGACCTTCCGCGGCTGGAACGCCGGGCGCCTGGACTCGTACCTCATCGAGATCACCGCGGAGGTGCTCGCCCACACCGACGCGGACACCGGGCGGCCCTTCGTGGACGTGGTGGCCGACGAGGCCGAGCAGAAGGGCACCGGCCGGTGGACGGTGCAGACCGCGCTGGACCTCGGGACCCCGGTGTCCGGCATCGCCGAGGCCGTGTTCGCCCGCTCGGTGTCCGGTCACCGCGATCTCCGCGAGGCGGCCCGGGGACTGCCCGGGCCGCGGCGCGAGAGCCTCTCCGCCGACGAGGCGGAGGCCTTCGCCGCGCGGGTCGAGGAGGCGCTGTACGCGTCGAAGGTCGTCTCGTACGCCCAGGGCTGGAACATGATCAGCGCCGCGAGCGCCGAGTACGGCTGGGACATCGACCTGGGCGCGACGGCCGCCATCTGGCGGGGCGGCTGCATCATCCGGGCCGCGTTCCTGGACCGCATCCGGAGCGCCTTCGCCGCCGACCCGGCCCTCCCCACCCTGCTGGCCGACAAGGGCTTCGCGGAGGAGGTCGGCCGGGCCCAGGACGCCTGGCGCTCGGTCGTCACCACGGCCGTCACCCACGGCGTGCCCACGCCCGGGTTCTCCGCCGCCCTCGCGTACTACGACGCGCTGCGCGCCGAGCGGCTGCCCGCCGCGCTGACGCAGGGGCAGCGCGACTTCTTCGGGGCGCACACCTACCGGCGTGTCGACCGCGAGGGCTCGTTCCACACCGGGTGGAGCGGGGAGCGCGAGGAGGAGCGCACCGCCTGACCCCGGCCGCCCCCGACCGCACCCGGCACCCGGCGACCCCGGCGGAGGCGGCCCGCTCCCCGGCCGCCTCCGGCGCCACCTGACGGACCGCCAGTTCACCGCCGGGCACATCGTCGGAAAAGGTGCGAACAGGTCGTGCGACACGCCGAAAAGCGGTGACCGGATCACCCGCTCGTATGGATGTGTCCCTACCTGTCGTTTCTGTCCTGACCTGCGTCTTTGCAGGTCAGAAAGGGGTTGCGGCGACCTCGGCGTAGACCGGGCCGGGGAAAGGGCTTAACTTATGCGCTATGACCTCCCCCCGCAGCACCTACGGCGGTGGCTACTACGCCACGCCGTCGTTCCCGGACACCCCCATCTACGACAGCCTTGTCGCGGAGCGGGGCACCCCGCAGATCGCACCCATCCGGGTGTCGTCCCCGTACGACGGCGGGAGCCAGCTGCCCGCCCTGCCGGCGCTGCCCTCCGGCCCGTCGGCCGCGCCGCAGCCGCAGGCGCCGCAGAACGGCTACGCCGCCCCCGGCCAGCAGTACGGCTACCCGGCCGGGAACGGCCAGCAGCCCGCCGGCCTCCAGCAGGCCCCGGCGCCCTACATCCCGCAGCAGGCGCCGCGCTACACCGGCCCCCAGCAGTACCAGCAGCAGCCGCGCCCCGCGGCCGCCGGTCCCGCCGGCCCGGCCGGGTACGACGCGATGCGGCCCGTGGCACCCCGCCCCGCCCCCGCGCAGTACGAGGATCCGTACAACCGCCCGTACCCCCCGCAGCAGGGCGGCTACTGAGCCTCGCCGACCCGGCCGGACGGCCGGGCCACGCCGGGTGCCGGGGGGCCGGGGCGGGCGAGGGGGGAATCATCCGATCAACGGGGCGCGGTGGCAGGATGGCAGCATGTCCACGCCAGCGCTGACCTCGGTCCACTACTACCCCGTCAAGTCCATGGCCGGGTGCGCGCCCGCCGAGGCGGCCGTGGAGCCCTGGGGGCTCGCCGGGGACCGGCGGTGGCTGGTCACCGACGAGAGCGGTGCGCAGATCACCCAACGGCAGCGGCCGAGACTCGCGTTGGCCTCGGCGCGGCCCTCGGCGGCCGGCGGGATCCGGCTCCACGCGCCGGGCTCCGAGCCGCTCGACGTCCCCGTGCCCGACGTCGCCGAGCAGGGCGGCACGGTCACGGTGCAGGTGTTCCGGGACAAGATCGAGGCCGTGCCCGCCGGGCCGGCGGCGGACGCGTGGGTGAGCGACTTCCTGGAGTGCCCGGCCCGCCTCCTGCACATGGACGACCCGGCGGTCCGGCGCGGGATCGATCCCGAGTACTCCCTGCCGGGCGAGACCGTGAGCTTCGCCGACGGCTTTCCGCTGCTGGCCGCCACGCTCGGCTCGCTGGACGCCCTCAACTCCCTGATCGCCGAGGGCGATCACGCGGCGGAGGGCCCGCTGCCCATGAACCGGTTCCGGCCGAACGTGGTGATCGCGGGCACCGAGCCCTGGGCCGAGGACGGCTGGCGGCGCGTCCGGATCGGCGAGGTCACCTTCCGGGCCGTCAAGCCCAGCAAGCGCTGCGTCGTCACCACGACCGACCAGCTCACGGCCGTACGGGGCAAGGAGCCGCTGCGCACGCTCGTCCGGCACCACCGGATAGGCAACGGCGCGGTGTTCGGCATGAACCTCATCCCCGAGCGCACCGGGGTGCTGCGCGTGGGCGACCCCGTCGAGATCCTGGCCCGGGCCTCCTGAGCCCGGACCTCTGAGAGCCGGCTCCCGCGCCCGGACCTTCCGGGACCGGCCTCCGGATCCGGCGTCCGAACCCCTCGGGAAACGAGCGCTCCGCACGCCCCTGCCGCCCCGTCACCGCACGCCACCCGTCAACGCGCCGCCCCGAACGGCATCCGGAGGGGGTGATTTTGCTCTCTCCGCCGTCTTCATCCGCATGCGATGCCCTGTGTGAGGTATCTACGGAACGCGGAAGGGGGTGAGCGTGGTGCGCGCGACGAGGTGGGCATGGCGATGGCGGCGCAATCCGCTGCGCCGCCGTACCGACGCCCTGGAGGCATGGATCTGCGTGGCCGCCGTGGCCCTGATGCTGCTGGCCGGCACGGCCGTCGGCTGGGCGACGGGGACGCTCGCGCACAAGGCGCTGCGGGAGACGGTCCGCGAACAGCAGCGGCACCGCCACCTCGTGACCGCCACGGCGCTGCGCACCCTGCGGAGCCGGCCCACCGGGACGGACCGCGAGGCCGCGACCGAACGCGAGGGGCACCTCCGGGTGATCGCCCGCTGGCCGGGCCCGGAGGGCGAGCGGCTCTCCGGCGTGGTCGCCGTCCGCGACGCCGCCGACCCCGGCCACCGCTTCCGGCTGTGGACGGACGACCAGGGGCGGGTCGCGGGCCGCCCCATGGACCGGGGCACCGCCACCGTCCACGCGGTCCTCGCCGGTGCCGGCGCCGGCGCGGGCGCCGCGGGGCTGATCGAAGGGTGCCGCAGGGTGGTCGTCTGGAGGCTCACCCGACGGCGGTACGCCGACTGGGACCGCTCCTGGCGGCAGGCCGCCCACACCTGGGGTCGCGCGGACGCGGGGAGCTGACCGGTCAACTCCCGTGGCCCGCGCGCGCTACGGTGGTCCGGCCGGTACGTATCGTGCCGGTGAACGCACGCACGAGGTGGGGGCAGAGCAGCACCATGGCACAGGGCTCGGTCCAGGTGACGCACAGCGGTACGTCGCGGTGGCGACGGCGCACGGGGGAGTACGACTCCCTGGCCTCGGCCCTGGAGGCGTCGGCCGACGGCGACGTCCTGTCCGTCGCGCCGGGCACCTACCGCGAGAATCTGGTGGTCACGCGCGCCGTCACCCTGCGCGGCAGCGAGGGCACGCGCGGCTCGGTGCGGATCGCCCCGACGGAGGGCGTCGCCCTGACCGTGCGGGCGTCGGCGGCACTGCTGGACCTCCACATCGAGGGGCAGGACGCCGCGGCGCCCGCGCTGCTCGTCGAGGACGGTGCCCCGGAGCTGGCCGATCTGCGGATCACCACCCGGTCCGCGGCGGGCATCGAGGTGCGCGGGGGCTCCCGGCCCACGGTGCGCCGCTGCACGGTCGACAACCCCGGCGGCATCGGGATCAGCGTGCTGGACGGCTCGGGCGGCTTCTTCGAGGACTGCGAGGTGGTGGCCGCCGGGCAGTCGGGGGTCACCGTGCGCGGTGGCGCCCACCCGCGGTTCGAGCGCTGCCGGGTGCACCAGTCCTCGGGCGCGGGGCTGTCCGTCACCGGCGAGGGCAGCGCCCTGGAGGCGATCGGCTGCGAGGTCTACGAGATCAGGGGCACGGGGGTGCAGGTGACCGCCCGCGCGGCCGGGCATCTGACCGACTGCCAGGTGCACCGCACCTCGGGCGACGGCGTGACCCTGGACACCGACGCGGTGCTCTCGCTGATGGACTGCGAGATCCACGACGTCCCGGAGAACGGGGTGGACCTGCGCTCCCGTTCGGTCCTGTCGATGACGCGCACGGCGGTGCGCCGCTTCGGGCGCAACGGCCTGTCCGTGTGGGACCCCGGCACCCGCGTGGAGGCCGACCGGTGCGACATCCACGAGAGCACGGGCGACTATCCGGCCGTCTGGGTGAGCGACGGCGCGACCGCCGTGCTGGGCGCCTGCCGGGTGCGCGAGGTGCCGGACGCCCTGTTCGTGCTGGACCGGGGGTCCGCCGTCGAGGTGGTCGACAGCGATCTCGCGCAGGTCCGGAACACCGCCGTGTCGGTGAGTGACGGCGCGACGGCCCGCCTCGACGACTGCCGGATCCGGCAGGCCGGTACGGGCGCGTGGTTCCGCGACCACGGCAGCGGCGGCGTGATGACGGACTGCACCATCGACGCGGCGGCCACGGGCGTCATCGTCACCAAGGGCGCGGATCCCACCGTCGAGCGCTGCACGGTCAGTTCGCCCGCCGAGGCGGGCTTCTATGTGTCGGCGGGCGGCCGGGGCACCTTCCACGACTGCCGGGTGACGGGCAGCGGCGGCTACGGCTTCCACGTCATCGACGGCTGCCGTTCGACGCTGAGCCGGTGCCGCACGGAGCGGTGCGCGCGCGGCGGCTACGAGTTCGCCGAGGCCGGCACCGTGAGCGAGGGCTGTACGAGCGACGAGGGCGCGATCGCCACGGCCGGGGCCTCGCTGTCGCGGGGGCGGGCCCTCGGCGCCCCGGTGGTGGAGGCGCCGCCGGCTCCCCCGACGCCGGTGCTGTCGGTCGGGGTACCCCTCCAGCGCTCCCCCGACGACGCCGTGCCGGCCGCCCGTGAGACCGGGCGCCCGGCGGCGACGGTGCTCGGCGAGCTGGACGCCCTGGTGGGTCTGGAGAGCGTCAAGCGCGAGGTGCGGGCGCTCACGGACATGATCGAGGTCGGGCGGCGGCGGCAGGAGGCGGGGCTCAAGGCGGCGTCCGTGCGCCGGCACCTGGTCTTCACCGGCTCCCCCGGCACCGGCAAGACCACGGTGGCGCGGCTCTACGGCGAGATCCTCGCCTCGCTGGGGGTGCTGGAGAGCGGGCACCTGGTGGAGGTCTCCCGGGTGGACCTGGTGGGCGAGCACATCGGGTCGACGGCGATCCGTACCCAGGAGGCCTTCGACCGGGCGCGCGGCGGCGTCCTCTTCATCGACGAGGCGTACGCCCTGTCGCCCGAGGACTCCGGGCGGGACTTCGGCCGGGAGGCCATCGACACGCTGGTGAAGCTGATGGAGGACCACCGGGACGCGGTCGTGGTGATCGTCGCCGGCTACACCGCGGAGATGCAGCGCTTCCTGACCGTCAACCCGGGTGTGGCCTCGCGCTTCTCACGGACCATCACCTTCACCGACTACGCGCCGGACGAGCTGCTGCGGATCGTGGAGCAGCAGGCGGTCGAGCAGGAGTACCGGCTCGGCGAGGGAGCGGCGGACGCCCTGCTGAAGTACTTCACGGAGATCCCCAAGGGCCCGGCCTTCGGCAACGGCCGGACCGCCCGGCAGACCTTCGAATCGATGGTCGAGCACCACGCGGGCCGGGTGGCGCAGCTGTCCGCGCCGAGCACGGACGAGCTGACGCTGCTCTACCCGGAGGACCTGCCCGAGCTGCCCTGAGCGGGTATCCAGGCGGCCAGCTCGGCCAGCAGCGCCGTGCGCTCCTCGGCGAAGGCCGGGTCGGCCTGGTAGCGGGAGTGGCAGAGGACGGGGGCGGGCAGCGGGTGCTCGGGCGTGCGCCCGTAGGCCAGGGGGTCCTTGAGAGGGCCCCGGTCGACGCGGCGGGCGGTGTCGCCGGCCTCGCCGGGAGGGAGGCGGACGGGGCCGCCGATGGGGTCGGTACGGCGCCACAGATTGCGCCAGCACCGAAGGTCGTGGTGCAGCGCCGTGAGCTGCGCGGGCCCGAAGTAGGCGGGGAACCAGCGGCCGTAGAGGCGCTCCAGGGGCGAGCCGTGGGTGAGCAGGGCGACCCGCGCACGGGTCCCGCGGTCGAGCTGCCAGACGGCGGCGGCCGCGAGGACGCTGCCCTGGGAGTGGCCGGAGATGACGAGCCTGCCGCCCGTGCGCTCGGTCCATGTGCGCATCCGCCAGGTGAGGTCGGGGACGGCGCGCTCGGCGTAGCAGGGCGGGGCGAAGGGGTGGGCGGCGCGGGGCCAGAAGGTGCCGACGTCCCAGAGGATGCCGACGGTGCGGCGCGCGGCGGGATCGCGGTAGGCGCGCCGGCCCCAGGTGAGCAGGAGGACGAAGCCGAGGCCGACGCACCAGGAGCCGAGTGCCTGGGCGGTCTGGGCGCAGCTCTCGACGGCTTCGGGCGTGCCGTGGGCGGCGCGGCCGGGTACGTCACCGGTGGCCCAGGCGCCGGCGAGGGCGCCACCGCCGAGGAGGAGGGTGAGCCCGGCCGCGGTGCCGGCGACCCAGGGGGCGGAGTCGGTGAGCCCGGCGCGGGCGACGGCGCCCGCGATGGCGCTCGTACGGGCCCGGTCGGGCTCCTCGCCGGGGTAGTCGCCGGGGACGGTGCGCAGCAGCGCGCGGCGGACCCGCATGGCGCGCACGGCGAGGTAAAGCGCCAGCAGGAGCAGGGCGGCGAGCAGCGGGGGTATGGCGGCGGCCTGCCAGGACAGGACGACCGGGGGGCCGGCGATCGGGCTGCCGCCCATGCCGGGGGTGGCGCGGCCGTCGAGCCAGTCCGCGGCCCGCTGGGCGACGCCCGCGGTCATGAGGCCGCCGAGGGCACAGGCGAGCGTGGCGACGACGGGGCCGGCGAGCCCGGCCAGCGGTGCCCGCTCGACGGGCTCGGCGCGGTGGAGGCGGCGGGCGACGACGGCCAGGAGGACGGCCAGGAGGATCTGCGTGAGGCCGACGGCGCCGAAGAGGCGGTCACCGGGGAGCATGCCGGAGGAGACCCAGCGGGGGCGGCTCCAGGCGGCGTGCAGGACGGCGAGCACCAGCAGGGCGAGGGCCGCGGCGGGCAGCGCCCGGACGGCGGCGCGGTCGGTCCTCCCGTCGGGGGCGGTCTCGTGGCGGCCGCGGCGGCAGACGGTGACGAGCGTGAGGGCTCCGGCGGCCGACAGGGCGGTGACGAGGGCCCAGCCGGTGACGTCCAGGGCCGGGCTGCCACCGGGCGCGCGGTCGTGACGGGTGGCGGCCTGGGTGAGGACGGCGGCGACGGTCAGCAGGGCGGCCGCGGTGTGCGCGGCGCGCAGGCGGGCGACGATGCGCCGGCCGTACCAGAAGCCGGGCAGCCGCAGGGCCGGGCCGCCGCCCGTGCGGAGCTCACTGTCGTCGGGGGCGGAACCGGCGGGCGGCTGGGTCTCGTAGGCGCTCCAGGTGCGGTGGGAGAGGAACCACAGCAGGCCGGTGAGGGCGGCGGGCACGACGGCGGCCAGGGCGAGCCGCCGGCCGGGCTGGCTCCACCAGCCGTCCCTGGCGGAGGACATGAAGCCGAGCCACGCCTTGCCCGAGGAGCACGCGCGGGTGCCCGCGCACTGCCAGGCCGTCAGGTCGAGGGTGACCTCGCAGATCGCGGCGGTGAGCAGGACGGTGAGGCTGAGGGCGACGAGGCGGACCAGCACGCCGTAGGCCCGCGACGCGCGGGTGCGGGCGTCGGCGGCGGGGCGCATCCAGTGGGCGAGATTGACGATCATGAAGGGCAGCAGGACGAGCCAGAGGGCGCGCGAGCCGTTCCCCGAGGTGAGGTTGGACCACACATAGGCCTCGCGGACGGGCCCGTCGCGCGGCTCGCGCGGGCGGGCCTCGGCGTCGAGGTCGTCGGTGCGGCGGTGGATGCCCGCGATGTCGTCGCCGGTGACGCGCTCGGTGCGCGGATCGCCCAGCATGGTCTCCGGAGTGGCGCCGCCGACGCCGTGCACGAGCAGTTCGAGAGCGAGTCCTGGTGCCGTCGCCGGCTGTTCCTGTGCTGCCACCGCGTCCCCCGATCCCGGTGTGGTCCCTCACTTCAAGAATCGTCCCAGGAGGCACTGACAATGCGCGCGCGGCGCCGAACGAGGCGCAATCGTGATGAGAGTTGAACGAAGCCGATCATCTGCCTTACGTGCGTGGGAAGATGAGCTGGCACAGCTGTCGGCGGCTGACCGGAGAGGACGGCCCGGGTGAGCGACAACCAGAACCTCCTCGCGGAGCAGCGGCGCGCCCTGATCCTGGACGAGGTCCGGCGGCGCGGCGGCGTGCGGGTCAACGAGCTGACGCGCAGACTGAACGTCTCGGACATGACGGTCCGCCGGGATCTCGACGCCCTGGCCAGGCAGGGCGTCGTGGAGAAGGTGCACGGCGGCGCGGTGCCGGTCACGGAGGCGACGGCCCACGAACCCGGCTTCGAGGCCAAGTCGGCCCTGGAGCTGGCGGCGAAGGAGGACATCGCGCGGGCGGCGGCGCGGATGGCCGCGCGGGGCGGCGCGATCGCCCTGGCCGGCGGGACGACGGTGTTCGCGCTGGCGCAGCGGCTGGTCGACGTCCCGGACCTGACGGTGGTGACGAATTCGGTGCGGGCCGCCGACGTGTTCCACACGGCGCAGCGTTCCGTGTCGTCGACGGGGCCCGCGGCGCGGCCGGGCGCGGCGACGGTGGTGCTCACGGGCGGGGTGCGGACACCCTCGGACACGCTGGTCGGGCCGGTGGCGGACGCCGCGATCCGCTCGCTGCACTTCGACGTGCTGTTCATCGGGGTGCACGGGATCTCCGCCGAGGCGGGGCTGTCGACGCCGAATCTGGCGGAGGCGGAGACCAACCGGCATTTCGTGCGGGCGGCGCGCCGGGTGGTGGTCCTGGCGGACCACACCAAATGGGGGACGGTGGCGCTGAGTTCCTTCGCCACGCTCGACGAGGTGGACGCCCTGGTCACGGACGCGGGGCTGCCGCCGGCGGCGCGCCGGGAGATCGCCGAGCGGCTGCCGGAGCTGGTGGTGGCGGACGGCTTCGGCGAGACCGCGGACCTCTAGGCGTGGACGGCGGGGCCGCCAGGGACGCCGGCCGGGGTGCCCGTACCGCCTCGCGGGAGGTGTCAGCCGGGCCAGTGGCCGGTCGCCAGGAAGGTGGTGATGGCCGCGGTGTACGGCGCGATGTCCAGGCCCTGCTCGGCGAGCCAGGCGTCGGAGTAGTACTTGTCGAGGTAGCGCTCCCCGGGGTCGCAGATGAGGGTGACGACGCTGCCCTGACGGCCCTGGTCGGCGAGTTCGGCGACGATCTTCAGCGCGCTCCAGAGGCCGGTGCCGCTGGAGCCGCCCGCCTTACGGCCGATGGCCGCGTCCAGGGCCCGTACGGCCGCGACGCTCGCGGCGTCCGGGACCTTCATCATCCGGTCGATCGCGCCGGCCACGAAGCTGGGCTCCATGCGGGGCCGGCCGATGCCCTCGATGCGTGAGCCGCGGTCGCTCGTCGCGGTGGGGTCGTGGTCCCGCCAGCCGTCGAAGAAGCAGGAGTTCTCGGGGTCGGCGACGCAGATGTGGGTGTCGTGCTGCATGTAGCGCACATAGCGGGCGAGGGTCGCGGAGGTGCCACCGGTGCCGGCGGTGGCGACGATCCAGGCGGGCACCGGGTGGCGTTCGAGGCGCAGCTGCTGGTAGATCGACTCGGCGATGTTGTTGTTGCCGCGCCAGTCCGTGGCCCGTTCGGCGTAGGTGAACTGGTCCATGTAGTGGCCGCCGGTCCGCTCGGCGAGGGCGGCCGCCTCGGCGTACATCGTCCGGGGGTCGTCGACGAAGTGGCAGCGGGCGCCCTGGGCCTGGATCAGCCGGCATTTCTCCCGGCTGGTGGTGCGGGGCATGACGGCGACGAAGGGGACGCCGATCAGGGCGGCGAAGTAGGCCTCGGAGACGGCGGTGGAGCCGCTGGAGGCCTCCACGACGGGGGCGTCGGGGCGGATCCAGCCGTTGCACAGGCCGTAGAGGAAGAGTGAGCGGGCGAGGCGGTGCTTGAGGCTGCCGGTGGGGTGGGTGGACTCGTCCTTGAGGTAGAGGTCGATGCCCCACTCCTGCGGCAGGGGGAAGCGCAGCAGGTGGGTGTCGGCCGAACGGTTCGCGTCGGCCTGCACCTTCCGGACCGCCTCGGCCAGCCAGGCCCGGTGGGCGGGGTCGCTGCGGTCGATGTCGAGGGTGGGGGTGGGGCCGGCGGAGCCGCCCGCGCGCACGGTGCTGTTCACGACGCTCCTCACGCAGTTCGTCCTGGCTCATACGGGAGCACCCGGACGTTTCGATCATAAATGGGCACTGGTGCGTGAGCCGCCTCACAGGCAGACTGCGCACCAGGCACACGATTCGGCCGGGGAGGCGGTTGCCGTGGCGGAGCCGGAGTTCAACGCGACCGGGGTGCGGATCGAGCGGGCTCTGCGCTCTCTCACCAGGGCCGGTCAGGTGAAGATCAAGGACGGCAGGCTGGAGCTGCTGACGAGCTACGGCCGGGAGATAGACAGCGCTCCGCTGGACGCGGTCCACGCGAGCAAACCGTGGTTCGCCGCCCGGGACCGGGCGCGGGCACGGGTGAACGGCACACGCTACGTCCTCACCCTGGGCGGCCGGGACGGTGCGGCCGAGGAACCGGGGCCCTCGGCGGTCCGGCGGTTCCTGGAGGCGGTCCGCTCCGCGCGCGACAGCGATGCGCGGGGCTGAAGGCGTAGGAGTTGCGCATGTGGCGGTGAGAACCGACCCTTGACTCGTATCGGCATCACCGAGGGTAGAGCGGCGATTACACTCCGGATCAGTGTTCCGCCGACCGGCTCAGCCGCCACCGCCGTTGGACCGGACCCGGCGCGTGCCAGAACGCCTATCTGCATCAGGCTAGCCCTACTTCTTCAGGGAGTCGCAGCCGTGATCAGTCGACCGAACAAGCACTGCACCGTAGAGCTCCAGGCTCTGCCGCCGCGGATCGGCCAGGTCCGCAGAATCGTATCTGCGCAGCTCCGTTACTGGCATCTCGATCCCCTCATCGACACCGCCGCGCTCGGCGTCACCGAGCTCCTGACCAACGTGCACCGGCACGCGGAACCCGACAAACGCTGCACCGTGGAGATCGACCTCGTCCTGGACCAGCTCACGGTCTCGGTGCGGGACCACGACCCCCGGCTGCCGCGCCTCGGGGACGCCGACACCGGGAGCACGCACGGGCGTGGCCTGGCCCTGATCGCCGCCGTCAGCGCCAGCTGGGGGGTGCAGGAGCGGCACGACGGCGGGAAGGTCGTGTGGTTCACGCTCGCCGTGCCCGGTACGCCCGCGGCCCGGCGCACGCAGGCCGACCGCGCCGTCACGTTCGAACAGTCCGTCACCCGGTTGCCCGCGCTCGACGAGTCCGTCTTCGAGAAGCCCGCGGCGGCTCTCCGGACGGCGTCGCTCGGCGGCCGCTCCCCCGTCCCCGGCTGAGCCGCCCGGCGGGCGCACCCCCACCCGGTCACCCCACCCACCCTCGCGGGAGCGGCACGCAACGGCCGCGACGGCGCGCGACACGTCGGACGCGCCGCCCGCCGGGCGGGCCGGGTCCCGGGCCCCACCGCGCAGGGACGCACGTCCCCGCACGCCTCCGGTACGCGCCCGCGCGCCACGGTCCGGTGGCGTAGATGCCAAGGGCTCCCGGCCGATCGCACCGCCCCGGGCGGCGCCGCGTGGCAGAGTGAGGCCGTGGACCACCTCTCCGTATTCCACCGTGAAGTCCTGGCGTTCGAGGCGGCGGTACGGCGCGCGGCCGACGCGGGCGGATCGCCCCTGGTCCCCTCCTGCCCCGGCTGGTCGGTGGCCGACCTGGTCGTCCATCTGGGCAGTGTCCACCGGGCCGTGGCCCATATCGTGACGCGGCGGCTCGACGGCCCGCCGGACCCCTCGGACCTCTCCTATCTCGGTCTGCCCGCGGACACCCACGACTGGCCGCTTCCCGAGAACGCTCCCCATCAAGGCCCGGTGCCCGCAAGTCTGTCCGACTGGTTCGCGGCCGGGGCCGGCGCCCTGGAGTCGGTGCTGGGAGACCGTGCACCGGACGCGTGGGCGTGGACGTGGTCCGGGGAGCGGACGGTCGGGTTCTGGCGGCGGGTGCAGGCCGTCGAGGCGTCGGTGCACCGCTGGGACGCCGAGCGGGCGCTCGGCACGGCCCGCCCCCTGGAGGCGGACTTCGCGGCGGACGCCGTCGGCCACAACTTCGAGGTGTTCGTGCCGGCCCGGCGGACCTGGAAGAGCGTCCCGGCGGGCGCGGGCGAGCGGTTCGGGTTCCGGCGGACCGACGGCCCCGGAGAGTGGACCGTGTCCTTCGACGGGGACGACGTGCGGACCGCCGGCGGCGCCGGACCCCGCGACGTCGAGGTGGCGGGGACCGCCTCGGACCTGCTGCTGTTCCTGTGGCAGCGGATCCCCGCGGAGCGGCTCGACGTGACGGGCGACCGGCGCGCGCTCGACCGCTATTTCGCTCTCGTGCCTCCCGTGTGAGTGCCGAAGTCCTTCTCCAGTACGGCCATCCGGCGCCGGTACTCGTCCTCGTCGATCTCGCCCGCGGCGTACCGGCCGCCCAGGAGGGCCGTCGGCGAGGGTCCGGGAGGCGCCGCCCGGCCCTGGCAGGAGGTGCGACCGCGCCACACCGTGCGGCGCAGGAGGACGATGACGCCGATCACGACGGCCGCCCAGATCAGCGGGAAGAAGAGGATCCAGGGACCGGGGCCGCCGTCGGCCGCGGTGTACGCGAGGGTGTTCATGAGGTGTCAGCTCCTCGGTGGTGAGGGTGTTTCCCTTGCACCACCGAGCCTCGTCGCGACGGGCCCGTCCGTCGTCGTACGGCCGGGGTCGGTCGCGCTCCCCCGCGGGGAGTACGCGGCCGCTCTGCGTGTACTCCCCGCCTCGTGCCCCGTTCCCGTCAGGTCCTCCTGACGAAGCCGGACGGTCCGTTCAGCCGAGCGCCGCCAGGGGATCGTCCAGGACGGGCTGCCACGCCGCCTCGGCCGCTCCGATGAGGCTGTTGTGGTCGAGGGTGCAGGACAGGATGGGCACGCTGCCGCTGCGGCCCCACAGGCTGCGGTCGGCGACGACCGCGCGGAGGCGTTCGGGGTCGGCTTCGAGCAGTTCGCGGTGGAGGCCGCCGAGGATGATGCGGTCCGGGTTGAGGATGTTGACCAGGCCCGCGAGGCCGAGGCCGAGCCGGTCGACGATCAGCTCGGCGGCGGCGCGCACGGCCGGGTCGGCGTACTCCGTGCGGAGCAGGTCGCGGGACTGCTGGAGCAAGGAGACCTCGGGCCCCGGGTCGCGGCCCGCGGCCGTCAGGAAGGCCAGCGGGTCGGCCTCGACGTCCAGGCAGCCACGGCTGCCGCAGTGACAGGGCAGACCGGCGGGGTTGACCGTAAGGTGGCCCACTTCCAGGGCGAGGCCGGAGCTGCCGCTGTGCAGCCGGCCGTCGAGGACGAGCGCGCCGCCGACGCCGCGGTGTCCGGTGGCGACGCACAGCAGGTGCCGGGCGCCGCGCCCCGCACCGTGGCGGTGCTCGGCGAGAGCGGCCAGATTGACGTCGTTGCCGGTGACGCCGAGGGCGGTCGTGCCGCCGGGACCGGGGACGTCCGCCTTGGCGAGCGCCTCGGTGAACAGCTCGCGGACCGGCGCCCCGGCGGGCCAGGAGAGGTGCAGCGGGTTGAGAGCGGTGCCCTCCGGTTCGGCGACGGCCGAGGGCACGGCGAGTCCCGCGCCCAGACAGCGGCGGTCCGTCCCGCGCAGCAGCCCCGCTCCGGCCTCGACGACGGCGTCGATGATGTGCGCGGGGTCGGCGGGTACGGTCATACAGCCGGGGGCGGTGGCGACCATGCGGCCGCCGAGGCCGACGAGGGCGGCGCGGAACCCGTCGGCGTGGATCTGCGCGGCCAGGACGACGGGACCGTCCGGGGCGAGGGAGAGCCGGTGGGAGGGCCGGCCCTGGGACCCGGCGGCGGCGCCGGGGCGCGCGTCGACCTCGATCAGCCCGAGGGCCTCCAGCTCGGCCGCGACGGCGCCGGCGGTCGCGCGGGTCACGCCGAGCTCGGCGGTGAGCACGGCCCGGGTGGGGGCGCGGCCGGTGTGGACGAGCTCCAGCGCCGGGCCGAGGGCGCCACGGCCGCGTTCCAAACGTGTTGTCCGAGTCTGGGTCACACCCCTATTCTGACTTTGTGCCGACGCTGAACAAAATACGGACAGCCATTTCGAGCCGATCCGGCCGGATACCCACCGATCCCGACCTCCGCCGCCTCCGCACCGCCCTCACCCTCTTCTTCGCCCTCGACGGCCTCCTCTTCGCCGGCTGGGTGGTCCGCATCCCCGCCATCAAGGAGCAGACCGGCGCCTCGGCCGGGGATCTCGGCCTCGCCCTGCTCGGCGTGTCGGCGGGTGCCGTGGCCACCATGACGGTGACCGGCCGGCTGTGCCGCCGGTTCGGGAGCCACCCGGTCACGGTCGCCGCCGCCGTGCTGATGTGCCTGGGCATCGCCCTGCCGCCGCTCACCCACTCGGCGCTCACCCTCGGACTCGTCCTTCTCGTCTTCGGCGTCGCCTACGGCGGGCTCAACGTCTCCATGAACAGTGCCGCCGTGGACCTCGTGGCGGCGATGCGCAGGCCGGTGATGCCCGGCTTCCACGCCGCGTACAGCCTCGGCGGGATGCTCGGCGCGGGGCTCGGCGGGCTGGTCGCCGGGCACCTGTCCGTCACCCGCCACCTGCTGCTCCTCACCGGCCTGGGCCTCGTCGTGAGCGTGCTCGCCGGGCGCGCGCTGCTGTCCCGGCCGGCGCCCGTCGTCGACCGGGTGGCCCCCGCGGCGGCACCCGGCGCGAAGCCGGCCGGCAGCCGGCGCGGCCTGGTCGTGGTCCTGGGTCTGATCGCCCTGTGCGACTCCTAC